>CAJTNR010000014.1 GCA_910577635.1 uncultured Vampirovibrio sp. | reverse complement strand
GTTTTTCTTTGTAGTTCAGACTTATAGTGTATCAGTATCGGTTTCACATATATCGATAGTTTCTTTTTTTCCTTGTTTAGTGTAAGTTAAAAAAGTTTCATTGCAGCTTTCGTGCGTTCTTTTGGTTGTGGTGCTTTGGGGTTTTTAGCTCTTTCATACTTTTTGATGCTTGTGTTGTTCTGGTGGTGCTTTCCTAAGCTTTGCCCTGTCGTGCAAAGCCAAGGAAATTAGGGCGCACCCCAGGAGTACTTCCATTTCCTAAGCTTTCCCCTGACGTGCAAAGCTAAGGAAATTAGGGCGCTGTAGGGTAGAGGGATGTTTTTTGGTGCTCGTATTTTCCCTTTTATTTTGCTTTTGTCGTTGGTTTTTTGTTGTAGTGTAGTAGGAAATCAAAAAAAAAGGAAAAAAATCAATCTTGACCCCCTCCCTTTTTTATTATTGTTATTTGTTTGGTCTTATTTAAATAGTCTGTCTAGTAGTCCTTTGAATGCTGCTCCATGGCGGGCTTCATCTTTTGCCATTTCATGGACTGTGTCATGGATTGCATCTAGTCCTAGTGATTTGGCACGTGCTGCAATTTCAAGTTTGGCAGCACAGGCACCTGTTTCAGCATCAACTCTTGCTTGGAGGTTTTCTTTGGTGCTCTCACTTACTACTTCACCAAGTAGTTCAGCAAATTTTGCTGCATGTTCTGCTTCTTCATACGCTATTCTTTTGTATGTTTGCGCTGCTTCAGGATACCCTTCTCTGTCCGCAGCTCTGCTCATTGCAAGATACATTCCAACTTCTGTGCATTCACCTTGAAAGTGGTCTTTAAGCCCTTGAAGAACAATTGCATCCACTTCTTTTCCCTCGCCAATCTTATGAACACAAGCAAAACCTGTATTTACACCACCTTCATTGAACTTAAGAGCTCCGCATTGAGGGCATTTTTCAGGCGCTTTATCAGCTTCAACAGTGTATCCACAAACTGAACAAATCCATTTACTCATTTTTTTCTCTCCTTTTTATACTACAGCTATTTTTTTAATGATTTCATCTCTAAATTCTTTAGTTGTTGAACTTCCTCCTAAATCAGGAGTCAAGGTTTTGCCTTCTTTTAAGACTTCAAATAAAGCAAGTTCTATTTTTTTGGCACAATCACCTTCCCCAAGATAATCAAGCATCATGATTGCACTTGACAAAAGCCCTGTGGGATTTGCAATTCCTTTATTTGCAATATCTAAAGCAGAACCGTGAACAGCTTCAAACATCGCGCAATTATCCCCAATATTAGCGCTTTTTGCTACACCCAATCCTCCAATTAATCCGGCGCAAAGGTCTGAAACAATATCACCATATAAATTAGGCATAACTAAAACATCAAATTGGGAAGGGTTTTGAACTAATTGCATACAAAGATTATCAACAAGGATTTCTCTTTTTTTAATTGCTGCATATTCTTTTGAAACTTCTCTATAGCAATCAAGAAACAAACCATCAGCCAGTTTTGATATATTTGCTTTAGTTACAGCGCAAACCTCGCTGCGGTTGTTTTTAAGTGCGTACTCAAAGGCAGCTTTAGCAATTTTTAATGAAGCCTCTTTGGTAGTCAATTTTATACCGTGAATTGTATTATCGTCAATTCTATGTTCAATTCCTGCGTATATATCTTCTGTGTTTTCTCTTATTACAACTAAATCGACATTATTAAAAGCAGTTTTAATCCCGGGGCAGTTTTTTGAAGGGCGGATATTAGCGTATAAATTAAAACGTTTTCTAATTTCAACATTAATCGAGCGAAAACCTTTGCCAATTGGCGTTGTAACAGGAGCCTTCAAAACAACTTTGTTTTTTTCAATAGAGTTTATAGTTTCTTTAGGAAGTGCACAATCGAATTTTTCAATCGCATTTAGCCCTGCTAAACACTCATCCCAATTGATTTTAAGTTTAGTTGAATCTATTATATCAACAACCGCTGAACTAATTTCAGGACCAATTCCGTCCCCTTTAATTAAAGTAATATTATGCAAGTTTAAAATCCCCGTGTTTGTTTAAGTGTAAAACCAGCCCGTTATCCTCCAGCAGTTTTATCATAACTTCCGGCAGGGGTGTAATTTTAAGTTCAATATTTTTGGTTAAGTCTTTTATAATTCCGTTTTTAATATCAACAACAAGCTCATCACCATTATCAATTTTATCTGTATCACATTCAATAGCTAAAAGCCCTATGTTAATTGCATTTCTATAGAAAATTCGAGCAAATGATTTTGCAATAACCGCGCCGACTCCTGCAATTTTAATAATTTGAGGAGCATGTTCTCTACTTGAACCTAAACCGAAGTTAGAGCCTGCTACAACGAAGTCTCCTTTTTGGACATTTTTTGCAAAATTAATATCTGCATCTTCCAATACGTGTTTTGAAAATTCAACCAAATCATTCCTTAAGTGAAAAAGGCGCCCTGGTGCAATGTGGTCAGTTGAGATATTATCCCCGAATTTAAATGCCTTTCCTTTTTTAATATAATCCGCACTCATTACTTTACTCCCAAATTTTATATTCTTAATTATATAATAAAAAAAATTTCAATGCTAATTATTAAACTCAATTGCCTTAGGGTTAAGTGCCAGCCAGCGATAGGAATCTGTTTCGACTTCGGGTTTTTCGATTATAAAAATCCCTCCTTGCTTTCCTCTTTTGGAAACCAAATATCCGTTTATAAATAAATCAGATAATGCTCTTCGAATAGTATTGGGACTAACATTTAGAATCTGCGCAAGTTCTCTTATAGGGGCAATTTTGTCTCCAATTTCATAGTTTTCAATAATGTGTTTCTTAAGATGTCCCAGGGTTTTTTGCCAGCTGTAGCTGTAGTTTTGAGCTAATGCTGGTTTTTTTCTTTCCTGTGTTATAAACTCTTTTTTTTCACTAATCCCTAGATAAATTGTCCCGTAGCGTCCTCTTCTTGGAAGGATAAGTTTTTTGGAACTTAACACCTTCATTGCATCATTAATTGTTTTAATACTAACTTCAAACATTCTTGAAAAAGCAAGGTTAGAGTGGATTTTGTCCCCTGGTTTATAGGTTTTTTTAAGATAAGCTTTAATTTTATCAATCAATTGATGCGTTAAGGTAAAGTCCTCCTCTTCAATTCCGTGCAGGAGTTCTTCTTTTGTTAAAATGAATTCTTTTTTGTAAATCCAGGAGTGTTTGTTTCCTTTTAATTGAATTTTTTCAAGATATCCTTTATGGGAAAGATTCACAAGAGCCATTCTTATAGTGTTTTTTGAAATATCTGTTATTCTTGAAAGTTTTGCTACGGTTGGAATTTGGGATTCAAGGGCTATATTATTATCAATTATTATTTTTTTTATCTTACATTCAGCAATTGATCCTCTTATGATATCGTCTTTGTTGATATCTTTGGAATTAAAATCCTGAATAAAAGTCCCTAAAGACTGTTTTGAGCAAAAAAATCCAAGGTTTTTTACAATTCTTATAGAGTTTTGAATAGTTGCACTTGATACATTCAGATACCTAGCAAGCATTTCTTTTGAAGGAATGAAATCTCCAAAATCAGCCATGCCGTGCTCTAGAAGATGCTTTGTCCACTCAATAAGCCAGTTTGCAACTATCTGGGTTTTGGGTAGTTTTGAATCTGTAAAGTCCGGTTTTGGAATTTTTATATCATCCAAACTTAAGTGTTTCATATTATCTATTTAATCATACTTTTACAGCATGGTGGTAATAAAAATGGCTCCGCCCGGAGTGAAGCTTTTTGGCTTGCGTTGAGCAAGACAAAAGGCGTAACTGTCGATAGCCGGCGTGGAAATCTTTGATTTCCTCAGCCGGAAAAATGGCTCCGCCCGGAGTGAAGCTTTTTGGCTTGCGTTGAGCAAGACAAAAGGCATAACTGCCGACGCCCTAATTTCCTTGGCTTTGCACGTCAGGGGAAAGCTTAGGAAATGGAAGTGCCCTTGGGGTGCGCCCTAATTTCCTTGGCTTTGCACGTCAGGGGAAAGCTTAGGAAATGGAAGTGCCCTTGGGGCATCGCCGGATGTCAGGAAGTGCCTGGGGCAGCGCCTCGAGCACTACAGCCAAAAAAATGGCTTCACTCCAGGCGAAGCCATTTTTCCTATTTTGTTTAATTATTGCTTTTATCTACAAACACCTTCGCAGCATCCGCAATCAAGGTTGATATCAATATCCCCTGCAAAAATTTCATCTTTTCCTAATGCATTAGGAATGATTGAGAAGGTATTGGATATTCCGTCTTGAGCGTCGTTGAATGGAAGTTTTGCAACTGAAGCTAAAGATGCTACAGCGCCGTTTGTGTCGCGTCCGTGCATTGGGTTAGCTCCGGGTGCTAAAGGAACACCTGCTTTTCTTCCGTCAGGAGTGTTGCCAGTTTTTTTACCGTAAACAACATTACTTGTAATTGTTAGAATTGACATTGTTGGAATTGAGTTTCTGTATGTGTAGTGTTTTCTAATCATTGCCATGAATTTTTTAACAATATTAACAGCAAACTGATCAACCCTGTCATCATCATTACCATACTTTGGATAATCACCTTCAACTTCGTAATCAACAACGATTCCTTGTTCGTCTCTTATTGTTTTAACTTTTGCATATTTAATTGCAGACAAAGAATCAGCAACAACTGACAAACCTGCAATTCCTGTTGCAAAGTAGCGTTTCACGTCTCTATCATGAAGAGCCATTTGAGATCTTTCATAGCAGTATTTATCGTGCATATAATGAATTACATTCAAGGTATTAACATAAAGACCTGCAAGCCATTCCATCATATCTTCATATCTTTCCATAACGGAATCAAAGTCAAGATATTCGTCTTTAATAGGACGATACTTGGGTCCAACTTGAATTTTTAGTCTTTCGTCAACCCCGCCGTTAATTGCGTATAACAAGCATTTAGCTAAGTTAGCACGGGCTCCGAAAAACTGCATTTCTTTACCCACTACCATAGAAGAAACGCAACATGCAATTGCATAATCATCCCCGTGAGTGATTCTCATCATATCATCGTTTTCATATTGAATTGAAGAAGTTGTAATTGAGATATGTGCTGCATATTCTTTGAAGTTATGAGGTAATCTTGTTGACCAAAGAACTGTTAAGTTAGGTTCTGGTGCAGTTCCTAAGTTTTCAAGGGTATGAAGGTATCTAAATGAGTTTTTAGTAACCATGTGACGACCATCAACACCAACACCGCCTATTGATTCAGTTACCCAGGTGGGGTCTCCTGAAAATAGGGAGTTGTATTCAGGTGTTCTTGCAAATTTAACCAATCTTAACTTCATTATAAAATGGTCAATCATTTCCTGAGCCTGAGATTCAGTTATAACACCGTTTTTAAGGTCTCTTTCGATAAAGATATCCAAAAAAGTTGAAGTACGCCCAACACTCATTGCAGCGCCGTTTTGTTCTTTAACTGCAGATAGATAGCCGAAGTACAGCCATTGAATTGCTTCACGAGCGTTTTGAGCGGGTTTTCTAATATCAAAACCATAAGTGTCGCCCAATTGAGCCATTTCATTAAGTGCTCTTATTTGTTCTGATATTTCTTCTTTTAATTGAATTTTTTCAGGTGTCATTTCACCATCTAAAGAAGCGTGTTGTTCTTTTTTGTCTTCAATTAATCTATCAATACCATAAAGAGCAATTCTTCGATAATCGCCTATAATACGACCACGCCCGTAAGCATCCGGTAGTCCTGTAAGGATTGCAGCGTGTCTTGCAGCTCTCATTTCAGGAGTATATGCATCAAAAACCCCTTGGTTGTGTGTTTTTCTGTATTTTGTAAAAATTTCAGATACTTCAGAATCAACTTCGTATCCATATGATTTACAGCTTGTTTCAGCCATTCTAATTCCGCCAAATGGCTGCATAGAACGTTTTAGAGGTGCGTCAGTTTGTAAACCTACTATTGTTTCTAGGTCTTTTATAATGTATCCGGCTCCGTGTGAAGTGATTGTTGAAACCACTTTTGTGTCCATATCTAAAACGCCGCCTTTATCTCTTTCTTCTTTGAATAATTGACAGCATCTGTCCCATAGCTGCTTTGTAGCTTCTGTTGGACCTTCAAGGAAGCTTGAATCACCGTCATATGGTGTGTAGTTTCTTTGAATAAAGTCACGGACATTAATTTCACTTTGCCATTTACCTGGTTTGAAATCCATTTTTGTATGTCTCCTTTTGTTTAATATTTTCTATAATTATAACACAAAAAAATAATGCAAATTATCTAAAAAAATTATTTTTTCTAAATTTTAAATGCTTTTTTATAAAAAAGCACTCCTCCAATAAGAGAAATTATAATAACAGGCGCCCAGGCTGCAAAAAGAGGGTGAATTGCTCCGGTTTCACCAAGATTTAAAGATAGTGCTCTTATAACATAGTAAATAAAAATGATTAAAATGCTAAACAAAAAACCTCGGTTGTATCTGACTCTTGGAGGGGTTATCGCTAAAGGAACCCCGATTATTGCAAGAGCAAGTGTTGTTATAGGCAGCGCCAGTTTATCAAAAAGATTAATTTCATATTCAAGTTTAACTTTTTTTTCTAAGTGTCCTTTTTGTTTTTTAATATGTTTCATTAATTTGAAAAAGTTAAACTCACTTGTGTTTTCCTTAACCATCTCATTAACATCTCCAATTCCAAAGCTCACATCTGATTCTTCAAAAAAGGAAGTGTTAAAAATTTTTCCATTTTTAGATATTGTATATATAACCCCGTCTGTAAACTTCCAGCCATAGTCAGAGGTTGCACCTTTTTTAGCCTGTACAATCTGTATATTTTTAGGGTTTGAAATATCAATAACAGTAACATTATTTAAAGTCTTATCTTTGCACCATTGAGCGTAGAAAAGCCTTTTTAGGTTATTATCTTTGTCAATATCCTTAACTGTAAAGTTCATTTTATTCTCAGGAATATGTTTTTGCTCAAGTGAGTATATTGCCAGGGATTTTGATTGTGTTGAAGCGATTGGAACGACAAATTCATTAATACAAAAACTAACAACAGTCATAAGAAGTGCAAAACAAAAAATTGGTCTTGCGACCCTTTCTATGCTAATCCCGCAGGCTTTAAAAATTGTAATTTCAGATTTCAAACTAAGGTCATTAACAGTCATAACAGTTGCAAAAAGAGTTGAAATTGGAATTGTAAGAACAAAAACCTGAGGCAGGTTTAGAATTATCATCATAAGTGCTATATGAAAAGGAATTCCGTAAAGAGAAATTTGTTTGATTAACTGTGTAAAAGTTTCAGAAGCAAAAATAATAGAGGTAAAAATTATTACTCCAAGGATAAAAACATCGCTAAGCTGTTTTAGGACATATCTATCCAAAATGCTTAATGAATTATATTTTTCTTTAAAAAAAGCCTTTATTTGCTCATATTTTGAAAATATTTTTTCCATTTTTATCATACATTGCTTTTCTTTGATGTGCTATTTGTTCAAATAAATTGATTTTCTCACTATCGGATAAATTTTTCAAGTAGTTTAGTTTTTCAAGCATTCTTGATAATGCACTTAATATATTATCTTCATTTGTGTTAAGCATTGAGATAATAAGATCTGAATTTGTCATAGCAAGTCTTGTGGTATCTCGAAAACCGCTTGAAGCGATTTGTCTAGCTTCCTTAGATGCACAATCGAAAAGCAAAAAAGACAAGAGTGTGGGTAAATGAGAAATTTGCGCACATAAGCTATCATGGTCTTTCATATCAATTATAAGAGGAATTGCACCTAAGTCTTTAATAATTTTAAATAGAGTTTCTTCCTTTTTTTCAACTAACCACCTGGCACCTTTAAAAAGCTCTTTATCTTTTGCTTCAAAACCTGTTTTTTCGCTTCCTGCCATAGGGTGAGATAGAATAAAGCTAAAGTTAAAGGTTTTATTAATGAGTTCTTTTTTGCTTGATGAAACATCTACAACAAGAGTGTTTTTATTAAGGAAAGAATTTAGAGTGGTCAGGGTTTTAAGTGTTTGAGATAATTTTGTGCAGACAAAAACAATATCGCAGTTTTTTACAACCTCAATATCACTTGATGCTGATTTTACAAAGTCCTTAACTTTATCAAAGCTGGAATTTGAGTGGATATAAAGTTCATAGTCAAGGCTATCTTTAAGTGCGTCATAAATTGACGCACCTATTATAGATAAACCAACAATTCCGAGCTTTGTTTTTTTCATACTCTACACATCAATATTAGTAGCATAAATCGCATTTTGTTCGATAAAATCACGCCTTGGGGCAACGTTATCACCCATTAGAATATCAAACAGCTCATCGCATAGCTGAGCGTCTTCTAAGCTTACCCTTTTTAAAGTACGATTTTGAGGATCCATGGTTGTTTCCCACAATTGCTGCGGCATCATCTCTCCCAAACCTTTGAACCTTTGAATTTGCATACCCTTCTGTCCTCTATCTTCAATTAATTTTTGAAGCTGAATAAAAGAAGTGATATCAACCGTTCCTTGTTCTGTTTCAAGCTTTAGCAGCTTTTCTTCTTCAATTAAAAACTCTCTTATCTTAGGATATGAATCTTTTAATCTTGTAAATTCCTGGGATTTTATAACATGCTGGGTAATAAGAACAGGGTCTAAGTTTGCTCCTAGTTCAATTTTTAAATTAAACTTAGTGTTTTCAGGATTAGAAGTTAGAAAAACTCTGTAATCCTTAGCTTCTTCGATTCCATAGTTATTCGCATGGTCATCAATATAATGTGATAGATAATTGTAAATTTCTTTCATTCTTGACTCGTTTTCAAAGTCTTCAACCTTAATTCCCGAGCGGATTAATCCTCTGACAATAACAGAGGGCATTTGATTTATAATCGGATTGTAGAAAGAGCGGTAATATTTACCCATTTCATACATAAACGGTTCTAAATCCTCTTCTTTAATTGATTTATCTTTATTGCTGTTGAACAGCTGAGCTCCTTTAACACCGCGTTCTCGAACCATTCTGTCAAGGGCTCTGTCGTCGTATAAATAGTTTGTTTGTTTTCCTGTAGTAATCTTATACAAAGGAGGCTGTGCAATATAAACATAGCCATTATCAAGAAGAGGACGCGCATATCTAAAGAAGAAAGTAAGCATAAGCGTTCTAATGTGAGCTCCGTCAACATCAGCATCTGTCATAATTACAACTTTATGGTATCTTAGTTTTGTAACATCCACTTCTTCATGGTTTTTTGAAATATTGATTCCTAAAGCCTGAATCATTGTTTTAATTGAATCTGAATTGTAGATTTTATCAAGACGAGCCTTTTCAACGTTTAGAATCTTTCCTCTTAAAGGAAGAATTGCTTGAAACATTCTGTTTCTGCCTTGTTTAGCGGATCCTCCTGCTGAATCTCCTTCAACAATGTATAATTCGCATTTTTCAGCTTCTCTGCTTGAACAATCAGCAAGTTTTCCAGGCAAAGAAGAACTTTCAAGAGCAGTTTTTCTTCTTGTAAGTTCACGAGCTTTTCTTGCAGCTTCTCTAGCACGGGCAGCCTGCAGAGTTTTATCAATAATTGTTTTAGCAACTTTAGGATTAAACTCAAGCCATTCTTGGAATTTGTCTCTTATAACATCATTAACAGCAGGAGTAACTTCAGCATTGCCCAGCTTTTCTTTGGTTTGACCTTCGAACTCTGGATTTGAAATTTTGACTGAAACAATAGCTGTTAAACCTTCTCTAACATCTTCTCCTGCGAGATTAGAATCTTTTTCTTTGAGCAGATTATTTTTTCTTGCATAATCATTAATTACTCTTGTAATTCCGTTTCTAAAACCGGTTAAGTGGGTTCCTCCTGAGTGAGTGTTAATGTTATTTGCAAAGGAAAGAACGTTTTCTGAGTAGGAATCAGTGTATTGCATTGCAATTTCAACATTTGTTCCTTCAACCATTTTTTCGATATATACCGGTTTTTCAAAAAGCACATTTTTGTTTTTGTTTAAATGCTCAACATAACTTGCAATACCGCCTTCAAAGTGGTATGTTGTTTCTTTTTCGTTTTTTTCGTCATGGAATATGATTCTTAGTCCTTTATTCAAAAAGGCCATTTCTCGAAGCCTGTTTGCAATAACTTCACAATCAATTTCTGTTGTTTCTGTGAATATTTCAGGATCGGGCCAAAAGTGGGTTTTAGTACCGTGGGATTCTGTCGGTTTTATCTGTTCCACTCCTGTTGTGGGTTCTCCTCTTAAGTATTCTTGTCGATGAACATATCCATCACGACAAACCTCAACAACGTATTTTTCGCTTAACGCATTAACAACACTTGCCCCAACCCCGTGCAATCCTCCTGAAACTTTGTAGCCTCCGTCTCCGAATTTTCCTCCGGCGTGTAGCACTGTATGAACAATTTCAAGAGCGGATTTACCGCTATCGGCTTTAATATCGCAAGGAATACCGCGGCCATTATCCTCAACCGTAACTGAGTCGTCTTTATGAACTGTAACATGGATTGTATCACAATATCCTGCTAAACTTTCATCAATTGAATTATCAACAATTTCATAAATACAATGATGCAAACCGCGCTGGCTGGTTGAACCAATATACATCCCGGGTCTTACTCTTACAGCTTCTAAACCTTCTAAGACTCTGATATTTGAGGCATCATAGTGTTGGGTTGTTGTAGTGTCTGCCATATGCTCCCCTTATTTAATTAATCTATAGTAATATTGTACTATAAAAACTTTTATTGGTCTAATAGTGAAGAAAATAATTCGGAATTAAAGAGAATATTGACGCTGGAAAAAACTATAGAACTTACAAATGATGCTTTCGTGTTAAAAAGGAGCTCTTCAAGCGTTGAAAAATTAGTGTTAAGATTTTTATTAATTTCATTGAGGAAATTAGGATATTTATCATATGCAAGTTTTATAATTTCAGGAGGAACTTTATCACTGGTTAAAAATTCCCTTAAACATTCCTTTTTTCCTTCAATGTCTTCACAAAAACACTTAAAGAATGTTTCAAGAAAAGGAATAATATAAAGCCCTCTTTCTTTATCTACAAAAAGCCCTATGTCATAAGTTTCTTTATGGGAAGAAAAACCGCTGATTTCCTTATTTGCAAGCGTTTTTTCATCATAATCCAGCTCTTCAATTTTTATATAACGGTTCTTTTCAACATTTTCAATTAAAGCTGAATAATCAAGGTTTTTAGAGTTTTTTCTGTATTGATTAAAAAACTCAATTAAACAATCCGCTTTTTTGTTTGTTGTTATAATAAAGTTGTTGTTAAACAATTCTTCGAATTTTTGATAGAAAATACCTGCTGATTGAGCTAGTTCAGTCTTTTTCTTCTCGTTTTTATAATAAGCACTCTTAGGGTATTCAAGCATATGTTTAATAGCGCAAACCCTGGCTTGGTAAACATCCAGTTCTGGTATTACATTGTATATTTCAAGAATATACAAATTATTGTTAAACTCAACTATTCTTGCTTCAATATGATCATATCTTCCGATTTGTTTTAAGTGGTACATTTTAACCATAGGAGTAAGGGTTATTTGTGCATTGGAAGCTAAACAAAGAGCATTATAACTATTGGATTGAATTTTTTCAATTTTAAAAACTCCGACAAAAGAGTCCAATAGTGCTTCTATAACAGCATTTGAGCTATTGGCATTATTTCTTCTGTAGTATTCAAGCACTCTTAATCCGCTTTGCATCTTCATATCGAAGATATACTGAATTATTGTATTGTTAAAATCTTTTTCTGAATTAATTTCAATATTGTTAATATTTAAATATTCTTCAAAATCTTTAGATAAACAATCGTCTGCTGCAATAAAATCGAGTATATTGTCTATGGTTTTGCTAATTAAATTAAGACTATCAATTATTGTTGGCATCCTTATTCCTCATAAGATAAATTAAGTATTCAATATTTTTGCTTTTTGCTCCCTTAATAGGGCTTTCTATCAGCCCAAGGACGCAAAAACCGGCATTAATACAATAGTTTTTAATATCTTCTATTATTTCTTCTCTTACTTTTTTATCCTTAACAACACCTTTTTTTTCAATATTTTCTCTTTGGGCTTCGAATTGGGGTTTAATTAAAAGAACGCAGCTTGCGTTTAGTGAGATAAAATTTTTGCAGTTTTCAAGCACTTTTTTAATTGAAATGAATGATAAATCCATTGACATAAACTCGGGAAGTTCAACTTGATTTTTGTCATTAGTGTTAAAGACATCAAAAAAACTACAGTTTTTAACGTTTATTTTTTCAATAGATTTTACTCTTTTATCGTTCTGCAACTTCCAGCAAAGCTGGTTGTACCCGCAATCAAGTGCATAGACAAATTTTGCTCCAAAACTTAACATACAATCAGTGAAACCGCCTGTGCTTGCACCAATATCAATACAAATTTTATTCTTTAAATCAATATTGAACTCTTTAATTGCTGCTTCAAGCTTCAACCCTCCCCTTGAAACATAGGGGATATAGTCGATTTCAATCTTTGCAGGATTTTTTTCATTGAATAAAAAGTCTTCATCAAATAATTGACCTGCTTTGTCTACAATTTTATCATTAATTTTTACTTTTCCTGATAAAATCATAGCAGCAGCCGCACTTTTAGTGTTAAAAAGTGCGCGGTCTGCTAAAATTGAATCTAGTCTTTTTTTAACCATTGTCTTCTTGACTAAAGTATCTTTCTTCTTGAAGAGCAACTCCGACAATCTTATTAGACAATAAAGAAGCTTTTTTGATTGGTCCTACAGGTTCAAATTCTACCATTTTAACTTCAGTTGAGTTAATTAAAGCTTTTAAATCCTCATAAACTTTTTGTGCGTTATCGAAGTATAAAACAAGAGGGCTGTTAACATCAGCGCAAAAAACCAAAACTGCCATTCTTGTTTTTATTGTTCCTTGTATTTCTTGTTGTGCCATTTATTATTCTCCTTCCAAATTAAAAAATTCCCGTGCGTTTTTATTAGTAATATTCTCAATACTATCATATGGTATATTCTTAATTTTTGCAATTTCTTTAAGCGTAAAACCAAGATACTTAGGCGAGTTTTCTAACCCTCGAAAAGGATGAGGGGTTAAATATGGACAATCGGTTTCAAGCATTAAATCCGATAAGTCAATATCAAGCGCTACTTGTTTAATATTGCTTGCATTTTTAAAAGTTACAACACCTCCGATTGCAATTTTGTATCCTTCTTTTGTGCATTGCTTCATAAATTCTGTACTTGCTGAAAAACAATGCAGAAGCACTTTTTTGCAGTTATTCTCTTTTAATATATTAAAAGTATCCAAATGAGCTTCTCTGTCATGCACTACAATCGGTAAATCAAGCATTTTAGCAATTTCAATTTGATTTATAAAACAGTTTTTTTGTATTTCCTTATTATCCTTGCTATAATGATAATCAAGCCCTATTTCGCCAATTCCGACTACTTTTTTATCTTTTGATAGCTCAATTATTTTTTTAGCTGTATTGTTATTGAATTCGACGCAGTTTTCAGGATGCACTCCTAAAGTGCAATAGACCTTGTTGAATCTATGACAAAGGTCAAGAATTGCTTCAAAATCAGATTCTACAGCTGCAGGGATGATAATTTCTTCCACCCCTGCGCTTCGTGCTTCCATTATCCCTAGTTCGGGATTTTCGAGCATATTAATATGTGCGTGGGTATCTATCATAGCTTAAAACAGTACCGAACTTGCGGAATTATCGGGCGGAAGTCCGATTGAGCGTCTGAATTCTTCGGGTCGTTGTGATTTAACAACCGCATCTTGAGGATCAACAAGTTTTTTCTGAACAAGTGTTTTTAAGCACATATCAAGAGTCTGCATCCCGATTTGCGTCCCTGTTTGAATTGCTGAGTAAATTTGAGCTGTTTTTTGTTCGCGAATAAGGTTTGCAATAGCCGGATTAACAAGCATTATTTCCTGTGCCATTACTCTTCCTTTTTTCTGTCCGTCCGGCTGGAGTTTGGGCAGAAGACATTGAGAAAATACCGCAACTAAACTTATTGATAATTGTAATCTTATCTGTTGTTGTTGTGCTTCTGGGAAAACATCAACAATTCTATCAATTGTTTGTGAAGCACTTGAAGTGTGAAGTGTACCTAAAACAAGGTGTCCTGTTTCAGCTGCAGTTAGAGCAAGTCTTGTGGTTTCAAGGTCTCTCATTTCACCGACCAGAATAACATCCGGGTCTTCTCTAAGAGCTGATTTTAGCGCATTAACAACAGATTTTGTGTCTTGTCCCAGTTCGCGCTGATGAATTACACATTTTTTGCTTTGGTGGATAAACTCAATAGGATCTTCAATTGTTAAAACGTGTTCAACCCTTGTTGAGTTAATATAATCAATCATTGCAGCTAATGTTGTAGATTTACCTGAACCTGTAGGTCCTGTAACAAGAATTAATCCACGGGGTCTATCTGCAACTTTTTTCATGACATTAGGCAGACCTAAGTCATCAAAATTTGGAGGAGTTGAGTTAATTGTTCTAAATGCTGCAGCATAAGAGCCTTTGTCTCTATATATGTTTACACGAAAACGACCAACGCCGTGCAATCCATAACCGAAGTCTAATTCCCAGTTTTGCTCCAGTTCTCTTCTTTGATCGTTTGATAGAATTGGGAAAATAATAGTTTCAACATCATCTGAGGATAGAACAGGAAGATTTGTTCTATAAAGTCTTCCATCTATTCTTAATACGGGCGGCAAATTTGCTGAAATATGAATATCACTTGCTTTTTTTGATACTGCAAGTTCCAGAACTTCTTCAATTAACATTTTTATACTCCAATATTTATTTTTACTAACACTAATAATAATACTATAATTAATAAAAATTTGTTAATCAACAATTTAAACTATTTTAATATTTTATTGTATATATTTTTTCACTTGGAGTATAATTAGTCTATGGGTATTTTTGATTGGATATCTAAATCAGCTAAAAAATTAAAAGACGTTGAAAGCCAGATTGGTGAAGAAACCAAAGACGTTTATGAAGTGTATCAAAGAAACGTCGTATTGGAGCGCGAAATTGCCCAAAGAACAGAAGAACTTCGTCTTGCAAATCAAACTTTATTAACCTTAGAACAAGTCTGGGATATGATGAATTCTTCCCGTCCTTTATCAAATGTCTTAGAAACTATTGTTTCGAGTTTATATGGCGAGTTTGGATATATTTACAGCTTTATAACCCAAAAACAGTACGAGGAAAGTGAAACTTACTATGCACTAAAAACTTATCTTGAGAATGATTTCTCTCTTAAGATGGCAGGATTAACCTCAAGTACAATTTATGATTTTAAGCTAAAACCCTCTTTTGACGGACTTATTGAAAATGCTATTAAAAATAAAGAAGTAGCTTATTATGTGAGTTTAAAACAGTTTGTTGAAGATAATATCGAAAATCCGGATGAGGAAAAACTGGAAGAGTTTTTAAAGGACAATCCGACTAAAACAATAATTGTTTTTCCTATTACTGTGCAGAATCAGTTTAGTGGTTTTTTGTCGGTATTTTCACCAAGAAAAGAACTAAACGACGATGAGATAAGCTTTTTGAATCTTTTTGCAAGGCAAATTGAACTTGCAATTACAATTGCAAATCTTTTTGAAACCGTTAAAAAACAAGCAGTAACAGACCACTTGACAAATCTTTTCAATAGAAGATTCTTTGAAGATGCGCTCCATAGAGAAGCTACGCGTTCTTTAAGAACTAAACAGCCTTTCTGTTTATTAGGACTTGATCTTGATCATTTGAAAAAAATTAATGACACATATGGTCATTCAATGGGTGATAAAGCAATTGCAGCAATAGCTAATGTTATCTCTAAAACTTCAAGAAGCGTTGATATCCCATCAAGATATGGCGGAGAAGAATTTTTTATAATATTACCTGGAATAGATGCCAAAGGTGGACTTACAGCTGCTGAAAGACTTAGAATTTCAATTGAATCTACTTTTGTTGATGGTCTTAAGGATGGAATTACTGCTTCTTTAGGGGTTGCAGTTTTTATTGAACAAACAACAAACATTGATGAACTATTCGAAATGTGCGATAAAGCAATGTATGCATCCAAACAAAAAGGCAGAAACCAGGTAACTTTAGCAGACACTGACAATATTACCTCTTGGCAGGATGTTGCAATTGATGCTTTTGTTGATATCTTAACTAAACATAGAATTCCTTTCAATAAAAATCTTGCTATTGATTTAACAAAGAAATTGAAAATCAGACAGCAGGATTCCTCGGGCTCATCAACACAGGAGATGCTCTATAGTATTGTTGATTCAATTTCTAAATCCTATTTTCCTTTGTATCAAGATGGAATTACAAAAAACAAAATTTCTCTTGCAACCCTAATTGCTAAAAGAATGAATTTATCCAAAAACGATGTGGATAAACTAAAAATAGCAATGCTTTTATATGATATCGGAAATACATTAATGCCCAAGGATATAATGAAAAAAGCAGCTCCTTTAAGTGCGCAGGAAAAAATTGAGATTCAAAAGCATCCGATAGTTGGGGCACAAGAGATTCTAAAGCCTATCAGTTCTGTTTCAGATATTATTCCTATAATTGAACAACACCATGAAAACTGGGATGGGTCAGGTTATCCTAATAATAAGAAGGGAAGTGAAATTCCAACTACTTCTCAAATTATTTTAATTGTAGACAGCTACTTTGCTATGATCTCATACAGGCCTTATAGAAAGCCTTATACAATTGAGGAAGCAATAAAACAAATTAAAGATAATGTTAATAAAAAATATTCTCCTGAATTAGTTGAAGCTTTTACTTATGCGATTGATGAGTTTAGAAAAATATAACAAAAATTTTTTTTAGTGGTTTTATAAGATTAGTATGAAAATAAATTTTTTACCAATCAATTTTTATATTCAGAATAGATCTAAAGTTAATACTCCCTTAAAGCCTCTTGAATATGACAGTTTTTCAAAAGATGTTTCTTTTAAGGCTGATTATCAGTGTTCGACAACCTGCTTTAGGGTTAAAACACTTAAAAACATGCATTGTCCGATTTGCAATAAACTAATGCTTAATCAAAACCAGATAGACGAGTTTATTAATAATGCATACAATAAAAAAGGCAATGATTTGATTGCTGCTTTGGAAAAATTAGAAAATGAGAAAGATATTATTGGCAAAAAACAAGGTAAGCCTATTCCTGTTTATAGAAAAAGCGAGCAAGAAGTTGTTGAGATTATAAAAGAATTGGCAGTTCGTTATCCTGATAAAGATATAGCAGAGTTGGTTAAAATTGAAGGGAGTAAACATATAAAACCTCTAATTGAGAGCTATGATTCTATTATAAGACAAGCAAAACGTTTTATAAGAATCAATATTGTTAATGAAGATGATAAAAAACTTATACTTGATAAACTTGATATTGAATTAAGAAGATTGAAAAGAAAAGCCAAGGGCAATGATGGGTGTGCAAAACCGATTATTTATCAAATTGTTCGTTTGGTTAAAAACAACAATTTAAAAATGAATTTCTACGAGATTCTATCTAAGCTTCCAAGTCCTGCTAATGATTGTGACTGCTTTTTTGTTAAGTATTCAAAACTGCAAAAGAATGATTCGAAAGAAATTGCAGGAGCATTGGTTAAAAGCCACCTGCCTACAGCAGAGCATATAAATCTTTATGGAGTTGGAGGATCAAATAGTTTAAGAAACTATATTTGTGATTGTTTCTACTGTAACAATGAGAGGGATTTTTTGCCTTTCCATATTTGGATTGAATCTATTCCTAATTTGGAGAAAAATCTTAATAATTATCTAAAAACCGTTCAAAAAGCTGCTTATCAAGGAAGAATTGATAGAAGATATTTAGAATATATAGATGAAGTTATAGATCAAATTGATAAATTATCATATGGAAAAGTTAAACTTAGTCATCCTGGTGTTGTTTAAAAAAATTGTTTCGTGGAATTGTTTAATATAAGAAGTGGAAAATATATATTGTAAAGTTATGTAACAATAAAATGATATATTGAAATCATAAGTAATATATATTTTTTATATATATGTAAAACAAAACGCACGAAACAAGGAGACATAAACAATGGATAACAATGCAGCATTAAACTTAACAGCACAACAAGCTTATAAAACTAATAATAATGGTCCTGATACTGAAACAGCAGGTTCAATTGCGAGCGTTGATTCAACCAATACCGCCTCTTCTCTTTTTAGTGCGCTGCCCGCTGAAACAGCAGGTTCAATTGCGAGCTCAGCAAGTTCTTCAAGCGGCTCTTCAAGTTCAAGCGGCTCTTTTAGCGCAATGGCATAGGGCAATAAATCAGGGGAGAGAAGAAAAAAATGAACATTGTATTAGATAAACTTAACAGCTATATATTAACAATCCTAATAATAATTTGTGCAATCCTATTTGTTCAAACTATAAACTATATAACATCTGATTCAGTTAATCAAATCCCAACAACAATTTCAGCATATAACGGATAAAAAAATAGGGCAGTTACTAGACTATAACTTCAAAAGAGCTTATTTAACAGCTCTTTTTTATTTTCTAATTGAAAACATCATACCTGAACCTATATCAAGAATCTGAGATTGGTAATTTTTGTCAGCCATAAGTGCATCAATGTAGTTTTGAACCTTATCTTTATGCGATAAGATATTGTCAGCAACAATAAGAGCGTTTTTTTGAATAATTTTATCAACTAATAAAAAGTAGTCCAGGTACTCTTTTTTAGATGCATCAATAAAAACAAAATCGAATTTTTCTCTTTTTTTATTCTCAATTTCAATTGCTAAATCCTCCAGCACAACTAATGCTGAGCCGATTTTTGGCTCAACTTCGACATTAGGAAAACAAAGAGCAAAGTTTTTTCTTGCAATACTTTGTCTTTTTTCCCAGAACTCAATTGTTGTAAGCTTTCCTTTGGTATAACTCAGTGCTTCAAGTATCCAAAGCCCGCTATAACCGTTTGAAGTTCCAATTTCAAGGATATTTTTAGCATTTTTTGTTTTAATTAGAATATTCAAAAAATTAGCACAGTATCTATCAAGATTCCAAAAATCGCTTCTTGTTTTTTCTAATTCTAAAAGAGTGTTTTCCAATAGCTCGCTCATTAGAGTTTTTCGACCTTATCAAGAATTACAATTGATGCAACATCAACATAGGAATCTTGTTTTCGAACCAATTTCATTGTATCAAGGCTGAAAATAAGATAGTTTTTAGAGTTAATTCCTGTAATTATGATATTATTATTTCCTGGCATTAAAGTTATTTTTGAATAAAACCCGTCTTTTGCAATTTGCTCTCTTGATATTAACTTAGCTTCTGTTGTGTCATAGATATCCATATAGCCTTCTTTGGAGCAAAGGATAAAGAGTTTTGTTCCAAAAAGAATGGCATCTGTCGGTTTTTTATCGATTGAAATTGTGTTAATCAACTTGGATTGGTTTTTATCGAATATATAAAGTTCGCTTTGTGTCCTGCTAAGAGCATAAACATTAGCAACATCAGCTAATACTTTGGATATATTCTTAACTTCACCAAGGGGCTGGACTATATAGTCATCTTGGTTTTTTGTAACATTATAAATTTTTGAGGAAAACTCATCAAAAAAAGCAAGTGAGTCATCCGTTTGACAATATGCTATTCGGCTTGGCTTCTGGTCAACTTTAATAACTTTAGATAACTGCATTGAATTAAGATCAACAACATATATTTTATTTGCATTGGCAGAAGTTACATATGCCAGGTTCTCTTTTTTGTTAAGAGCAACATCAGATGCATTGGCATCGATAGGGATTCTAGCTAGAGTAGTTTCATCAACTAAGCTAATAATTTCAAGCTCTCTTGCGCTCCAATAAAGCACTAATGCAGCTTTAGAAGTTTCACTGGTAACAATTTTTAAAGGCATTGAAGTTAATTTGAGCTCATACAAAGGACTTTTGGAGCTGTTGTCATAAACTGAAATGAATTTTGAATTATTAGGATTAATAAAAGTTTTTTTGTTTCTAAACTCAGCGCTCTGGATAAATTCGTTTCTTTTAACGGTTGGTGCATAGGGATCTGTTGACTTATTCTTTTCATCTTCTTTTAATGCAAGGCTGGATTCATCTTTAGAAGGGATTAGAAGGTCTCCTAAAGTTAGCTTTAAACTTTCAGGCATTTTTAATCCAACCGGGGTTAACATATCCTGAGGCATTAAACCAAGACGAACTTTAATTGGCAGATCATCTTTTTTGGTTAAACTGTAGTTTCCTTTATCATCCTTAAAAACCTTAAGCAAAGAAAATCCGTTGTTTAATAAAACTACCTCAGGAAGCTGTTTTAAGCTTTTAGCGCTTGGATAAGTATATTCAATCGATATTTTCTCAACAGTTTTATTAGCGGGTGGATAAAGAGGAATATACATAATATTATCCGAAACTACAACAACACTGTCGAATCTTTGTTTTGCACCTGGTAAGGAGCTTTTAACAAAACTCCAGACATCATCCGGGAGTTTTGATGCTAAAACGCTGTTTGAGAATATTATAAATGCAAATAAAATTAAAATTATACCTTTTTTAAAATTCATAATTGCTTACCTTATCTATTAATGGCTGATTTTACCTTATCTACAAGACTTTGATTTTCTTTGGAGAGAATAAAAAGTTCTTTGTAGAGTTTTTCTTCTTTTGATGAGAGTTTTTTTGGAATTTCAACTTTTATTGTAAAGTAATGATTGCCTCTTTGTGTTTCACTTCCAAGATAAGGAACTCCAAAGCCTTTAAGAGTCAATCTTTCCCCGTTTTGGATTCCTTTAGGGATAGTAAGGATTGTTTCTCCTTGTATTGTATTAACTGTAATTCTATCCCCTAATACAGCCTGCGGGGTTGAGATGATAATTTCTGAGTAAATATCAAAACCGCTTCTTACAAATTCCTTATTTTCTTTTGTGTGGATAACAATATATAAATCCCCGGGCGCTCCGCCGTTTTTACCGGCGTTTCCTTCTTTGGAAAGACGGATTCTTGATCCGTGTTCAACACCATGGGGTATTTTTATTGTAATTTTCTTCTCTTTTTCAACCGCGCCTAAACCTTTACAGGTTTTACAATATGCGCTTGGGTTTTTTCCTGTGCCATGGCACTTAGGACAGGTTGTGACGCTTGAAAAGGTTCCAAGGATTGTTTGTGTGTTTTTTTGAATTCTGCCATGGCCATGGCAGGTAGGACAAACTGTATCTTTTGCATTTTTATCTAAACCGGTTGAATTGCAAGCTTCGCAAGGTTCTAAGTGTCTTATTTTTATTTCTTTTTCAACACCAAAACACGCTTCTAGAAAATCGATTTCAATATCAACCCTTAAATCATCCCCTTCAACAGGTGCATTAGGGTCTTGTCTATAGCCTCTAAAACCTGAGAATCCTTCAAAAAACGATGAAAAGATATCCGATAAATCAATATCGTTCATATTGAAAGAGTTTGGATTAAACCCTGCATTAGCTAAACCGTCTTCTCCATAGCGGTCATAAATTTCTCTTTTGTTATCATCAGATAAGGTTTCATATGCTTTTCCAATTTCTTTGAATTTTTCCTCAGCTCCCTGTTCTTTGTTAACATCAGGGTGATACTGTCGGGCTTTTTGGCGAAAAGCCTTTTTTATTTCGTCTTTTGTTGCGTTTTTTTCAACACCCAGTATTTCATAATAGTCCATTGTTTTATTCATTTTTCCTTACTCTTCTTTTTCTTTAGCAACACCAACTAAAGCAGGCCGAACAACTTTATCATCCAGTTTATACCCTTTTTGAGCAACCATAGCCACTTTATCTGCTTCGTATTCATCTGTCGGAACTTGTGTTATAGCTTCATGTTCATTAGGGTTAAAATCAGCCCCCAGTGCTTCAATTTCACTTAAGCCCATTTTTTTAAGGATATCAAGAAGCTGTTTATAAGCAACCTCATAGCTTTCTTTAACAGTATCGCAATTATCAATATCCTTTAAGTGCTCCTGGGCTCTGTCGAAAGTGTCAAGCACTGTTGTTAGTTTTTTTATAACTTCAATTTTTGTATAAGTCGATATTTCTTCTTTTTCCTGCTGTGTTCTTTTTCTAAAATTATCAAAATCGGCAGCAAGACGGATATACTTGTTGTTTAGCTCTTCGTATTTTTCTTCAAGCTCATTATTTTCTTCCTGTTGTTCAATTTCACTATTTTCAACAGAATCTTGCTCTTGTTCAGCTTGCTCAACTTTAGAATCGCTATCTACAAAAGGGTTTTTGTTATCATCCATTATAGGTTTTCCTTATATTAATAATATAATCTAACTATATTATAGAATATGAATTAATAATGTCGAGTACTCTTTTGTATTATTTAAAGAAAAGATGCCTTAATTATAAAGACATCTTCTTATTAACTCTCTATTTTTCCGTATTCAGTGCAATTGTTATGATTTTGTCCACATTGCATCTGTTGATAATTTTGAATTAACTATTTCTTGTGAAATATTTATATTAGAAGGAGTAAAGATGAAAACATTCTCTCCGATTTTTCTTTGCGAACCATCCAGCGCATGGGTGCATCCGCATAAAAAGTCTACTATTCTTTGTGATTGTTCTCTATCTAATAATTGTAAGTTTAAGATGACAGTTTTTCTTTCTTTAAGCGCTTCAACAATTGAAATTGATTCATTGTAGGCTTTAGGTTCAATTACAACTACTTCATAAGCACCTGATTTTGGCTGGGGTAGAACTCTTAAGTTTGCTCTTGGCTTTCTTTGAGGAGTGGTTTCAGTGAAACTTGGAGCTAGTGCTGCGTTTCTGTCTGTCGGATATTCGTTTTCGAAATTATTCTCAATTTCTTCTTCGTATTGCTCTTCTCCCATTGGATTTAAAGAGTCTGTTAGTGCTCCTATAATTTCCTTAATTTTTTCTGAAAGTGCCATCTTCTCTCCTTTTAATTGTTAATTGAATAATATTGTGCCTAATCTTATCATTGTTGCACCCTCTTCAAGTGCTATTTTGTAGTCTTTGCTCATACCCATTGAAAGTTCTTTAAGTTTGAATTTTTCTTTAAGTTCTCTCATTTCGCTAAAGAGCATTTGAAGTTTTTTTGCATCATTACACAAAGGTGCAATGTTCATTAGTCCTTCTAAACTAACGAATTTTAGTTTTGAAATTTCTTCTATTAAATTGTCAAGTTCTTTTGGGTTTACTCCAAATTTTTGGCTTTCTTGAGCGTTGTTTACCTGAATCAATATTTTTTGAACAACCCCTTTTTTATTAGCCTCAGAATCAATACATCGGGCAAGTTTTAAGCTATCAACCGAGTGGATGTAGTCAAAATTTCCAACAACGTATTTAACTTTATTTGTCTGTAAATGTCCAATAAAATGATATATCGATTGGGATTTTACCGTATCATCTATTCTATTGATTTTTTCAAGTGCATCTTGCGCTTTGCTTTCCGCGAAGTGCCTTAATCCGCACCTATAGGCTTCAAGCATTCTATTGTTATCGTAGTACTTGGTAACTGCGATAATAACCGGGTTGTAGTTTTTAGTTACTTCTAGAATTTTTTCAAGATTTTCCTCTATCGACATTATAAAAGTTTTATAATACTCCCCAATATTCGATTTTTACTTTTGCCTTCTTTTTTCATTATAAAGTATTGTTTTGCAGTTGCAACAAAAATAAAAACACCTGTTTTTTGCTTCTTTTAAACCATGGCAAAACCATGACAGCGAGGTTGTTTTGGTTTAAGTAAATATTCCTTAATATTTCTTAATAAAATACTTGATAAATATTTTTCAATAAAAAAAGTCATGGATTTTATGTTTTTTTTAAATTAAAATTAAACCAGAAAAGGAAAAATTGCTGTGGATAATAATAATTTACCAATTGAGTGGAATGAATATTTTTTAGAAATTGCAAAAACAGTTTCTAAGCGCTCTAATTGCTTAAGAGCACACGTAGGAGCGGTTATTGTAGGAGCTGATAAAAAAATTAAAGCAACAGGGTATAATGGTGTTCCTTCTAAGGTTTTATCCTGCATGGAACTTGGCGAATGCTATAGGATTAAGAATAAAATTCCCTCCGGGACAAGGTATGAAACCTGTCGTTCAATCCATGCTGAACAGAATGCTATAATTCAAGCAGGGCAGGATAGGTGCCAGGGTGCATCAATGTATATTTTCGGGCACAACTTTATTTGTATTTTATGCAAGCGTTTTATTGTTCAATCAGGAATTGAAATGATTTATCTTAAAAAGGATGATAATTCCGCTATTGAATCTATAAGTGCTCAAAAACTAAAAGAAGAACTGACTAATGACGCTTTGGTTATTAATCACTAATTACTTTGACCTATGACTTTTTTATAATCTTGTATTATAATACGTTTTATGAAAAATAAAATTATATTAAGTTTGTTTTTGGTCTTTGCACTGGGGCTGATTTTCACCTTGAAAAGTGATAGTGAACCTAATTTTAGCTATAGTGTTTATGAGCCTAATAATGTTACAAGTGTACAAAAAAGCATCAGGGAAGCTCAAAAGGATTCGCAAATTCTTTTTATTGTAGATTTTTCCAATTCAATGAATGAATCCATCGGAAATAAACCAAAAGTTGAAATGGCAAGAAATACTCTTGCTGAACTTTTGCCTAAAATTCCTTCGGATGTGAAAACAGGGCTTCGGGTCTATGGGCATAAATCCGGTTTTACTTATCTTCAAGGCTGTCAGGCTTCTACTTTAAGCGTTCCTTTGGCTTGTGACAATTCAAGGGCAATTCTTGGAAGTTTGTTTGCAACCCATGCGACAGGCTGGACTCCAATTACTTATTCTCTAAAACAAGCTGTTAATAAAGACTTTATGGGATTATCCGGAAAGAAACATATTATTCTCTTAACAGACGGCGGTGAGAATTGTGATGAAAGCCCCTGTACATATGTAATTGAGCTTATGAAAACAAGAGATGATGTAAAAATTGATGTAATTGCATTTGATATTCACGATGCTGAAGCTAATAACCAGCTTCGCTGCACAGCATTAATGACAAGCGGGAAGTTTTTAAGCGCAAATTCAGAAGCCGACTTATCGCAATCCTTATTTGAAACTGTGGGGATTAATAAAGATGTTAGAGGAAGTATTAAAATTCCTCAGGAATAAGTAATTGAAAATAGTTTTTTTTACAATATAATTATTGTAAAAAAACTATTGGTTTATAAGGAAAAAGAAAAATGCAGGCAAGAAGAGCAAGCAGAGAACTGTCTTTGGTATTATTTTCTCAATTTGATAACAATATTAAAAACTACAAAAAAGAAAACTTTATGTCTATAATTCTAAAATCAGTAAGAACGCTGGTTTCAAGTGCGGCTGATGAAGTTTCAATGAGTGTATCGGAACTTAATCAGCTAAAGAATGAAATTATAGAGTATGAAAACAATCATCCTGACAATTTGTCCCGTCCGATTGACAGCATCAATATCCCGGTAGAACTTAAGTTAACAAGTGATTTTGAAGCAAAAATTGACACAATGCTAAATGCTGCAGATAAAACACTAAGTGCCTTGGATATTGCAGAACTCTGCACTCTCAGCCAGCAGGAAGATGTTGTTCGATACCTGGATTTAATTTGTCAAAACTACAAGAATAATAAAGAAGAAATTGATAGGATGATAGGTGAATTTTCTAAAGGCTGGGATATAAATAGGATTTTTAAAATCGATAAGGATATTTTAAGAATTGCAATAACAGAACTTGTTTATGTTAAGCTTACCCCTCATAAAGTTGTTATAGATGAAGCCTTAGAACTTGCGAAAAAATATTCGACAGATGATTCTCCTTCTTTTATAAATGGTATTCTTGCCCGGGTTGTAGATAAAAATGTTTAATTTTTTTAATAAAGATAATAAAATTAAAACAGCGCTTACTAAGACTGCTCAGGGGTTTTTTAAGGGGATTTTTAACTTAAACTCCGCTGTTTTAGATGAATTCGAACTTGAAGATATTGAAACAACCCTAATTAAAGCTGATTTGGGGGTTGATTTATCAGTTGAGATTGTCGATAGAATTAAAGAAAAAAAGGTTAAATCCAATGAGCTTAAAAATTTTCTTAAACAAGAATTTTGCTCAATTCTTGATTCAATTGATAATTATAAACTGAAATTTGACTCTAATAAACTCAATGTTTACTTTGTTGTTGGCGTAAACGGAGCAGGAAAGACGACATTAATCGGAAAACTTGCTAGTAGATTCAAAAAACAGAATCTTAAGGTTTTATTGGTTGCAGGGGATACTTTTCGAGCAGCTGCCCAAGAACAGCTTGATATTTGGGCTAAAAGAGCCGGAGTTGATATCCTAATAGAAAAAATTCCACCTGCGGCTTTAGCTTATAAAGGAATAGATCTTGCAAAAAGTGAAAACTATGATGTTGTAATAATTGATAGCGCTGGAAGACTGCAGAATAAGTATAACTTAATTGAGGAGCTGAAAAAAATTAAGAATGTTATTGTTGATAAAACTAAAAACGATAACCTTGAAACAATACTTGTTCTAGATGGAACCCAGGGGCAGAATGGAATCAGTCAGGCTAATGTATTTTTTGAAGCTGTAAAAATCGACTCCTGTGCTATAACAAAACTGGATGGAAGCCCTAAAGGGGGAATAGTTTTAGCAATAGCGAATGAATTAAAGCTTCCCTGTAAACTTATAGGAGTTGGTGAAAAAATTGATGATTTAATTGACTTTAACAAAGAAGAATTTATCGAAGCTTTATTTGAACAATAAAAAATGGATAATAATAACTCTAAAATATTTACTTTTTTGTTAACGATATTCTATATCCTTGGTTTAGTTGCCGTTTTTTATAATTATCAGCTGGTTTTAGCGTTTTTTGTTTTAGCAGTCATTGTTTTTCTTATTCTTTTTTATAACCTTGGTTTTAGAAAAGCTCTTTTTTTATACCTTATTTTCTTTCTTGGTTTTATAAGGGCAAAAACAACAATAATTGATCATATTGAACAAATTAATATTAATAATTCAGTTGTTGTTGCAAAAGTTGTATCAAGTAAAAATGTTTCCAATGATAAAGTAAAATTCTACGTAAAACCACTTGAAACAAGAGTTTATAATAACAAACTAAACGATATTGATTCAAAGATTCTTGTTAGCATACCTTATGATAAAAATATCGAAAAAAGTGTTAAAATAGGCTCTATAATTGAAGTTCAAGGTAAGTTAAGAACCCCTTTTTCTTCCTCTAATCCTTATGAGTTTGATTATAAAAAATATTTATTAAATAATGATTGCAAGTATATTCTATATGGGAACAATTATAAAGTAATTAGAGAAGTTGACAAAAAAACCGATAAATGGCTTTTTGTTCTATCTAAGTTTGAATCAAAAAGAAACAGGATTATTGAAACGCACGCTAAAAACATTAAATCCCCGAAACTTGAAATCCTTGGAGGGATTGTTTTTGGCAATGAAACAATTAATCCAACAGAAGAAATTAAAGAAAGCTTTAGAAACTCAGGCTTGATACATCTACTTGCAGCGAGCGGGCTTAATGTTGCTCTAATTTTTGGAATCTGGTGGTGGATAGCAAATTTACTCAAACTCCCTTATCATTTATCAATTCTAACAGGAGCGTTGTTTGTTGTTTTTTATACTTTTATGACTGGATTTCCTCCTTCAATTCTAAGAGCATCTTTAATGCTTTTGTTTGTTTTATTTGGTAAATTAATCGATAGAAAAGCAGATTCAGTTGCACTAATTTTTTTCGTTGCATTTTTAATTTTGCTCGCTTGTCCTAAAATGCTTTTTGATATTGGTTTTCAGCTTTCTTTTGCAGTGACTTTTGGTCTTATAAGTTCTGTTGATATTATAGTTTCTAAGTTTAGTTCTTTAGATAAAAAGTTTAGTGAAAAATATAAAAATTTATCAAGAATGCAAAAGTACTTTGTGTTTTTATTATCCCCTAAAGCACTTGTTTCTATTGCCGCAGTTCCACTAGTCGCGCAAATTTGGGTAATTCCTCTTCAAACGCACTATTTTAATACTTTTACTCCTTTTAGTTTATTTGCAAATATTCTTGTTGTTCCTTTTATTGGAATACTTAGTTTTCTTGGTTTTGTAAGTTCAATTATCGCTCTTTGTCCTTTTATAAGTGCAAAACTTGTCTTTTTGTTTGATTCTATCGCAAATCCGCTTTTGGCAATACTTATTAAAATTAGTCTTATGTTTTCATCCCTTAAAACTTCATTAATTACAGTTGCAGGGTTTAATTTGTTCCAAATTTTTTCTTTTTGGGGTTTGGCTTTGCTTTTTATTTATAATTTAGAGAAAAATTTTAAAAACAAAAAAATATTCATTGCTTTTTGTTTACTTTTTCTTGTTTTTCTTTTGAGTTTTGCAAGAATTAATCATTTGCAAAGAAATCTTGAAATTATCATGTTTGATGCAGGTAACGCAGATAGTTTTCTAATTAAAACACCAAAAAACCGCTATATCTTAATTGATACAGGAAGAAAGGTTTATAACAGCTATTCGCAGGCGCAAACTATAATTAACCGGTATTTAATTAACAAAAGAATAAATTCTCTTTATGGTCTTATTGTAACTCACTTTGATATTGACCACGCAGGCGGAACAATAGATATTCTAAAACAAATAAAACACACACAGTGTGTGTATTTGCAAAAAGAAGACGATAGCTCAAAAGTTTCAAAAGAAATTGTAGATTATTTAAAAGAAAATAAAATTAACTATGAAACAATAGAAGAATCAAAAACAATTTATAAAGAAAAAGATCTTGAGGTTAAAGTTTTTAAACCTGATATTAAAAATTTGAAAAATATTGATCAAAAAGAAAATGAAACTTCGATTATCACTCTTGTTGCATATAAAGGTAAAAATATTCTTTTTATGGGTGATTCAGGGGTTTTGGGGTTTGAAAAAATTGAACCTTTATTGCCTTCAAGAATAGATATTATAAAAATCGGCCACCACGGAGCAAAAAATACGATTAATAAAAAAATGATTGATAGATTAAACCCTAAATACGCTTTAATTTCAACCGGTTTTAATAATTTCAGCCACCCTCATTATTCCACTATTTCGCTTCTTAATAAAGAAAATATTAAGATCTTATCTACAAAAGACTATGGGTTTATAAAAATTGTGATTAATAAAAAAACTAAATTCTACCACTTTGATTCAGAAACTAAAAAAATTACCCCTGTATTATTTGATAAAAACCCTGAACTTCCTTTTAATAAACAAAAATTCACGCAGGATTTAATAAATAAACATTTATAACATTTTTCCGTTTGCAATTTTTATAATATCAACATTGTTTAAAAATTTATTATCAAAAGCTAAAGTATCGACACTTGTTATTATCATTTGAATATCTTCATCAATTGAGCTTAAAAGATAGTTTTGGCGGATATTGTCCAATTCAGCTAAAACATCATCTAACAATAGAATTGGAGTATGCTTTGTTTTGTCTTTAATAATTTGAAGTTCTGAAAGTTTGAGAGCAAGAACTATTGTTCGCTGCTGACCTTGCGAAGCATATTTTTTAGAATCAACCCCGTTAATAAAAAAGTCGATATCGTCCCTGTGGGCTCCAATTAAACACTGTGTGCGCCTGATTTCTTCTTGTTTTGTCTGATTGAGTTTAAGGTAAATTTTTTCTTCTAATTCAACTATGGTTGAATAATCGCTCACTTGTGTAATATAGTTAATAGTTAGATTCTCACTATCTGCCATTGATTTATGCTTAACTTTTGCAATTCTTGATAACTCCTTTAAGTACTTCATTCGAAGAAACACAACATTAGCACTTGCTGTAGCTAGTTGATGATTGAACACATCTAACATGTTATTATCAATTTTGTTTGTTTGAAGATAGTTTGCTTTTTGAAGGCGGATTTTATTGAACTTTGATAGTTTTTCAAGATAAAGCGGATAAACTTGAAAAATCGCTAAATCCAGCCATTTTCTTCTATTTGAAGGCTCCCCTCTTAATAAAAGCAAATCACTAGAGGAAAAATTAACACTTGATAAAACCCGCAAAAAATCAGCAGACTTATTCTTTTTTAAACCATTAACCTTAAGAATTTTATTCCTAGGAGGGTTAATTAAAACTTCAAGGTCAATTTCTGTATCGTTTTTTTCAATTTGCGCTTTAATTGTGCAAAAATCCGATTCAAAATTAATCAGCTCCAAATCCTTTCTAATTCGATTTGAATCAAGTGCACAAAGATAGTAAATTGCTTCTAGGATATTTGTTTTTCCCTGCGCGTTTTTTCCTATTATCAAAGTTTTATCAAAGGAAAAATTGTATTCGAAGTTTTCATAGTTTCGATAATTCTTTAAAATTAATTTCTTTAATTTCATAATTATAGTATAATTGAAACATATAAAGGAAGTATTAGAAATGTATGATTTTATAACAATCGGCTCAGCCACTCAGGATGTTTTTGTTCAATCAGATGTTGCAAGCATTGTAACAGTAAGTCAAATGGCTAAAAAAAGCGAATTTATGTCTTTTCCATACGGGGCAAAAACAGAAATTGCAGATTTTTCCAAAAACCTTGGAGGGGGTGCGGTTAACACTGCAACAAACTTTGCAAGCCTTGGTTTTAAGACTTCAACTATAATTAAACTTGGAAATGACGAGCTTAACAATATTATCAAGTTAAAACTGGCGCAATCAGGAATCGATATTATGAATATTATTGATTCAAAAAAGCACTTGACCGGTTTTTCAATAATTCTTGTAAGTTTTCAAGGTGATAGAACCGTTTTAGCTCATAGGGGAGCTAATGCTTATGTTCAGGAAAAAGAAGTTAATTTTGAAGCTATTAAAAACTCCCGCTGGGTCTATGTTTCACCGCTTTCAGGAGACAGCAACAAAATATTGGATAAAATTGCTAATTTTTGCGAAGTAAACAAAATTAATTTGTGTATTAATGCTGGAACTACTGCATTAAAAAAAGGAGCTAAGTATTTTTCAAAAATCCTAAAAACTGCAACAATTGTTGTTATGAATAAAGAGGAAGCTACCTTAGTAACAAAAATTGAAGTAAGACAGGATACTAAAGATGAAAAATTTTCAAGAGAAAAAATTCATCCTGATATTGTTGCAATGCTTAAAGCCTTAAGAGGGGATGCTGATACTGTTGTAGTTATAACAGATGGAAAACACGGAGTTTATTGCTATGATGGTGAAAAAATCTATATTTGTCCGATTTTCCCTGCTCTTGTAGTTTCAACCCTTGGCGCTGGAGATGCTTTTTCGTCAACTTTCTGCGGGGCAATTGATAAATACAATTGGGATATTGAAAAAGCACTTAAGTATGCTTCAATTAATTCAGCCTCTGTTTGCGGGCACTTTGGAGCTCAGGAAGGGTTTTTAACTTTTGATGAAATTGAGCGAAGATTAAAAAACGACCCTGCTTTTAAGGTTACAACAATATGCGTTTAGATAAGTTTTTAAAGGTTTCAAGATTAATTAAAAGAAGAACTGTTGCTAATGAAGTTTGTGATAGTGCCCGGGTTTTTGTTAATAATAATCCTTCAAAACCAGCTAAACAGCTAAAAATTGGAGATATTATAACCCTTGAATTTAAAAACGGGACGAAAAACTATAGAGTACTAGTAATTCCAGCGAACAATGTCCCTGTTAATCAAGCGCAGGAATTATACGAAGAAATTGTTGACTAATTAAAAAAAATTATTAAAAAATACATAGAATATATTATAGAAATTATTCAAAATATCTACTAAACTATTGATTGAGGTAGTATATGTCTTATAAAAATGACCATGCGCTGACAATTGCAAATAAATATGGAGCTGCAAGTTCTGCAGCTAAAGCTGAGCTGTATGAAACTTATGACAGATTAAGAGATTTGACCGTTTCAGGATCAACTGCGACGGGTTCTGGGTTTGGAACTGCCGGAGGGTTTTTGTGGCAATTAGCTAATTTGTTTGCCCCTTCTGCTTTTATGCCGACACTCGGGGGTTCTTCTATGATGAATATCCCTGGGACTTCTTATTGGTCGCCTAATTATGCAACTAATTCCTACCTTGATTCAGGAACCAATTCCTTTGGGGTATCGGGTTTATCAAGTTATTCAGGATTTCCTTCAGGAGCTGCTCCGATTTCACTCGGTTTTGGAAGTCAAGGGACTCCAACTGGAGGAGCAGCGGGACTTCCAACTGGATATGCAGTTTCAGCTGCAGGAATTGCTGCAATGAACAGTGCTTCATATGCAGCAGGAACCGGTGCGGGATTTGGTTTTGGGCAAAATATTCTTCTTCCTGTTGCAGGATTGGTTTCAGGCTGGGGCGGGATTCTGCAATCAATAGCGCCTTATGCAGGTGAATTTGGTCTTGGGGCAATTGTAGCAGGAAACTTAATGCAGGGAACAAGTTCTGCTGCATTAGCTGCTTATCAGAATATTACAGGTAATATCACAAATAACGCGGATGTAATTTTAGAAGATAAGGTAAGAAATATTGAAACAGTTTGCAAGATGCTTGATACCCAGGCTGATATTGTAAGACAAACCTTAAAATCTGATATGGAATCAGACTCTAAATTAGCAGATGACCTTGCTTAGCTATTCTTTTATAACTTCAATTTTATCGAAGTTGAATAAATAAGGAAGATGCTCTTTTTTAATTAACTCACCCGGCAGTAATACAGAAATCCCCGGAGGACAAAGAGCAATAACTTCAGAGGAAATTCTTCCTACAGCCTGGTTTTTGTTAACTGATTCTTTAGGAGCAAAATAAGCTTCTCTTAAATTCATAACAATTTCAGGGTCAATTAAAGGCATGATTTTAATATCTTTTTTTTCACAGCTAAGGTTTTTATCGGAAATTTCTTTTAAACATTTAATAAGATACTCAAATTCGCTTCTAGTGTTTCCGATGTTTGATAGAATTAAGACTCCTTCATCTGATGCTGATTCAACTTCAATTCTATAATCGTGTTCAAGAATCGATTCTAAGTGGATTCCATTTAAATTTTTCATTTTAATAAAAATTTTAGTAATATCGATATTGCCTTCTAAAACCGATAAATTCTCAATATTTTTTGCTTGTGATCGAAAATACAGGGCATTATCAATTGCATTATTTATAAGCTTTTGCCCTTTTTCACTTTCTAAGTAACTGTAGGAGGCATCCAAACTTGTTAATAACAACAAAGAAGGACTTGTTGTGTGCAATAGTTTTAGCGCTTGTTCAATTTTTTCTTTGCTAAAAGAACTTTTCTTGGATAAATGAAACATTGACCCCTGGGTCATTGCCCCTGCTGTTTTATGGAAAGAATGAACAACGGCATCTGCTCCTTCAATAAGTGCGCTTTTGGGAAGTCTGTCACTAAAGTTCCACAATGAGCCGTGGGCTTCGTCTACAATTAAGGAGCACTTGTATTTTTTTGTAATTTCAGCAATTTTTTTAATATCAGAAACATTGCCTTCATAAGTTGGATTGGTAATCCAGACCAGTTTTATGTTTCTGTTGTGTTTTAGTTTTTCTTCAATACATTCAGGCTCAATTGCTCCAAAAATCGCCCAGTCGTTGAGTTTTTTAGGAATAATCCAGTTAACTTTGGCTCCTGTTATAATTAAACCTGTTAGAACTGATCTGTGGCAGTTTCTGCCTACTAGAATTTCATCATTGGGTCCTGTTAAACCAAAAGCAAGGGCAAGATTTGCAATTGTTGACCCTCCTGTTACAAAAAAAGTTGATTTAGCCCCGAATACACTTGCTGCAAGTTCCTGCGCTTCTTTAATAGCCCCTGTTGCAGGATGCAGTGTGCCTAAGTTATCAAATTCATCTGTTGTATCAACACAAAGAGCATCTGCTGCTAATGAAGCAAATTTAGGATGGACTCCTAATCCTCTGTTGTGTCCGGGGATATGAAAAGCGGTCATTGGCGCTTTTTTATAGTTAATCATTGCATTAAGCAGGGGTGGTAAGTCATGCTCTTGATTTTTAATTAAATTTTTGATTTTTTTAAATAAATTCTTAGTCATAAAAGTAATTATTATAAAAAAACGATTTTTAATCAATATTCAAAAATTTGTGCACTTGAGGGATGAGCCTTGTATTTTTATAATTACAATAGAATTTATCAAAAACTTTAATAAGCTCTAAATCTTTATCCAGAGGCATTTTGGGTTGAAGTATGATTAAGGAATTATATTCTTTTGCAATCCTTATAACCTCTTTAATTTCACAATCAAGAATATCTTTATCAAAAACAATCTTAATAAACGCCTCTTTTTTATCAGCTATAGCTAAAAATTTTTCATTATCCAAAAAGCGGTTTTTTTGTCCTGTTGTTGATTCAAGCTTAATATCAAGAGCGACAATATCAATATAATCTATAATTTGATTAAGTTCTTTGTATAAAGTTCCATTTGTTTCTAAGTAAATTTTCTTATTCAGTTTTTCTTTATAGCGAGATAGAAAATCCAATAAAAAACCAGCAGCTAATAATGGTTCCCCTCCTGTAAAGCTGATTGTATTACAATCAATAGTTTTTATATGATCATATAAAGAATGAATTGAATATTCAACAGAGTTTGAACTCGAATAATCAGTGTCACAGTATTTGCACTTTAAGTTGCAGTTTGTAAATCTTACAAAAATATGTTTTTGTCCTATATAAGGACCTTCACCTTGAATTGAGGTGAAAATTTCTTTAACTAGAATTTTAGATATACTTTCCATTCTTCTTCTTTAAATTAATATCCCTTAGTTTTTCATACAGTCTGTATTCTTCATCGGTAATAGAACTTGGAGTTTCGATTATGATTTTTACAATCTCATCACCTTTTTTGTTGGTTTTTGTATCAAGCACCCCGACATTAACAAGTTTAAAACTTTGGTTCGCTTTTGTCAAAGGCGGAATTTTAATCATCGCTTCTCCCCATAGGGTTGAAACTTTTACGCTTCCTCCTAAAACTGCAAGATAAGGACTGATTTTTGCTTCACAGTAGACTGTTCCATCAATAATTCTAAGTTCACTATTGGATTCAATATTAACAATGATAAATAAATCTCCGTTTAGAATACTTGTTGATCCTTCTTTTCCTTCGTTTTTAATTCTTAGTTTTGTTTTGTTTTTTAATCCAGCAGGAATCTTAACAGTAATTTTTTTATTGGTTGTTTTTTCTCCAATTCCCTTGCAATAAGGACAAATTGTACCATTTGCAAACTTTCTTCCCTGACACTTAGGACAAATTGAGCTTTGTGAAATATTAACGATTCTATATGTCCCTAAAAGCGCCTCTTGATAGTTAATTTCAACCTCAACAAAAATATCATCCCCTTTTTTTGGTTTAATATCCTTTTTTTTGAACAAATCATTGAAACTATGCTTTTTTGAATCTGTTTTTCTTAGTGAATCGTAGTTTTTTCTTTTTTCATCATCCAATAAAACTTCTGCTGCTTTATTTATCTCCTTAAACAAAAACTCAGCCTCTAAAGAAGAGTTAACATCAGGATGAAACATTTTAACCAGTTTTTTATACTGATTTTTAATCTCTTTTTTGCTTGCACCTTCGCTAATATTTAAAATATCATAATAACTTTTTGTCATATAGACAATTTAATGATAAATTAGAAAAAATCCAATATCTTGTCTAACTAATTTTTGATTAATTAAACTTTCTTTGATAGAATAAAAATACGTATGCCCGTAGCTTAGTTGAATAAAGCGTTGGTCTCCGAAGCCAAAGATCGTGGGTTTGAGTCCCATCGGGCATATTTTTTATTGCAATTTTTATCAAAACACGATACTATTTTGCAATAATATAAAATGCCTTGAACTTGAAAAGATTATTTATTATGGACGAGAATACAATTAATAAATTAATTGGTGAAAAGATAAGAACACTAAGGAAAAAATCTGGACTAAACCAAACCCAGCTGGCTTTAGAGCTTTCAATTCACTACAAACACTTAGGAATGATTGAGAGTGGAAGGAAAGCTATTAGTATTCATCTATTAACCAAACTATGCAATTTTTTCAACAAAAGCCCGATTTATTTTTTCGATTATACAGCGCAGGAATTTAAAGAATCTGATATGAAAACACTAAGTTCAATTGTAACAATGCTAAAAGCGCTTGATACAGATACAAGAATTATAATAGCACAAATGATTAAGGCAGCTTATGAGCTTAAGAATCCTGGTTTTTGAACTGGAGATTAAACATAGTGAAAAATATTTTAAAGAAGAATAAGTTTGTTTAATATCAAATTCAATAGTCCCTTTTGTTTTAGTTAACTTATAGTTTGTTTTCGGGTTCTTAGTCTTTCCTTGACATATTGTATTTTCTTTTACTCTTGGATTGTTCATTTTTCTTTTCTTTGACCCTCGTTCCACCAGAATGCAAAGAAAAGAAACAATGGGCTCTGAAAGTGTGGGTTACTAGAGTCGCACTAAGTAAAGAAACCTTGCAGCACGACAAAGAAAGCTGTTCGCTAAATTGTACCTTTTAAATAAAAGTTTGATTTTATATAGTGCAAAATGTTTTGAAATTGGTTTTGATTAAGAGCTTGTTTGTGAGGTTGATTTAAAATTCAAAATATCTTTAAAAACATTTCTTGGCTGATTCTTATGTTAAGAATTGTTAAAAAAATATATATTCTTGAAATACTCTTTATAAATTTGTTTTTATATTACTGTAAGAACGAAAAAAGGTCGAAGCTATGAATCAAGTTTATAATATTTTTAACATCGATAAAGAAAGCGCAAAAAACAATGATTCTAATAGATTTGAAACCTGTGAAGAAGTTGTTGAAGACTTAGTTTCACAAGGACTTCCAAGAATTTACAATCCTTGTAATTTTATATCCAAAATCGCGCAGGTTTACGGGATTTCAACAACTGAAGCAAGAACCTGTCTAAGACTTGCAGTTAAACAACTCGAAGTTCAAAAAAAAGAAGAAGACAAAAACCCAAATGAACAGCTAAACGGAGCCTGCGGGTATTTTTACCCCGGCGCAAATACTTCTGTTAAAAAACAAAAAAACGACGGATTCGATAGTTTATCGTCTTTAGGAAGCTACAACAAACTAATGTTCAAAATTAAATAGAATCTACCAAAACTACAGCCTGCACTGCAATTGAAGCATTGGAGCCGATTGAATCCTGTTTTTCATTGGTTTTAGCTTTAATGCTGATACAATCCTTATCAATTTCAATTATCGAGCTCAAATTTTCTCTAATTCTATCAATAAAAGCCCTAAGTTTGGGTTTTTCACAAATTATATTGCAATCAATATTGATAATTCTAAAACCTTTGTTTTTTAATAGTTCTAAGGTTTTTTTAAGAAGAATTGAGCTGTCAATATTTCTGTATTTTTCATCTGTATCAGGAAAATGCGCTCCTATATCACCAAGAGCAATGGATCCTAGGATTGAATCAATAATACTATGGATTAAAACATCAGCATCAGAATGACCAAAAAGCCCTAATTCATAGGGGATTTTGACTCCTCCTAAGATTAAATCCCTGTTTTTTTCAAGCCTGTGGATATCATAGCCTAAACCAATTCTCATGATAGAATAAGCTCCTCAACCAAATCAACAAGTTCGTCGCTATTGACGCTATTGCAGTGATAATTTGCAATTTGCGCTAACTTTTCGCTGTTTTTACCCACGCAAACTTTATAATGAGCGTTTTTCAAAAGCTCAATATCATTATCCTGATCTCCTGAGGCAATAACTTCTTCATCCGATAAGTTCCAGTATTTTTTTAAAAAATTAAGAGCAGCACCCTTGGAAGCTTCTTTATCGGTAATTTCAAGATACATTTTTGAACTTTGAACTATATTTAAAATCCCTTTGTATTTTTTCGCTAGTTCTTCTTTTATTTCAGCCATTAGTTTTTGATCATAAATAACAGCTAAAAGCTTTTCGCACCCTGAACTTAAGTCAAGCTTGCCAAAATTATCAGTAACGCTATAAGTTGTCCCTCGATTGTAACAGTATTCGTGCATTATTTTTTTATTATCATCTTCAACCCAAAGTATATCATTATTGTATACGTGAGTGTGGATTTTTCTTTCTTTAAGAAACCCGATAACTTCTCTTGCAAGGTTTTCTTTAACAAAAACCCTCCATAAAACCTCATCTTTAGTCCTTACAACCGCCCCTTGATAACAAACTACGGGAGTTTTTAAATTAAAATTATCAGCAGCAAACTTTGCTCCCTGAAACATTCTTCCTGTTGATAAGACGAGTTTAAAGTCAATCTTATTAAGCTTGTTAATAAGATTTTTCATTCTATCAGTCATTGTAGAATCGTAGTTGATAAGGGTTCCATCAATATCGCTAATCCAAAGTTTAATTTTTGTCACAACATAACCTCTTTTATTTTTTTTATTATACAATAAAAATATAAAGAATAATAATTATGAAGGAGCAATTGATATATGGCACAAAGACAAAGACAGCAAGAACAGGATTGTTTTGAAAGAAGAAAAAACTTCGACCCGGTTGAAAATAACCTAACTAAAGAACAAGTGGCTCTTGAAGCTTCAAGATGTCTGAATTGTAAAAATGCAAGATGTAAACAAAACTGCCCTGTTAATATCGATATTCCTTCTTTTATTAAAGAAATTAAGGAAAATAACCTTGAAAAAGCAGGAGAAATTATCCGTCAATCCTCAATGCTTCCTTCTGTCTGCGGAAGGGTTTGTCCTCAGGAAAAACAGTGTGAAGGAAACTGTGTTTTAGGAATTAAGGGTGAAAGCGTTGCTATCGGGGCATTAGAAAGATACGTTGGCGATAATACCCAGGCAAAACCTGTAACCGTTACTCCTAATGGTAAAAAAGTTGCAATTGTAGGCTCCGGGTGCGCTGGAATGAGCGCTGCAGCAGATTTAAGAGCTGCAGGTTTTGAAGTTTCAATCTTTGAAGCGCTTCACGAACTAGGCGGGGTATTAAGATACGGAATTCCTCCTTTTAGGCTTCCTAGAACGGTTTTGGATAGAGAAATTGAGAGTTTAAAGAGTATTGGAGTTAAATTCTACAAAAACGTTATTGTAGGAAAATCAATAACAATTAAACAACTCCAAGAAGAAGGCTATTGTGCAATTTTCATCTGCTCTGGAGCGGGTCTTCCTAAGATGATGAATATTAAAGGTGAAAACTTAAATGGTGTTTATAGTGCTAATGAATTTTTAACAAGAGTAAACCTAATGCACGCACAGGATAAAGACACACCAACTCCTTTAAAAATCGGAAAATCAGCAGCAATTATAGGCGGTGGAAACGTTGCAATGGATGCGGCAAGAACCGCAGTGCGCGTAGGCTATGAAAAAGTTTACGTTTTCTATAGAAGAACCGAAAAAGAACTTCCCGCGCGCTTGGAGGAAATCCGCCATGCTAAAGAAGAAGGAATTGAGTTTAAGTTCTTGCATGCTCCTGTTGAAATTGAAGGAAAAGACGGCTGGGTTAAATCAATGAAATTTGAATTAATGGAATTGGGTGAACCAGACGCTTCAGGCCGTCAAAGACCGATTGGAACAGGAAAGTTTGTAGATGTTGAACTTGATAGTGTTATTGTTTCTCTTGGAACCGGTCCTAATCCTATAATTCAGCGATCCTGCAAGAGTGATAACATTGAGCTCAACACTGATAATAAAGGCTATATAATAATTAATGAAAAAGGTGAAACTTCAGTTGACTGCGTTTATGCCGGAGGAGATGTAGCACCCTTAGGTCCTTCTACTGCAATTAATGCAATGGGAGCGGGAAAAAGAGCAGCAAAAGCAATTATTGAAGCCTTAGGTTAATATTTTTATTATTAAACTTAAAAAGCTATACAAGCACATAGATTAGTCAGTAAGCTTATCAAGAGCATTGTAATAGCTTTTTAATATGCCTTGTTTTTTGTTTTGATTGTAGCTTTCAAGTTCTTCTTTATTCATTTTCCTAAAAGGCATTCCTGATAGTATCCGGGTTACAATATCAACAGATACCGTGCAGCTTGCAGTAACCAATCCTGCTGCGATTAAACTTGTTTTATATGAAGTTTTAAAAAGATTGTTTAAGCTTAAAAATACGCACTGTACAGATGTCCTTATTACTTTATTAATCATTCTTAATCTTGCGTCTTTTTTAGCTTTGTTAATATCTCCTGTCTGCATATAAGTTGTATTATAATCATCATTGCCTGAAAAGAATAAAGAAGTAAAGATTCCAAATAAAGCCGTCAACTTTCCAATATCACAATTATTAACATTGGATTTAGTTTCAGCATTAAGTGCTAATTGTCTGTTTTTTTCAATATGTTTTTTATAATGAGCTAAAAATTCTTTGCTATTGATGTTATTATTGAATTTTGCAGCCTGTTTTCTAAAATCTAAAATTGTATTTACAAAATCAAAATCATCTTTATATTTTTTATTAGGAGTTTTTTTGATAAGATTTAACCCTTCAAGAGCCTTGCTTGCCATTTTATATGGATAGCTGAATATTTCTTTTGCAATTCTAAGGGGCGCTAAAGGAAGCATTATTAATTCTTTTTTAGACATCGGGATTTTTGTATTTGTCATCTTTTCATACTCACCCACAAACACTTTATCATTGTCTTTAAAAGCTTTTGCTAATTTGGAATTATTGCCACTGTAGAATTCCTTCGTATTTGTAAAACCGCACTTGTCGAGGGTATTAATATAATCAATGAATTCTTTTTTATCAACAAAAACTTCACCCACAGTTGCTTTTTTGTATCTTTGAATGATATCTTTAAATAAAGAATTTTTTAAGTTTTCAAAAATTTTAGTTGTTTTAAGTTTTCTAAAACCAAAACCAATACCAATACTTGCAATGCAAGCTAGAGCTATATTTTTAGGTGATAAAAGATGTTTTTTAGATTTGTCTTCCTCAGGGATTCTAATATCCGCTTTTGATGTTCTATCACCTGAAATAAAGCCCTCCATTGTCGGGGGGCGTTCGATTAATTGTGCTTTAGGTTTAACTCTCATTATAGGTCTTTTTGAAATTAATCTTGATGAAGTGCTGAAAAGGACTCCAAGAGCGGTGTTTAAAACAGGAGCAGCATATGTGTGGTTGTTTGTAAAGCTTGAAAAAGCCCCGAGGGTTAAGTATTGGGAGATTGCTTCTTCTATATTTTCAATAATTTCTTGTTTTCTTTTCCCCTTCAATTCCTTCATTGCTTCATCTTCTGATTTTCCATTCATAATAGACTTATTGTGAAAATCACACCCCAGAATTGCCGCTGCAACAAACCCTGAAACAAGTCTGACAATAGTTCTTTCATGTGCTGTATTGTATGTTGCAGTGTCTGAGGCAAGGTTAGCATTAAACTTCTTTTGCAAGTCATCTAAAACCTTTTTGCAGATTTCTTGAAATTCTTCATTATTTTTGTTGTCTTCAAGGAAATTTTCTAATTCTTTGGGCTTGATATTTTTCTTCTTGCAAAAAGCACTAATTGCATCATCTGCCGTATTTAACAACCCCCTCATTGCACGCTTCGCTGTTTCAAGTTCTTTTTCCTGGTTGAACTCTTTGAGCATTTTAGAGTTCTGCCAGGATTCAATATTGAACTTATTCGCAATGAAATTAAAAAGCTCCTTAGGCATTTTTGCAACAGGATAAGTAACTGTTTCAATGAATGGATGGGTTTTTTCAAAAGAGCAAACTTGAGTATTTTTTGATACTTTTAAAAAATTTTCTTGTACTAGATTTGTTTTTAATGGTTTAAATTTATCTACCTTATTGAGTATCTTTTTTTCAATAAGATTAAAATTATTGATATTGGTTAACTTGCTAAAAGGATGACCCTTGAAAGATAAATTCGAATTATTTGGGAGGTTGTTTTCTTTTGTCTTTGTAACAAAAGCGTTTCTTGTATTCGTAGTATTTCTAGAAATTTTATTCATACCATTCTCAAAAAAAATATTTTAACTTTTCATACAAGACCAAAAAATATAAAAACTTGCTATTGAATAATTAATCCAATGCAAGTTTTTAATAAATATTTACAATTTGAAATGAAATTTTAATTAAGTATTTCTCTTGAAACAGCCTCCATCCATAAATCTTCTTCTTGTTTGTATGAATTATTATCACTTTCAGAAGGTTTATAAACAAAACCTATTTCTGCATCGTGAAGTTTATCCTGTATTTGAGAAAGCACGCAATCATCACTGATTACACCTATAAAATCAGGGTCTTTGGCAATTATTTCTTGTTCAATATCTATAGGATAACTTTGCGCATATTCTGCGATATTATCGAACAATTGTTTGTTCTTATGTTTATCTGTTTCCGCTCTGTTTAGCGCAACATAGGCATATTCCTCGCCATCTGAACCATTCCACTTTTTAACTGTTACAAAAGGTGATTTTTCAAAATAATTCATATCTTTTTTTATAGAATTTAAAGTAAATGTATAAAAACTACAAGGGTCTTTTTTTATTTGTTCTGAGCAATCTTTATAATCCCTTATCGCGACTTCATAAGTTAATTTCTTAGCTTCATCACTTTCATAATGTCCAAACGAAGGACTGTTTTGTTTGGTATGTTGTTGAGCTTTTTTAAGCTGCATATTTTGATTGTATTTTAAATTAATTGGTGATATTCTCATTATTTTTTCCTCTTTTTGTTTAATGTAAGTTTTTAATAAATCGTTATAATTTGAAATTAAATTTTAATTAGGTATTTCTCTCCAAACAGCCTCTAGCCAAGGATCGTTATCTTGTTTATAAGAGTTGCTGTTAGCATCTTTTGGAGGCGCGTATACATAACCCGTTTCGGCATCGTAAATATTTGCGCATAGTCTGCCAAGGTCTTCACTATCAGAAACTGGACCAATGAAATATGGCTCTTTCTCTGGTATTCCTGCTTCAATTATATCAAGATAGCTTAAAGCACCCAACTCAACAAGTTCTTTGCAATTTTTTAACATTTTATCAAAAAATTCTTTATTCTTATGCTTATCTGTAACATCTTTATTCATTACAGCATAAAGCATTGTTTGACCTTCTTTATCATGTCCTTTTTTGACTGTAACAAAAGGTGAATTTTTTACTTTTTTTATATCTATTTTATCTAAATCCCATAATGGTTTGCCTAAAACATTTTCAAGCTCATTTTCTATATCCGGGCTTTCAAAATGTCCAAACGAAGGACTGTTTTGTTTGTTATGTTGTTGAGCTTTTTTAAGCTGCATATTTTGATTGTATTTTAAATTAATTGGTGATATTCTCATTGTTTTTTCCTCTTTTTGTTTAATGTAAGTTTTTAATAAATCGTTATAATTTGAAATGAAATTTTAATTTAAGTATTTCTCCAAACAGCCTCCATCCATAAATCTTCTTCTTGTTTGTATGAATTATTATCACTTTCAGAAGGTTTATAAACAAAACCTATTTCTGCATTATGAAGGTCTTCGTATGCATACGAAAGACTGGCTGCATTGTCAATTACTCTTACAAAATCAGGGTCTTTGGCAATTATTTCTTCTTCAATTTCTATAGGAATACTTTGAGCGTGTCTTGCGATATTATCAAATAATTCTTTATTCTCGTGTTTATCTGTTTCAGCTCTGTTTAGCGCAACATAGGCATATTCCTCGCCGTCTGAGCCATTCCACTTTTTAACTCTTGCAAAAGGTGATTTTTCAAAATAATCAATATCTTTTTTTATTCCTTTTATAACAAGAGCATAGATACTATGAGGGTCATTCTTTATTTTTTCTGGATAATCATCATAATCCCTTATTGCAGCTTCATAAGTTAATTTCTTAGCTTCATCACTTTCAAAATTTCCAAACGAAATATTCTTGTTTTGCTTTGTTTGATTATTGCTCTGATTTTTTTGCGGTTGAAAACTGCTATAGCTCCTAAGACTAATTGGCATTACCCTCATTTTTTAATATCCTCTTTAACTTGATAAAATACATTTTTTAGGTGTGAGACTATTATAAAGCAGCTAAAAATATTTTTTTGCTACCTATAAGGATAATTTTCAACATATGCAATAAATATTAACAATTTAGATGGCTTAATTATAGTGATTCTATAATTTCTTTTTCGACTTTTAATAAGACATCCTCAATTCCTTCATGGGTTTTTCCAAGCCCCTGCGCCATTTGAGCTCTGCCGCCGCCGTTTCCTTTTAAGGCTTTTGTAATCTCACTTACAATCTTACCTGCCTGAACTTTTTTAGTTAGTGAATCCTCAACTTTAGCTATTACAAAAACCGAGTCGTCTTTTTTCATTGAGCAGAATACAACTACACTTTTTCCCAGTTTTTTTGCCAATAGTTCAATCCCTATTTTAATTGCATTAGGAGCAAAGTCATCGATTTTTGTAATTAATACTTTTATACCATTGACCTCTTTTGCTTTTGATAAAAACGTATTAAAGCTATCCTTTGCACGCTTTGTTTCTAAGTCTTCAAGTTTTGATGAAAGGTCTTTTATTTCTTGATTTAACTTATCAATTTTTTCCTGAATCTTATTAGCAGGCATTTTATTATCCAAAGACAATTTTTCAAGCAGCTGCGCTTTTTCATTGAGTAAATCAAAACAAGCATCGGAACAAACAATTTCAATACGGCGGACCCCTGCTGAACTTGCAGATTCAGAAACGATTTTTGCCTGTCTTAATTCAAGAGTATTGTTGATATGGACTCCTGCGCAAAGTTCTTTTGAATAGCAGTTGTCATTATCAAAGAAACTTACAACCCGCACAAAATCACCGTATTTTTCTCCAAAAAGAGCCATTGCACCGGTTTTTTTGGCTTCATCAATGCTCATTACTTCTGTTTTTCTTGTAATGCCTTTTTTAATCCAGCAGTTGATAGTATCCTCAACTTGTTTAAGCTCATCTTTTGCAAGGGCTCTATCAAAAGTAAAATCATACCTTGTTTTTATAGGTTCAACATTAGATCCTGCCTGATGAACATCTTTTCCTAAAACTTTTTGTAAAGCTGCCTGCAGTAAGTGCGCTAAGGAATGGTGTTTTGCAATTTCTTCTCTTTTTTTGCAATCAATTCGAGCGCTGACAATACTCCCTTGAATAATAGGATTTTCCTTAACAATAACCCTATGCACGAAGATATTTTGAACTTTAAAGGTTTTAATAACTTCCACTTCTTCTTGTCCAAAAACAAAAACACCGCTATCGCCTATTTGTCCTCCGCATTCAGCATAAAAAGGAGTTTTATCAAGGATAATATCAAAAATACCTTCTTTAGCTTCTTTAGTATTATTTCCTTCTTTATCAACAATAGCAAGGATTCTAGATTCAGATTCGTTTTTTTTATAGCCTAGAAATTCTGTATCAGGATTGTTAATATAATTTAAATCATCAGTAATAACAACCTTTTGAGCAGATGCTCTTGCTCTTTGTTTTTGTTCTTCAAGAGCTTTTAAAAAACCTTCTTTATCAACTCCTAAACCCTTTTCAGAAGCAATTTCACAAGTCAATTCAAACGGGAAGCCAAAGGTATCGTAGAGTTTAAAGGCATCTTCTCCTTTAATTGTTTTATCGATTGCTTTTTCAATTAAATCTTCAATAAGTTTATAACCATTGTCAAGAGTGAGTTTGAATCTTTCTTCTTCGTTTTTAATTATTGTTTTAATCTTTTTTTCGTTTTCCTTAAGCTCACTATACTGCGCGCTGTATTTATCGATAACAGTATCAATAACAGGCTCTAAAAACGGTAAATCAAGCCCTAATAGGTACCCATGGCGAAGCGCTCTTCTTAGAATCATACGAAGAACATAGCCTCTTCCTTCATTTGAAGGTATGATTCCATCTGCAATCATAAAAGACACACAGCGCGCATGGTCAACTATAATTCTAAGTGAAATATCGGTTTTTTCGTTTTCTTTGTATTTTTTGTTTGTAATAGTGCAGACTTTATCAAGAATATGTTTTAATATATCTGTTTCAAAGGTTGATTCAACCCCCTGGCAAACCATAGCAATGCGCTCTAAGCCCATTCCTGTATCTACGTTTTTTTTATCAAGCGGGGTTTGGTTGCCTTTATCATCCTGGAATAGTTCTGTAAAAACCATGTTCCAAATTTCAACCCAGCGGTCACATTCACAGGTTGCAATTGAGCAATCCTCGCTGCATTTTAAGTGTTCTCCTAAATCATAATGAATTTCACTGCAAGGTCCGCATGACCCTGTAGGTCCTGGAGGACCCCAGAAATTGTCCTTTTTGCCTTTTCTTATGATTCTATTAGGGTCAATATCAGTTGAGTTTTTCCAAATTTCATATGCTTCATCATCGGTTTCAAAAATTGTTACCCAGAGTCTGTTTTTGTCTAATCCCAGGTATTCAGGACTTGTAACAAACTCCCAGGCCCAGGGAATTATTTCTTTTTTGTAATAATCGCCCCAGGCAAAATTTCCGAGCATTTCAAAAAAGGTATGATGACGGGGTGTTCTGCCGACATTTTCAATGTCTGAATCTTTACCGCCTGCACGCGCACATTTTTGACAACTCGTAGCTCTAGCGGGTTTATAAGGACACTTTTCAATCCCTAAATAATAAGGGACAAACTGAACCATGCCTGCGCTTGTTAATAGCAGCGTCGGATTATCAGGAATTAAACTTGAGCTTTTAACCCTTGTTGAATTGTGTTTTTTTTCAAAAAAACTTAAAAAACCTTCTCTTATTTCATCAACTGTTTTCATCATAGTATCTTGATATTATCATAAAAACAAAAAAACAAAAGAAGGTTTTAATTTTTTTTGCAAGCATGAATGCCTAGGTTTAAAATATGCAGCATTTTATCTTTTAGTAGTACATTTGTGCGTTATAGGCATTGATTCTTGCTGCGTGTTTTGCGTTTTTTAATCTTGAAGGTGAGTTGATATATCGAACATTGCTTGAAGCTTTAATGTATCTTCCATAAGCATCAAGACTTTGTCTTCTGGGTGCTTCATAAACATAATCATATCTTGATGAGCGTTTTTCATATACACTGCCGGCTGCAGCACTGCTTCCTATGTTAACATTTGAATTGGTTGCATTAACAGTAATATTCTGTGCATTGCAGCTAAGCACTAAACATAAACAGCACAATACAAATAGACCTAATTTTTTTTCCATATTCACACACCACTTTCTTTGACTGTTATAATAAAACCAAAAAAATTAAAAATTTGCCAGAAAAAACTTATTTTTAACAAATTTTTACAAAAATCACTTGATTATTTTTTTTGATATTGTATTATAGTTAAGAAAATTGAATTTGCGGGAGTAATTCAGTGGTAGAATGCTTCCTTGCCAAGGAAGATGTCGCGAGTTCGAGCCTCGTCTCCCGCTCCATTTAAAACAATAACAGCACCTTTTGGGTGCTTTTTTAATTTTTAAAATATGATTTTTAGTGATTTGATTTAATAGGTGTAACTGGGCGGGGGGAATCTTTTTTAATACCGTTATTGCGGGTTTTTATGTTAATTTTTTAAGAGCACAATTGTTATAAAATTAAAAAATAGAATTAAAGTAGCAAAAAAATAATTGTTTGTTTTATTATTATTGAGTGGTGTTTTTATGATTAATAGTATCAATAATTCTTATAATACTAATACTATGGCTGTAAATAACTTTATTTTAAGGAATAATAAGGTTTCAAAGCTTGAGCGAGAAGGTGTTTTTTTACAAGACATTTTAATTCAACGACTGCCCTAATACCGACTGCTGTAATTATTTTAGGGTATGAATTAATAATGATAAAAAAATCATTAAAACTAAAAAAACTAAACAAAACCTTAGAGCGCGAAAAACTTATTGCACAGTTTGATAAAACTTTCCCTTGGGTTGTTGCGGGAGGAATAAGCGCTTTTTTGGGGCTGCAATATTTATTCAATAAAAACAATGATAAAAAGTTTGAAGAAATTAACACAACAACAAGCGCAAAGCTAAAAAACCAGCTGATTTATTCTGGTTATAAAGGCGCATATTATAATATGATGTCAGGGGAAGTAAATATCAACAAGATGTTTATTAATGATCCTATTTTAAATTGGAAAAGCGAAAAGATACTAAAACACGAGCTTGTCCATGGTAAACAGGCTGAAACAATAGCTCGAATGGATGATGGAATAGAAAAACTCAATTATGCCTGCTTGAAAAGAGTTGCAAAAACCTTGCAGACTCCCTGTTTGCAGCTTGAAATAACGCAAATTTATAATGGTGTAATGTCTAATTTGGATAAATATAAAGATGTTGAAATTGATCTTAGCGGGTATCGTGTTAATTTAAAAAATTATATACAAGCGATATACACCCTTATGACCAATAACAATGCTACTTATAAAGATATTCCTATGGTGATTAATGAAAGTCATTACAAGGAAGTTAGAAAAGCTAAAGGGGATCTAACCACAGAAGAAAAAATAATGGCTCAAAAGTACTATGAAGCGCTTATTGATTATCCTAATGCAGATTTTAATCAAATAATAAATCCCTTCTCTGATTATTGGAACAATTTATTGGAAGTTGAAGCTTATAAAGAAAATCCCGGATTCTACACTTTCATTCGTGGAATATTTAATAAAACATAAAATTTTTTTATGATAAAATAATTCTATCTTTAAAAAAAGAGGGAGAGGGAAATTTGTTTTATAAAAAAATTATTCTAACAATTTTATTAATCTGTATTGTAAACCCTGTTTTTGCTGATGATTCCAAGATTAAAAAAGAGATTCTAAATTCAATTATTGAAGTTTATGGCAAGGAAAACTCAGCTATAATTTATGATAATGTTATTAACTTAGCCCAAAAAGCGATTGAAAACCGTCCTAAGGAATTAATTGAAGAGGATTTAAAAAGAGAATCCGACTGGTATAAGAATGAAATAATTTATATGTTCTATGTTGATCAATTCGGAGTTGTTCAAAAGGACAAGAAAAATTCTTTTAAAGATACTGCTCAAATGCTTGATTATCTTAAAGATTTAGGAGTCACAACTCTTTATATGCTTCCTTTTGCAAAAAGTCCTATGAAAGACTCCGGTTTTGATGTTCAAGACCCAAAAAACGTTAGAGAAGACTTAGGAGGGCTTGATGAGTTTAATAGTTTTGTAAAACAAGCAAAAAAAGAAGGTTTTAAAATTAAAGCTGACCTGGTTTTAAATCACTTATCACAAGAACACGAATGGTTTAAAAAGCTTGAATCGGGGGATGAAACAAAGCTTGAATACTTTGTTTATACTGATACAATGCCAGAGTATAAAAAGTATAATGATGAAAAACTGGGAACAGTTGTCGAATACACACAGGCTGATGGTACAATATCTAAAAGAAGGCTTATTTTCCCGCAGAGCGTTGATAATCATTATAGAAAAATTACTATTAACAATAAAGACTATTATTTATACCACACTTTCTACCCTTTTCAGCTTGATATCAACTGGAACAACCCTAAGGTTTTGTATTATGAGCTTGAAACAATAAGCCATTGGGCAAATTTAGGGGTTGATATCTTCAGGCTTGATGCAATTCCTTATTTATCAAAAAAACCAGGAACTAATGCTGAAAATCTGCCTGAAACCCACGCGATAGTCAGACTCATAAGCAATTATCTTCAATTGAGCGCTCCTTCTAGTGTTATTCAGGTTGAAGCCTGCCAGCCCCCTAAGGATTTGGTTGAATATTTCGGAAAAGAAAGAGAAGTTGAAGTTGTAATTGATGATAAACCAAAAAAAATAAACAGGACAAATGAAGCTCAAATTGCTTATAATTTTCCTTATATGCCTGCTATGTGGGCAAGTTTAGTTACTCAGGATAAAAAGTACTTCATTAATAGTTATAAAACAACACCCGCCATTCCAAAAAGCGCTTCCTGGGGGATTTTCCTTAGAGTCCATGATGAATTGACTCTTGAAATGGCGCCTTTGGAAGTAAGACAAATACTATTTAACGATCTAGTTAAAAAAGGGGAAGATTTTAGAAACGGCTTTGGAGTTTCAGGAAGATTGGCTAATTTTTTAGATAAAAACCCAAATCGAATTGAAGTTGCCTATTCAATGCTTCTATCGCTCCCAGGCATTCCGATTATTTACTACGGCGATGAAGCAGGGGTTTTAAATAACTATGAAAATGCTAAAAAATCTGCTCTTAAAAGAGGATTATCAAATTTGCTATCTGCTTTTGATTCAAGAGATATTAATAGGGGTGAAGTCAGCGCAAAACTTTTCTATGGCTCAAAAAAAGGGTATTATGAGTTTAACTCCAAAGTTTATTCTAAAGTCAAAAATTTGATTGCAATAAGAAAAAAGTATCCTGTTTTAGTTAATGGTGATTTTGAGCTTTTAAATACTAAATCAAAAAGTAACTTTGCTTATATTAGAAAAAACAAAAATTCTCAAATTCTTATAATTAATAATTTATCTAACGATAAACTTATAGCAGAAGTTACACTTCCTGCCGGTGTTGTTTTAAAAAACGACGGCAGAATCACGAGTTTAAAAAATCTTGTAAATAATGACAATATTAAGGTTAATATATCGCTTCAAAATAGAACAATGCACTTAAGGGTTGCACCTTATCAGGTGTTGTGGCTTGAATTATAAGGAAAAAAATATGCAAAAAACAAAAATTCTAAACTATATTAATGTTTTTCGAGGATTAGCAATTCTTTTAATAATCATGGGTCATACAATGCAATTTGGGGTTGGTTTAACTCATAGAATTTCCTCGGAGGTTTTTTGCGGTGGAACTGCACTTTTTATCTTTATTTCAGGTTTTTTATTCCAGCATTTATCCTATAAATTTGAATATAAAACCTATTTATCAAAAAAATGGACCAATGTTATCCTCCCTTATTTAATCACCGCAATCCCGGGGCTTTGTTTCTGTTTTATTTATCCGATTGCTTATAAAAATCCTTTTTTGGATTTGAATCCAATTATCCAAACACCGCTTTTATTGTCAATTGGAAGGGTTCATAATACCCCGACTTGGTTTATTCCTATGATTGTAATTTTCTTTGTGTTTTCTTTTTTATTTTTGAAGTTAGAAAAGAAAAATATTCTCTATAAGCTATTGCCTTTGTTATTCTTAATTACAATTTTTGTCCCTAGAGGATCAATTGAATTTGAAGATACAATTGGTTTATCAAATTCTAATATATCTAATATATATATATATATTAGATATATTAGATATGTAATTTTAGGTTTTGTTCACTTTTTATCCTTATATATTCTTGGAATGTATTGTTCAAAAAACAAGCAAATTATTGATAAATTCTATAATTACAGGTTTTTTCTATGGATTTTAATGATAAGTTCAAGCTTAGCGGATATTTATTTCAATATTGAAAATTTTACAATTTCAAAAACTTTTTTAACTCTTTTGGTTTTAGGGTACTTGAAACATTATGATGAGTTTATTCTATCTCATCAAAAAACAAATAAAACACTGGATTTTATTGCAAAATACAGCTTTGGAATCTTTTTTGTCCACTGGTACTGGTTTTTTATCTATAACCAAATTTTTAATCTTAACAATGTAATAACAGGACAAAATGCACTATTATTAGTAATTATAAGGTTTTTTGCAGTTGCTGTTTTATCAATTCTTTCTTTGTTTGTTGTAAAAACCCTGCTTTTAAAAATTAATCCTGATATTAACACAAGAAAGTTTATAGGGATTTAGAGCTTGGAGAAAATCGAGTGAGAATACATTTTTATAATTAATTCTGCAATTTCTTTATCCTTATCCCTTAGCAAATTTTGTTTGATATCAACCTTGGAACTTAGAAAAATTCGAATAACAGGAATTGTAACACCCAGCTTAATAAGTTCTCGAATAATTTCTAACCACTCAATTTCTTCAAGACTGAAAAGCCTTTTGCCGTTTTGAGCACCTGCACTTCTATAGGGTTTAATAAGACCTTCTTCTTCATAGGTTCTTAATCTATCAGTTGTAACACCTATTAATTTTGAAACCTGAGATATTTGGTAAAATGGCTCATCTTTAGCTATTTTTGTCATCTTGACCCCTTTTGTAATGATATACTAAAAAGTAAAATATTAGTATTTAGGTTTTTAACATTACATTTTTTTACCATATCTTGACTATAATTAACTTAGGTATTAGAATACTTAATAAAGATAATTCATTTACAAAAATATAAGGAAAATATCATGAAAAAAGCTTTCTCTTTAATCGAGCTTTTAATAAGTTTGATTACAATTTCAGTCATACTTACTGCAATGGCGCCTATAATAACCCATAAACTCAAGCACTCTGGAATTTCTGTTAGCTCCAAGGGAGGAAAGCTTGATTTTACTAATTGTTCACAAATTGATGAAAATTGTGAAGTTTGTTTGGGTAATACTTGTTATGTTTGTACAAAAAGTTGCTCAGGAACTGAGTTTAAAGATGTTGCAAGCTGTAAATGCAAGAGCTGCAATTCTGTTTATGGGTCTAATTGTCTTAGCTGCAATGCCGATGGGTGTAAAACCTGTCAATCGGGGTATATGCCAACAAGCACAGGATGCAGCGCTTGCAGTGCAGGACAATACTCAGCAGGGGATGAAAAGTGCCGTCAGTGTGATTATGGCTATTATCAGTCAAATTCAGCACAAGGCAGCTGTATAGCTTGCGGCAGCGGTAAGTATACTGATACAAAAGGTGCGACAAGCTGTAAAAATTGCTCAGATTCTTATGGGGTCGGTTGTCAGAGCTGTAATAAAGACGGATGTACATATTGTAAGAGCGGATATGGGTATAATTCAAGTACAAAACAATGCATTGCCTGCACAGGAAGTACATATTCAACAGGAGGGTTATCCGGATGTTCAACTTGCGGAGCAGGAACGCAAGTGAACTCTAATAAGAACGGATGTGAGAGTATTTGCGGAGCAGGGACATATTTTGAATTCTCTTCTAATTCTTGTGCGAGCTGCTCTAAATGGCATTCGGCTTGTACAAGTTGTAGTTCAAGCGGATGCAGCTCCTGTTCTTCGGGTTATGAACTTTCAGCAAATACCTGTATACGCACTGCCTGCTCCAGCGGTGAATACCCCGTAGGCGGAACTTGTTTGCCTTGTGAAGTCGGCTACAAGTGTGATGGAAGCAAAAAGGAAGAATGCAGCGGTATTAATAATTCTTATTCTTATTCTTTATATCAAGATGAAAAAGGAAAATCAGATTGCAAAAAATGTTATGGTAATGCAGAAAACAATATTTGTTGTAAATATGGTTATATTCCGGGCATTAAAGGATGCTTTAATCCTTGTGCTAATTTTCCTAATACAATGTTTGTAAAAACTGCAGAAAATAAAGGTATTTGTATTACCAAATTTAATGCAGGAGATACAAACGGACCTCCAATTCCAAGTGGAGTTTCTAAGGTAAATATAGGTTCTAATTGTGAAGGCTCTAAATGTTGCTGGCTTGCGAAAAATGGTGTACCTTCAAAAGAATATACAACAGATTTGAGTACAGTCAGAATCTGGGAAGGATATTCAAATTTTAATTATTCAATACCAAGTAGAACTCTTTGTGATTATCCTGCAGCTAAAGCAATCTGTGAGAATTATTCTGTTTCAGGCGCTGGAAAAGGAAGCTGGAGATTGTTATCAGCAGATGATATACGTGTATTTTATCCAAATTCCACTTCTTCTTCTTATTATTTTGCTGCTAAAACAAGTTCTAACTTGGGTGCAGATGGTTTGCAGCTATGCTCCAATTATAATCAACCTCAAAAAGGTACTCCTTATTGTGATACACAACCAAAAATAGGTGATAAATTAGCCTGTCATTGTCCTGTATCTGTAGGGCAAACTATACCGAATTGTCCTTGCTTTGCTAATGGCTGCAAAAGTAATCGAGGAGTCGCTTTACGTAAATTTGGTACAACAATAACCAAATTCGATCAATTTAGCGACTGCCACATAGATGCATTATGGTTATCTGAAACATATCCTGTAAGTAATTTTAAAGATGAAGACCATGCTAAAATATATAAATTGTCAAAATATTCATCTTATGATTATCCAACTGAAACAATTCATTATAGCGTTTCAAGCGCAGGCAATGGTGTAAGATGTGTTGTTGAAGTAGCTTATTAAACTTTATATATTTTTGTGTTTTGGTATTTTGAGGGTCTTATTTTAATTTGACCCTCTTTTTTTACCCCTTTATCATGCCTTGGTTGTTTTTTGCATTTAGTTCTTGTTTGATTTCTTTTAGCATTTGTATCGCAGTGAGTTTTGTTGTTGTGTTTGTTTTGTTGA
>CAJTNR010000013.1 GCA_910577635.1 uncultured Vampirovibrio sp. | reverse complement strand
GGGGCTAAAAGCCCCTTTTTTAATGCCTAAAATAGCCCATTAATTGTGTATAGTAGTATGTTAAAAGAAAGGATTGTTTATTCCCCTTATGAAAACAGGCGAGAAAATTATTGTAGAATTAAATGGAAAAAGTTATAGTATTGTTCTATTTAAACTTGTTTATGTATTATCTAGACTTGAAAATAAAAAGATAGCACTCAAAGGAAGGGAGGATATTGACTGCTTGTTGAATAAATATAAATTGTTTGACGAAGTATTTCTTAATAATATTAATCAAGTTTAATTATTAGAGTTCCTATTTTTAATAAATTGAATTTTAATACTTTTGCTTAAATCCTGTTGAATTTGGTTTATATATCTTTCAGCCAGGCTTCAAGAATATTGAGTTCTTGTTTTTTTGAAAATTTAGTTAAGTTTAAAAAAGAACAAGAAATGTTCAAAAAATTCAATGTGCTTGCTTTTGCATGGCATAATCTTTTTATTTTGCATTAAAATTTAAAAAATTTTCAAACCTAAGCTGAAAATTATTTTATCAAGCTGGTGCAGTTTTGCTTTATTTATCATAGTCCTTATTTTTAATTATTTTAAACATAAACAATTGATTTAAAGTGTTTTTATCTAATATATCCTCAATAGAATCAAGATAGGGATTATTTTTTAAATTTCTTTTTTTATATAATTACATCTTATTTTTTCCATTGCCAATCAAGTATTGTAGAAATAATATCGGCTAACTGACACCTGTTATCTAAAATTAAATATGAATAAAATTGTTTGTTTTTATAATACTGTACATAAGTGTCAAGTTGGATTTTTGAAATCCATAACTCAGCCAAACCAGCTCTTTTAGCTAAAAAAATTCTAATTTGACAATCAATTTTTTCTCCTATTTTTTCTAAAAGCTTCTGTGCTTCAAATTTGTTTTCAGGCATATTGTCAAATCCGTATTTATCAATAAGTTCATCTAAATTAATGAATGCTAAATTGTCAAAAGTGCACTTTTTATTGTTGATGTATTTTGAATATTCTTTATTATCATTGCTTTTGTGCATTTATTAACTATATTACTTAAAACTATTGAACTAATTTTGTATCCAAATTTATGTAATTCTTTCTTACTTATCATGGTGGAAACTTTTAATTGTTTTTAACATTAAAATAATGTAAATGCGAGGCAATGATAAAATATTCTATACAGCGATAGGAAACGTAATTAAAAAACGCAGAAAAGATTTGAAATTAACTTTTACTGTTTTTTGTTATGAAAATGATATTGCTAAATCCACTTTAGATAATATTGAAAGAGCAAATCGCAGAGTAGGAATGTTTTATATTCTGCAAGTTGCGCAGGCTCTTGGTTTATCAATAGTAGAGTTCGCAAAACTTCTTCAAGACGAACTGCCAAAAGATTTTAAATTTGAAAAAGAACAAAATTAAAATCTTTTTAGAGTTATTCATTAGATAGAATCAAGCTTGCGATGTCTTTTTTAGGGGGATTTTTGAACAGTTTTTTATATTCTCTATTGAACTGTGTCGGACTTTTATATCCGACAAGATAACTCGCTGATTCAGCGTTGTGTTGTCCGCTTAGCATTAAACGCTGCGCTTCGTAGAGTTTTAGCTGTTTTTGATACTGCAGGGGAGATACTGTCGTTACTTTTTTAAAATATTTGTAAAAAGTGGACGGAGAAAGGTTTAAGCTTCTTGCCAGTTTATCCATATTTATTTTTTCTTTGTAGTTTTCTTTTAATAAACTAATTGCATCTTTAATCCTGTTGTATTGGTTTCCTTTGGTGTTAGCTGCCATAATAAGGCTTTTTAGGGGTCCTGTTAATAATAGATAATGGATTTCTTTTATAATCATCGGTGCTAGTATTCTTTGTTTGTCTTCTGTTTGTTCTAATAGCTCAACAAGTCTTATAAAAGCATTAATTAGATCCTTATCGGCATCAGCTCCCATAAAACAAGCTGAATTTTTGTCGTATTCAAGTTCTTTTGTGTTTGTTTGAGCAATTAATTGTGAAATAATATAGGAATCAAGTTCTAAAACCAGACCCAAATAAGGATTTTCTTTTGTTGCGGTTTTAATCCTGCTCATTAGGGGAATATCAACAGAACAAGCCATGTACTGCCCTTTAGAGCAGGTGTATTTGTAATTGCCAAAAATAGTCTGTTTGCTTCCTTCTATAATCAGCACAACCAGCGGCTTATAGAAACATTTTTTTAGTTCTGTTGTTTCGTTTCTTCTAGAAACCCTGAATCCTTCAATCGGGGTATCATAAAACCCGGGTTTTTGATAAAAGCTTAATATTTTATCTTTTATAATTTCAATTTTATTCATAAACGGAATTATACTACAAAAAGAGAATTAGATAAGAAACAGATAGAAATAGGTCTTTATTTTTTTTGGATAATTATATAATATAAATTGAGTTATTGTAAGGATTTAGATCATGATAAAAAATTTATTGTCAGCTATAGTGCTACTTTGTATATTAATTATTGGAGGTGATTGTATGGCAGGGGGATTATTAAGCTCAAAAGAAAAAAATATTGCAAAAATTGCTTCTTTGAGCGCAAGAGGGGATTTGGAAAATCTTCAAAAAGCTTTAAATCAAGCACTTGATAAAGGGCTGACAATTAATGAAATAAAAGAAGTGCTAATTCAAAGTTATGCTTATTGCGGTTTTCCAAGGAGTCTTAATGCGCTTATGACATTAAAAAATGTTGTTGAGTTAAGAAGCAATGATAAAGTTGGAAAAGAACCAAAGGAATTACCTAAAGATACTGATAAATTTGCCTATGGTGATGAGGTTCAAGTTGAACTCACTAAAAACCACGTAAAAGGCGGGATTTTTGATTTTGCTCCTGCAATTGATAAGTATTTAAAGGAGCATTTATTTGCTGATATTTTCTCCCGCGGTGTTCTAACTTACAAGGAAAGAGAAATTGCAACAATAGCAATGTTATCATCCATTAAAGGAGTCGAATCCCAGCTTAACTCCCACATTCAAATGGGAAAAAACACAGGTTTGACTGATTCTGAGGTTAAGGAGATTGTAAAAATTGCAGGTGAAACTTCAAAAGGAGGGGATTTTGGTCTGGGCAGCGAAAACAAGGCGTATCAAAAGTACTTTGTTGGTAAAAGTTATCTAAACCCGCTTACAACAGGGGAAGTTAACAGCTCTAATGTTACTTTTGAATCTGGATGCAGAAACAATTGGCACATTCATAATAAAACTGGTCAAATTCTTATAGTAACAGAAGGAAGAGGATACTATCAAGAGTGGGGTAAACCCGCGCAGGAACTTAAAAGAGGGGATGTTGTCAACATTGCACCTGGAATAAAACACTGGCATGGCGCAGCCTCTGACAGCTGGTTTTCTCATATTGCAATTTCAACTCCTAAAGAAGGAGCAACAACCGACTGGCTTGAAGAAGTTGATAAAAAAGAGTATAGTAAGCTAAAATAGGAGTTTTATCAAATGAAAGTATTATTATTAAACGGTTCACCAAATAAAGAAGGCTGCACTTATACAGCATTAAGTGAAATTCAAAAGACATTAGCAATTGAAGGGGTTGAATCTGAAATTTATCATATTGGAAAAAACCCCATAGCTCCCTGCAGAGCCTGCAGGGCATGTGCTAAACTTTTTAAGTGTGTCATTGATGAAAATGTTAATGAATTCCTTGATTATGCTAAAAGTTTTGATGGATTCATTGTGGGCTCTCCTGTTTACTATGCTGCAGCAGCCGGCGGAGTTGTTTCGTTTTTAAATCGTGCTTTTTTTGCAGCTTCTATGTCTAAACGTGCTGAAATTTTTACGTATAAACCTGCTGCTGCTATAGTGAGCGCAAGACGTGCGGGTACAACTGCAGCTTTAGAGCAGCTGAATAAATACTTTACAATTACCCAAATGCCGATTATTTCAGGCAGATACTGGAACATGGTTTTTGGGCAAACCCCTGATGATGTTAGAAAAGATATCGAAGGATTGCAAAACATGCGCTTTTTAGCCCGTAATATGGCATATTATTTAAAATGTATTGAAGCAGGTAAAAAAGCAGGAATTGAACTTCCAAAACAAGAAGAAGTTGAGTTTACTAACTTTATAAGATGAAAACTGCAAGGAGGTCTTATGAATAAAAAAATATTAATAGCATATTTTTCCTGGGGCGGAAATACTCAATCAATCGCTGAAAAAATCCATAAAACAACAGGCGCTGATATATTTAGAATTGAAACAATAACCCCTTATCCTAAAGACTACAATGAAACCGCTTATGGAATTGCAAAAAAACAACACGAAGAAGGAATAAAGCCGCAGCTAAAGGATAATATTGATGTTTCTTTATATGATGCGGTTTTTGTAGGAACACCTGCCTGGTGGTATGAGATGGCTCCTGCGGTTAAAACTTTTTTATCTGAAAATAACTTTGAAGGTAAGACAATTATTCCTTTTATAACCCATAGCGGGGGCGGAAAGTATTCAATAGCGCAGGATATGGCAAAACTAACAAAAGCTAAAAAAGTCTTAGAACCCCTTGTAATTTATGAAAATGGCGGCAGTAATGCAAAGGATGATATTGATAACTGGTTAAAATTTTTAGATTTTGGATTTTGTAAATAATCTTTACAAAATTAACAATAAAGTATAGAATATTATAAAAAAGGATTTTGTCTGTGAATTTGGAAAAAAATAGCAAACTAATTAACTTTACGGGAATTATAGGAAGAAGAGATTACTTTCTTAACTTTGTTTATATCTGTATGATTAGTGCGTTTATTGCAATGCCGCAGCAGAGTTTTGTTATAAAAAACATTAGCACATTTGATGATATTCTTAAATTAAACCAGATTATATACACTGCGCCTGTCGCTTTAAAGATATGGTTAGTTTTTAGTCTCGGGTTTTTATCCGTGGTTAGCATTTCTAATGCAATTCGCAGGTTGAGCGATATTCAAGGTCAGATTAATAATACCTTTAATATAATAGCTTCTATTGTTATAGCTTTGGGGAGTTATTCAATATTTTTCCCTGTGTTTTTAGCGATAGTATTTGCTCTTGTTAGTTTTGCGCTTAATATTTGTTTATTGTTCACAAAAGGACAAATTACAGCAAAAGAACCTCATGATATTACTAAAGAGTTCAACTGGGGTGCTTTTTTAGGCACTTGGATCTGGGGTTTGATAAACAATTCTTATAAACCTTTGTGGTTTCTTCTTCTTTGTTTTACACCGGCCGGCTTTTATTTTCAGCTGGTTTGCGGGATTAAGGGCAATGAATGGGCTTATAAGAATCGGCTTTGGGAAAATGATGAAAAATTCCTTGATTCTCAAAGAACTCAATCTTTAGTGTTTATAATTGTTTATGTATTAATTATCCCTGTTATTACAATACTATTAGTGATTTTTATGTTTATTCTAATAGCAGGAATTGTAGCTGCAATTGCTCAGAGCGAACCTGCTGGTGCTGCTAATGTTCGAACCAAAGCTCCAATTGAGAGAATTCAATCCGGCATGGAAACTTTTTCTTCTCTGTACTTTGAATCCTATACAATAACCCTTAACGAAAACAAGTTTTATATAGACCCTAAGGATTGGGCAGGTTCTTCTTTTAAAGAAAAGAAAACCATGCTTGATATGGCATCCACAATTGCTGCAGGAAAGAAAATGAAAAAATATAAAGGAAGAAGTTTTTCTAAAACAACAGAGCTTCCCAGAACTAAAATTTATAATTCAAAAAACAAAGAACTTTTAGCTGAGTTTCATCTTGATGAAAATGCTCTAAATAAAAAAGAACCTAACTTTAAAGATATTGTCTCAATGGCACTTAAGGCTTATCGGTTCTATAATCCGACAGTTAAGTAAATTATAATAGGAAAGGAAAACCAATATAATGGCATTGCAAAACAGTCGCAAAAACGGGAATGGCTCTGGAATGGGCAAAGGCTCAGCCGTACCTGATGTTGTAGCTAGAAAATTCAACTGGGGTGCTTTTTTTCTTACTTTCATATGGGGTATTGGAAACAAGTCATATATAACTCTGTTGATTTTATTGGCAGCGGTTATTCCAATTCTTCCTTTGGGAATGTGTATTTGGTTTGGAATAATGGGCAATCGCTGGGCATGGCAGAACAAAGAATATTCAAGTGTTGAAGAATTTCAACAAATTCAAAAGAATTGGGCTATTGCAGGTTTAACAATTTTGATTGTTTTAACAATTGTTAGTATAATGGCTGCGATAATTCTTGGCAGTGTTATGATGCAAATGCTCAATACTACCGGTGGATCTGTAATGTAGTTTTATGAAGTATTTTTTAATGCTTCTTAAATTTTAGTCCTATGGGTCTTACTAGAATCGAAAAAATCGTTTTTATACTAATACTTCTATCAGTTGTACTGTTGTCCGTTATATCAAAGGATAAACCAATTGTATTAATTGCTGCTCTTTGTTCAATTACTTATACAATTCTTGCTGGAAAAGGCAAAATTCTTTGTTTTTTTAGCGGAATAACAGGATCTTTCCTATACAGCTATCTTAGTTTTGTTAATAGTTTGTTTGGAAGTTTTATTTTGTACGCGTTCTATTATATTCCAATACAAATTATAGGGATTTTTAACTGGAGGAAACATCTTAATAAAAAAACCGATTCAATTATAAAAACAAAACTTACAAAAAAACAACGATTATTCTATTTTTCCCTTGCTTTTATCTTATCAGCAATTGTTTCTTTTATCCTTCAAAAAACAGGGGATATTACCCCTTATAAAGATGGATTCGTCGGGGTTTTTTCAGTTCTGGGGCAGTATCTGACCTTAAAAAGATGCATCGAGCAATGGTATGTTTGGTTTTTTGTTAATTTGTTGTCTGTTTTTATCTGGCTTAAAGTTTTTCTATTGACAGGAAGCGGACTAACCGTAGTTTTTATGTGGTTAGTTTATTTTCTTTTGTCAATTTATTTTCTCTACAGCTGGAAAAAAGAGCTTAACTAGTTTTTTGCTGTTTTTCAAGAAGATTTTTTAGTGCTGGACTCATTACAGCAGGAGTAGTTTTTATTTTTTCTTTGCTATTATTTTGGACCTCTTCTTTTTTAGAAGCAGGATTTGTATCAGCATAGTATTTCTCATCCTGTAGTTCTTCTAAACCTTTCATTACTCCTAATCTTCCTGCTTTTTTCTGCATTGAAGCAAAAGTGCTTTCAACCATAAACGCAAGAGCTATAGAAAGCGCTCCCCAGCCTACTGACATAAGCGTTGTAGTTGTTACAAGACCTTTGGTTAAAAGAACTTGTGCAAAAGAGCCGGATTTTAGCGCTTGCATAAATTTTTGAGGATTTTTCTTAAATTCAGCTAATGCTGTATCTAAAATCTTTTTGAATTGTTCAGTCGGTATATTTTTTAAGCATTTGCAAATATTAGTAAAGATTTTAGCCAGTTGTTCGTCTGTTGCATTTGATTCTGCAATAGTACTTAACAATTTTCTTGTTGCTCCATCAGGCATTGAACCCACCATATTGCTAATAGCTTTTCTTGCAGATCCGTTTTTAATTTGTTCTTGTGTCCAGTTTGTTATAAGCCCTTTGTTTTTATCAAGAAAAGCTTTTTTCATATTTTCAATATCTTTTGTTGTAATATTAAGAATTGATTCAAGTTTTATACCGTCTTTTGGAATCATTTTAATATTAATTGGAGTCTTGTAATTATCAATAATATTATCAACAGCTTTTTTGATATTTGCTTTACTATTAATTTGTTTTAATAGCGAATCTAATATTGAATCAGGAAGACGCCCTTTGAAATTATTTATAATTAATGCATGGATTTCTTCTTTGGTCATTTCATCTGCTATATTATTATTTATAAATTTATTTAAACCATCTTCGTATGTTTGGGTTTTCTTGAATGCTTTAAGAATTGCTGCAATTTCATCATCAGCATTTTTAGCCTGATTAATTGAGCTTACAACATCATTTATCTGTTTAGAAATTTTAATATCCGGCAAATCAGGACTCTTGGCAAGTGTTTTTATTGCAGTTTTTATTTTTGTTTTGTTTATTCCTTTTTCAATACTGTTTGTAATATTTGCAAAAAATCCTGTTTTTTGTTCTTTAACTTTGCCATTAATACCATTTGATACAATATTAATAATATCGCTTAACTGTGAATCTTGCAGCTTATCAACAAAACCGTCTTTTTCGATTAGTTCCAATAAGAATGTTTTAAGTTCATTACCGTCTTTTGGTGTTTTTTTCGAAGTATTTTTTGCTGCATCCGTTAAAGAGCTCAATAAACCTTTTAAATTAAGACTTTCAACAAAGCTTCCTTTTTGCTGATTCTTTATAACTAAATCCAGAATTGTTGATATTCTTACATTTGGAATGTCAAGATTGTCAATCATTTTATTAATTGCTTCAGGATCCATGATATTGTCTTGTAGTTCATTAATATTCTTTTCATCTTTAACTAAAGATTTGAAGACTGTTAGTATATCATCCTTTAATGATTGAGTAAAGTTAGCATTTGCAAGTTCTTTAAGCAGCGCTTTTCCTTCATTATCAGCGCCTTTTGTTTTATCAATCAAACTCTTGAGTTCTTCAGGGGTAAGCTTAGATGTTAAAATACCCAGAGCTTTGTCATCAACTTCTTGTTTTGCAACAACATCAACAATATTTTTTGAAACATCATCAAAGTATTTATTAACAGTCCTGCCTTTTAAGAATCCAGTGTGTTTAGCTAAGAATCCTGTTGTAGATTCAATTGCCCCTGCTGTTCCTTTTTTAGCCACTTTAATGCCTGCAATTACAAAAGGAAGAGCTAAAAGAGCATATCCAAACACAGGAATCAAAGGCTGAACCATCTCATTTGCTGCTTCCATTGATTCTGAGTATTCCTGAGATTTGTCATCAACACTTTCAAAGGTTGTAAATAGCTTTCTTTGAAGGTCTTTTGCTTCCTCCAGCTGTTTATCTGTGACTTCAAGTTTATTTAACTCTTTAAGAAGTGCTTTTTGTTCTTTTGCTTCTGTTTTTTTGTATTTTTCATAATCAAAGTACTCTTTAATTACGCGGGGAAGGAAAGTGACATAGTTTGCAAATTTTTCTTTAATTGTTGTCTTTTTAGCCTTAACATCCTTAACGGAATCAAGGTCTTGTTCGTTGTATCCGACAAAGTTCAGCGGGTTTTGTTCGATTTCTCTTTTAGCTGCAAAACGACCTGCTCTGGCAGATGATTTTTGAAGTTTTAAACCAAGCATTGCCCCTATATAGCCTGTTATCATACTGCCGGTAGCAATAATTCCAAAGCCTCTTGTAAATTTTAGTACTTTAGAGGAGCTGTATAAAGATTTAGATGCTTGTATAAATTGAGAAAAACCTGAACTATTTTCAATAGTTTCTTTATTAATAGAAGCTTCAAAAGTTTTTATAAATAGTTTTATTTGATCTGTAGCTTTGTTAATAAAACCTGCAAAACTTTTGGTTTTTTCTTTGCTTCCTTCTTGAACTTTGTTAAATAATTCCTTTAATTCTTCTTTATCTGCTTCTGGTGCATTTTTTAGAATTTTTTCAAAGTTTTTATTGGTAATTTTATCTCCTAAGCTTGTTTTATTAACAATTAAATTTATAAGCGCACCAACTGCACCTCCAAGAATAGGGGTTCCATTAATAAGAACACCTGCTGCTGTTTCCATGTTTTCTGAGTATTCCTCAGCGCTATTATTAATTTTTTTTGTAATTCTTTGGATAATTTCCTTGTCTTTTTGAGCTTCAATCAGCTCCTGCGGTGTTAGTTCTCTTTGAACTTTTTTATCTTCTAAGTTATAGTCCTTTTTCCAGTTTTCATAGTTTTTATTATCAGCTATAGTAGAGCCTAAAGAGCGGAAAAATCCTTTTTCCTGCTTATCTTTTTTGAATAATGATATTGCACCTAAACCTTTTTTGGGTTCTTTTTCGATTCCGTTTTTCTTGAGGTTTTCTTTAGCTGTGTTCATTTGTTCTTCTGTATATTGAACAAAGTTTCGAGGGTCGTTTAAGTCTTGTCTTGATTGCCAGCGGGCAATTCTTGAACTTTTTACCTGAATTTTAGCTGCACAGATATTAGATGCTATAAAAGCGGCTATAAAAGTACCAACTGTAGCTAAAACTCCCAGCTTTGTTCCTTTTTGGAAGTTTTTAAGTTCTGGAATATTGTTGTATTGACTTTTGCATTTTAATAGAGCTTGATAGGTGTCTTTAGAATTAAACCCCTCGATTTTTGCGTTTAATACTGCTTGTAAGTTTTTCTTGCTAAAGGCACTGGTGTAATCCCAGACTTTAAAACCGGGAATTTTTTTATTTTCAAGTTCGTTTACTAAGTCTTTAAGCTCTTGTCCAGCATTGCTTTTATACAAAAAGTTGTCAATTGCTTCGTTTTTTTCCCTGGCTAGTCTTTCAATATTTTTATAAGCCGGGAACCCTGGAATTAAGGATAATGCCAAAGGGGCAAGTCCTGCAAACGGCATTACTGCAGTTTCTGTGTTTTCGGCTACTTCTTCTGAGTGGGTATCCATTATATCAATTGTGTTAATTATAACCCTGCCTTTGGCTTTTGCTTTATCTAAAACTTCTTGTGGAAGCTGTTGTTTTTGATAAAGCGCTTCTCTTTGAGCCTGTTTATCAGCGTCTTGTTTTTCCCATTCTTTAAAATTCTTTTTGTTTTGGCTGATATTGCCTAAAGTATTAAAAAATCCCATGGTTTCTCCTATGTATTTATAAAAACTTGTAAATAAAAATAATTGCTGATATATTTTAAAATATGAATTTAGAAAATGATATATTCAAAAGATGCTTTGTTGATTACAGGAAGTTAAAAAAGTATGGTTTTAGAAAAATTAAAAAAGAATATATGATTGAAAAATCTCTTAAAAACATTTTTTTTAAAGCTATTATCACTATAAATTCAAAAGGAGAATTAAAAGGAAAGATTATTGATTCTGAAAATAACGAAGAGTTTTTGTTATTAAGGATTGAAAGCGCTAAAGGGGCTTTTGTCGCAGAAGTTAAAAAAGCTTATATTGAGCTTCTTTATGATATTAAAGATAATTGTTTTACAAAACAATATTTCAATAATTCCCAAACAAACAGGATTGCTTATAGGGTTATAGAAAAATACCATAATTATCCAGAATTTTTATGGGAAAAAACACCAACAAGTGCTGTTTTTAGAAACGCTGATACAAAAAAGTGGTATCTTGTCATTCTTAGTGTTGATAGAAAAAAACTTGAGGCAGATAAAAAGGGACTGGTTGAAATTATTGATATTAAACTTGATAGTAAAAAAATTGATGAGTTATTAAAGGAAAAACACTTTTATCCAGCTTATCATATGAACAAAAAAAACTGGATAACAATAATTCTTGATAATAGTTTATCTGATGAACAAATTCTTGAATTAATTGAGCAGAGCTATGGGTTTAGCGAAAAAAAATAAAAAATTATTATAGTTTCTTGAAATAGAATTTTATTTTTGATAGTATTTTTGTTATAAGAGGAGAAAGATATGAAAAAGATACTAAACTGTTTATTGGCAGCTGCTCTTAGTTTGTCCCTAAGTTCTTATGCTGCAACTACGACAAATTGGACAACAAAATCCAATGTGGAAAAAGTTAATAGAATCGGAAAAGCACTTTTGCAAAAAAATAATCTTCCGACAAAAATTAACTTTAAAGTAATTGAAACGGATGAAATTAACGCTTTTGCTAATGCAGATAAGGAAATTTGCGTTTATACAGGGCTTTTAAAGTTTGTTAATAATGACGCTGAACTCGCTGGTGTTATAGCGCATGAAATCGGTCATATTGTTAACAATCATGTTGCTAAGCAAAACGTTGTAGGAACAATTACTTCAACTGCAATTTACAATGCAAATGTAAGTTCCTCAGTTAAAGCAGGAGCAAACACTGTTAACAACTTAACTATGTTAAAAATGTCAAGAACAGAAGAATATGAAGCGGATATCACAGGGGTGGACTTAATCGCACATGCCGGCTATAACCCTTTGGCTATGGTTTCAGTTTTGTATAAAATCGGCGGAAGTTATGCTGATTTTACCTCAACTCATCCTTCAGGGGATAAAAGAACAATGTATATTTATGATTATATAACTTATACTTATCCTGATAAGATTAAAGCTGGCTATACTACGGATTCATATAAGAAATTTATGGTTTATGCTAAGCCAATTGTAGATGAAAGAAACTCAAATCCTAAAAAACTTGCTGCTTTTAATAAACAACAAGCAAAGCTAAAACAAAAACGTGCTCAAAAATTAGAAAAGTATAAAACAGCTAAAGATTCAAACGGCTGGGAAAAAACTTTCAATACCTTTAATACAATTAAAGCTATTACTAACTAAGATGCGATTATCAGGGGGAAATTCCCCCTGATATATTATTTAGTAACTAAAGAATTTAGCTCGTTAATTAGTGCATTATTTTTTTGTTGATAGTCCATTACTTTAATTGCTGCTGTTTCTTGTTCTTCGAAAAGTTTTAAAATTTCTCTAAAATACTTTTTAATATCTATAGAATTTAAATAAGAATTGTAATCAGCTCCAAAGTTTTTCCAAACATCTCCTTTTCTTGAAACATCTTTAAGCTGTACTCTTATTGAATTTGGTTCTTCAAAAATATCTAAAATTTCTCCCAACCCTAAATCTATATTTTTGCCATTCATTGTTTTGTCTTCAAGATATACTTTATGGTTAATTGTTGTTATATAACATATGCTTTGCTTGCCCTTGCTTTTTGTGCTATATATGTTAATTGTTCTAGAATTGTATTTTTTCCTTTTTCGCTTATACAATTCTCATACCCCATTGACTTTACAAAAGTATCAACAAAATTTTGTTTTAAAGCTCTAAAAGCAGACTGATTGTTTGTTTTGGCAGTTGTATTGTAAGTGTTTTGGTTGCAAATGCTGTTAATTTTCATATTTTCTCCTTTTTTTTATTACACAAACTAAAAACTGCTCAAAAATATTTTTTTGCGCTATTGATAAAATCTGCTGTCTGTGTTTTTAATAAAGAAAGAATTTCATTTTAAAAAACTACAAACCAATGTTAATTTACAAAACCTTTTACTTTAGCGTTGCCGTTTTTATCAATAACAACTTTTACAAGAGCGCCATTGCCTAAAGTGTTTTCTAGCTTTTTGCCGCTTCCTTCTTTTACAAAATAACTCTCAATACCATAGTTAATGCATTTGCCGCTTTTAAATACTGGTATATTAGTTTCGCATTTTCCAACTTTTCCTTTTAAATAAAGACCATTAGAAGGTTTGGAATAAGAAATATCTTTGATATATCCAACATTGTTATCATCAGTGTTTAAAGAAACATAAACTATTGAATTATAGGCATAATCGCTATTAGGAATTTGTGCAATTTCATAGTTTAGAATTACATAATCCCCTCTTAAAAGATCTCTTGGATCAACAGGGACTGTTTTTAACAAGACTTCTTTACCTGTTAATAGTGTAAATTGCTGGGTTAATACAAAAATGCTTATGATGGTTAACCACAGAGTAATAATGAATGCACTTTTGTTCATTTTGCATCCTTTCTTGCAATTTCTTTTTTTCTTTTTTCTAAATAAAGTCCTATTATAATTAAGCAGGTCCCGCCAAGAATAAAGAATAAAGCTTTATCCATAAAACTCCAGCCCCAGCGGCAATAGTTCACCAGCAAATATAGAATCAACAACCAGTTTGTAATGCCGATTATTTTTTCTTGTTCAAATTTGTACCCGTAATTAAATCCAAAACATAACATAGCAATGATAAAAATATTTGCAAATAGTATTACAATTGTTGTGTTTATGGAAGGTAGAATTATAAGCATAAACAATGCTATTAATATAGTAATAATAGAAATTGTTTCTATTATTAAAAGAACATTGGATTTTTTTTGCAGAATATAATTAAGTACATTAAAAATAATTAACACTACAATAGGAACAATGTAGTATGCTGATGTAATATGATATGAATGTTCTACAGAACAAGTTAAAACCAATAAAGTTATAAAAATAGGAATTGCTCCTATGGCTTTATATGAGAGAGAAAAGTTATTATATTTATCTAATACAATTGGAATATTACCAAGACTATATAGAAGAATTCCTAATGCTATTGGAATAAATATTGTCCATATTAAGGTTGTGTCAAGCGCTAATTCTATATAGAACAATATAAACCCTAAGATTATAAGTACAATTGAAATAATATTAACAGCATAATTTTTTAATAAATATGCAACCGGCAGAATGCTAATCAGCCATAAAAATATTAAAGAAGAATTATTAGAATTGACATGGTAAATTTGCCCGAGCAGCCCATAAGTTCCGCCTATAAGGATGGAAGAGAGGATTATTAAAGCATATCCCAGGTTTGGAAAATTCTGTTTTTCATAGCGAAGTTTATACCCTCCATAAAAAGATGCAATTGTTACACCTGACATAAGGAATATTTTTAATAAGTCAGACGAATTTAGGAGTTCTAAAATCCAATCATTAGCAGCAATGAAAGTTGTTACACCTGTGCCGATTAGAATAACAGCAATAGTATAGATTGTTATATTAATCTTTATACTTTTTGCTCTAATTTTATCTTCTTTTATTTCAGCAAGCATTTTTTGTGCGGTAAGACTATCAATTAAACCATCATTGAGCCATTTTGCAATCTTCTTTTCCATATAACAATAATTCCTTCTTTATTAATAAAAAAAAGAGCCCTTAGGACTCCTTTTTTATTAATGTAATGGCGGGAACGACGGGGCTCGAACCCGCGACCTCTTGCGTGACAGGCAAGCGCTCTAACCAAACTGAGCTACGCTCCCATACCATTAAGTATTTAATTTTTTAAGTATTTAATTTTCAATTTTTACTTTGCTTGATTTTTGCTTTATTTGTCTCTTTGCAAAGTTTTTTGCTTTATTTGTTTTGTTCACTCTGCAGTTGTTTTTTTATGTTGAGTTTATTGTTATAATTTACTGAGCGTAAACACTAACTTGTTTTCTTGTTCTTCTGTATGGTTCAAATTTAACAACCCCATCAGTAAGAGCAAACAAAGTATAATCTTTACCCATGCCTACATTGTTGCCGGGATGAATTTTAGTACCGCGTTGTCTTACAATAATGTTTCCTGCAACAACTTGTTCATTGGCATATTTTTTAACACCCAATCTCTTACTTTCGGAATCACGTCCGTTTTTAGATGAACCTACACCCTTCTTATGTGCCATTTTTATTCTTCTCCTGTTGTTTCTTCACTTTTAGCTGATTTTGCTTTTGTATTGATTTTGTTAATCATGACTCTAGTGAATTGTTGTCTGTGACCTTGTTTAACTCTTGTTCCTTTTTTTGGACGTTGTTTGTAAACAATTATTTTTTTAGCTTTGTCATTTTTAACAACTGTACCGTCAACAGTAGCAGAAGCTACATAGGGTCTGCCAACTTTTGATTTTTTGCCGTTAACTAACATAACAATTTTATCAAAAGTCACTTTATCGTTTGCCTGGGCATCTAACAATTCAATATCAGTATATTTACCTTCTTCAAATTTGTATTGTTTTCCGCCTGTTTCAACTATTGCGTACATTGTGTGTCCTTTCGTTTTAAGGAATCGCAGTCTGTAAATCAGACATTTGGAAGCGACCAACCTATCTACGTTTAATACTATAACCAAGACAAAATTATCTGTCAAGAAAGTTTTTACAAAACTTAGTTAATTAACTCATTCATTTCTCTTATTGCCTGTTTTAGCCCTGTAAAAACAGAACGCGAAATTATACTATGACCGATATTGAGCTCGGATAAATTTGGAATTTGTTTCATCAAATAAACATTTTGGTAGTTTAATCCATGCCCGGCATTAACTTTTAAACCAAGCTTTTGTGCTTCAATTGAAGCTGTAATCAACTTATTAAGTTCTGAATTGTACTCTTTTTTATCAAAAGCATTTGAAAAACTTCCTGTATGAAGTTCAATGTAATCTGCTTTAATATCACTTGCACTTTGAACTTGATTTAAATCAGCATCTATAAAAAGACTAACAAGAATCCCTCTTTCTTTTAAAGGCTTAATGAATTCTTTTAAATATTCCTTTTGAGAGGATACATCCAACCCTCCTTCTGTTGTAATTTCCTGTCTTTTTTCAGGTACAAGACAAACGCTATAGGGAGATAAATCCAGGGCAATTTGTAGAATTTCTGTCGTAGCTGCCATTTCAAGATTAATTTTTGCGCCGAGTTTTTTAACTTCATACAAATCAGAATCTTTAATATGGCGCCTGTCTTCTCTTAAGTGCATTGTAAGAGCGAAGACATCTTCTTTAAGGGCAATTTCAGCCGCCCTTGCAAGATTTGGCTCAGCTCCTCCTCTTGCGTTTCTTAGTGTTGCAATATGGTCAATGTTTACTCCTAGTTTCATAAGTTTTAATATACTACAAAATTTTAAAAAAATTAAAAAGTTTACAATCTTAACAATTAAAAGTAAAAATTGGCATATTTGTATTATAATTTTTACAAGAGTTATAGTTTAAGGGTAAGTAGTTTGATTTGTCCCAGATGTAAGAGCAAAGTTTCAAATGAGGACACTGTCTGTCCCAGCTGTAATTTAAGGCTAATATTTAAATGTCCGAGATGCTCCTCTCCAACGCGCCTCGGGTCTGTTAGCTGCAAAAAATGCGGCTATACGTTTGTTAAATTCTGTCCTCAATGTCACAGCGCTAATTATGTTACAAGTTCTTTGTGCCGCAAGTGCAGCTATGAATTTGATGACTCAAAAGAAGCTGAGCAAACTTCTATTGAACAAACCGAAACTCCGATTGTGCAAATAGAAGAAACGGAAAATATTTTCAAGCCCAAAGAACAAAGTGATAATACTCTTTTAGTTTATATTGATTTTATTAATCTAGACAGGATTTTTGAAAAGTATGATAAAGAAGAGTTTAAACAAAAAGTAATTCTTAATATTAAAACCACAGTTAGAATTGTTTTTTCGCTTGAGTGTGAATTTATTGATTCAAAAACCGTTAAGTTTACTCTTGAGCGCAATAAAACGCTTAGAATGGCTGATAAAATTAATAAATTTGAAGAAGAATTCTCTAAGTTTAATGAGATTCTACAGCGCACTTTGGGGTGTGATTTAGCTTATAAATTTGCAATTGTAACACTTAAAGAAGCCAAAAAAGCAGAAATCATCCAGCTGAAACTGGGAGCTGATAAAGATGTTATTGTCTCAAGTAATGCTTATTCAAAACTTAATAGTGAATTATCTTTAATTAAAATTTCTGCTGATTCTTATAAGATGATTTTTCTTGAACAAAAACCTGTTTTTGAACAAAAAGAAGATGAAAAGTATGATAAGGCGCTTGAAATAATCCTATCTAACTTAGCAGATAACAACTCAGATGTCAGGCTGCTTTCAATTAATGCTCCAAGAGGAGCAGGCAAGACCCATTTGCTTAATGATATTTGTTCAAAACTTAATAAAATTGACAATAGAAATTTGTGCTTTTTTTACTCTCAATGCTCTGCATTGACTCAAATCAGCCCCTGGGGATTAATTCAGAGCTTTTTTAAAACCTATTTTGAATATGAAAATATTGCCCCTTGCGACTTTAGCTTGTCTGAATTTGAAAAAAGGGTTTTAGATAAGCTAAAACTGGAAAAAATTGACCCTGAAAACCTGGAAACCTTGTGCAATATTATATATCCTCTTAAAAAGGATTATTTTGAGAATATCTTAATCAATAAAGAAATTACAACTAAGTATTTAAAGGATATTTTTGATTGTATCAAAAAAAATAAAAATATCGTTTTTATAATTGATGACTTTGATTTAATAGATGAATCCTCCTATGACTTTTTAAAACAGCTTGTTAATGAAGGCTATTTTGAAAATAAAGCTAAAATGATTCTAAGCTATAAAAATCAACATTCAATTACAATGTACTTCCAATCTAATAAATTGAACAACACCAACTGTCTTAATATTTCACTTCGAAAGCTGAATAGTTCTGAGTGTAAAATCAATATAAAAAAAATTCTGGGGGATAATTGCGAGGTTCCTTTGGAAATTCTAACTTTGATATCACAAAGTGCTAATGGAAATATTACCTACATTGAACAAGTATTGCAGTATTTATTTGAGAGAAAAAATCTTGTATTTAAGGATAAAATTGTCAAGTTTAAAAAAGATCCGGAACCTGAAATTCCATATAATCTTGAAAAGTGTCTATTTGCAAGACTTGACTTTTTAAAAGACAACTTTGAACAAGAATACATCTTTCTTATGACAGCTTCGCTTCTTGGGGATAAACTCGATTATAAACTTCTTAGCCAGGTTTTCGAACTTGATGAATCCGGATTTTTTGAACTTGTCAAAAAGCTTGAAAAAAGAGGCTATTTTAAAAAAGACTACAACGACAGCTACTGTTTTAAGAATTCTTTAACCTGGTCTTATTGCTATATTCGATCAAAAGAAGAAAAACTAATTCTTGATAAGGCGCTCGCTGTTTTAACAGAACTTAACAACAGAACAATTTCAACACCCCTGATATGCCCGATTTTAGCACAAATTATTGACAATAAAGAACTGGCATTCAATTTATGGACAAAAAATCTTCAATATGCAAGCTATATTGGGGATGTTAATATTTACACAATGGCGCAGAAACAATGTTTAATTTTATTGGAGAGTGTAAAACTTGACAATATTGATTATATAAAAAGCAATATTTGTTCTCGTTTAGGCAAGCTGACTTATACTAAAAGCCCTCTTGAAGCAAAGGATTATTTAACCAATGCAATTGTTGAAGCGCAAAAAAACGACGATATTAATAAAATAATCGACCTATCAGGGTATTTGGTGAAAAGTCTTTATCTGGTGCAGGATTATACGGCTGTAGTTGAAGTTGTAGATAATATTTTAAAGTATTTTGAAATTAATAAAAAAACTGACAATAAAAACTCAAATGAGCTTTATAATACACTTATTAAAACAAAAAAACTTGAAGCACTGCTCAATTTAGGATCCTGGGAAGAAATTGCAAGCATTGTAAATTCTGAAATTAATCCTGTTATTCAAAAGCATCTTACTATTTTTTCCAAAAACAGCTTGGTTAATCAAAACGAAATTTTCTATTCCTGGATCAGCTCTAATATTATTCTTGCGCAAAGCTATTGCGAGCAAGGATCCCCTCTGGCTTTTGAGTTAATTGAGGAAATTAATAAAGTATTATCAAAAGAAAAAGGATACAAGATTGATAACTTAAAGGTCCGCCTTGCCTGCGTTAGTGCTATTGCTAATACTTCAAGAGGCTACTTTGATGAGTCAGATGCAATACTGCAAGAAATTCTTAAAGATTATTCATATGTTATCGATACTCCTTACTTTATTTGCAAATGGAATATCGTAAATATTATTAATAAAATTCTAAAACTGGATTATGCTTCAATCAAAGAAGAATTATTTGAAGCAGCATCATATGCGGATAATTGCTCTGATGAAGTTTCAAAAAATCTTCTAAAAACACTTCTTGCTTATGTTCTTCTTGAGGAAAAAAATTATTTGAAAGCTCTTGAAATTGCAACAAGTGAAATGCAATATTTTTCATCTAAAAAAATTGCTTTTGGAGCGCTGCTTTCCTGGTATATTAGTGCTGCTGCAACACTTAAGAATAAATCAGATATGTATTGCATTGAAATTTGCGAAAAGGCTGTTAAAATCTGCGAGAATGCGCAGAATAATAACTACTATTTCAAAATTCTTTTTCAAGAGCTCTTAGCTTTAGCTTATTTAAAACTTAATGATAAAGATAACGCCCAAATTTACTGCGATTCAGCGCTTTCCAGCGCTTATACAAACGAACTTCTTTATCTGCAGGTAAGACTGAACAGATTAAAAGCGCAAATTGCAAGAGAAAAATTATCCAGCCAGGCGGATGATAAAAAGTATGATTATGCTAAAAATATAATTAGAATGTATAATAGGACAATAGAAATGGCAAAAGGATTGAATCTATCTATTTATGTTGAGAAAATAGAAAAAGATTTAACCTCTTTTAAAGCTCATTGTCAACTGAATCGGATAATTGAGGAGAAAAGTAAAAATGGCAATTGAAACACCTAATCATTTATACTCAGATACACCTCCTACGGTTTTAAGAAACAGGATTGAGAAGTTTAGAACTGCAAAAGACAATCCTTTTTGGCTTTTTATTGCAGACTTTGTGTTTAAAAGAATGTTAAGAGCCAGATTCCATTCTTTTATGTATAAAGGAATTGAGAATCTTGAAAAAAGAGATAAAAACCACGCAGTTCTTTTCTACACTAACCACAATAATTGGTGGGATGGTATTATCGGCTATAATGTAGCAAGATTTATAATGAAAGGAAGGCTTCGTCTTATGATTGAGGAAATGAACAGATTTCCTTTGTTTCAATATATCGGCTGTTTTCCTGTTAATAAAAAATCTCCCCAGGATGCAATTAAAGCTCTTAAGTATGCTGCAACAACTCTTGATAAGCCGGATATTAACTTTTGGTTATTTCCGCAAGGGATAATACGCCCTCCTCATTACAGACCAGAGGTTTTTCAGAGTGGTTTAGCTTATTTGACAGAAAAAGCCGTTAAAAATTTTGGAGGGGTTAATTTATGCCCGGTTAGCGTTAATTATACGTTTTTAAGACAGGATAAACCCGAAGTTGTGCTTGAATTTGGTCCTGTTGAGTTTTATCAGGAGTTTGGCTTTAATAGAAAAGACTTTTGTCATAAACTTGAAAGAGAATTTGAACAATTGTGTGATAATCAACAAGCACAAATTTCCAAAGGCAATTTTGACGGTTACCGCTACTTTTTTAAACAAAAACTCAGCTGGTGGAGAGATATTGAAAGACACTTAAAGAATATTGGAATGAAAGAAGATAATAAACAGTAAACCATGGCGTTTAGCAATATAAAACCTGATTTTATAAATAATTTTATAAAAAATAGCGCTAAAAATCTTGTTTTGTCGGGTTTTTTAGCTCCTTTAAATCTATTTTTAATTAAAGAGCTTCTTGAAAAAAACAAAAAAGTTTTATATATTGTATCAGACGAACAAACAGCGCTTAAGGCTCAAAAAGACCTTAAGAATCTCATTAATATAGACAGTTTTGTTTTTCCTTTTCAAGAAATTGATTTTTATAGCGAGCTTGAAAAAAACTATTATATTTACCAAGAACAAATTAACATACTACTTAATTTGCCCAATGTTGTTTTTATTAGTGTTAAAGCGCTTTTGGAAAAATTTCCGGCTTGCACTTTTTATAAAGACAACAGAATTGAACTTAAAAAAAATGAAAATATTGATTATTCTTTAATTGCTCAAAGTTTAGTTAAATTTGGCTATAAAAGAACTGCGCAGGTTAGCGATATCGGTGAGTTTGCACTAAGGGGTGATATCCTTGATATCTATACACTTTATGATAATCCTATCCGAGTTGAGTTTTTTGCTGATACTATTGAAGATATCCGCTTTTTTAATCCAAATACCCAAAAAAGCTTTCAAAGTATTGATAAAGCTGCAATTTATCCTCTTTATAAATTTATTCTTAATGATAAAAATAAAGAAAATTTTATAAAACAAATTAACAAACAAAAAACTGATAAAGATTTTGTTTTGGACCTTAAGAATCAAATGATTGAAAGCATCAATGAAACCGGCTACTTTGAAGGAATTGAGTACTATATTAATTATTTTTCCAATGACCAAAACTCTATCCTTGACTATTTTAAAGACTATATTTTAATATTCAATGAATCAAGTGAAATTTTTTCTAAGTATAAAAATATTGATAAAACTTATATTGATAATTATAAAGAAGCGCTGGATTCTAACTTGAAACTCCCTTTGGATTCTTACAATCACTTAACTTATGAAGAATTTATTGCTTCAATATCCAATTCTAAAAGAATTTCAATTGATGGTTTTATAAATGATGATTATGACAAGATTTTAGAGTTTAATCTTGAAAAACCTCCTTTTTTTAACTCTGATATTAATCTTATATCTAAATTTGTAAAAAAATATTTAAATGATAACTATAAAATCTATATTTGTTCTAATTACCCTAACAGGCTTAAAGAATTGTTTTTAGAACTTGAAATTTTTTCATCGGATATTTTCTATTATCCCGATATTTCTCAAGGAGGGCTGGTTTGCGCTGATAATAGAGTTTCACTCGATAAGCTTCTGTTTTTATCCGATAGAGAGCTTTTTAATAAACACAATCGTGATATTACAGCTAAAAAGTACTACTCAAACAAACAAACCCAGGATTTTATCGATTCAATTAATGATATTAAAATCGGGGAGTATGTTGTTCATCAAATCCACGGGATTGGGATTTATCAAGGAATCAGCAAACAAACAATAGATGATAATCAAAAAGATTATTTAGAAATCCAATTCCAGGGAACCGATAAGCTCTATATGCCGGCTGAACAAATTAATCTTCTTGCACGATACAGAGGAAGCGGCAATCAAAAACCAAAGCTGTCAAAAATGGGCGGAAGTGCTTGGCAAACTATTAAAACTAAAGCCAAAAAAGAGCTTGAACTCGTTGCTTATGACTTATTAGATTTATATGCTAAAAGAAAAATGGCTAAAGGAATTGAATTTGAACCTGATACAAACTGGCAGTATGAAATGGAGGATAATTTCGAATACAGCGAAACTCCAGATCAAATGAAAGCAATAATTGAAACAAAACGCGATATGGAAAATTCAAAACCAATGGATAGGTTAATTTGCGCTGATGTTGGTTTTGGAAAAACAGAAATTGCCCTAAGGGCTGTTTTTAAAGCGGTCATGAGCGGATATCAAGCAGCTTTAATTGCTCCTACTACAATTCTTACAATGCAGCACTACCAGACTTTAAAAGAGAGATTTGAACCTTTTAATGTTGAAATTGGTCTTTTGAATAGGTTTTGTTCTAAAAAAGAACAAAAAGAAATCGTTGAAAAAATAAACAATGGAAAACTGGATGTTGTAGTTGCAACCCACAGGCTTTTATCCGATGATATTAAATTTAAAAAACTCGGTTTTTTGGTAATTGATGAAGAACACAAGTTTGGTGTCCGCCATAAGGAAAAATTGAAAAAATTTAGAGAAAACATTGATGTTTTAGCGCTTAGCGCTACTCCTATTCCAAGAACCCTTAATATGGCTTTATCAGGACTTAAGGATTTATCGGTTATTAATACTCCTCCTAAAAACAGACTCCCGATTAAAACTTATGTGGGCGAGTTTTCTTCTAAATTTGTAAAGAATGCAATTAATCAGGAATTATCAAGAGAAGGGCAGATTTTTTATTTATACAACAGAGTTGAAACAATAGAAAAATTCAAACAAAAACTGGGCGAAATTGTACCTAATGCAAGAATCGCAATAGCTCATGGGCAAATGAATGAAAAAACACTTGAGGAAGTTATCTGTAAGTTTGTTAACTATGAATATGATATTCTTTTGTGCACTACAATAATTGAATCAGGGGTTGATATTCCAAGGGCAAATACAATAATTATCCATGATGCGCAGAACTTCGGATTAGCTCAGCTTTATCAGCTTAGAGGCCGGGTGGGAAGAAGTGATAGGCAGGCTTATTGTTTTTGTTTTTATGAAAAATCAAGAGAATTAAACGAGCAGGCAAGAAAAAGACTCAATTCAATTAAAGACTTTACAAGCCTCGGAAGCGGGTATAGAATTGCACTTCGAGATATTGAAATAAGAGGGGTCGGCTCAATTCTGGGTACTTATCAACACGGACAAATGGTTAATGTTGGTTTTGACACTTATTGCAGTTTGTTAAATGAATGTATTAATGATATTAAGCAAAAAGAGAACAAAGATCCTTATAATCAAATCGAAACTGTAAAAAAAGACCCCTGTATTGTTGATATTAATATTGATGCTTATATTCCCGATGAGTGGGCTCAAACATATGAACAAAAAATCTTAGAATACAAAAGAATTTCAGATGTCACCTCTTTGAGCGAATTAGAGGATATGAAACTTAACTTTAAAGATAGATTCTCCTCAATTCCTTCTTGTGTTGAGAATTTGATTAAACTTGTTAAACTAAGGATACTTGCAAGTTCTGCAAATATTAGTCTTGTGCGCTCTATTGGCAATACAATCAGGATTTATACTCCTTATACAATGCAAGAATGGATAATTCTAAAATCCAGGATTGAATCTAAGATTACAAAATTCTTTACATATTCAACACCCCCTAAAAACCTTAAGAATACAAAAGGAATATTGCTTATGAATAAAAATGAAGAAGATTTTGATGAAATATTTAACAAATTGGCGGATTTGTTTTATTATATATCTGAGGTAGTTTTAAATTTTAAGGCAAACAATTAAAATTTTATAAATTTAAGGAGGAAAAATGAAATTTACCAAATTAGCACTGATGTTTTTGTGTAGTGTGATTCTATTCTGCGGCTGCACAAAAAACAACGATGTTGTTTTAAAGATAAACGACAAAGAAATTACCCATGGAGAATTCTACTCGGATTTTAACAAAATTAAAGAATCACAATTTAAAAATACTCCAAAAGAGGCAGTAAAAGACGATTCTTATATGGTTTTAGCTTTAAAAGAAAGATATATTAATGATGTTATTGTAAGAGAACTTCTAAAACAAGAATTTGATAAAAGAAAAATTGAAGCAACAAAACAAGAAATCGAAGCAAAAAAACAACAAATAATTGCCCAGATTGGATCAGCCGAACAATTTAATCAAGTTCTTAAAGAAAACAATATTTCAGACGATAAGCTTAATTCTGACTTAGCAAGTGAAGTTAAACTTGATAAGCTTGTTAAAAGTATAAGCGCTGATAAGGTTTCAGATGGTGAAATCGAACGATTCTACAAACAAAACAAAGCCCAATTTACACAGCCTGAAAGGATTCAGGTTTCACATATTCTTATTGTTGTTAATCCTGAAACAATAAGAAGACAAATAACAGATGCTGATAAAGAAGCAAAGCTATCTACAGCTGATATTGAAAAAAAAGTTAAAGAAGAAGTAGCAAGAAAAGAAAAACTGGCAGTTGAACTTCAAAAAAAAGCTATGTTGAACCCTAAAAACTTTGCTAATTTAGCAAAAGAATTCTCAGATGATAAGGAAAGCGCTCTTAATGGAGGCGATCTTGGTTTTGTTTCAAAAGATTCTTTTGTTGAGGAATTTTCAGAAGCTGCTTTTAAGCAAAAAGTAGGAACAGTTAGTCCTTTAGTTAAATCTAAATTCGGCTACCATATTATTTATGTTAAAGATAAAGCAGCAGCAGGTACTCAGCCTTTATCCAAAGTTAAAGAAGATTTGCGTGCTTATCTTACCCAGCAAAAAAAGGTGGAGGCTCTTCAAAAGCTGATTAATGGATTAAAAGACAGTGCTAAAATTGAGTTTGTTGATGAAAGTCTAAAACCTGAGAATATTAAAAAACAGGTGGATGAAGCTCTTTCTAAACAAATTCAAAAAGAACAAAAAAATCAAAAAGAACAAAAAAAAGAAATTAAACTTAATAAAAATAAAAAGTAATTATAAAATGCTGACCACCTTCGTGGTGGTCAGCTTAGTTTATCAAGGAAAAGAAAATTGGGAAAAGTTGTATCAAGAAGTGAAATTGTATCTTTAGTTAAAGAACTAAAGAAGGAAAATAAAAAAATTGTCTTTACAAACGGATGTTTTGATATTATTCATATAGGTCATATCCGCTATTTAAAAGAATCAGCAAAATTTGCTGATATTTTAATTATAGGACTTAATTCCGATAGTTCAGTTAAAAAACTAAAAGGAGAAAAAAGACCGATTAACCCTGAAATGGATAGAGCAGAGCTTCTAAGCGAATTATCAATAGTTGATTATGTTGTTATTTTTGATGAAACCTCACCCTCAGTTCTTATTGATGAAATTAAACCTGATATTTACACAAAAGGAGCGGATTATACGCTTGAAACACTTCCTGAAAGAGAGGTTGTGGGGAAAAATAATATTGAAGTTAAGTTTATAGACTTTGTTTTGGGAAAATCTACCAGCAATATAATAAAAAAAATTGAGCAAAAAAATAATTAGCAATTTTTCTATGCTTGTTATAGAATAAACTAAGACATAGTTTAAGTGTGGGAGTAAATTTTTAATATGGGTGAAAAAAGTTTTAGTCTTGAAGAACTTGCTTCTATAACAGAAGGAATTCTAACTAAAGTTCAAGATACAAAAATAAATAAGGTAGCACCTCCTAAATTGGCTGATGAAAATACTTTAGCTCTTGCAATGAACGAAGAAGAAATTGAAAATATTGCATCAAGTAAAGCTAAAGCTGTTTTAGTACCATTAGGGGTTAATTTAGAAGGAATTTCAACAATTGAAGTTGAAAGACCAAGACTTGCTTTTATGAAACTCTTGAATGTTTTCTATATTGGACCTGATACTCCAAGAAATATTCACAATAGTGCAGTTATCGATCCTGATGCTAAAATTGGAAATAATGTTTCAATCGGCGCTAATGTTGTTGTTTCAAGAGGGGCTGTAATTGGAGATAATACCGCTTTAATGCCTAATGTTTATATTGGAAAAAACGCTATAGTAGGATCCGATTGTTTAATTCACCCGGGTGTTAATATTGGTGATTTTGTTAAGGTAGGTTCGCGCTGTATTCTGCACCATGGGGTTAGTCTTGGAGCGGATGGTTTTTCTTTTGTTACAGAAACCCCAAGCAATATTGAAACTGCAAGAGAAAAAGGAGCAATTAAAGAAACAAATGAACAGGTTAAAGTTTTCAAAATTCCTTCTCTTGGCAGTGTTGAAATCGGCGATGATGTTGAAATCGGAGCTAATACAACAATTGATAGAGGAACTATAGAAAACACGATAATTGGTTCTCAGACTAAAATTGACAACCTTGTTATGATTGGGCATAATTGCAAGATTGGCTGTGCTTGTACAATTGTATCTCAAGTTGGTATTGCAGGAAGCTGCGTAATTGGTGATAGAGTAGTTATTGCAGGTCAAGCAGGACTTAAAGACCATGTTGAAATCGGAGATGATTCAATTATCCTGGCACAATCCGGGGTAACAAAGTCGTTCCCTCGAAAATCTGTTATAATGGGTGCTCCTGCAGTATTAAGAAAAGATTTCATTAAAAGACTTAAATACCTTGATGAAGCCGAAGTCATGGTTCAAAAGTATAAGAAATATCAACATTTATTAGAAGATTATGAGAAATTTTTAAATGAAGACGCTAAAATCTAACTTAAAACTACAGGGTCAGGGGCTTATGTTTGCAGCTCCTGTTGAATTGGAAATTAAACCAAGTGATAACAAAGGAATAAGATTTCATATCAATGATGCAATAATTGAAGCTTGCACTGATAATGTTATTTCAAGTGATCATTGTGTAATAGTCGGGGATGTTCAGGGAAAGAACAAAATTGCCCTGATTGAACACTTTATGGCAGCTTGTGCGGTTTGTGGAATTGATGCTCTTGATGTTTACTTTAGTTCAGTTGGTTTTGAAATGCCGATTTTTGACGGAAGCGCTAAAGTTTGGGTTGATGAGTTTAATAAGGTTGGTTTTTTTGACGAGAGTGCTGAAGTTAAAAAACTAGCTGAGCCTATAGTTTTTCAAAAAGATAATTCAAGTATTTTTATAGTCCCAAGTGATAAAACAACTATAACCTATCTTGTTAATTATGATCACAAAGACTTAAATAACCGCTGGGTAAGTTTTTCAATGGATTCTAATAAAGATGAAATTATAGAAGCAAGAACATTTGGATTTTTAAAAGATCTTGAAAAATTCCAGGCTTTAGGATACTCTAAAGGCGTCACAATTGACAATACTCTTGGATTAACAGACGAGGGCTATACAGCTGAACTTCGAAGCCAATATGAACCTAACAAGCATAAAATTCTTGATATAATCGGTGATTTATACCTAACCGGGTATAATCCTTTAAAAATAAATGCTAATATAATTGTTAAAGAAGCTGGTCATAGCTACCACATTGAAGCTGCAAAGTTGTTAAAAAATTCATTGGATAAATAGAAACGAGGACAAATGGACAATACTATCACACCAATCAGTCTTGATTATAGCCAAATTCTTGAAATGCTCCCTCATAGATACCCTTTTTTATTGGTAGATAGAATAACTGAGTGCATACCTGGAAAGTATTCTAAAGGTTATAAGAATATTACCTTTAATGAACCTTTTTTTCAGGGGCACTTTCCCAATAATCCCATAATGCCCGGGGTTTTGCAGATTGAGGCATTGGCTCAAACTGCAGCTCCTATTCTAATGACCATGGATCAATACAAAGGAAAACTAACCTTATTTGCAGGCGTTGAGAATGCTAAATTTAAAAATATAGTTCGTCCTGGAGATAAACTTGAAATGGAAACAGAGTGTTTAAAGGTAAAAGGTCCTATTGCTAAGTGTTTAGGGCGTTCTTTCGTAGAAGGAAAACTGTGCACAGAGGCTGTTTTAACTGTTGCACTAAAATAAAAGGAAAAATAAATAATGATAACTTCTCAAAAAATCCATAAAACTGCAATTATATCTGAGTCTGCTCAAATTGCTCCTGATGTTGAAATTGGAGCTTACAGTATTATTGGAGATGACACTATAATTGAATCGGGCTGTACAATAGGACAAAGCGTTAATATTCAGTTTTCGCATATTAAAAAAAATACAAGAATTTCTCCCTTTGCTTCAATCGGAGGAGAACCTCAGGATTTAGGGTATAAAAATGAAAAAACAGGAGTTATTATTGGTGAGAACTGTTGGATTAGAGAATTTGCAACTGTTAATAGAGCCTCCGGTGAAGGAACAAATACAATAGTCGGGAATAATTGTCTTTTAATGGCTTATACCCATGTTGCACATAACTGTGTTTTAGCTGACAATGTCATAATGGCAAATGCTGCAACTCTTGGCGGGCATTGTCGTGTTGGGTTTGGAGCTTTTTTGGGCGGTCAGAGTGTTTTTCACCAAAACATTAGAATTGGCGATATGGCAATAATTTCAGGTGCTTCGGCATCCAGATTGGATATAATTCCTTATTGTAAGGCAGAGGGTATTCCTTGTCTTCCAATTGGATTGAATGCAATTGGTTTAAGGAGAAAAGGGGTCGATAAAGACTCCCGTCAAGCAATTCATAAAGCAATAAAGCTGTTAAGGAATGAGAACTACAATACAACTCAAGCCTTAGAATTAATTGAACAAGAGTTTAAAGGCAATGAATATATTGATAATCTGGTAGAATTTGTGAGAAGTTCTAAAAGAGGATGTACACTAAGAGATAAAGCCGCATACCATGGCACAGTGGAGCAAGAATAATATGTTTAATCCTATTTTAAAAAAATATGCAGATGTTTTGGTTAATTATTCAACAGCAGTAAAAAAGGACGATTTAGTAATAATTTATGCAAGAGGATATATAGCTCAGCCTCTTGTTAAAGAAATTTATAAGCTGTGTTTAAAAAACGGTGCTAATCCGATTGTTAGAACTTCAATGGATGAGCTGGCTGAACTTTTTATTAAACACGCAAATGAAAAACAACTTCAATATATTGATGAAATGTCTAAGATTGAAGTTGAAAAAGCAGATGTAATGATTTTTATAGGAGCGCCAAGTAATATTAAAAATACTGCTAATTGTGATTCTAAAAAACTTGCACTGAGAAATAAAGCATCTCATCCTATTTTATCAAGAAGATTGGAGCGTTCTTCTAATAACGAGCTTCGCTGGGTAATAGCGGATTATCCGACTAATGCGCTGGCTCAGGAAGCGAATATGAGCTTAGAGGAATACAGCGAGTTTTTAATTAACTCTTGTTATCTTGATTTGGATAATCCAACCCAAAAGTGGATTGAAATCGATAAGGAGCAAAAAAGAATTGCAAAAATTCTTAATGAAACTTCTAAACTAAGAATTGTCGGCGATAAAACCGATATTTCTTTTTGTACTAAAGATAGAACCTGGGTTCCTTGCAGCGGAAATATGAATTTTCCTGACGGGGAAATTTTTACTTCTCCTGTTGAAAATAGTGCTCAGGGTAAAATTTACTTTGATTTTCCTCAAAACTATCAAGGATCAACAGCTAAAGAAGTTTATTTAGAACTAAAAGATGGAAAAGTCATAAACGCCAAAGCTAGTGTTGGAAACGAGTTTTTAAATAATATGATAAACTTAGATGAAGGCGCATCTTTTGTCGGAGAAATTGCAATAGGAACAAATGAAAGAATCCAATCAATAACAGGCAACATTCTTTTTGATGAAAAAATCGGCGGCTCAATTCATATGGCACTCGGGGCAAGTTATCCTGAGGCAGGCGGGAAGAATAAATCCGGACTTCATTGGGATTTAATTAAGAATCTAAAAGAGGGCGGAAAAATTTATGCTGATGATAAACTAATATATGAAAACGGTAAATTTATAATTTAAATAATGAATGAACAAATAAAAAAAATTGTTTTTCCTATTAAAAATGAATTGGATAGTTTTGAACTTGAACTAAAAAAAATTGTTAGTTCTAATGAAAACTATTTAACTTTGGAACTTTCAAATTTCATTTTCAGCTCTCCTAAAAGATTAAGAGTTATTCTGGTTTTTCTCTTTTCAAAGATTCTATTAATAAACTCAAATCTTGTGCAGACAATTGCACTTGCTCTCGAGCTTACACACAGTGCTTCTTTAGTGCATGATGATATTATTGATAATTCAAATTTAAGGAGAAATAATCCGACTTTCTATAAAAAATTTGGCTCTAAGGCTGCTGTTTTAATTGGGGATTTGTTTTTAAGTCTTGTACTTGAAGTTCTAGCTAAGACCAATAATGAAATTCTTTCTATTTTTTCTTATCGAATTAAAAAAACACTTTCAGGTGAAATTGAACAGAGTATTTTTTCTTGCGCCAATAAAGACGAAGAGCAATATTTTAATAAAACCTTCAACAAAACAGGAAATCTTTTTTTAGCAGGACTTGAATCATTGTTTACGCTAAAAGAAATTGACAAGGATAAAAAACAAGCTTTAGTTGACTTTTTGGTTAATTATGCAATCGCTTTTCAATTAAAAAATGATCTATTGGATATTGAATCCGATATTAAGAATGGAAACTATACTTTAGTTGTGCTATACTTTTTACAAGAAAATTCAATTGAGGATTTAAATTCTAATACAAATTTAGATAAATACGCTAAACTTGCTGTTAGAACTATTGAAAACTATAGAATTAAAGCACTTGAAAAACTTGCAGTTATAGAAGATTCAACATATAAAAAATCATTAATTGAACTAACTAATCTAACACTGGGGAATTTATGGAAAAAATAAAAAATTATTTTATAAAAAATACTAAACAATTAATTTTTATTATAATTTTTACTCTTGTTTGTTTTGTGTATAACTTTAATGAACAAACTCTTAACTATATTCTAAAAAGAGGGACTGTGCTTGAATATTCAATTCCTGAAAAAGTTACAGTTGATATTTTCAAGCTAAAAAATAAACTGGGTAATAAAGATATTAAATTTTCATATATTGATATTGTTGATAAAACAGATGAGTTTGTTTATGATTCAGATGATAAATTAATCGATAAAGTTTTATATATTGCCATTCCAATTCTTGCTAAAGAGGATAAAATTTCCTTATTTAACAGTGTTTCGGATTTTGTTTTTGATGAATATAAAAATTCTAAATTAATTAATATTAAGACCCTTAATGATATTTATTCAACTCCTTACAGCGCTTTTTTGAAGTTTTTAGGAGTGTTATTTGTATCCTTGTTTATTTGGATTGTAGTTCTATATTTAATTTATGATTCTAAAGCTCTAACTAAAAGTGCAATTGAGTCAATAAAAGGCTTTTTTGTTAAGCAAAAGGAAGGTTTTATTAATTTAATCAATAAAACAAAAGAGAAAGGGGTTTTTTATTTACTAAAAAGAATACTTTTTGATGAAAACGATGAAGATAAAGAAACCAACTTTACCAGAGAAATTATTTCAACTATTCTTTTTGTTGTAGTTTGTGTAATTATAATAAGATACTTTATTGGTGAGCTAAGATGGATTCCTTCAGGATCAATGCGCCCTACAATACTTGAAAAGGACAGGGTTTTTGTTGAGAAGCTGGATTATCCAAAAAAAGAAATAAAAAGGGGAGATATTCTGGTTTTTTATCCTCCTTCAACTAATCTATCCAATTCACCTTTAGCAATATTTTCCCGTTTATCTGGAATTTTTTGTAAAGACATGGCTTTTATAAAAAGAGCAATAGGACTGCCGGGTGAAAAATTTGAAGTTAAGTATGATAATATTAACAACGAATTTAGGGTCTATATTAACGATAAAGCATTAAATGAACCTTATATTTCATCTAGGTATGATTGGACTTTTTGTTCTGAGAATATGTACTGCGGTCCTTTTATAATCCCGAAAGGGCATTACTTTATGATGGGCGATAACCGTGGAAACTCTCAAGACAGCCGTTTTTGGGGCTTTTTGGATGAGAATAGAATAATTGGAAGAGCTAATTTTATGTTTTTCCCGATTGCAAGAATTAATCTTTTGCGAGATAAATATTTGTATTTGCATGAACAAAAAATCGGCAATGAAACTAAAGAAAAAGACTATATAATTAATCGATATGAATTTTTATATAAAATTTGACATGACTTTAACTTTTATAGTCTAATTAAGATACTGGACTTGGTGTAAAAGTTAACAATGTATATTAAAGAAATCGAAATAGATAATTTTAAATCTTTTGCAAATAAAATTACTGTACCTTTGATGCAAGGTTTTACTGCAATTTCAGGACCAAACGGCTCCGGGAAAAGTAATATTATTGATAGTGTCTTATTTGCTCTTGGCTTAACCAGCGCAAGAACTCTTCGATCAGAACAAGGCGTGGTTGATTTAATTACAAGCCACAACAAAAGAGGGGAAGCTTCTGTTAAGGTAACTTTTCAAAAAAACGATGAAGAAGAATTCTCAATTAGAAGATACATTAAAAAAGGCAAAAACGGAGTTCAGTCTAATTATTACTATAATGATAAGCCAACTACCTTAACTCAGATTCATTTAGAGCTGGAAAAATACAATATCTCCCCCAACAGCTACAATGTTATGATGCAGGGGGATGTAACAGAAATTACCAAGTGTTCTGCTGTCGATAGAAGAAAAATAATAGATGAAATTGCAGGAACTGCTGATTTTGATAGAAAAATATCCTTAGCATTAGAACAAATCCAAAGTGTTGAAGAAAGAGTTTCCAACACCAATATTCTAATGAATGAAATTGATAATCGAATAGAACAGCTAAAACAAGAAAGAGAAGTTGCGCTTAAGTATAAACAATTTAAAGATGAAAAAACAGAACTTGAGACAAAAATTCAAAGTGCAAAGTATTACGATACCAAAAGAGCGCTGGAACTTGTTCATCAAAATATTCTTTTAGCTGTAAAGACAAAAAAAGAACTTAGTCAAAAACTTAAAGAAGCTGAATCTAAGATAGAAGATATAAAACTAAAGTACGATGAAGTTAATGCCCAGGTTAAAGCGCAGGGTGAAAATAAGCAGCTTGAAGTTAAAAAAACTGCTGAAGAAAAAAAAGGGGTGTTAGAAAGGAAAAAAGCTGCAGCCTTGCAGTGTGAAAAAACTACTCTTGATAACTTAAAGGCTATTGAAGGGTATAAAAACGGAATTGAAGTTCAAAAACAGAAAATCACCGAATATACAAATGCAATTGACAAAAAAACAAAAGAACTTGAGGAGCTTAATAACCAGCTGGGACAGAAAAAAGATGAGCTCAATAGAATTATAGCTGAGATGACAGGTTTAAATAAAACCAGTGATGAACATATTGCAAATAGAGCTAAACTAAGAAAAGAACTGGAGGAATTAAAAGATAAGGAAAATCTTCTAATTAAAGAGCAGCTTCCTAAAGAGAATTCTTATAAAAATAATACTGAAAAAATTGATTCTATTAAGGATAATATTAATAAACTATTAAATACAAGAAAAATTTTCGAAGATGAGAAGGATAAACTATCTCTCCAAATTGAAACACTGGAAAAAGAAACGCAGGAGTGCAAAATTATTCAAACAAAAACGTTTGAAGAACTTGATAAAACTAAAAATCAAAAAGAAGATACTTATTATAAAATTCAGCAGGCGCAGAAAAGAATTGCAATTCTTGATGCCAATAAAAATGCTTATAAATCAGTCGGCATGGGTTCAGGCATTGAAACTGTAATGAATGCCCATATTAAAGGAGTCCATGAGCCATTAGCACAATTAGCGGATATCGAAAGAGAATACATTGATGCAATTAATGTTGCAATGGGGGCAAGAGCTTATTCAATTGTAGTTGATGATCAAGATACTGCATATCGTGCGATTCAAATTCTGCGCTCACAAGGAAGGGACAGAGCCTCTTTTATTCCTTTAAGTATTATTAAAAAAGCTCCGACAAGACTCGCGCTTCCAAAAGAAAAAGGGGTAATTGATTTTGCAATTAACCTTGTTGATTTTGATGACAAATACACTGATGCTTTTTATTTTGCCTTAGGAGAAACAATTGTAGTTGAAGATGAGAACTGTGCTAAAAAACTGGCAGGGAAGTATAGAGTTGTTACTCTTGAAGGGGATATTACAGAAAAAAGCGGTTTAATTACAGGCGGAGCTAAGAAAAAGAACTCATCCTTTTTTGATAAGACTCAGGAAAGAGAGCTGGAAAAATATAGACAAGCGCTCTTTGATTATGAAAATCAAGCAAAAGAGTTAGCAATTAAAGAAAAAGAACTTGAAAAAAAACTTGATAATACAAGACAAAAATACTCAACTGCCTTAAATACTCTCAATCAAGCTAAAATTGAGCTTAAGAATTTGATTAATAATAACGAAAAGTCATTAAGCATTATTCAAGAAGGAGAAAAAGAGCTGTGCGTTCTAAAGGAACAAAATGAAAAACTATCAAAAGAGCTGGATTTAATTGAACAAAAACACATTAAGCTTAATGATAAACTAAACCATACTCAAGAAGAACTTGTTGAGGTTGAAAAGTTAATTGATGAAGGAGAACTAAAAAAACTCAAAGAAAAAACCCAAGGAGTGGAGCTTTTTATTAAAAATCTTGAAAAAGCAATAATGACAAAAGAAAACGAGATTGAAAAAGACGAGAATCAGATTAAGTTTCAACAAACCCAAATTACAACAAGACAAAACGATATTAAAAAATTGACTTTGGATAATGAGAGTTTGAAAAAAGAAATTGAACAATTTAGGGCTGATTCGGTTGAAATTGAAAAAGAAATTGAACAGTTGAATAGAGAAATTGAAGAATTAGGCAAGAACCTTGTTGAACTGCAGCAAAAAAGGGATGTTCTTCAAGAAGAGCTGCTTAATTTAAAAACACAGAAAAATAAAACCCAAGATGACCTTGAAAGATTAAACGAGCAGGAAGAAAGCTATAAGGCAAGAAGAAGAGAATTAGAGCCGATACTAGAAAAGATTGTCGATGAATTCAATCAATCGGGAATTAATCCTGAAAAAATTGAAAAAGTGGAAATTTCACTCGATGAAATTAATTCAAGAATTTCTAAGTTGCAAAAAAAGATGGATGAATTAGAGCCTGTTAATATGAGGGCGTTGAGCGAGTATGATGAAGTTTTAGAAAGACAAAACGGCTATAGGGAAAAGATTCTAACTTTGGATAATGAAAAAAACGAGATTAAAGTTCGAATGAACGGTTATCAAACTCTAAAAAAAGATACTTTCCTTGAAGCTTACAGGGCAATTAATACAAACTTTAAAGAAGTTTTTGCACAATTATCAGAAGGAGAAGGAACTCTTGTATTAGAAAACGAACAAGACCCGTTTTCAGGGGGATTGACTTTTGCTGCAAATATCAGGGATAAGAAAAATCAAAAACTTGCTGCAATGTCAGGAGGGGAAAAATCCTTAACAGCTTTAGCTTTTGTTTTTGCAATTCAAAAGTATCTGCCAAGTCCTTTCTATGCTTTTGATGAAGTCGATATGCACTTAGATGGACCCAATGTTGAAAGGTTATCTTCGATTATCACAAAACAATCAAAAACTGCACAGTTTGTTGTGGTATCATTAAGAAAGCCAATGTTAGATAATGCCGATAGAATGATTGGAGTAACCCAGAAAGATAAGGGAGTTACAAAAATCTCAGGGGTTAAGTTGAAAGATGAATAAGGGATAAACAATGGAAAACGCAGTTAGTAGTTTTTATACAGACGATAAAACAATTTATAATAACATTGAAATACTAGATAGCACCGTTGATTTTTCTAATAATGAATTCATTTCAAGCTCAGGGATTAGAAAAGATATAAAAACAGATGCAATTGAAATTATCCTGGATTTAGTTAAAACAGGAAAAGTTGACCCTTGGAATATTGATATTGTTGATTTGTATGATAAATATATGGATCGAATTAAAGAATTGAAACAGGATAACCTGCGCTTTATTGGAAAAGCGTTATTATTCTCCTCTACTTTATTGAAAATCAAATCAGATATCCTAAGAGGGATAACAATTGAGGATTTTGACCCTGAACCTATGGATTATTTTGAAGATGATTACCCAGAAGACTTCGAGCAGCTCCAAATTCCTTCGAATAATATTATTTCTTTTGATGAAGTATTGCAAAGAAGAACTTCAACAAGATTGAATCGAAAAAGAACGGTAACTTTAAAAGATTTAATCCGTCATATTCAATTCTATGAAGATTTGGAAAAAAAGTATGCCATAAAAAGCGCTCTTGATAGAAAAGAAAGAAGAGTTCGAAACTATGCAAGTTTAAAAGCTGAGCAAATTAAAGAATTGGCGCATGAGGAATATGTTGAAGAGGTGGTTGAAAAAATGCGCCAGAACCTTAATCAAATTCTATCAAGAGAAGAAAACATTGAACTAAGAGAGCTTTGTCTTCTTGGTTTTGATAAAAGCAGTGCTTATATTGCGCTTTTGTTTCTTGCAAGAGAAAACCAATTCGAAATTTTTCAGGAAGAATTCTGGGGTGAGTTGTTTGTCAAAAAAGCTGAGGTAGTTAATGGAAACTGAAGAACTTAAAGCAAAAGTTGAAGCTGTTCTGTTTGTCACTTCCCGTGCTATGAAACCAATTGAAATAGCGCAAATTCTTGATTCTAAAGAAGAAGAAGTAGAGCAGGCATTATTAGATTTAATGTTTGATTATTCTTCAAGACAAGGCGCGCTTGAAATTGACGATGAAGATGGATACATTATTCAGGTTAGAGCAGAGCATCTTGATATTGTTGAAAAATTGTGTCCTGTTGAGCTAAAACCCTCAATCTTAAAGACTTTAACAGTAATTGCCCTAAAAGAGCCAATCCGTCAGTCATATTTAAAAGAGCTCCGCCCTGCAGCTTATGAACATATTCAAGAATTATTGGAACAAGGATTAATTTCTCGATCTAAAGATAAAAATGGCCGAAGTTTTAATATAAGAACTACTAATAAATTCAAAGAATACTTTAAACTTAAAGGCGACATTAAAGCACTTGTTAAAAAGCTGGATGCTACAGAGGATTTAAAGAATTTGTAGTTTATGATAATAAATCCAATTAGACCTGTTTATTTTGTAAGAAAATATCCTCAAAAAATTAATCTAAAAACGGATTTTTGCACAATTGAGAATTCTTGTATTAACAAAAAACCATTAGTGGAAAGAAAAATAATAGACAATAATCAAAGTATCAATTCTTTTTTTAACAATATTGCTTCTTTGGTTTTTGCTGATACAAAGGATAGAGAACAGTTTTCAGCTCTATTAAAAAAAGGATTTGTAACTTTATCAAGTTCTTGTTATATGGATTTAAAGAATCCCGAGTCTGCTTATGGGGTGGTACTCGAGCGAAATAGGGTTGATTTAGAGTCTTTTGATGCTTATATTAACAAAGGACAGGGAATCGGGGTCAATTTTTCTCAATTTTCTAATCCAACAGATGAAATTATCAAATTAAATAAATATTTTAAACAAAAAGAACCCTTATCAATTCGTCCTCCCGCAGGTATTGCGCTTTTAGATATCAATCATAAAAAGATAAAGGAATTTATTGAACTTAAAAATAATGCTAATTATAATGACTGGTGTTTTGATTTATCAGTTATTATTGATGATAATTTTTTTAACAACCCTGATAATAAACTATACGCTGCACTTCTTAACTCAATGCTAAAAAAAGGTGAGCCTGGGGTAATTTTTTCTAATAATAAAAACTATATTTGCGATTGCTGCGCTGCTTGTGAGCTAAAACCAAACGAGGGATTGACTTTAGCCCATATTAATCTATCTAAATTCTATAATTATAAGACTAATAATGTTGATTATAATTATTTATACACAGTTTCAAGGCTTTTAAAAAAAGCTATGGATAATATTGATAAAAACGCTTATATCGGGGTTTTGGGGTATCAGGATTTACTTGATAAACTCAATTATGACTATGGATCTAAAGAAGCACTTGGAGTTTTAGAGAATTGTTTAAAAACAATTAAAAAAACAAACTGCAAAACGGCGCTATCTCCAAATGGCACAACTTCAAGGATTTTAGGGGTTTATCCTTCAATTGAACCTAAAGAAAAAAATATCGATAAAGAACTAATTACACTACAAACAGCAAAAAAGTATATGGATGGACAAATTTCAAAAACCATAATCCTTAAAAGAAATGCAACTATTGAGGATGTAGATAGAATTATAAAAACTGCAAAAAAAATAGGTCTTTCAGGGATTAGTGTTTTTAGAGATGAAAAAAATATATAAAAAAAACGGCTAACTTTGAAAAAAAATTAAGCCGTGATGGATAGAATTAGTATTACGGAGTTTATAGAGGAGTTTACATAGTATTTAATGATGCTGAATTTTTATTTTTGCGCGTTTATTATTTAAATGTCAATTTTTTTTACAATACTTAACAAAAAACCTTCCTTATAATATAAGGAAGGTTTTTAAGTATAATTTAGTCTATTTAGAACCAGGCGCTAAAACCATTACAACGTTTCTACCTTCAACCTGTGGTTTTTTTTCAATAAAGATATTATCCTGTTCAAACTCAGCTTGAAATTTGTTAATTAAATCCATTGCAAGGTGTGAATGCTGCATTTCTCTTCCTCTTAGCATTATTACAACTTTTACTTTGTTTCCTGCTGATAGGAATTTTTTTGCTGCCTTGAGTCTCACTTCATAATCGTGGACGTCAATTTTATAGCGCATTTTAACTTCTTTAATATCAACCGTATGTTGTTTTTTCTTTGCTTCTTTGGCTTTTTTTTCAGTTTCGTATTTATATTTGCCCCAATCAAGAATTTTTGCTACCGGAGGAGCTTGATTAGCAGATACTACAACTAAGTCTAAGTCCCTTTCTCGTGCCATTTGAAGTGCTTTTTGGGTGGAAATTGTTCCGTGGTTAATACCTTCATCATCAATGAGTCTAACTTCTCTTGCTCGAATTTTTTCGTTTAATAGCTCATTTTGAGCCCTGTAATCATTTCTGCTAATTTTTTTATCTCCTATTAACTTATATATTTATTTATACCATAGTAATGCTATTTTGTAAAAAGTTTATGTATTTCATCAGGTTTAAATATACCATATTCAGTAATTATTCCTGTAATAAGGGCTGAGGGGGTCATATCAAAAGAGGGGTTTATGATATTTACTCCATTAGCGCAAATCGGCTTGTCGTTAATTACACTAACTTCTTTTTCATCCCTTAATTCAATTACAATTTCATTACCTGTTTTAATGCTTGAATCAATTGTTGATTTGGGTGCTGCAACATAGAAAGGAATATTATGGTATTTTGCTGCAATTGCTACCATATAAGTTCCAATTTTATTTGCAGTATCACCATTAAGAGCGATTCTATCTGCTCCTACTACAACAACATCTATCATTTTTTTTCGCATAAAATATGCACCCATTGCATCTGTTATAAGGGTGGTGTCTATTCCGTCTTTTGTAAGCTCATATGTGGTTAGTCTTGCTCCTTGACCTCTTGGTCTTGTTTCATCTGCAAAAACTTTAATAGTTTTATCTTTTTCATATGCACTTCGAACAACCCCCAGCGCTGTTCCCCAGCCGACTGTAGCTAATGCTCCTGCGTTGCAGTGAGTTAGGATTGCAGCTCCTTTAGGGATGATCGAGGAGCCAAATTCTCCAATTTTTTTGTTAATTTCAATATCTTCATTTTCAAGCCTAATAGCATTATCAATTAAAAGTTCTATGATTTTTCTTCTATCTTCGTTTTTATTTTTTTCTAAAACTTTTAGCTGTTCGGTTATTGCCCAGTTAAGATTCACTGCTGTAGGTCTTGAGGAGTTAATGTATTGTGCTATTTGTTTAATATTATCAACGAAATTGTCACAATTTAAACTCTCAATAGCTCCAAGCACAACCCCGTGCGCTCCTGCTATTCCAATAGCCGGCGCTCCTCTTACAATCATAGTTTTAATAGCGCTATACATATCTTTAGATGAGTTTATACTTATTTTTTTGTATATATAAGGCAATAATGTCTGGTCTATCATTTTTGAATAGCCAAAGTTGTTTGTTTTAATCCATTCTATTGTTTTTTCCATTTAATCAATCCTCAATCTTAATATCCAGTAATGTATCAGTATTTGGCGGTTTTTTTTCAAAGTAAGTTAGAATAAAAGCTAATCCCATAGCGCTTACACTGTTTATCATTGAAAAAATTATTGCAACCATAAGAACAATTGTTAAAAACAGCCATAGACCCATTGAAAAGGCGTCAGGAATGGCATATGAATAATAATTTTTGTAAATTAATTTTATAATGCAAACCATAGGACTAAAAGAGGCAAAAAAACCAATGCTTGAAAAAAATCCTATTATTGCGCCAAGAATTGCTCCTTGCTGAGTGTCTATAATTCCTAAGTATCTATCATTTTTTTTCATATAAAGAATTACAATAACAGAGGAGAAAAATAATAAAACAAAAAGGCTGTATCCTATTAAAAAGGGCAATAATCCTAAGATTCCAAGTATTGCGCCCAGAATGAGAGAAAAAATTATTGTTCTTTTGACAACTAGCTGGTTCATTTAATTTCCTCCTTGAATCTTGAATTCTGCAAATGGCAAATTGCAAGTGCAACTGAATCTATTGTATCATCTAATTTGATATTTTGATCTAATTCTATAAATTTTTTAACCATGGTTTTAACTAAACTCTTATCAGCTCTTCCGTGTCCTGTAATTGTTTGTTTTACAACAAGAGGAGTGTATTCATACATTGGAATTGAGTTTTTTTCTAAAGTCATAAGAATTACTCCTCTTGCTTGTGCAACGGGAATAATTGTTTTTTGATTTTTGAAAAAAAACAACTGTTCAATAGAAGCACAATCAGGATTATATTTTTTTATAAGAAAATCAAGATCTAATTGAAGCTCTAAAAGCCTTTTGGGGTGCGGTGCAGTTTTATCAGTTTGAATCGAGCCGCTTGTTATAAGGCTGTATTTCTCATTATTTTGTTCGATAAAACTATAACCTGTAATTCCAATTCCTGGATCAAGACCTAAAATCAACATCCTTTAAACCCCTGGCAAAGGAACGATAGTATTTGTCGGTTTTTCATCGTCATATTCAATTAAATCTGATTTTTGAGCATCAAAAGGCTGCTTTTTGGGTTTGGTGGGTTTTTGAGGTTTGCCTGATGAAAATGTTTCATCTTGAACTTCATTAGAATCTTCAGGCATAGGCACCTGTACATTATCATCATCGTCTTCTTCGTCTGATTCATCAGGTGTTTCATCAACATCATCCAATTTAATATTAGACGAATGTCCGCCATTCATTTTTGGATAATCAAACACACTTTGAGGGAAGTTTTTAACGATTACTTTCATATAATCAGCAAAAATACGAGCAGGCAAAGATCCTCCTGTTATGCCCGGAAGTTTTGAGTTGTTGTCGTTTCCAACCCAAACTCCTGTTACAACTTCAGGAGTGTATCCTACAAACCAAGCGTCTCTATAATTGTTTGTTGTGCCTGTTTTTCCTGCGATATTAGCAGCGATATTAGCAGCTTTACCTGTTCCTACTTCAACTACCTTTCGAAGCATATATGTCATTCCTGCTGCTGTTTCAAAATTAATAACCTTAACTATTTTTGCTCCTGAGTTTTCATAAATTGTAACTCCTCTGGAGTTTTCAACCCGCTCAACGCTATAAGGACGGACCCTAAACCCGCCATTTGCAAAAGCGCCGTAGGACACAACCATATCATAAAGCTTAACCCCGTTAGACCCAAGAGCAATCGTCATATCGTTTGATAAAGGAGTAGTTATACCCATTTCTCTTGCAGTTTGGATTACAGCATCAACTCCTGATTTTTTAATTAACCTAACAGCTGCAACATTGGATGAAACCGCCAAAGCTTGCCAGATGGTGATTCTTCCTCTGTATTTTTTACCATAATTTCGAGGCGACCAATCCTTGAAGGTTAAAGGAGTGTCTTCAATGCTGTCGTTAATAGTAACACCTTGCTGCAGTGCTGTAGCATATACAAAAGGCTTAAAAGAAGATCCGGAAGGCCTAATTGCTTTTGAAACTCTGTCGTATTGGCTTTCTTCGTAGTTTTTTCCTCCAATATAAGCATAAATTCTGCCTGTTGTAGGGGAGAAAGAAAAAAGAGCCATTTGATTATATGGTTTTTTAAGATTGGCTTTATTAAGGGCTGCAACAGCTGAAATTTGAGCAGCATTTTGAGATTTGTAATCCAAAGTAGTATAAATTTTTAGTCCGCCCTGAGAGATTTCTTGTTCTTCGAATCCGATATTCTTAAGCTCATTCAATACAAAATCTATAAAATAAGGAGCTTTGTTGTATGAGTATATTCTGGGCTTATTTGACAGCCGGAGTCCCTCCTTCTGAGCTTTTTCCATTTGCTCAAAAGTTATGTATTTGTTTCGATACATTCTTCTTAGAACTTGATTTCTGCGCTTTAAACCTGCTTTTTTGTTAGCAAAAGGAGAATATACACTGGGCGCTTGAGGAAGTCCTGCAATCAATGCTTGTTCTGCCAAAGTTAGCTGGGATAAGTCTTTATCAAAAAAAGTTCTAGCTGCGCTTGAAACACCATAGACGCCAGATCCTAGATAAACTGAGTTTAGGTACATTTCAAGAATTTCATCTTTAGAAATCGTTTTTTCAATTCTATGGGCTATAATTAATTCTTTAATTTTTCTATCAAAAGTTCTTTCATTGGACAAGAATAGAATTCTTGCTAATTGCTGGGTAATTGTTGAAGCACCCTGTTTAACTTGTCCTGAGGTGACATTTGCAAGGATAGACCGAGCCATGCCGATTGTGTCAAATCCTCTATGATGATAGAAATTTTTATCCTCGGTTGCAATAACCGCTTGTTTTAAGTAATCAGGGATTTTATCGATTGAAACTTTTTCAAATTTAAAAGCAGTAAAGGTTTTTATTACTTCACCATCGGCTGAATATATTGTTGTTACAGGATTTGGTTTAATGTCTTCAAAGTTAGAAATTGGAGGTAAACTGGCTAAGTAAATATTAAATGCTGCAATTGCCGCAAGTACTGCAGATAAACACATTGAAAGGAAACATAAGAAAATACTTCTTTTTTTGGGTCCTTTTTTTTGTTTTACTCTTTTTCTTCTGACATTGCTCATAGCAACATATTATAGCAAAAAATAAAATATGCAAGAAAAAAGAGCCTTTTTGCCTTAATTCTTTACAACTTTAATTATAATTAAAAAAAATCCCAAAAACTTTTGTTTTTGGGATTTATGAATTTTTTTAAAAAAATTAGAATATAACTGTTAATTCTTCGTTTGGATTAAGTGCTGATGAATTAGATAATGATGGAACGATTGTATAAACAATTTCATCACCAATTTCATAGATTACACCAAAAGTACCTGAAACTACAGTTTTAGCAATTCCGTAAATTCCTTTACCTATAGTAACAAAGGAATGACCGAAACTAGCTGCGCCGCGACCGGGGTGACCTGTGAAAGTTTCAACAAAGGTATCTGAAATTCTATCCCCGTATTCTTCTAAGCCATTAGCTGAGATGTTAACAATTTGACCTGCGCTTCTTCCTACAACGCCAGCTGTTCTAGCTGCACCTGTAAAGGGAACGCCAAGGATTCTTGCTACAATATTAGGATTTTTTAAACATTCAGCAGTAGCAGAAGTCATTTGTTTTGGAAACTCAGCTACGCAATCGCCATTTTTAATTTTTTCGAACTTAACAGTGATTGAACCAGGATGTGTTTTAAGACCGGGTCTTTGAACAGTAACAACGCGGCCATAAACAATTGATCCAGCAGGGAATACTTCGTTGTTTAGCATAACTTCTTCTGTTGTTTTAGCTGTGAATACATCACCAATGTTAGAATGTTTAGCATCAATTCTATCAAGCATTTTGATTTTAACTGCAACAGGAGTTCCTGCATTTTTGAATGCATCGCCTACTAATTGACCGTTAGAACCATATTTAAGTCTTAGTTCGCTAACTAAAGTAGCAACTTGATGTCTTGATAAATATGGATTTTCAAATAATGCCTTAGCATCAGGAAGATTGTCAATCAAGCCTGAATTAACAACTTCTTTAGTGCATCCATAAGCCCAGGAAGGAATGTTTTCAATTGTTCTTCCGTTCATAGTAGGAACTGTGCCATCATTTTCATAAGGAACATCAATTAGTTTAGCAACTGTAGCAAATACTTCTGCTTTAGTAATTGCCTGGTCAGGTTTGAATGATTTATCAGGATATCCAATCATAACATCTGCTGCGGTTGCGTTTTTAATTTCAGTACTTGCCCAGTAAGAATTGGTTACATCTGTATAGTTTTTTGTAATTCCAATGCTGGACATATTCAAACCTTGAGATAGCATAAATGCTAGTTCAGATCTTGAAATAGGCATTTTAATGTCGAAGTCTCTATCGCCTTTTCTAACACTCATTGTGTTCAGTAAATCTTTAGAGAAGGCATTAACATACAGGTTTTCTTTGTTTGTAAAACCCAATCTGTTTTTTTGTTTTAAAACTTTGCCGCCAATACGATAAACATAGTTTGCATCTTTAACCTCTGTTGCATCAGCATTCATAAGAGAAGGATGAGCATATATCTGTACTTTTTCTTGCTGTTTGCCGGGGTTTTTTGCCATAACATTAGAGCAAGTTAAGAATAATGCTAATGTTACAGAAAGTGCTTGTGTAGTTTTTTTCATATTTCACTCCTATTCATAATCTGTGAACCGTTAAGACAATAATATATGCTAATTATCTAATAGTCAAGTAAAACTATGGAAGTTGACTTATATCATTATAAATGATTAATGATGCATCCTGAATAAGATATTTAGCTCCTAAGTCATTAAAGGGTCTTTTAACTAATATTGTTACAATGTATTTTTTACCGTTGCTTGTATATATAATTCCGCTATCACCCAGCATTGTCCCTATGTTGCCTGTTTTATGAAAAACAATAGCACCAGGCGGAAGCTTTTCTTTTAATAAGTGTGTATTTTTTGTATTAACCAAATACTCTTTTAATACAGCCTTAGATTTAGAATCAATGTATTTTGGATTGTCAATGTTATACAGAAGTGTAGAAACTTCCCTTGCTGTAATCATATTGGTTCCTTCTAAATCTGGAAGCCAGTTTCTCATTGAAGTTGTTTTTAAACCAATATTTCTCATTGAACGATTCAATCCGTCCATTCCTCCAATTTCATACAAAAGCATATTAGTAGCTGAATTATCGGAGTTTGTTATCATTATATTAGCCAAATAATCAATCGAGTATAAGACATCTGCTTTTGTTCTTTGCAAATCTCCAGATCCAAGGGTTCTAAATTCTTCTGTAAAAAGACGCCTATCCTCAAGTGTTATTGGTTTTTTGGTTTTAGATGAATCATCAATTAATCTCATTAGTTCAAATGCGATTGGAATTTTAATTATACTTGCACTTGGATAAGCATTGTCAGCATTAATTTCTATACCAGAGCTTGAGGAGTATTCCCACACAAAAACACTTGGTTCTAACTTTGAATATTTTTTAAATAATGCTTGCAGTTTATTTTTTGTTTGTGTCAGCTCCCCTACCATTTGAATGGGGGTCAATTCTTTTGTTTTTTTAGCTCTTGAACTTAGAATGTAGTTATCTGCAATATATGAATTTCTAATGTAATCCCTTGTTGGAAGAGTTATTTTTTTTGTATTTAAATTTATTTTTCTATTAAGAATTCTATTAACAAACAGTGGTTCGATAAAAGTTTTATAATTATAAGGACAAACATAAATACCATAGCAGACAAGCAAAACAAAAGCAAAGAACAGTGCAAAAAGATTTTTTTTCTGTTTTTTTGTTCTTTGTTTTATTACTTTTTGATAATCAATTTCAACCGTATTAACTCGGGGATAATAATTACCATAAGTTTTTTGTTTTCTTAGTGCTTTGCCCAAGATTAAAAACCCGTAATATGCTATTCACTTCTTTAGTTTAAACAACATAGCAAAATATTACATAATGTATTTGTATGACTTTTGAATTTTATCAATATGGTATACTAATCAAAAAGGAGTTTTAGTATGAATATAGTTTTATTTAGCGAATCCGGCAAAAGTGAATTTTCTCATTTGATTAATGTTGATGATGAGATTGAACTTAGAGAATTTAGTGCTGAACAACTTGAAAACTACAAACAATACAACCCGGGACTTGTAATTCTTGATTTAGATATTAATAAAATTAGAGAATTTTGTGCAATTAGAAAACTGGAGTGCTGTGTGCTTGCTGTTGTGGATGAAATCCCGCAAATTACTATAAGAGCTCTTAGTTATGACTATATCAAAAAACCAATAGATAGAATCGAACTTAATACAAGAATAAAGGCTTTATTAAAAACCTATGAAACCAAAAAAAATCTTGTTAAATCTGCAATTTGCGATGAGCTTACAGGATTATACAACAGAAAGTATCTTCACCATAGATTAGATGCGGAAATTTCCCGTGCCAAAAGGTATGGTACAAGTTTATCTTGTCTGCTATTGGATATTGACTACTTTAAAATTGTTAATGATATGTATGGTTATGACTGGGGTGACATTCTGCTTAAAAAAATCGCAAATATGTTAAGTGCGCTTGTTAGAAAAGAAGATGTGCTAACAAGATACGGCGATGAGGAGTTCATTATTATCCTTCCTGAAACAACAGAAACTCAGGCTATGATTTTTGCTGAAAGATTCAGAAAAGACGTTGAGCGAATGGAGTTTATCCCTGCAAACGAGCAAGAACGCCACCCTATAACAATTTCAGGCGGAATTTCTTCTTTTCCTTATATGGAAGATGTGGATGAAACATCAAATACAATAATCAGATACGCTGAACACGCACTGTACAATGCAAAACAATCTGGAAAGAATAAAATCGTGCAGTTTTCAAAAATGAATCCGGGGTGTTAGAATGAATTGTTTAACTAAAAGAATAATCCCTTGTCTTGATGTAAAAGACGGATTGGTTGTTAAGGGGGTTAATTTTAAAAACCTTACAGCAATAGCTGACCCTGTTGAACTTGCAAAAAAATATTCGGACAATGGAGCGGATGAGCTTGTTTTTTTAGATATCAGCGCAACTAACGAAAAAAGAAAAACAATTCTAGAATTAGTTGAAAAAGTAGCTAAGGTTGTTTTTATTCCTTTTACTGTGGGCGGCGGGATATCCCAAATTGATGATATAAGAGCAATTCTTTCAATGGGAGCTGATAAGGTTTCTTTGAATTCATCAATTGTAAAAAACCCTTCTATAATTTCTCAAGTGGCTAATTATTTTGGCTCTCAATGTATTGTGGCTGCACTGGATGTTAAAAAAATTGATAATGACTACTATATTTTTATCAACGCAGGAAAAGTAAACACAGGTTTAAAAGCGCTTGATTGGGCAAAACAGGTTGAGAGCTTAGGGGCGGGTGAAATTCTTCTAACTTCAATGGATACAGATGGAGTCCAGCAAGGGTTTGATATTGAACTTAACAAGCTGATTTCAAATGCTGTTAATATTCCTGTAATTGCATCAGGCGGCGCAGGAGCTGATTCTAATCATTTCATTGAATTGTTTAAAAAAACCAATGTTGATGCCGCCTTGGCAGCGTCGATTTTTCATTATAATACCTTGCCTGTAGATAAACTTAAAAATGATTTGCTTCAAGCAAATTTAAGCATTAGATAAATTAATACATTTAGGATTATCAACTCCTTCTATCGAGTTGATTTTATCAAGTGTCTGCTCATCAACTTTAGAATCAACACTAAAAACCATGATAGATTTATCTAAAGTATTATTCTGTGCGACTAACATAGCTGAAATATTAACATTATTAGAACCCAGCACTCCTGCTACACTTGCTACCATATTTGGTTTATTTATGTGGGGAACTAAGAGCATATGCTTTCTAGGCTCAATTGCAACAGTATAAGAATTAAGCTCAACTATTCTTTTAATGCTCTTTGCAATTAAATCTCCTTTAATTGTTGTTGTTTTATTGGAAGTTTTAATTGTTAAAGAAATGGCATTTTGAGTATCATTGGTTTTAATAGTCTTTGTTTCAATCCCTCTTTGTTTTGCTATAATCGGAGCGTTAACATAGTTAATCCCGACCATATTAGCACTTAAGACCCCTTTTAGAATGGCAATTTCTAAAGGAGAAACATCTAGTTTTGCTAATAATCCTGATACTATAATATTTATTTCTTTAGGTGCCCCTTCACTTAATTGTGAAGCAAATTCAGCTAAAGTTTGCGCTAAATCCATATAATCTTTAACTGCTTCCAGTTTTTGCGGTTTTAAGGCAGGAATATTAATTGCACTGGTTGCGTTTTTGCCTTCCAGGACATCTACAACCTGTTGTGCTACATCAATTGCAACATTAATTTGTGCTTCATCTGTACTTGCGCCTAAGTGAGGTGTCAGGATCGCGTTTTTGGAAAAATTAATTAAAGGAGATTGACTAACATTCTTCTCATCTTCATAAACATCAATAGCACATTGAGCCACTTGAGCTGATTCAAGAGCTTTAGCAAGAGCGTTTTCATCAATAATTCCTCCTCTTGCGCAATTAATTATCCTAACTCCTTTTTTCATTCTATTAATTGTATTTGTATTAATTAATCCTGTTGTTTCTTTTGTTTTAGGAGTGTGAATTGTAATAAAATCGCATAATGGCCAGAAGTCATCAAAATGTTCAATGTATTGTGCTCCTATGCGCTCAACAATTTCTTTATTTGCATATGGATCACAAACCACAACCTTCATTCCAAGAGTAAGTGCAACATTAGCTACATGCGAGCCGATTTTTCCAAGCCCGATTATTCCTAAAGTTTTATTATAAACTTCAACACCTGTAAACTTACTTCTTTCCCATAAGCCTTTTTTAACACTGCTATTTGCTTCAGGGATGTTTCTTGCCATTGATAACATCATTGCAATTGTGTGTTCTGCTGCTGCATGGGTGTTGCCATCGGGGGAGTTTACAACAATTATTCCTTTTTGAGTCGCTGCTGCAATGTCAATATTATCTACCCCGACACCGGCTCTTGCTATAATTTTAAGTTTATTTGCTTTTTCTATAACTTTTGCTGTTAGTTTTGTTTGGGAGCGGACTAGAATTGCATCATATTCACCAATAATTTCACAAAGTTTATCTTCATCCATTGTAGGAAGATTATCTACTTTAGCAGCTTCAGATACAATTTTAACTGCTAAATCATTAATTTTATCGGTTATTAATACTTTCGACATTCTTTTTCCTTACTAGCCTTTTGGCAAATATGCCTGCGGATATTTATAAGAAGGAATAAAACCCGCTGCTTCATACATTTTATGTGCACTTTGATAGTTTAAATCTAAACTTGCATTTAGTTCATTAAGTTCTATTATACCGCTCTGACAAAGCTTGATTATATCTGAAACTGTAGCTTTAATCAAAGGCAGGGATAATTTTTGCCCTCTATGGTCTTTTATAATTCCTATCAAAGGAAGATTAACAATTCCATCTATTGTAACATTAGCTAAGCAAAACCCGACAATTTTGTTTTCGTATAGCAATATCTTACTTGCCTGAGGCAGGAATCTTCCATAAACCGAAGTTGTAATTTTATTGGTTATATCAGCACAGCCTTCAATTGTTCCGAATCGATAATCGAAATTGACATCTGAAGAATCCAAAAAGGAATTGTAAATTGCATTGGCTAACTCATCGTAGTAAATATCTCTATAAGGGGTTAGTTTGTAGCCGATTGGCAGTTCTAGGAAATTGAATAAAGAAAGTTCTTTTATAAATTGTTTATTATTGACATCAAAAACAACAACTCCTGTGTCAATAAAGCTGAATCCATATTGTGCTACTATTGGTTTAAAACTTTCCTGCACTCCTAGCATTGCATAACTAACCAGAGAATGTTTTCTTTTAGGGCGGGTCAAATCCATAAACATTTCAAATAGGCATTTTCTTTTATTGTTAATATCCTCTGCCCCAAGACAATGAATTATAAAAAGCTCAATAACACCCTCAGGCACTGTAGTATATGCTAAAAAGCCTGTTGGAATTGAATCTTCCAAAAGAATTACACAGTTTATAAGATTTTTTTTGAATGCATCTATAAAATCTTCATAAGACAAAGGATCGATTTCGAATTTGTAATCTGTTTTTGCCCGAAAGCGAAAATCATTATAGGCACCTTGAAATACCCTGAAATATTTCTCCTCTAATATAGCTGTTTCATACATAGAAAATTACACTTCCTCAATCTTTTATCAATTGTAACACACAAATAATTTAATTTTCAAATTTTATGTGTAGTTTTGTGTAGTAATTAGTAGCTAAGAATACTCTCAATAGTATTTATAAGTTCTTCCTGTTTGAATAAATTCTTTTCAATATATGCATTAATATTAGTTTTTTTAATATCATCCAAATGCTTTTCTTTAGGTTCTGAGCTGACGACAATCACAGGACAGTTTGTATATACGCTGTTTTTTCTAAGTTCTTCTATAAATTCAAACCCGCTCATCTTGGGCATTTGAACATCTGTTATAATTAAATCGAATTTATCTTTATCAACCTTTTCTAATGCATTAATTGCACTTGTTGCAGTTTGTGTGTTATAGCCATGATTTGATAGAATGTTTTTTTGAAGAATTCTTGTTGTGTGAGAATCGTCTACCACAAGAATTTTGTATTTAAAGTTGTCTTTTGTTCTTACAATTCCGTTTTTGGTTATTATTTTAGTTCCAATCTTAGTTGAAGTAATAGTTGAAATTATATCCCCGATATTAAGAATTAAACAAGCTTCGCCATTAGCAAGTGTTGTAATTCCTGAGATGTTTTTAATCTTATACAAAGGAGGCGCAAGTTTTTTATGGACAATTTCCTGGTCTGAAATTAGTTTTTCAACAATGATTCCAAAAGCAAAGTTATCAGTTTCAATAATAAGAAGAGTGTACTTATTTGTTTCTCTTGGCACATTCTTGAAGTTTAGAATCTGAGATAGAGTATATACATTAATTGCATTGCCGTCATAAATGTAATAATTGTTGGAATCTTTTTCAAAAATTTCATCTGAGTTTATTCTTGCAATTGTTTTAATAACAGAGGTTTCAATTGCCCATAATTGTTCTTGTTCTTCAATTATAAAAACTTTCTTAGTTGCAACTGTAGCAGGAAGAATAATCCTTACAACCGTCCCTTGGTTTAGTTTGGAAAAAATATCAATTCTTCCCTGCAATTGATTAATCTTATTATTAACAATATCGAGTCCTAAACCTCTTCCTGAAAGTTCAGTTACAAAGTTTTCTGTTGAAAATCCCGGATAAAAAACCAGATTAGTAAGCTCATCATCACTAATGGCGCTAAGTTCTTCTTTTGTTAACAGTTTTTTTTCAAGTGCTTTTTGTTTAATTTTTTCAATATCAAGCCCTCTGCCATCATCTTTAATATCAATAATTACTTTGGTGTCGATATAATTAGCACTAATTATGATTTTTCCTGTTTCGTTTTTTCCAAGCGCTTTTCTTGCTTTTGGCAATTCAATCCCATGGTCAATAGCATTTCTTATTATATGAATCAAAGGGATTTTAATTTCTTCAATAATTGTTTTATCGGCTGTAATATCTGCTCCTTCAATTATTAAGTCAATCTTTTTATTCTTATCCCTTGCAATATTATGAACCATTCTGGGGAATAGTTGAAAAATTGTAGAAAGAGGCAGGATTCTCATATTCTTAACCATTGTTTCAATTTCAGCAGTGGTTGTGTTTAGTTTTGTCTCGCTTTCTTGTAATTGTTTGAATAAATAATTCATTTCTTTATTAATCAAAGCAATTTTTTTAGTATGCAATTCAGCTAAAGAACACAATTGTTTGTTATAAGCGCTAAATTTTCTATAATCAATATTTTCACTCTGAATCGGTGCTGAGAGATATTTTTTGTCGAAATATTTGATATAATAATCCATTTTGACAAAATTTTTCTGCCATTCGCTTAAATCATTGCTGATTTTTTTAGCCAAAGATAATTGATCATTGGTTTTTATTTTAGAAACTATTAATTCTCCAATTTGTCCTACTAAATTGTCAAGTTTAATTGAATCTACTCTTAAAGTTTTAATTTCTGAATTAGAAATTGTATTAATAATATCTTTTTGGGTTTGCTCTTGAAGAAAAGTTCGTTTTTTTGGCGTTTTTGTAAATTCAAATTTTGCCATTGTTTTAATCATATCAAGTTTTTGTCTGATTTCATTGATTGATTCTTTATTGTTAATATTAATTGCACCAAGTGCTTCTTTAAGCGCTAAGGATACATCATAAGGCAAGGGAATGTTTTTTTCTTTATATAGCGCTATTATTTCCTTTAATAATTCTACAACTGTATTAATATTTTCATCTAAAGACTTGGGAATTGCCTCTATTGCGCTATATACTTCCTTTGGTGATTCAATATTTTCAATATCACTAAGGATCTTTCCATAGTCTGCTTTAATAGTATCAATCTTTTGATTTTCTTGGTTTTTTTCGTTTTCAAGATTTTTATCTACAATGTCATAATAATCTTTTCTTTCAATATTATTAGAATCGATAAAATTGCAAGTGGTTTCAATAAACTTTGTAGTTGTATCGTTTAAATCAAGGAAAGTAAACTTTTTATTGGTTGATAGCTCAAATCTTTCTAATGAAGATATAATAGCAACCAAACAAGTTTTTATTTTTTCAATTTCAGGATTTTCGCTGGAATTAATTAAGGATAAAAATATCGCTGTGTTGTTTTTGAGTGCTTCTAGTGCATTTGTTGATTCCTTATCGTTTCGAAGAGTACAAAGTGCACTTAGAATGCTTATTATTAAATTTTCAATTTGATCAAAATTTGAAAAAAAATCCTGCAGGTTTTTATCAACAATTTCTTTTGGTTTTTTAGTGTTGTTTTCAACAACTGCCATTTTTTCCAGCTTTTTTATGTAATCAGCAGTCTTAGGGCTTTTAAACTCATCTTTTTGAGCAATTGTTTTATTGATTAATTCTGAAATAAAATCAAGACAATCAGATAAAGAATCTGCGATTGCTGGTGTAATTGCAAGTTTTTCTTCTTTAATTAAACTTATAACATCTTCAACTTTATGAGCAATATTTTGAATATCATCAAAACCAAGCATTCGAGCAGAACCCTTTAGTGAATGAGCATCTCTAAAAAGCTGCATTGCAATATCTTTATTTTTGCTGTCTTTTTCAAGTGCAAGAAGCTTAGCATCCATTGAAGAAATAATTTCGGCACTTTCTTGCTGATAGATATTCAGTATCTCATTAAGCTCGTTTTGTTGAAATTCCATACAGTTTTTTGTCTTATATTACCAATTGTTTTAAATCATTTGAAGTTGTTTCTATTTTTTCAAAAATTGTGTCGTTTTGCTGGGTTATTTGTTTGTTTATTTCTGCCATTTTTCCAATTTCTTCAACATAGTTTTCGCAAGTTTTTGAATCAATATTAATTTGTTTGGATTTTGCCGTGATTTCTTTCATATTGGATGCTATTTCACTCATTGAGCTAATCAGCTTTTCAATATTCTCACTAATAATATGTGCAAGTTCTAAACCTGACTCAATCTCTTTTGTGCCTTCTTCAGTAGCAAGAACTGTTGAGTTTGCAGTTTGCTGAATATCATTAATCAAAGAAATAATTTTTGTTGTAGCTTGTTTGGACTCATCTGCTAGTTTTCTTATTTCTGATGCTACAACAGCAAAACCTTTTCCGTGCTCTCCAGCACGCGCTGCCTCAACTGCTGCATTAAGTGCTAAAAGGTTTGTTTGTTCTGCTATATCTTCAACTAAACCTACTGTAGATGAGATTGATTGAACAAAATCTGACAATTCAAGAATCAATTCAGCAATAGTTTGAATCTTGTGTCTTATTGAAAACATTTTTTCAATATTTGTCTTAACTGCACTGTATTCATTATTTGTGAAGCTTAATGATTTATTTGTTTTTTCACTTGCTTCATTGGTTATATCATCCATAGAAGAAGCATACTTTTGAAGATTTGCAGCTAATGACTGCATGCTTTTAATTTTTGTATCAACCAATGTATGATTTTCTTTCTGGGAATTATTCTTAAGCTGGATTGAGTTAATGTCATCTAAGGTTCTTTCAAAAGCAGAAATGATGATATTATCTAGAGGTTTTTTAACTGAATTGGTTGAATACTTTAAGAATATTATTATAATAAAGAAAGTTATTAAAAGAAATAAAAAACTGTTTTTAGCGGATAAATTAAGAAAATTATCAACGTAAAAAATCGCTCCCAGTGCAACTAGAATTATACTGTAGTCAAAGAATTGTTTCTTTAGTAATTCCTTGTTAATATTTACTTTGTTATTTACTTCTTTTGACATATTCCACCCTTTTATAAAAAAATGTATAATCGTATTATAATTATAAACAATAAATTGAATCATGACAAAAAAAGTAATAATAATAGACGATAGTGTTACATCATTGAATATCCTAAAAACCGCTTTTGCTAAAGCCGGGTGGGAAGTTTGGGGGATTCAAGAGTCCATTGGTGCAATAGAGCTTATATATGACATTGCTCCTGATATTATAATTGCTGATGCAATTATGCCAAAAATGGGCGGATTTTCGCTTTTGAGGGAAATTCGAAAGAACGATGATTTATCCTTAATTCCTGTTATTATTTATAGTGTTCTTGATAAAAAGAATGCAAAATTCTATATTAAAGAACAATGTGCTGAGTATTTTCTTAAAAAAGATGACAATATTGATGAATTATTGGATTTAGCCTATAAAGCGGTCTGCAATACTCCTTTAAGCGATGATTATAAACTCAATATTCTAAAAGCAAGCTTAGCTTTTCACCCTGTTGAAACAGAACCCGTTGAAGCTGAAATTGAGCATGAGGTTATAAAAAAAGAGTTTATTGAAAGTGAATTTGAAGAAAAGATTAAACAAAACTACGATTTTAGCTTATCCGATGAGATAATAATTAAAAATATTAATCAAATTCTATTCGAAGCTCTTGATTACAACTTGTGTTTAGTTTATCTTGAATCTAATAAAACAGTTTATTTTGATATTAAAGATTTTATCCTGAGTCCAATTTTTCAAAACTCAATTTTGAATAAATATGATTGTAAAAATTCAGTTTTATATAAAAAATATGCTCCTAATTTAAAAACAATTGTTAATGAGGATGAATTTTTTTCTAATATTAATTTTAATTTTGAATACAATAAAAAAAATATTGCCTCTATAAGTTTTTATTCCAAAGAAAAATCTAAATGGAACAATAGTAACGAGGTTGTTGAAGCTATAAAAACTATTCTTAACAATTTTTTTAAAGCCCGTTTTCTTAATAAAAAATCGGATTCCAATAAAAAAGATTCAATTAAGGAAAGATATTATACAGATAATATTGAAAAAATTAATCCTTTAAATAAAAACAATCTTTACTTTGCAATTATTGAAATTACTAATTATCAAGAGCTTTCTCGTGTTTTGTCAGAAGAAGAGCTGGATATGCTAAATTTAAAAATATCGCAGGCAATTATTAATTATCTTGATAAAGACGAGCAGGTATATAAAAACGAAGTTGATGAGTACAATGTTATAATATATGCACAAAGCGAAAAGCAGGCTTATCAAAAACTAAACTTTATTAAGAATTTAATTAATGGAATTAATTCAAACTCACTCAATCCTGAAACTGCTATTGGAGCAGTGGTTTGTAATTGCGAAGGAAATATTAATTTTTACGAAGCTCAAAAAACAGCACGTCTGGCTCTTGAATCTACAACTAAAGAAGAAACTATGGTGATTAAAAATGCAGAATAATGCTCTTATTAAAAATGCAAATTCTTTTATAGATAATATTCCACTAAATGACAATGAAAGCTATATATTAATTGAAATTGACAAAAGAATTTATGGATTCTTGGCTAAAGATGTCCTTGAAGTTACTAAAATTTCAGAATTGGATTATCCTGATGAAATGCCCTGTTGTATTCTGGGGTTTATCAAATACAATCAAAAGCCTGCCGCTGTTTTTGATTTAAGAGAAGTTTTTAAACTTGATAGAATAACTTATAATTTGAGTGCTAAAATTATCGTGCTTAAAGCTCAAGATTCAATTTGTTCAATAATTTGTGATAAAATTCTTGATATAAAAAAACTTGATAGCAAAAAAATTCATATACTGCCTTATCAAAAAGTACAGCATTTTTTCAATGGATTATACATAAACGAACAAGAAAACATTTATATTGTTAATCAAAGCAATATTGTTAAGTATATAAGTGATAATAAAGACAAATTCCCGACAGGATCTAAGGATAAGAACTATATTGTTGATGATGAAAAATCAAAACAGGTTCTAAGGGATAGGAAAAATTTTATAGCTAAAATATCAACAGAAGTTCAAGAAACAAAACCTCTTTATGATATGGGAGTGTCATTTATAATTAATGATATTAAGTATTATATCAATATGAATAATGTTAAGGAGTTTTTTAAAGTCAATAACTCTAAATTTATCAAGGTTCCATATACAAAAGACTACATCCTCGGTCTTATTAATATCAAAGGTGATTATATTACCGTTGTTGACATTAGAAGCTTTTTTAATTATTCTAAAACGACAATTAAGGAAAAATCGACAATAATAATTCTCAATTCTCCTGAGTATAAAATTGGGATTTTGGCTGATGAAATTTGCGAATCAATGAATATCAATTTTGATGAGATTCTTCAAAATAAACTCCAGAATCAAGATACAAACACTATTGAGTTTGTTAAGGATAATGAAATTTATCAGGTTATTGATGTTGATAAACTTTTAAGCGATGAAAGACTTACAATTTGCTAAATTATTGATTATCTCCTCAACTGACTTTTCAATTTCAACAAGAGTTATAAGAAGCTTATCGAAAGATGAGTTTTTTATTTGATAAACAAAAAAGGCTGTAAGTTTACTGTTTTTATAGCTAAAAAGTTCCAATAAACAGTTTTTTTGTTTTTTTGATAGTGAAATTGCATTTTTAGTTTCGATTTTTTTAATTGAAAGTTCACTTTCCAGTTTTTTGCTAATAGCAATTGTGTTTTTTACTGCTTTAAGAAAACTTTTAAGCTCAACTAAACCTGAGTTAATTTTTTCAAGAGCATAAGTTTTATTATATGAGCTTGTGTAGTTTTTTATATCAATTTTTTCAATTGATTCAAGGGTTTTTATAACTTCTTCTAAGGGAATATTTTTAAAACCATCAATTTGTGCTCCTTTAGTTGAACAATTAATAAACTCACAGTTTTTATTATTAGAAGCAAAGTTTTTTAAGTGATTGATATAATAGCTATAGTCAATCCGGCTTGGAATCGGTTTTCCTTCCTGCGATTGAACAGTGCAAAGATTCCTATTCAGCTTGTTAATGTATTCTTTTGCTTTTGTTTTATCGTTTTTAAAGGAATTTAAAAAAGCCTCGGGGTTTTTTGGTTTCAGGGTATAGCGGTCATTATTAAAAACGCACTCAAGTTCTTCATACCAGCCCTGTGCCTTAGAATAGCAATCCCCGTTTTTAAAGGCTAAGTCTGAACCTATAAGAATAATTTTTTCAAAACCCATTAAATAAGCACTTAATAAAGCACTGTAAGTCACTGTCCCAATTGTTTGCAAGTTATTTTTAATATTCAAACACTCTCTAATCCAAGGATTGAGGAAATTATCATTGCAGATATAATTAAAAGTTTTTTTTGTTTGTATATTGTGAATTTTTGGATTGGTAAAAGTTTCAACAATAAAACAGAGTTCTTTTGTATCAATTCCTCTGTATTGTCTTAATGTGTCAATTGTTTCAATGTTAACGACAAAATCAGGGGTTATTGAGTTTTCAATAAGAAGATTAAGAGTCCTATTGACAGCAAATATTACAAATTTGTCCTGGTTATTTTTAATTAAACTAATATATTGGGCTAAACTCGGTCCTGCTGAAACAATAAGTGCAGTTTTACCTTTATAAACACCTTCAAGAGAAAAAATGTCAGGATTATTAATAATTCTGTGTAAATTTTTGATTGAATAACTAATAGCCTCGCTGCTTTTTGAACTAAGGGTGTTTTTGTTGATAATTTTTTCCCCCAGGATATTTTGTGCTTGATTAAAAACTTTATTAATGTCATTAAAAAATAATTGTTTATAAGAATCAAGAAAACTCATTGTAAGAGTAGTTTCACAGTCGCAGGATTCATTTATCGCACTATAGAGCTCATCTTCTTTATTGAACAAATAAACATTCTTGTTTTCTATAGCATCAATTTGAGCTATTGATAAAACATAAGCAATAAGTTCAATATCAGGTTCAAAAACAAACACTTTCCCTTTTTTAATTTTTTGTGCCATTGAATCAACTAAGTATCCAAGTCCTAATCCATAAATTATCCTGATTGAATTATTGCAATCCTCAATTTTTGAAACAATCCTTTTATTCTCTTGTTCAATTCCTTGATTTGAGTGGATAAAAGTATTTTTATATAATAAATTATACTCGTTTGAAGTAGTTTTTGTGATAGATATACTTGTCTTTTCAAGATTTATTCTTAATAATCTTTCAGCTAAGTTTTTATTATATTTTTCAATATAATACAAATTTTTTTCAAATACTTTATTTTCCATAGTCTCTATGGTAGCATTGGATAAGTAGTTATGGCAAATAAAATTCTTTTTTTAATAATAACATTGTTTTTTTCATTCAATCTTATAAGTGCTAATGAAAATATTCCGACACCTAAGATTGTAGATTATGATAAAATTTATAAAGAACTTAAAGAAGCTGATTTTGACTATATCTTCGGACTTGACCCATACCAAAGCGAAGATTATACAAGATATATGTATTCTCCTTATCCTTTGTTTAGATCGGGAGTTAACCTTGTTTTTAAATCGATTGTAATACCTCCGGGGTATTATTTATTGACCCCGAGAGAAAAAGACGGAAAGGTTTATATTCTTTTTAAAGAAAACGGAAAAATTGTATCTACGATTCCAATTTACAAAGAAGAATTAATCCAGGAAGGCTTTTGGGAAGAAAAGCTTCCTAATCCAAAACTAAGTTTTACTCAAAAAATCGGCAAAAAAACAATGGATTTTATCGGTACAAAGTGGGGTAAAAAAAACCAAAGAACACCAATTCCTAAAGCTTATATCGAATTTGACGATAGAGGAAATTTTTGGGATATGATATTATATTATGATACAAAAAAGTATTATCTTTTGTTTGAGAAAAGTTAAGAGGTAATTATTAAAATGAAAAAACTACTAATACTAACTATACTGTTTGCTTTATTTGCGCCAATTGCCGGTGCTAAAGAAATTGATAGAAGTGAACTTGTTGAGATAAGAAATGTTTTAATTAAGCACAACAATGCAATTAAAAATCACGATTTTAAGACATTTAAAACTTTTTATTCAAAAGACTATGAAAGTGCCGATGGTTTTAGCGCTGAGGAACTATCAGCAATGTATGAAAAGACTTATAAGACTTATAAAAATATCAAGTATCAAACAAAAATTAATTCAATAACAACTTTTAATGATATCGCTATAGCGCAGCTTTCAGATAAAAGCAGCGCAAAGCTTTATCCTGATAATAATAAAAAAGATAAGAAAAAAGCAGGAATTCTGGATGGCAAAAGCGTTTATACTGTTTATTTGAAAAAAAATAATAACTCCTGGCAAATTATCTATGACGACATTCTAATGGAGGAAACCACCCTTAAGTATGGAATTGCAAAAGAACTGGATATTAACCTAAAAACCCCTTTGTTTATAAAGCAAGGACAACCCTATGATTTATCCTTAACTATGAATAAACCTCAAGATATTGTTGCACTTGGAGCAATATCAAGAGAGGAAATTTCATACCCGCCTAAGGATTATCAGGAAAAATTCAGAAAAATTCCTCCTGAGGGGTTGTTAGAAAGAATTGTTAAAGCAAATAAAAGAAACCTGGATGAATATGCTATAGCTTCTGTTGGTTTTACTAGAATTTCAACTGATAATGAAAATTCTAAAGCAAAAATTGAGGTTTTAGGCATGGCATATGTATTAAAAAGAGTGACCATGGAAAAAAATAAGAAATTTATAAAGGAACTATAGGTGAAAGACAAAAAAGCTTTAATTTTTTATTTTTTAATGACTGTAATCCTTCTGGACTTTGGAAACCAAATTAGAAAACTAAGTTTTAATCCTTTTTTTGAAACTCTTGATAATCCTATAGTGAGCATTTTTCACGTGACAAACTCCGGCAGCGCCTGGGGAATTCTTCAGGGTAAAACTCTTTTTTTGTCTTTTTTGGCTTTTGTTGTTCTTGTTTTTTTATCCTTATATGTCATTAAAAACATTTCCTTTAAGGATAGAATCCCTTTATTGGCAAGTACTTTATTTGCAGCAGGGACTCTTGGGAATTTAGTTGAGAGAATCAAATTCGGCTATGTTGTTGATTATATTAAGCTTAATTTTATCGATTTTCCGATTTTTAATTGTTTTGATATAATGATTTGTTTATCTATAACTATTTACTTTGTTTATATCCTTCTTGATACAATAAAACAAAAGAAAGCAAGTAAATGATTATTGAATTTGATAATGATACAAAAACAAGACTGGATTTATTCATAGCCCAACATTTATCCTATAACAGGTCAAAAATTGCAAAATGCATTGAGTCAGGGTTTGTTTTAGTTAATAATAAAATTCAAAAAACTTCATATAAACTAAAAAAACAAGATAAAATTGAAGTTTTACTAGATAAAATCGAATCCTTTTTAAATCCTTCAAAAACCCTTGTTCCATACGACTTTAGTCTTAATATTGTATTTGAAGATGATAGTCTTGCTGTTATTAATAAACCAAAAAATTTACTTGTTCACCCGACTAAATTTGATGATAATAAAACCCTTGTAAATGCTCTTATTTACCGCTATGGCAATAACTTAACGACTCTTGGCGGAATAATGCGCCCAGGCATTGTCCATAGGCTTGATAAAAACACAGCAGGGTTGATGATGATTGCAAAAACAGATGCCGCTTATAAAAACCTAGCCTGTCAAATACGAGAAAAAAAAGCTAAAAGAAAGTATCTTGCAATTGCTCTTGGACAATTCAATCAAAAAGAAGGAATTATTGATAAACCCCTTGTTCATTATATTAATAATAATGTTAAAATGACTATTGCTGAAAATAACGAAGGACTTAGCGCTCTTACTTGCTATAAAGTTATAGATCAATACAAAGGTGCTGCTTTGGTTGAGCTGGAGCTAAAAACCGGAAGAACCCACCAGATAAGAGCTCACTTGGCTTCAATTAACCACCCTGTTTTTGGTGATAGTTTATATAAAGCTAAAAGTTTTTTAAGAAATGAGTTTTATAACCTTAAAACCCAAGAACAGCTTTTGCAGTCGTACTATCTTTCTTTTAATCATCCAATAACTAATGAAGTTTTAGAGTTTCAACTAAAAGAAAATGATTTTAGCGAAGATTTTATAAAAGTATTAAATTTTTTAAGGAGTAAAAATATAAATGAACATTAATCTTGAATTATACGATATCTGCTATTTTTTTTCAGGTTTTGCACTCAGTACATTTGTTTTTTTTGTTTATTGTCAAAAACTAAAAAAAGAAATTAAAAACGCCAAAAGACAATACGAAAAAAAATCAATAGGCATGGACGATTCAACACTTAGAATTAAAACTCTTGAAAATAAAATTAAAACTCTTGAAACTGCGCTAAAAAAGCAAATGGAAGGCTAATTTTTATTAATAAGAATATTGTTAATAACATTAAGAATTTCTAAATATGCCTGACATTCTTTTTTTGTCGATAATAAAATTAATTTTAAAAGAGCATCTTTGGATTCATCCTTATAAGCTTTTTTCTTTACACCAAAATCCTCTAGAGATAAATCTAAGAATTCAATTAATCGCAAAAAATTGTTAACCTGAGGGAATTGTTTGCCATTTTCAATATTGCCAAGGTTTTTATCTGTCATATCAATTTTTTCTGACAGCTCCGCCTGGCTTAACTTAGCTTTTTGCCTGGCTTTTTTTATAACCTGTCCAATGAACTTTTTATCATCATATAACATAAACTTATTACCCTTATAAATAAAAATACCTTACATATTATCCCTTTTTAACCCTCCATGTATTACCTTTATAATAAAATGTAAAATATGTTTTACATTAAAAATTTTATATGTTATTCTAGAAATATATTTCTGGTTTCTAAAATAAATAGAAGTATATAAGTGATAAAGCAAAAATATAAGGAATTTTTTATGAAAAAGAATGCTTTCTCTTTAATCGAGCTATTAATAAGCTTGATTACAATTTCAGTCATCTTAG
>CAJTNR010000012.1 GCA_910577635.1 uncultured Vampirovibrio sp. | reverse complement strand
GATTGTAATCAAGCTTATTAATAGCTCGATTAAAGAAAAGCCTTTCTTTTTCATATTTAAAAATCCTTTATGAATTGGTATTGTAACTAGTAGTGTAGGCTATTGCATACACTATGTGCTTTTTGCTATAATTGTTTAAAACAAAACTGGCAATTTTGCATAAACAAATTTATATTTTTGTGCGGTATTTAAAACCTTATAGGTTAATTACAATATACACTATTTATGTAGATTTGTCAACAATCAATGTAGATTAAGAATGTGGAAGCAGGGAAATGAAGTACTCTGAACTAATAAATTGTTTAGAAAAAAAAGCCGGGATTAAGCCAAAACAAATTGATTTATGTAGAATTCTTAATCTTAAGCCTACGGCTATATCAGCCAGGGCTCAGAGAAATAGTGCTTTTTCGGATGAAGAGATTGAAAAAATAGAAAAAAAATATTCTATAAAAATTGAATCTAGGGAAAAGTTTATTAAAATTAATTTTTATATTAATAATGATTTGTTGTTTAACAATAACGGAAAAGTGGAATTATCCACTAATTATGTGGAATATAAAATTCCAAGCAATTTATTCTGCAGTGATATTGATAAAAAAACATATTCAATGTTTCATATGCTCGATAATTCAATGAATCCCTTAATTGATTTTGGTGATTTTGTAATCTTTGAAAATAATTCCAATTTTAATATTGAAAACAATAAACTTTACGTTTTTTCTTATAATAATAGAGTTTATCTTAAAAGATTAAGTTTTAATATTAAAGAGTTGGTTATTGAGTCACAGAATCCTGACTTTACCGTGCAATATTTAGCTGAAAACGACTTAGACGGTTTATCGATACTGGGTAAAGTTGTGTGCCATGGAAAAATTTATAACGGCACATTTTTTAAAGATTGTACAACTTATTAAATTAAACCTATAGCCAAGATATTCCAATTGATAACATTGATAACAAAAGTGCTCCTAAAAAAGCGCTCCAAAAGTTTTCAACTTCAATTCCTGGTGCTAGATAAGCGGCAAAAGAAAAAAGCAGTGCATTTATAAAAAGGATTGAAATTCCAAGTGTCAGAATGTTTATTGGAAGAGCAAAAAACATTAAGGCGGGTTTTACAAAAGCATTAACTAAAACTATTATAATTGCTGCAATAAAAGCTCCTAAAAAACTGGAAACTTTTATCCCTGGCACAATAAAACCGATAAAAAGAAGTGCAAAAGATAAAGCGATTAACTTAAGAATAATTGTCCACATGATAAGTTCTTTCTATAATTACTTTTCAATATTAACTCTTTGTAAATAGTTTTTTATCAGCCGGTTGGCTATAATTTATTTATGTTATTATTTTTTTATGAAAAGAAAGCTGCTTTTTAAAATTGCATTTTTTATAATTGCTCTTTTGCTTGTCTGGGGGCTTGTTTGGTCCTGGTTTATTACAAAAACGGTGCGCAAGAATAAGTCTAATGATAATTTAAAGAATCAACACGCTATAGTTAAGAATATTATTGTAACTGAAACGCAGAATGAAAAAAAATACTGGGAGTTTTATGCTAAATCCGGTGAATATAACTCCAATAACAACAGTATTCAGCTTAATGATGTTATTGGTAATTTTTATGATAAGCAAGAGGTTGTTGTCGTTAGTTTTAAGTCCAAAAAAGGGACCTATGATGAAAAATCAAAAAAAGTTGTTTTGAATGGTGATAATCTTTTTGTCGGCAAAAACGGGTCGCAATTGTATGCAGATGAGCTTATCTGGCAGGGGGCTGATGCTGATATTTTAGCTAATGGTAATGTTCAATATATTCAGGATGATAGAATTGTAACTAAAGCAAATAAAGCTGTTTTTAACTCTAAACTTACCAACTTTAAAGTAATCGGCAATACAAAAACCGAGCTTTATTCAACTGATGAAGTGAAGAAAAAATATACACAACTTTAATTTTGTGATAAATTAAATATTATGAAACAAAATAATCTAAAACTAATAATTATACTCCTGTTAATTGTCACAACAAGTGTTGGGGCAATAACAATTGAGTCAAAAAAACAAGAAATCCAGATGGATAAAAACAAAGGGTATTTTACAGGTGATGTCAAAGTTCAGGTTGGAGATGTCGTTGTTAAATCTCCAAGGGCGGATTTAGACCTTGACCCCGCCACTAAAAAGCCTTCTTTAGCTACTTTTTTTGACAAACCCTACGCACATCAGCAGAAGGACAATAAAAAACACGAAGTTAAGGCTGATATTATCAAAGTTTCTTTAATTAAAAAAGTAATTACAGCACAGGGTAACACTCAAACTAATGTTATTGAGAATAAAAAACCTACTATAATTATAACTGCTAATATGCAGGAGTATGACACTAATACATACTTAATGAAAGCGATAGGTTCTGTTGTTATCAATTATGAAGATATGGTTGCAACCTGTGATAATGCTTATGCTCTTATGGATAAAAAGGGAGATGTGCATAACATTAAACTTGCTTCAAGAGCTACAATTAAGCAGGATAAAAGTTTGATTAAAGGTGATAATATTCAATATTCTAAATTAAGACAGGATATTATTGCAACAGGAAACACAATTTCTGATGTTACTTTTGATAATGGTGATAGAGTGATTATTAATGCTAATTCCCAGCAGTATAACAGATTATCAAATACAATTATGGCATCAGGAAAAGTCAAAGTAAGATATGGCGATTACACTGCAGACGGTCCTAAAGCTATTATGCATATTAATCCTAAGACAAATAAGCCTGAAAAAATAGTTTTTTTAGGCAGATCTACAATTGTTGAAAAAGGGGTTAACTCTGTTTCAGCTGATAAAATTACAATGACAATGAGCCCAAGAACCTTTGAAGCTATAGGAAGAGTACAGACAAACCTGGAGCAGGGCAGCGGAAGCAATAAAGAAGATAATAAAATGGAGTTTAGTTTATAAAAATGACAAATTTAGTCCTAGAACACAAGCAATGCTTAATAGCAGGAGATGGAGAACTGCCGGTTATGATGGCAAAAAGCGCCATGCAAAACGGTTTTGAAATAGTTTGTATATCCTTATCTGGTGACAATTTTTGCGAACTTAAAAAATATTGTTCCAAGGTTGTTTCCTACGGCCCTGGTCAGGTTGATTCAATTAAGAAGTTTCTTGTTGAGGAAGGGATAAAACAGCTGACTTTTTTAGGTAAAGTCTCTAAAACAATGCTTGTTAAGCGTCCAAGATTTGAAAAGGGGGCAATTGAGCTTCTAAAGCAAATGAAAAAACTTAATGACGACGCTATAATGCTTAAGATAATTGAGCAAATGGAACAAATTGGAATTACAATTCTTGATCAAACAATATTCATTAAAAATCTTATGGTGCAAAAAGGCGTGCTAACAAAAACTGCTCCAACTGATGCTCAGAATCAAGATATCGACTATGGGTTCAAGATAGCAAAACAAATGGGCGGATTGGATATCGGTCAATCTGTTGTTATGAAAGATAGAATGATTATGGCAATTGAAGCTATTGAAGGGACAGATAGGTGCATTAAAAGAGGGTGCAAACTTGCAAGAAAAAAGAATGCAATTGTTGTTAAAGTTTCAAAACCGGCTCAAGATAAGCGTTTTGATATCCCGGCTGTGGGACTTAGAACAATTAAAACAATGAAAAGATACGGGGCTAATGTCCTGGCTCTTGAAAGCAGTGAAACAATCATTGTTAATCAAGAAAAAATGGTTGATTATGCAAATAAGCACAATATTGTAATAGTGGCACTTTAGTTTATGACAAAAAAGGTTTTTATAATTACGGGTGAATACTCGGGTGATATGCATGCAGCTCTTGTTGTTCAAGAGCTTAAAAAATTGATTCCCGATATTATTATTGAAGCAGTCGGGGAATCAAATCTTGAAAAAGAAGGAGTTAAACTTTTTCGCAATCACTCTAAAATGGGTAAAATCGGGCTTGGGTTATCTACAATTATTAATCACTATATCTTAGGGATTGATATTATTAACTATTTAAAAAACGACTTTAAACCAGATTTGGTTTTATTGGTTGATTATGGAGCTTTTAATTTGCAAATTTCAAAAAAACTAAAAGCTCTTAATATTAAAACCCACTACTTTATCCCGCCTCAAGTCTGGGCATCTCGAAAACACAGATTAAAAACAATTAAAGCTAATATTGATAAAGTTTATACAATTTTTCCTTTTGAAAAAGAATTCTATGATCAATATGGAATAGACTCTGAATTTGTGGGTCATCCTATTAAAGATGAGCTTCCTTTGTGCAGTAAACGAGATGAGTTTTTTGAAAAAAACAATCTTGATAAAAACAAAAAATTAATTGGCGTTTTTCCCGGGTCTCGAACTTTTGAAATACATTTTCTTTTAAAAATATTCCTAGGTGCAATAAAACTGATTGAAAAAACAAGACCTGATATCCAATTTGTGTTTTCACATGCAAAAAGCTTACCCGACAATGCTTTTAAGATTGAATACAAAACGCTAAAGAACCAAAATAGAGAACTTCTTGCTTATAGCGATGCTTTAATTCTTGCTTCCGGAACAGTTGCACTAGAAGCTGCGTTTTATGAAACCCCTATGCTTATTGCTTATCGGGGACCTATATTCTTCTATTTAGTTTATTTATTGTTAAGAAATATTAAAAAAGCTTGCTTGGTTAATATTATAACCAAAGCTGATTATATAGATGAGCTCTTAATGTTTAAGGCAAATAAGAAAAATATCGCTAAAACATTGTTAGAAATTCTTGATAACGATAAAAAAAGAGAGTTTATTATAGAAGGATGCAAAAAAACCAAAGAATTGTTAAACAAGAGCAATTGCGGGTTTAATGTTGCAAATAGCATCAAAGAGGAATTATTGGGGAGGTAGTTTAATGAAGAATTTAGCTAATATTATTACTTTATCAAGAATATTTTTTGTTTTTATTGTTGTGGGGCTTCTATTCTGTACCAATTGCAAGTATTCCTATATAGCAGCGCTTATTCTAACTGGAATTCTAATGTGGTTTGATGGATTGGATGGTTTTGTTGCAAGAAAATTTAATATTTCCTCAAAACTTGGAGCATTGCTGGATATTATGGGGGATAGAATCGTTGAAAATGTTTTCTGGATTACTTTTTGCGCTCTTGGCTGGATTAATGTTTCAATTCCAATTATAGTTTTAACAAGAGGTATAATTACAGATTCAATCCGCACCCTTGCTTTTGAAAAGGGTTATACTGCTTTTGGCTCAACAACTATGATGCAGGGAAAAATTGCTAAGTTTATAGTTGCATCTAATTTTTCAAGATTCACTTATGCTATATGTAAAGCAGTAGCATTCTTTTTCCTGATTGCAGGAAACTATCCTGGTACTTATCCTTCAAGGGGTTTAATGCTTCAAATTGGTATAGTTTGTGCTGTAGTTTCAACAGTTTTTTGTGTTGTAAGAGGGTTGCCTGTTATAGTTGAATCAAAGAGATTTTTTGAATAATTATGAAATCGAACTTTTTAAATATCGTTTTATATGAACCTGAAATCCCTCAGAATACTGGTAATATCGCAAGACTTTGTGCTTGTCTTGGAGCGAAGCTGTATTTAGTCGGAAGGTTAGGTTTTAGCTTATCAGATAAATATTTAAAAAGAGCTGGTCTTGATTATTGGGACAAACTGGATTTTGAACAAATTGAATCATTGGAGGAGCTAATTCAAAAGAACCCTGATTCAAGATTTTTTTACTTTACAACAAAAACTGATAGAGTTTATACGAATATAGAATTTATTCAAGGAGATTTTCTGGTATTTGGCCCTGAAACAAGGGGAATCCCTGAGGATATTCTTGAATCTAATAAAAATAGCTGCTTAACAATTCCAATGAAAAAAGTTACAAGAAGCTTAAATTTATCTAATTCTGTTGCAATAGCAGCATATGAAGCACTAAGACAATTTAATGTGAGGTTAGAATGACACAGCAGACTGATATTCAGGTATTGAATAAAGATTTAATATTGAATTTGCTTCCTAAAAGGGCGCAAAATTCTCATAAAGGAACTTTTGGTCATGTCTTAAATATTGCAGGTTCAACTCATTACCCTGGTGCTGCTTATTTAAGTTCAATAAGTGCTCTTAGAGTAGGCGCGGGTCATTGTATGCTTGCAAGCTGTACAGATGTCATTGATAATATCGCTTCCAATACCTGCGATATCACTTTTCTTGATTTAGGGCAATCTAACTATGGAACAATTCCTAAGGATGCAATTAAATTTGTGAGCGGTGCTGCTAATTATAATGTTGTATCAATTGGTCCGGGATTAAATCAAACAGGAGGAGTGAGTGAATTTGTCTGCGCGTTTTTTAAAAAAAACAAAGATTCCTACACTCCAATTGTAATTGATGCGGATGCAATTAATATATTAGCTCTAAAAGCAATGTTTGAACTTCCAATGAACTCTATTATCACCCCTCATCCAATGGAGCTTTCTCGTTTATTGGGAGTTGATATTAAAGAACTGCAAAAAAACAGGGCGCGATACGCTTATCAAGCAAGTAAAGAGCTCGATTGCATTGTGCTTTTAAAAGGTCATCAATCTGTAATTGCAATTCCAAGCGGGAAAATATTTATAAATCAAACTGGAAACTCGGCTCTGGCTAAAGCAGGTTCAGGAGATGTTTTAACTGGAATGATAGCAGGTTTTGCAGCTCAAGGCGCAAGTCTTGAAGCGGCAGCTTGTCTTGGAGTATATTTACACGGATTAGCAGGTGAATTGGCTTCTAAAAGCTTGAGTGAATATGGGGTTTTAGCGTCCGATTTACTAAGATATATTCCTTTAGCATTTAAATCAGTCCTAAATAGCACTGAGGGTTAGTTTATCAGGATATAATTCACTTACTACAAGAGCATTTGAAACTGCAATTCCTTCTTTATTTGCTGCGCTGTTTACAATTTTTCCTTTAACATAAAGTGCGCTTGATGAGCCTCCATCAAAGTTCATTGCTTGTTCGCAGCCTAATTCTTTCATAAGTTTTGCCAGTTCAAAAAGTGTCATTCCAGCTGATGCTTTTTCTCGTCCGTCTACTGTAACGATAATAAAAGTTCCGTCTTTTTTGTATCCAATAGCGCTTCTTGGGTTTTTTCCACCAATTGCCTGCAGCTTTTCTTCTTTAATATCAACAAAAACCTCTGAATCCTTTACTAAATATGGACCTGCGCCAATAATATGTTTTGCTCCTTTTAAATTCGTTGGAAGCTTAAGGTCAATATATACATTTTTATCTTTAGCTAATTTTATTATCGTTTCTTTATTTGCGGATAATACATAGTCATTTTCTTCAAGAACTATTGGGTTAGCACTCAATTTAACAACCCTGTTTTCTCTAATTAAAAGATTGTAACCTCCCTTAGGAGCAACTGGCGAACTTTTTCCCCAATCGCTTGTGTATAAAAGAGTATGGGTTGATAACATTCTTGGCTGGTTAATATTATCAATTTTTATTCTATGATTCTTAGAATAAGCATTAATTATAAAATCGATATTATCGAGCTTGAAAGTTGTCTTGTTTCCTTGTTCAAAAATAGCAATTCCCACTCTATTAAAAATCGGCCCGCTCAATACTTTTCCTTCTATCATTAATGCCCCTAGCGGTGTACCTGTTTGGGGTTTGAAAAATCCTCCGTTTATAGCAATTGTTGCGTTTTCTTTTTGTGCAATTTTTCTTATTGTGCTTTTAGAGTTAAGTTTTGTACTTGCAATCTGTGGTTTAATTCGAAGATTTGGGTTAGTGTTTGTGTTTAGTTCAACAATATTAATTTTAATGGGCTTTGAGTTAATATACTTTACTTTTTTAATATGGGCAACACCTGTTGTCGGGAAGTTTACAATATTATTTTTATATTTTTCTTTAATATATTCCTTATAACTTGAACCATCATAAGTACTTTGGATTTCGCTTTGTGCAATTGTATCTTTTGTATCGGTTTTAGCAAATATTGGTTTTGAAATTGCAAATGCAGCTAGTAGTATACAAATGACTATAAAAGCTAGAATATAGTTGATTCTGGTGTCCTGGGCTTTTGAGTTTCCTACATAATCGCTCAAATAGACACCATAGTAACTTTGATAATATTCAATTGTTTTCGAATTTATCATAGTTAATGCCGTAATATCTAGTATGCTCTACTTATATTATACCACGATTGTAAAAACCCCTCAATCCCTTTTGCGACAAAGTTTTTGAGAGGTTTTATTAGTGTATTTAATACCATTGTGTAAGTTTTAGCGCACTTAAGTGTTTTTGAGTCCTTTTTTGTAATAAGTGTATTTTTTATTATTAAGGAATGTAAAAAAGAATGTTTGTTTAATTTCTTTTGTTATTCTTTTTAATTAAATTGGTATATATAATATATAAATAAGATATATTATTAAGGAATTGAAAGTTAAAAAAAACTTACACACACCTACATTTTTCCTAACCTTTCCTTCCTTTCTATGTACCAAGTAGAACCCCTTGCATTATGTGCCGGGGGATTTTTTTATTCAAACATTGGACTTGATAAGTATCTTAATCCTGTATCAGGAAGAATTGCAACAATTGTCTTTCCTTTGTTTTCCTCTTTTTTCGCTGTTTCAATAGCTGCAAATAGTGCTGCACCTGAGGATATTCCGCAAAAAATTCCTTCTTTTATTGCTAATTTTTTCGCTGTTTCAATAGCTTCTTTATCTCCAACCGTAAGAATTTCATCAACCACTGTACTATCGTAGTTTTTAGGGATAAAATTAGCTCCTATTCCTTGTATTTTGTGCGGACCTGAAATTCCTTCACTAATCAAAGGGGAGGTTTTAGGTTCAATTGCAATAGCTTTAATTGAGGGATTATGTTCTTTCAGTTTTTTTGCAATTCCTGATATTGTACCCCCTGACCCAACACCTGCTATTATAATATCTACACTTCCTTGTGTGTCATCAAAAATTTCTTTAGCTGTTAGTTCATAGTGGGTTTTTGGGTTTGCTGCGTTATCAAATTGAGAAGGAATAAAAGAATCTTTAATCTCTTTATTGAGCTCAAGCGCTTTATCGACTGCTCCTTGCATGCCATCGTTTCCTTTAGTTAAGACAAGTTCTGCTCCATATGCCTTTAAGGTGTCTCTTCTTTCTTTACTCATTGTTTCAGGCATTGTAAGGATTAGTTTATAACCTAAAACAGCACAAATTAAAGCTAAACCAATTCCTGTATTCCCGCTTGTAGGTTCAATAATTGTAGTGTTAGAAGTAATCAGTCCTTTTTTTATTCCATCTTGAATCATTGAATAAGCTGCCCTATCCTTAATTGAACCGCCGGGGTTAAAGTATTCGACTTTAACTAGAATATTACTATCACAAGGTGCAAGTTTATTAATTCTAATCAAAGGTGTATTTCCTATTAGCTCAAGAATATTATTATAAATTTTCATTTTATTACCCTCTTTTTTTGTTGAACAATAAAAAACTAAAAAAGCCTAAAATTTTTATTTCAGGCTTTTTTATATTTTGTTATAAAACTTTATTACTTAATATCATCTGTTATATGACCTTCAAGTGTAAGTTTTTTAGATCCTGAAGTAGCTCCGTCTGTACCAAGGTAAATATAGAACCTGTCGCCATCAAGAGGTTGAACACCATTGAGTGCGCCAGCAGTGGATTGAGTATTGATTTTATTAGGACCATTGGTTAAACCATTAACGTCAACCATAATTATATTACAAGATGCACTCATAGCATTTCCAACTTGATCTGCTTTGTCATTAATTGTCATTTTATTATAACAATCACCACTGCCGGGTTTTAGAACCTGGTAAGCCATGTTGTCTTCTGTAATAATCCAGGGTGAATTAACACTTAAATCCCCGGCTAATGAAGGAGCTCCTTGTGCAGTACAGGTTGCCATACCTTGAGATTGATTTTCTAGTAACATACAGTTGAAAATTTTAGCTGCTGTTAATAGTTTCCCGTCTGAAGCATCCGCATCATTAGCATAAGCTTTAACAGCCAAGCTTGAATTCATTGTTTTGAATAAATTGGTTGCACCTTGTCCGCTTTTTGCTGCAGCTAAGTTTCCTGCTACTCTTTCCATTGACGCCATGTTTACAATTGCATTATAAGCTTTTTTGTAAGCTGTTTTCCACTGTGACTCAGTTACACCTTTCATCAAAGATGGAATAGTCATTGTGGCAATTGCACCGATAACCATTAATACGATAAGGATTTCGGCTAGTGTAAAACCTTTTTTAAGTCTCATAGAATACTTCCTTTATAAAACTACTTACTTTTCTATATGTCCTAAATTATACGAGTTGATTTTGGTATTGTCAAATAAAAAATATTAATTCGTATTTAAATATTAATTATTTTGATACAACTTTTAAAGTTGTATGCTTCACTTTGGTATTATTATTTTTATATAGTTCATAAATTCTTCCAATTAGCGATTTGGCTGTTTCAGATTCTGGTTTTTTAGCTATGTATTTTTTATAGTACCTAACAGCATATGCAATTTTTCCAAGTTTATCGAAACATAAACCCAAGCCCAGGTATGCCCTATAATAATCATTGTTTATTGCAATCATTTTTTTGAATAATAAAATTGCTTGTTCAAATTCTTCTTGTTCTATATAAAGAGCTGCAAGATTAGATAGAGCGGGGATATAGCAGGGGTTTTTTTCAATAATTGTTTTATAAACCATTATTGCCATATCATCCTCAGATGACAATTCGTGGGTTAAGGCAAGTTTTATTTGCGCATTTTTATTATTGGGTTCAAGTTTAATTGTTCTTATAAAATTTTTTTTAGCATTAATATTGTCTGCATTTAAAAGATAGTTTAATCCAAGTTCATAGTATATTTCAGAATCAAAACTAAATAAGTCTCTTGCATCTTTTAGGTGTTTAATTGCTTTATCGTATTCTTTTAAGTTTTTATAAGCCTTGGATGCTCCTTTTCTTGCATAAATGTTTTTTCTATCAATCATTAAGGAAATAAGGTATTCTTTAATTGCTTTTCTATATTCATTTTTAAGCATAAAAGAATCACCTTGCGCGCAAAAAAAGTTTTTATCTTTTTTTATAGGATTATCAGTATTAATTAAATTAAAACTCAAAAGTTCCTCCTGGTTAATTTAAGTTTATTAAATTTTTAAAAAAAACCAATTAATCAAAAGATGAGTTTTATTTTGACCTTTAGATTTATTTTTTTTATAATAAAAATATATGAGAATTATTATTAAAAGATTTATTTTTATATTTTTTTGTGTTTTAATAACTTGTGGTTTGTCGGGCTGTACAAAACAAACAATAGAATTCTACAGGGAAAGCCAGGCAAGCTCTCTGTTTAAAAATTCAGACAATGAAGCTTCGAAGGACAACTTAAAAAAATCTTCCGGGGTAATAATATACAAATACAATACGCAAAAAAAAGGTCAAAATTTTAAAACTATTGATTTTGGACCAAAAGATATAAATTTTGACCTGCCGGTGAAGTTTAAATAGAATTAACAGCAAAGAAAGGATTATAATGCCAGCCAACTTTAGACACGGTAGTTTGGAAAGTATAATATTGACAACATTGTGGTCAATGGAAGAAAGAGGAGAGTATAAGAATTCTGTTAAAGATGTTTTTGATTCTCTTCAAAAGGACGAATCTCAAACAAGAGCATATACTACAATCAAAACTGTAATGGACAGGCTTTTTGAAAAAAAAGTTTTATTGAGATTTAAACAAGGAAGAAAATTCTACTATAGGACTGCTTATTCTAACAATGAAATTGTAGTTAAGTCTTTGATAGAACTTTCTAACCGCTACTGTAATGGTGATCTGGCTCGTTTGGGAAAAATTATCGATACTGTTGTTGAAAAACAGAATTGTTTAGTTAACGCTTAATAAAAAATGAATGAAACTGAAATAAAAAAGTATAAAGATAAACTTTTGGTTTCTGATTTAATAATTGAGGTTCTATCTGATAAAAAATCTGTACCACAAGCTCTAGCAGAGTTTCCCAAAAGCGAAGATATTAACATTAAATGCGCTTTTGATGCTCTTGTTTATAGAGAAGCTGATGAAGATCTAAGAAAAAAAACAGTTGATTATGCTCAAACACAGGATGATTTTTTGCTTGAAATTGCATCAATTCTTAAAAAAAATGAAGATTTACCGAACAATATTATTGCTAATTATTTAAATTATAATAAATATAATCTTATTTCTATAGATGAGCTCACAATAGAAAATATTATAAAAAAAATCAAAAGAATGATAAACTTGTAACTATGAAAAACTTTAATCATTATACAGTTATGAAAAAAGAAGTGGTTGATAGTCTTAACTGCTTTAATTCAGATAAAATATTTATTGATTGCACCCTGGGCGGCGGCGGGCACAGTGAAGAAATTCTAAAAAGAATATCTCCTAAAGGTCTTGTTATCGGCTTTGATGTAGATAATGATGCAATTGAGTATGCAAGTGAAAGATTAAAAAATTATAAAAATATTAAAATCATTAAAGGGACCTATTTAGATATTGATAAGCATTTAAATTCACTTGGGATTGAAAAAATTACAGGCGGTGTAATTTTTGATCTCGGTGCTTCTTATCACCAGCTTACTTGTGCTGATAGAGGTTTTAGTTTTTTAAAGGATGCTCCTTTGGATATGCGCTTTAATCAAGATCAAAAACTTAGAGCATGGGATGTTGTTAATAAATATAGCGAACAAGATTTGGTGAAAATTTTTTCCGGCTATGGAGAAGAAAGGTTTTCCAAAAGAATTGCCAGGGCAGTCATTAACAATCGTCCTATTAATTCAACTTTAGAGTTAAGTCAATTAATTATTGATTCAACTCCAAGAATAAAAACAAAAATTCATCCTGCAACCCGTGTTTTTCAGGCTTTGAGAATCGAAGTTAATCAAGAATTGTTAAATTTTGAAAATACATTATTAAAAGTAATAAATTTATCTTCTGTTGGTGCTATAATAAGTTTGTTATCATTCCATTCCCTGGAAGATAGATTATCAAAGCAAACACTTAAAAAATACTCTAATCCTAATAGCAACAACAACCTTCTTGGTGAAACAGTGGAGAAAAAATTAGAACTAATTAACAAAAAACCAATCCAGGCTTCTTTAGAAGAAGTTAAGATTAACCCTCCTTCAAGAAGTGCAAAACTTCGAATAGCAAAGAGAATATGAGGTAATTTTGAAACCATCTTTTAATAAATTCAATAAAAATTATAAAAATAGACGATATAAACCCGATACAACAAGCAAGTATCCTTTGTCTGACTTTGAGTCCTCAAGTAATCCTATCAATGGTTCAAGTCAGATTATAAGCGGGTATTTTCTTAATGAAAAACCTTATAAGGAAATGATAATACAAAGGGTTAACAACTTTTTGTATGGTGTTTTAGGATTTTTAGTATTGTTCTGTTTAGTTTCTTATTATTTTGTTTCATGTAAAGAGGTTCAGCTGAATAAAATTTCAAGAGAAACGCTTGAGCTTAACTATGAAAACGAGGAGCTGCAAAATAAAGTTGATAGTTTACAATCATATTATAATATTGATAAAGCCGTTTCTAAGACCAATATTTTAGAAAGAGCAAAACAGGTGGTTGAAGTTGATGCTATTGATTTACCCAATGTTAATTTCAACAAAAAACAGAAAAAAGACAATAGGTCAATGGTTGTAAGTTATTGATTTTTAGGGGATTGCCTTGAAGGATAAAATTCATAACAAATTTGACAGACGGATTGGTTGTCTGCAGTCTGTTTTCTATATTACTTGTCTAGCTTTAGCTGTATATTTATTCTTGCTGCAGGTTTGTGATATTAGGAATTGTAAAAAGAAAGCTAAGTCCCAGAGAACTTCAAAAATGTATGTTTTAAGGGGTGAGATTGTTGATAGAAACGGATTCAAACTCGCATCTGATAAAACAACTTTCATTCTTTATGCTCATCCAATGTACTATGACCATACTCCTGAGGAATTGGCTCAGATTCTTGCTCCTTATGTGAAAATTCCTATGAGCGAACTAGCAAAAAAACTCGGACAAAAAGATAAAAAAATTATAACCATTAAAAAAGATTTAGATAGAAGAACAATAAGAGAAATTAAGAAAAAAGGCTTAAGAGAACTTTCTTTTGAGGTTAAAAACACCCGTGTTTATCCACAGGGCACTTTAGCTAGTCATATTCTCGGTTTTTATAATCCAAATGCTGATACAGCTGGGGGAGTTGAGTATAAAGCTAAAGAATACTTAGAATATGTTGATAAGACAATCACCTATGAAAAAGCTCCTAATGGAGATATTATTTATAATATCGGGGTTAATCCCGAGGATGTTTCAGCTCCTGCTAAGGGTAAAACCCTTACTTTAACTATTGATAGTGCTGTGCAGCATGTTTGCGAAAAGTATTTAATTAAAGCAATTCAAAAATTTAATGCTCCAAGAGCAGCAGCTATTGTTCTTGATCCTAAAACAGGTGAGATTCTTGCTCTTGCAGTTGCTCCTAACTACAACCCCAATGAATTTGGCAAATATTCTATGCAGAAGCTTAAAAACTGGGCAATAACAGACGTTTATCCTCCAGGATCCACATTTAAAATTATTACCATAGCCTGCGGTTTAATGAATAAAAAAATTAATAAGAGTTCTAAAATTAATGATACTGGAAAGATGAAAATCGGCTGGTGGGATGTATCAAACTCTGATTTTAAATCAAAGGGAGCTCCCGGGATGATCGACTTAATATATTTATTCGAACACTCCTCAAACATTGGCTCAATTAAAGTTGCTCAAATGATGAGCGATAAAGAATTCTATGACAGCTTAAGACTATTCAACTTTGGTGAAAAAACAGGAATTGATTTGCCCGGGGAATCTGTCGGGTTGTTGCCGAGTATAAAAAATTGGGATGTTGCAACCCATGCTGCAATGGGTTATGGTTATGGTGCTTCAACTACTGCTATTCAAATGGTTTCAGCAGTCAGTGCTGTAGCTAATAACGGTGTTTGGGTTACTCCTCATGTTATTAAGTATCCTAAGGCTGAAGAGGAGAAGAAGATTGTCAGAAAAAGAGTAATGGATGAGCAGGATGCAAAGGATTTGACACATTTATTGGTTAAATCAATGGAGAATGGAAAAAATCCTGCCAAAATGAATGATTTTTATATCGCTGCAAAAACCGGAACTTCAAGAAAACCTAATGCAAACGGCACTGGGTATTCGAATAAGCTCTATACTTCAATGATCGGCTATTTCCCTGCAACTGATCCTAAAGTAGTTCTTTATGTCATAGTTGACTCGCCAAATGGTGAAAGTGTTTGGGGTTCAACTGTTGCAGCTCCGATTTTTAAGGAAATTTCAACTGAAATTGTGAGACTTCTTAATTTAACACCTGATAAAAAGCAGCCTATTTAATGTTTGTAATGAGAATTGAGGATAAGAAATGGATTTAAGTAAAATTATAAAAAATATTGAAATAGAAGAAATACTAAACTATAAAGATGTTGACATCAAAGGGATTTCATACAATTCTAATACCATTAATTCACACGAGATTTTTGTCTGCCTTAAAGGAGAACACGTGGACGGACACGAATTTGCTCAAGCTGCTTTTGAAAAAGGCGCAATTGCTCTTATGTGTGAAAAACCTTTAAATATTGAAATTCCTCAGCTTATTGTTGAATCGACTCAAGAATCTATTGCTGATTTAGCTGCTATTTTTTACCATAATCCTTCATATGAACTTAATCTAATGGGTGTGACAGGAACGAATGGCAAAACCACAATTGCTCATTTGGTACAGAAGATATTTGAGCAGGATAGAAAAAAATGTGCTTTAATTGGGACTTTAGGATACAAATTATCCTCAGGGGATGACTACCTTGAAGCTAAGCATACAACCCCTCAAGCGCCTAAGATGCAGGAAACTTTGCAGAAAATATTAAAAGCTGATGTTCTAAATGTCATAACTGAGGTTTCAAGCCATGCTCTTGAGCAATCAAGAGTTAAAAACTGCTGTTTTTCAACTGCAATTTTTACAAATTTAACCCAAGACCATCTTGATTATCATATTACAATGGATAATTATTTTAATGCTAAAGCAAAACTTTTTAAAAGTTTAAAAAAAGGTAATTTTGCGATAATTAATAACGATGATAAGTTTGCTGCTAGATTTATCGACACTATTGATAAAGATGTTCGTATTATAACTTATGGGGTTAAGAATGACTCTGATGTTATGGCTCGAAATATTGAATTTAAACCTGACGGGGTTAACTTTGATTGTCATTATCAAGACAGGATTGTTAACTTTAAGCTTCACTTAAACGGGATGTTTAGTGTTTATAATTGTCTTGCAGCAATTGCTGTTGGATTAATTAATAATGTAAGTTTAGAAATCATAAAAGCTGCTCTTGAAGATACAAGAAGTGTTGCAGGGAGGTTTGAAATTGTTCGAACTAATCCTATGGTAATTGTAGATTATGCTCACACTCCAGATGGATTGGAGAATATTTTAAGAGCTGCAAGAGAGCTTACCCCAAAAGACGGCAATTTGATTTGTCTTTTTGGCTGCGGGGGAAATAGAGACTGCACTAAAAGACCTAAAATGGGAAAAATTGCCCAGCAGCTGTGTGATAAAATTATCGTAACTTCAGATAACCCAAGACAAGAAGACCCCCAGCAAATAATAACAGATATTTTATCTGGTTTAACTTTAATTAATCCTAAAACTGTTTTTATTGAACCTGATAGACGCCTTGCAATTAAGCTTTTAAAGGATATCTCAACTAAAAATGATGTTTTAATATTAGCTGGTAAAGGGCATGAAAACTATCAAATTTTAGCTGATAAAACAATCCATTTTGATGATAGAGAAGAAGTTAATAAGATTTTTTGTGAATAGCTTAATTATTCACCAATAATAAGCAAAGGCACATTGAAGCTAAGTGAATAATCAAGCAGTTCTTGTGGAACTTCCTCAATTGAGTTCTCTTTTGCAATAAGTGCATTTATTTTTGGTGTATAAATATTGACTTCATTATGGAGTATTGTACGAATTATTGAATCATTAGCATTAATTATTGCTTCTTTAATTTGTTTAGCTGATAGAGTTTTATTACCAATAGAAATTGTTCTATCATCATCTAACTGGGATATGAATTTATAGTCTTGAATTTTTTCATATAAAGAACGATACTCACTATCTGATAAATCAAGTGTCTTTTTTATTGAATTTGGTATTTCTGATCTAAAAATTCCATATGACTCTTCTTCTGTAATAAAATTAATAAATTCTTTTAATCTTTTATTGGATCCTGAGTTTTGATTGGTTTTGGTTGCATTTGCAATATTCTCACTAAGCGTTTCTAAGCTTGCTCCATACTTATAATTATAATAAGTTGGATGTTTATCTATAGAGATATATGAAGTACAGAGAAAGCCTTCTTTGCTTGCATCTTTTAAGTAGTATACGTTTTTTAGATCACTAATTTTATTGTCAGGAATTGTGTGAACTAATAATCTTAAATTTTTTTTAGTTGAATTAGGCTCAAAACCAAATTTAGATAAGTCTTCATTATCATTAAGTTTAGTAAAATCAATAACTTGATAAGTTTTTCCTTTGTATTGCACCTTAGGAACTTTTTTTGGATTAATAATTTTATTGGGTAGGAAAATTTGTCCTGTTGTATTAATTTTTCTTATCTCATCTTCAATCGGGCTTAGTTTATCACTGCTTAGTGCGTCTTTGAATGTTTCAAAATAGGCATAGTTTTTCTTAACCCCTTTTAAATCTGCTTCTGATAGAATTCGGGCAATTTTTAAATCACCTTTTTTTCTAAACAAGCCGGCAATCTCTGCTGAACTTGCGTTTTGTTTATTGTAGCTTTCAAGCCAGTGGTGATTTTTTATAAGTTCATAAATTCTATTTTTTGTATCAATATCAATTGTTAAAGTGTTTCTGTTTAGAATATCTCTTGCATATAATGCGCTTAAGTGCGGATGCTCTTTATCGACAGTATTGTGCGCTTTTGAAATATCGTGTAAAACAGCAGTTAATTTTAAAGCGAATTTTTCTTCATTTGTAAGTTTTTCATACAGAGGGTTTTTCATTGCTTCTTTTAAAACAGTCAGAATATGGATATCAAGAGTATAATCATGGGTTGAATGTTGTTTTTTCCCAATAGTATTAATAAACTCAGGCATTCCAGAAATTAGAGAATTAAGCGCTTTATCAAGTTCATTATTGCCTGTTGCAACTGAGTTTTCTTTAATAAATCTATTTGCTATTTTAAGAACTTCACCCTCAATTCCTTGTGGTTTTAATTGGGATAAATCAATTATTCCATCATACCCTATTATTTTCCCTTTATTTTCAATTGCTGAAATGTTTAGTTTATCAAGAAGTTCTGTTTTTTCATTACTTGTAAGGTTTTTAAAAATTGAATTTAAATCATTCAAAAAAGAGTCTCTTGGATAAGTTAGAGGAAGTCCCTCTGCTTCATAACCGCTATAATCAGCCGTTTTTAATAAATTATCCAATTGAGGATTATTGTTAGCGAAAAATCCTTTAATCATTTCAATACTTTTGTTTCTTGAAACATCAGCTAAACTTATTACCTGATTTATAGATGTTTGCAATCTGATAATCTCATCTTTAATATTTAGAATATCTTTATTTTTCAAATCAAGCACTTTACTTTTTTTTGTTTCTCTTAGTGCTAATATTTCCTCTGCTTTATCCTCTAAACTTATTTTTTGATAATAATTGTCATCATACATTATTAGTTTTCTAATAAGTATCTCTATAGTTTTGTCACTAAGATCAGAGTTTTGTATTTTTGTAATCAATTCTTTTTTATCGTTGCTTATATCGTCTTGAATATGAATATTTGTTCTTAAACAAAAGTCGATATAAGACTCAATTTGACTTACATATAGACAATCCATTAATCCTGTTATTGTATCAAATTCACTAGAATTCATTTCCACCAGCTTTAGGAGCGTTTCTTTCTTAAAGGGGATTTTGTTTAAATTTTCAGGATTAAGTAAAATATTTTTTAATGCATTAATTTTTTTAGGTTCTAATTGAATTATTTTTTTAATTTCATCAACATTAAACTGATTAGTTTTTAAGTATTCTAAATTTACAAATTCAATAGCTTTTTTATAGTCACTTTCATCTAAATATGCTAATTTATAATATTGAAAGTCATTATCATTAACTTCATAGAATTTTAATTTTTTTCTTTTCCAATTATCGCAAAAAGGGTCTTCTTCAAGATATCCTTTTTTTAATTCAGCATTTTTATAAACAAGAGGAATTATATCTTCATCAACTCTTTTGAATTCTTCTTCTGTCATATCAAGCAGCTCTTGCATTGCTGTAGTTGATAAATACCCAATATACTCTATCTCTCTTGTTTTGTATAGTTCATATTGCTCATCACTTAATTTTGCAAGAAATTCTTCTTTTTCACCAAAAACAAGTTCTCCAAAATCCTGTAATAAACGCCTTATTTTAGCGTTTCTGTATTGTTCATCATCCAATTTAGCTAATCTTATCTGTATTTTAGGGTTATAAATCGGAATATTATCTTCATCAACTGCATTGAGTTTTCTTTTTTCAAGATTGTCCCATTCATTACTATTTAAATCCAGGAGCCCTCTAAGAGTTTTTTCGTCATAAGTATAATAGCCTATGGGTATTTTTCTTTCTATCAGCTTTTTAAATTCCTCGTCATTTAATTCTGCTAAAGGTTTTAAATTAAAAATCTTATCCTTAATAACATTAAACAGTTTTCTTGATTCGATTCTACTATAAGCTTCATCAGATAAATTTGCTAGATCTATAATCGTATTTGTTTGAAGGAATTTTCTATTGTTTAATTTAAGGCTCAAAAGCCCTCTTTTTTCTAAATTTTCCAAATTTTCATCTGATATTCCATTTATAAGTTCTATTGAGCTGGAAAAATTAAGACATTCGTCTCTTTGAGGAATTTTTTTAAGTAAACCTGATTTGTGTATTTTTTCAATAGTACTTTTTTCTAATCCTGTATAATTATTAATTAAAGATTGTTTGTCATTAAAGCATTCAATATATGATGTGTTCAATAAATCATTCATAATAATATAGTTAATTGAGTTTTTTTCGGTGTTTAGCGCAAAATCAGCTAAACTATTTAATGGTATTTCACAATCGGTTATATAATCCTTAACTAAATCATAAACACCATCTTGTAAACTGCCAAGTTTTTCTATCTCTGATGACTTTATATTCTCATTAGGAGATATAATTTTTCTTTTTTTAGCTAAATTATACAGGTCTCTATCTTTAATTTTTTCCAAAGTATCAATATCTGTGCTAATTGTGTAGCTTGGATTATTTTTTCCTTCCAATTGACTTATTTTAATAGAATGATTCAATATTAATTTTAAATCAGTATTAGAAAAATCTGCCCATCGTCTAGCTCTAGGCTTGATATGGCAACTTTTTGATGTAATTTGTTCACCTGTTGTAAAATCGGTTTGCAAAAAATTTTCTATGAATTTAGCTTTTGCATCCTTTTCTTGTGGAATATTATCAAGTGATTTTTCTAATTCAATAATCCTATTTTGAACTTCGTTTCTTCCTATCAAACACCTGTTTTGATTAGCTTTTGCTTCTAATCCATTTAGCTCATTATTATTGGTATCAAAAGGAGTTTCTTGTTCTTTAGATACGCTTATTTTTTGTTTAAATTGTAAATGATTTATTGTTTTTAGTGCAATTTTCATATTATTGATTTTTCCTTTTATAATCAAAACAAAACCATTTTAAAAATTGCCTGTTGTAAATAAAAAAAATGTTTGATAGTATGACATACCAAACATTTATAAACACGAGGATATCAAGAGAGAGAGTAAAAAATATCTTTTTTATTATCCTCTAATTATTTATATTTATTTTCGTTACAAAATTTTCCTTTTATTAATTTCCCCTTACGTATTAATAAAAAGTTTTTATTGGTAAAAATTGCCTTAATTTTTAAATATTGCTTAACAAAACTTAATCATTCAATTCACTGTAGTATTTTTTAGTAAAACAGGATTTTTCCATAATTATTGCTGTTTTTGTTTTTGCTAATCCGGCTTTGGAGTTTTCTTTAAGATCTGCTGACATTAAAGCTCCGGTTTGTTCCATTGCATCAATTACTTCATCCACGGGAATTACTGATTCGATTTTGGCACTTGCAAGTTCAACTGCAACTATAGCATGGATTGCTAAAAAAGGGTTTCTTTTAATGCAGGGGACTTCAACAAAACCCCTGACAGGATCACAGGTTAAACCAAGAATATTTTTAATTGCAAGAGCAGTGGCATTAAGAATTTGATCAATATTGCAATCAAGCATATATGCCATTGCTCCTGCTGCCATGGCACTCGCTGTTCCACATTCTGCCTGGCATCCTGCAGTTGCTCCTGCGGGTTTTACTTTGTATGCTATAATTTTTCCAATTAAACCTGCAACAAGTAAGGAATTAATTTGTTTTTCTTCGTCAATTTGAAATTCTTCAAATGCTGAAATTAAAACAGAAGGAACTATCCCGCAGGCTCCTGCTGTAGGACAGGCTGCAATTCGGCCCATCCTTGCGTTTTGTTCACTTGTTGCAAGTGCGTAGCATATAATTTTTTCAAAAAGTTTTCCAAAAACCGAAGGGTGTTTTTTGTAGAATTCAACCTGTTTTGCACAATCAAAACCGCCCATTTTTCCATTTGTTTCACTTTTGGTTTCAAGCCCTGTTTTAATTGCTTCTTTCATAGCAATAAGAGTGTTTTTTATAATTTTTTTGAGTTCTTCTATGCTAAGAGCGCTGGAGTTTTGTTCAAGCTCTAGAGCAATTGCATCTATTGTTTTATTTGTTTTATTAATAGTTTCTTTTAACTGCTGAAATGTCTTTATATCCATTAATTTTGCCTTTTAATTTTCAAGTTTTTGTACATATCTTATTAAGCAAGGATTAACGCTTTTTTTAATTTCCTCAATTGCTGTTTTTTGAATATTTCCATCAAGTGCTATACAACAGCTTGTGTTTTTTCCTCTTGCGTATCTATCACAGCTTATTGATGCAATGTTAATATTGTTTTTTTGAATAATATTAGTGATTTTTGATAATATTGAAGGTTCATCCTTAACTACAAGAACTAAAACATTGTACTTGCCGTTAATTGAAAGAGAAAAATTATTAATTTTATCAACCTCAACTTCACCCCCGCCAATGCTTTTGGCACTTATTGTCATATCATCAAAAATAAATTCAACACTATTAGGGTGGTGTGTAAAACTCTCTTCAAATTCAAAAGAATATTCAAGTTTTGAAGCTTCAGGGGTTTTAAAGATATCTTTAATTATGGTATTATCAACACTATAACCCAATAAACCAGCAATTATTCCCTTATCGGTTCCGTGTCCGGGTCCTGTTTTAGCGTATGAATTGTAGAGAATTATTTTTACTTTTTTTATTTCTTTTTCGTAAATATTCTTAGCTAAAAGCCCTATTCTAACGGCCCCTGCCGTATGAGAACTTGAAGGTCCTACCATTATTGGTGAAATTATATCAAGAATTGAAATTTCGTTCATAATATTAATAATATTACATAATTTTTATTATTGAATATATTTTTATATAATTTTAACATGATAAAACCTCTAATTATTATTCCTACCTATAATGAAGAACTAAACATTGTTGATTTGATTTATGAAATTAATAAAGTTCTATATAAAGTCGAATTCTCAATTCTTGTTGTAGATGATGCTTCAATTGATTCAACCGCACAAAAAGTTGAGCAGTTAAAAGAGAAATTTAAAAACATCTACCTGCTTAAAAGAAAAGGCAAATTCGGACTTGCAAGTGCTTATACTGATGGATTTAAAAAAGGTATTGAACTTGGTTTTAACTGTTTTATTCAAATGGATGCCGATTTTTCCCATGATCCTAAGTATTTACCAATAATGCTTGAAAAACTCAAGGATAATGATGTTGTAATTGCTTCAAGAAACATTAAAGGAGGAAAAGTTGAAGGCTGGGGTTTGATTCGAAACTTAATATCTAAAGGCGGATCAATTTATTCAAAAATCGTCCTTAATTGTAAGATTAATGACTTAACTGGTGGTTTTAATGCCTATAGAAAAGAAATTCTCGATAAAATTAATCTTGATTGTATAATTTCTCAAGGATACTGTTTTCAAATTGAAATGAAGTATAAAGCTTATAAGCTAGGAGCAAGGATTAATGAGTTTCCTATTGTCTTTGTTGATAGAAAAAAAGGTAAATCCAAAATGAATAAAGCTATCTTTTTTGAAGCTTTCATTAATATTCTAAAGTTAAGGAGCTATGATGACAAAAAAAATTGATAATATTTTTTTCTATATACTTTTATTTGTGTTGTGTTTTGCTTTTTGCATTCAAACTAATGTTGTCGATGTTGACCTTTTTTCAAGACTGATTCAAGGAAAACACGTTGTTCAAACCGGCAGTGTAATGTATCAGGATATTGTATCTTTTGCAAAAACACATACCTGGTATGACCATGAGTGGCTTTCAAGCGCAATATTCTATCTTGTTTTGGAAAAATTCCATCCTTTGGGACTCACTATCTTTAAGTGCTTTCTTTGTTTTATGGTTTTTGTCTTGGTTGATTTAAACATCATTGTAAAAACTAAAAAAACTAACTATAGCTATAGATATCTCTATATTTTTATTTTTTGCTTATTTATGCATCATATGAAGCTTTTTGCCTATTTAAGAAGCCAGGATTTCACTTTTATTTTCTATCCTTTATTAATTTTATTATTAGAGTACACAAGAAACAAACAAAACTCAAAATTGTTTTATATTATTCCCTTTTTTATGCTTCTTTGGTTTAATATGCACGGAGGGTCAATGTATAGTCTTGGGATAATATTTTTATATGGTGCGGGTGAGTTTTTAAATAAAAAACCATATAAAAAATATTTTCTAATTCTTATTCCTTCAATTCTTGTATACTTTATTAACCCCTGGGGTGTTGATTTTGTTAATTTTTTGTTTAATTCGATTGGAGTTGATAGACGCTGGGTCGGAGAATGGCAGACTCCTTTGTCAATGAAGCCTGAACTGGTTGTTATTTACCTGGTTCAGCTTGTTTCAATTTGTTTTATCTATCTTTTCGGGTTAATAAAAAATAAATTTAGGAATTTGGATTATACAAAGGTTTTGGTTTGTTTTGCTAGTTTAGTCCTTGCACTAAGATATATTAAGTTTAATCCAATGTTTTTTATAACGGTTTTTATCTTTTTATATGAAGATTTTAAAACAATTGTTGATTTTTTTGTAAAAAATATAAAAATTAAATTAGCAATTAAGTATTCTGCAATAATTGCAGCAATTATTTTTTCAATTAATATTTTTTCAAATAACTCTATATTAAACAGCTGGTATTATCAAAGCGCGGATGAGTTTCCCATAAGGCCAATGCAGTTTTTAATTGATAATGATATTAAAGGGAGAATCCTTGCTCCTTATTATCTATCTGGTTTTATTGCTTATAAAAATTATCCTGATTATATAATTTATATGGATGGTCGTCAAGAACAGGTCTATGACTATGAAACTTTTGATAAGGAAATGAGGTTTTTGTTCTTTTCAGATGAAAGCGCTTTTAGGATTTTGAATGAAGATAAACCGGAAATTATCCTGATTGAGAATTATTGGCATGTGAACGGGTATCTTTTGTATGATCAGGATTATTATAAAAGAGTCTATCAGGATGAAAAGTATTCAATTTATCTTGTGCCTGATAAACAATTATTCAGCTATCAAAGAAAAAACGAAACTCCTTATTATACAAGAGAATCGTTTTTCGATACAAAAATTGATTTTAGCAAAAAACAATAATTAAGAAAGTTTCTTAATTGTTTGTTTAATTGTTTCAAGCTGTGCTTGAAGTTCTTCTTTTTGCGCTTTTGTTTTGTTGACAACTTCAAGAGGCGCGCTTTTTGTAAAGTTGGGGTTATTTAGTCTTTTTTCAATTGAGCTTAATTCCTGTTGAAGTTTGTCTGCTTTTTTTGTCTGACGTGCAATTTCTTGTCCTAAGTCAATCAAATCTTCAAGAGGAATTGTAATTTTTGTGTCATTAACCGTACAATAAGCGCTTTTTTTATAATTAGAATCTTTTTCAAATTTTACCTTATTAACTTTAGCTAATCGATTAAGATAAGGAATGATTGATGAGTAAAGTTCTTCGTTGTTGTCGATTATAATATCAATTCTTGACCCAAGAGGAATATTAAACTCAGCTCTTATGTTTCTTAGAGCTTTAATTGTTTCAAAAACAGTTTCCATTTTTTTAGAATCATCACTAAAGCAAAGTTTTTTATCAAACTGAGGATATGAAGCATACAGTATTCCTATTGTTTCTTTTTTAATAGGCATTTTTTGCCAGATAGCCTCTGTTATATGAGGCATTATAGGATGAAGCAGTCTTAGGAATTTATCCAGCACATAAACTAAAACTGCTTCGTTTTTTTCAATTTTTGATAGTTCAACATACCAATCACAGTATTTTGCTCTAAAAAAGTCGTACAATAAAGAAGCAACTTCGCCGATTCTAAAGTTTTCAAGGTTCTCTTGAACAAGCTTGGTGCATTCGTTGAGCTCATTAAGAATCCACTTGTCAGCCAAAGAAAGGTTGTTGAAATCGACTTCTAAGTCTTTTTTTGTAATATTCATTAAAACAAATCTTGATGCATTATAGATTTTATTTGCAAAATTTCTTCCAAATTCAAATTTTTCATCACTAATTTTAATATCCTGCCCTCCATAGGTGCATAGATAAGTAAGAGTGAATCTAAGTGCATCACAGCCATATTTTTCAATTAAATCTACAGGATCAATCGTATTTCCTTTTGATTTAGACATTTTCTGCCCGAATTCGTCTCTTATAAGCCCGTGGATATAAACAGTTAAAAAAGGCGGTTTTTTGGTGAATTCTAACCCCATTGTAATCATTCTTGCAACCCAGAAGAAGATAATATCAAATCCTGTAACCAGAGTTGAAGTCGGGTAGAATTTTTTATAATCTTCGCTATTAGTATCAGGCCAGCCCATTGTTTCAAAAGGCCATAAACCTGATGAAAACCAGGTGTCAAGAACATCTTTATCCTGAGTATAGTTATTAGGATCGGGGTTTTTGAGTGCTACAACCATTTCACCTGTTTTGTTGTTATAATAAGCAGGAATTTGATGCCCCCACCAAAGTTGTCTTGAAATGCACCAGTCGCGAATGTTTTCCATCCACATTAAGTAGTTTTTCTCCCACCTTTGAGGAATGAACTTGATTTCACCGCTTTTTACAGCTTCTATAGCAGGTTCTGCTAAAGGTTTCATTTTTACAAACCACTGTTTGGATAACAAAGGCTCAATAGTGGTTGAGCATCTTTGACATTTACCTACATTATGAGTGTGTTCTGTAATTCTTACTAAAACCTCGTTTTCTTTTAGCATCTCAACTGTTTTTTGTCTTGCTTCAACCCTGTTTAATCCTTGAATCTGCGGCGGGACAAATTCATTTCTCATCATATTGCCGGATTCATCTATTACTTTGATTTGAGCTAAATTATGACGAAGACCGACTTCAAAGTCATTAGGGTCATGTGCCGGGGTAATTTTAAGAGCACCCGTTCCAAATGACTTATCAACATAATCATCGGCAATAATTGGGATTTTTCTTCCTGTTAAAGGCATAACGCAGGTTTTGCCTATTAATTCTTTATATTTATAGTCAGTCGGATTAACAGCAACCGCAACATCGCCAAACATTGTTTCAGGTCTTGTTGTAGCAATTACTATGGCTCCTGGACCTTCTTCAAGAGCATAGGAAATCTCCCATAAGTATCCTGGTTCTGTTTCATAGTTTGTTTCAACATCAGATATAGCACTCTGGCATCTTGGACACCAGTTAACAATATAGTTTCCTTTATAAATTAAACCTTTGTTGTATAAATCAACAAAAACTTTTTTTACAGCATTGGAACACCCTTCATCCAGAGTGAATCTTTTTCTTGACAAGTCAAAGCTGGCTCCTAATAGTTTGCATTGTTCTAAGATTCTATCTTTGTGCTTGTTTGCCCAATCCCAGGTAGTTTCGATGAATTTTTCTCTTCCCAGGTCGTGTCTTGTTTTTCCTTCTTTGGCTAAGTTTTTTTCAACTACATTTTGAGTTGCAATTCCTGCATGGTCGCATCCTGGCATCCAAAGAGCTTCATAGCCGGACATTCTTTTATATCTAATTAAGATATCCTGCAGAGTTTCATCCAGCGCATGGCCCATATGAAGCACGCCTGTAACATTAGGCGGGGGGATAACTATTGAATAGGAAGGTTTATCTGAATTTGCATCAGCTCTAAAACAATTATTATCTTCCCAGAATTTGTAAATTTCTTTTTCAGTTTCTCTTGCATTATAAACAGTTGAAAGTTCACTCATCGTACTTTTATCCTTTTTTTTAATTTTATAATTCTAATTTATCACAAAAGACCTAGCCGATAAAGATATTATTATTTGTTTTTTAATTATATAAAATGTTTGAATGCGAATAGTGTGTTTAATATTAATATTTTTATTATTAAATCCTTTGGTGTTATCAAAAGAACTATATGACAACCCGATTGAGTTTCAGCCTACAGATAGCTGCAAACTTAATGAATTTTGCACTAAATATATTGATGATATTGATATTGAAAAGTATATTAAACAAGAAATTAAGAATGATTATATAGTTGTAAGTTTAGATCAGTGCATTGATACAGCATTAAAGAATAACTTCGATATAAGAATTCAAGAACACGAATATTTAAGCTCTAAATATGAATACCAAAATGCATTATCCAAGTTTTTGCCTATTCTTAATACAACTTCCTATATTACTGATTATTCAGGGCAGATTCTTGTTGGCGGGGTTTTAAGGGACACTTTTCATGAAACTGCAGTATCTGTTAACATTACAGGTCAGCACTTATTAACAGAAGGCGGGAAGCAAATTTTTGAAGCCAAAGCAAGAAAGTACCTTCAAAGAGCTAAAAAACACGATTGGAACTTTAATCGCTCACAAACTGTTTATTATACAACAAGATATTACTATGAAATGCTTTTGGCTAAAATTAATATTGAAATTTATCTAAGAAATTTAATCGAAAGAAACGCACAGCTGGCATTAGCTCAAAAGCTTGAAAAAAGCGGTTTTGGAACAAAATTTGACGTAATTCGCTCTAAAAACGAATCAGCGCAGGCAAAAGTAAGCCTTCTATCCTCTTTGAATGACTTTAGGCTCTCTCAAGCCAGACTTGCAAATGTAATGGGTATTGAAGTAGGGGTTGCGCTAATGCCCTTTGAAGATGACATTCAGCCGCTGTTTTTGGTGGATGAGAACTTAACTGTTGATGATTTATTCAAACTTGCTATTCAAAACAGAGAAGACCTAGAAAGCATTAGAGATACAATAGGATATCAAAAAGAAATTAAAAATGTTTATATAACGGAGTTTATCCCCAAACCAATGATTGAATACCAGCAGCAATTTCAAGGCACAATCAACCACTCAATTCGACCCAATTATGTTCTTGCTGCTTATATGAGCTGGCAGCCTGGAGAGAATCTTGGAATTGGTACAATTACTAAAATTAAAGCTCAAAAAGAAAAAATTAAAGCAACAAATCTTCAATTGCAAAATCAGCTGAGAAATATTGAACAAACAATTGTTGAAGCTCATTCTACCAGTGCTTTTAATAAAAAAGAAATGGAAATTAATAAAAAAAGAATGGATTATTCTAAAGAAAGTATAAAACTTGCAATGTTGAGATTTAATAATGGAAAAGGAATCCTCTTGGATGTAATTCAAGCTCAGGGGGAGATGACTAAAGCCCGTGTTGCATATGTTTCTTCTATTATTAAATACAATATTTCACAAACACAGCTTTTGTTTGATACAGGTACAATAAATGAAGAAATTATTGTAAAAAATTATAATCCTTAATAACACTTGTAAAAAATTGCTTTTTTCTATATACTAGTATTCGTAAATCTTATTAAGGAGATAATAAATGAAAGTTACTATTGAAGACGGATGCATTGGCTGCGGAGCTTGTGAGTCTTTCTGCGCTGATGTTTTTAAAGTTGAAGATGTTTGCACAGTTGATGAATCAAAAATTGCAGGAAACGAAGACTGTGTTAAAGATGCAGCAGATGCTTGTCCTGTTAGCGTAATTAGTGTTAGCGAATAATTAATTAATTTTATTTTTTTTCAAGAAAAAAGGGTGTTTTAACATCCTTTTTTCTTATGCATTATAATTAGTTTTATTAACTTCATCTTTACTTTGCAATAAGCACTTATCAACAATTTTTGCTCCAATTGAAGCAACCTGACCAATAATAGCACCATAAATAAGACCTTTAGTTCCGCTTAAAGATTTCATAGTGCAGTATGTTGACCCTGCCAATGTTCCGATTAAAGGAATGCCAAGGTTTACAATGATTGACTTTCTTTCTTCTTTGTCTTTAGCAGTTAGTGCTGCTGTTCCCAATCCTCCTGCTGCTGTTATAATAGTTAAAAGATCCGTTGGAGCGCTTCCGCAGTTAATATCTCTTAGTTTTGGAAGAAGGGTTCCTATAATATTATTATATTCTTCAGCTAATTTTTTAGTTTTGCTATCCAATCCATCAAGTGATAAATATTGCTCTTTAATCCAATCAACACCAAGCTGCTTATCAGCAATATTATCTCCAAGCATTGATTTTGCAAATTCTTTATTAAACAAACCCTTGGTAATTCTTTTTTCTTGGAAATTTCCCCTCATATATTTGTTTATATCATCAAACCAGCTATCAAAGTCTTTTAGATTAAAATCATTATTCTTATTAAGCTCTTTTACAATTTCATTAAATTTATTACCATGGGTAATTTTTTGGGATTTTTTATAAACCCCTGTTATCTTATCGCCGATTTTATCAATAAAAAACAAAGGAGTATGTGCTGTTTTTTTGCTGAATCTGTCCCACAGGTCATCTTTAACATTAATTATATTGCTAAAAAGATTGGAGAATTTTTCTTTAAAGTTAAAGTCTTTAATAGCGCTGGAGCTTTTTTTAAAAAGTTTTTCAAAAGCTTCTTTAGTTTTTTGAGGATTTTTATGCTTAAAAATTCCGACAGCAAGCGCTCCTGTTGTAAGAACAGACGCTCCAATTAAAGATAGGGTAAAAATTTTTTTCTTTTTTGCTTGTTTAGGATCTGCTTCATTGTAGTACAAAACAGGTTCTTTTTGACTATATGCGCTTGACATATACTCTTTATTTGAATTTATGGTAGTAAAATTACTAAAATTTGTACTATTTAGAACTTCCATATATTAATAAAAACAATTTAATTATAATTATTTACTTTTTTTATTTTTATTTTTTGCAATCTGTTTCAAATCCCTTTTAGCATTATCAATTGAGTACTTTGCAAGCGGTTTTTTTGTTTTTCTATCATAGAAAACTAACCAGTGATTAGCTTTTTTATCAGTTACATTGAAAGATAGTTTTCCAACAACTCTATCACCTGGGGTAATTGATTTAAACCATAAGGAAGTGTCTCCAAAAGGACTTGGGAAAAAAACCTGGGAAGTATTGGAGGCAAGTGCAATATCAAAGGTTGAAAAGGTGTAATCGGTGTAATTATCAATTCCTAAGGACAAAGTAATTGTATTTTCTACCCCAAAAGGGTCTTTTTCAAGATTTACTGAATTAATCCTGACTTTTAACCCTTCCAAAAGAAGTTCTTCCTGACGAAACGCATCAGCAGAAAAAACGGGCATTTCAATACCTTTTTCTATTTTAATTTTAAGCTCATCACCGGGTTTTATCATAAAACCATTACCTTTTCGAATGATTGCAGCAGTCAAACCAATTGCCCCTCCAATTGCTGCGCCTCCAGCTAGGGTGTATCCATTAGAAGCAATTGCTGCGCCTAATCCAAGGGTGTTAAGGGCAAAAAATCCTCCCGCAACACCGCCTAAAAGAGTGTATCCGGCATGCGTTGCAACAGTTTTAGCTGCTCCTTTAACAAGATTGTCTTTAGTGGTTAAAGAAGCCTGAATAGGGATTTCTCTTCCGTCTGGAGTTACCATATAGTCAAAGTTGATATTAACATATCCGTCTCTTCCCATATTCTTTGGGTTTTCAATTACTTGAACAACCCCATGGACAATAGTTCCTGTGGGAAGAACAACTCCTTTGTCTGTTTCAACGTCTTTTGTAACCTCAGCAAAAAACTCATCCCCTTCAAGTGTGTAACCCGAACTTAGAACCTGTGATACAGTAAGGTTGATGACATCATCATCATCCAGTTTTTCAATTTCACCTGTGAACAGCTTTTTGTCAAGATGTTCAATATTTTTATCCTCTTTTTCAACTCTTCCTGAAATAGGATCACAAAAAGCAATGTTTATTGAACAAAAGCTGTATATAAGTATAGCTGATAATATTTTTTTAAATTGTATCCCCATAGCTAATATTATAATACATAATTATTTTATTTTTACTACTTTTGAACTATAATTTAATTAAAAATAAACTATAAGGAGTATTATTTAATGAGCGATTGCGTTTTTTGTAAGATTTTAAATAAAGAAATCCCAAGTACTTTTATTTATGAAGATGATGTTTGTTTTGCTATTAATGATATTAATCCTAAAGCAAAAAAACATATTCTTGTTATTCCTAAAATCCATGTTGAATCTTTGAATGAAGTTGAGGATTTAAGCTTGATTAAAGATTTATTCTCTGCTATTAAAAAAATTAATAAACAAGAAGGTATTAAGGAATTTAAAACTTTAATTAATACAGGAAAAAAAGCAGGTCAGGAAGTTTTTCACCTCCATATTCACATCCTTTCGGATTAGTACAATGAAAACAATAATAAAAAAAGAAGAATTGAGAAAAATCATACTAAAAAAAAGACTTGCGAAAAACTCTATAAAAACAAGTTCTTTAATCGTGTCAAAAATAATTAATTCTAAAGATTTTATACAAGCTGATAATATTGCTCTTTATTATCCTATAAAAAATGAGATTGATATTACCCCGATATTAAAAATAAAAAATAAAAATTTTTATCTGCCAAGGTGCAATAATCAAGAACTTGAATTTGTAAAATTCACTGGTTTTAATTCTCTCAAAAAAGGAGCTTTTGGTATTTTTGAACCAATTGGTAAAAAAATTAACCCTGCAATTTTAGATTTAATATATACCCCTGCCCTTGCTGCTAATTCTTCTTTTTTTAGACTCGGTTATGGAAAAGGATTCTATGACAGGTTTTTTTCAAATAATCAAATTAAAGCAAAAAAAATTATTGTAATATCCTCTGAATTTTTTACCAATGACTTTATTCAAGACCCCTTTGATGTTGCACTGGATGGAATTATAAGCGAAAAATAAAAATTTGCTAAAATGGGAAAAATATTCTAAAATCAATTTATGGACGAGTTGAGAAAAAATCATATCCTGCAAATTCACTCAATAAATGCTCAAGCAATAGAAGGGATTGTTATTGACTATATTGATGATAGAATTCTTGTTCTTATATGCGAAGAATCTTTAAGTGAAGCGAAAAAGCTTGAAGAACTGGACAATCTTTTTGTTAAAGCTCATACCCATTGCGGAATTATGAGTATGAAAAGTACTGTTATTTCAACCATTGATACTAATAATTGTATTGTAATTGAGAATAGTCCTGTTATTCCTTTTGAGCAAAAAAGAGAATTTGTGCGGGTTTTAAGCAGTATCAATTTTATTATCGAAAAAGACAATGAAAGTTACAATTGCAGCTGCGTTAATATATCAGCAGGTGGAATTGCTTTTGTATGCAGGGATAGAGAATTCAATATCGGAGATATTGTTACAATTAATCTTTTAGAGAGAGATTTTCAAAAAGATATTACAACAAAAGCTCAAATCATAAAAACTAATGAATTTGATACTGTTGCAAAATATCTTGATTTGGATAAAAATAGTGAAGATAGAATTGTAGGATATGTATTTGATTTAATTGCAAAAAAATAGAGTTTGGAGTAATTTTGGAAAATATTAAAAAAATTGATAGAGAAATAAATAAATTGACTAAAAAAGGTGAAATTCAAAAGGCAATAGAGTATTGCCAGAGCTTGCTTTTAAAGGAACCTGTTAATACTAATATTCACTTAAGACTCGGCGATTTGTATCTTGATTGGCATTTGGATATCTATCAAGCCAAACAATATATTGATGAAGCAATAACAGAATATCAAAAAGCAGCTGAGGTTCAGATTGATAATGGTGAAATTTACTACAAAATTGCTTGTGCACTTTACTACAAAGGAGAACTCGATAAAGCGATAAACTACTTCAATATTGCAATTGAAAAAAAAGCTGATATTTCTCAATGTCATTATATGATATCTAATTGCCTTAAGAAAAAAGATCGTTTTCAAGATGCACTTTTGCATTTGGATATCGCGCTTAAACACTGTTTTTTAAATTCTTCAAGAATTCATTACTCCAAGTATCGCTTGTTAAATGCGCTTTATTTTAAAAGCAGCAAGAAAAAGTTTTTATCATATATTGAGCTTATTCTGTCCTATCTTACCCTTCCTTTTGACAAAGAGGCGCTTAAGAATTTAAAATCTAAAGTTAAGTGGTTTCAAATACTGCCGATTCTTGTTAAAGCTGATAGTTACTTAATGAACGGCGATATTGAAAAAGCTTTCAAGTGCTATAATAGCGCTATTGATAAAATGCCTGGATTCTCAACTCTCTACACTGCTCTTGGTGATACATACAGAAAAACAGGAAAACTTGAAGAAGCAATTGTTGAGTACAAAATGGCTCTTTGGATAGATTCTCTTGATAACAGTGCTTATGCAGGATTAGTTCAGGCTTATGAAGAATTAGGCGATTATGATAATGCTATTGCTTATTATCAAAAGTATATTCAAATTCATCCTAATAATGCTGTTTTGCATTCTAATATTGCAAACTTGTACTTTATGAAAGGAGAAGCGCAGACGGCAGTTTCATATTACCAAGCTGCAATTGCAATTAACCCTAAACCTGATTGGACAAGTATTGTAGCACAAACTCTGGGGTATATTCAGCAGAATGTTATTAAAAACACAGATTGCGCTATTGCAAATTATCAATTGGCAAATAGCCTCACTCCTAAAGAAATTGATGTTTATATATCCTTAGGAAGTGCTTTTTATGATAATGAAGACTATAAAAATGCTCTTATTGTTTATAGAAGAGCGCTTGAACTTGAGCCCAATAATTCTAAAATCCATTGTAACCTAGGATATCTATACTGGGGCATGGGGGATTTGGATGAAGCAATTAAAGAATACAAACTATCAATTAAATTTGACCCAATGTATGATATTGCACATAATAACTTAGGGGTTATATACCTTGATGATTTGGTTCAGCTTCAAGATGCGATTGATTGTTTTAATCAGGCAATTGAATGTAACCCTAATTATGCTCTTGCTTACTACAATCTTGGCCGAAGCTATGCATTGAAAAACGAAAACATTGAAGCGGCCAAGTATTTTCAAACTGCAATGGATGTTAATAATGTTACCAATGAAATTGATCCTCAAGACATTAAAGAAAGATTAAATAACCTATTTAACTAATTTAATTAAAGAATATTTTATTATAGGATTATTTATGATGACAACTTGGGCATATATTATAAAAAGAATATTATCTTCTATTCCGATTCTGCTTATTGTTTCTTTGATAAGCTTCTTTCTGATTCGACTTTCTCCTGTTGATCCATTGGCACAACTAAAGCTTAATCCTGCAATCAGTCAGGAAACAATTGAAAAAGAAACAAAAAGACTCGGTCTTGACAAACCCATTATTGTTCAGTATGGATTATGGCTTAAGAACTTTTTATCTGGAAATATGGGCTATTGCACTGATAATACAAAGGTTTCAACTAAAATTAAAGGAAGAATTTTCAATACTTTAATTTTATCTCTTTGCGTTATTATTACAAGCTGGCTGATTGCAATTCCTTTGGGGGTTTTAGGGGCTGTTTATTATAATTCTTTATTCGATAAAATTCTAACTATTCTATCAAGTGTTGGAATGGCAATTCCTTCATTCTTTTTTGCGATTCTAATGCTTATTTTTGCCCAAAAAACAGGCTGGTTTCCGATTGGCGGTTTAACTAGTGTTGATTTTTCCCAAATGAGTTTTTTTGAAAAAATCCTGGATTTAGCAAAACACCTTATTCTTCCGACTTTTGTTTTAACTACAATTTCTCTATCTTCTCTAACAAGGCAAATGAGAGCTAATCTGCTTGATGTATTAAACTCAGAATATGTAAAGTTTGCTTATGCTAAGGGATTGTCAAAATCAAAAGTTATAATTAAACACGCACTTCGAAATGCTATTAACCCTATTATTACCCTGCTTGGTTTTGAATTTGCAGGATTATTGTCAGGAGCAGCATTGACTGAATATGTTTTTCAATATCCAGGTTTGGGTAAACTTATCTTAGAAGCCGTTATGACCTCTGATATCAATCTTGTCATGGCAAGTCTTATGATTGGTACAATAATGCTCATTATAGGAAACTTAGTTTCTGATATTCTTCTAAAACTCACAGATCCAAGGGTTAGGGTGTAGGAAAATGGCAAAATCAAACTTTTTTAAACAATTAAAAAAAGATAGAATCCCCTATTGTGCTTTTCTTGTTCTTGTTTTCCTGTATTGTTTTGTTATTTTTGCTGATTTTTTTGCAGTTAACCCTTCTAACTATGCAAATCGAAAACTTGCATACCAGCCTCCAAGTAATATTTACATTATAAACGAGAATAACAAACTAACAAGACCTTATACTTATAATTACATAAAAACCTTTAATAAAGATACTTTATCAATTGAATATAAACAGGATAGAAGCAAAAAATATAAAATAAAATTTTTTAACAAGGGTTATGAATATAAATTTTTAGGTTTTATTAAATGTAACATTCATTTAATATCTAAACCTCCTGAGTGCAATCTGTTTTTATTGGGAGCAGATATTAACGGGCATGATGTTTATTCAAGGCTCTTTTTTGGAGGACAAATTTCTCTTACGATTGGTTTTTTGGCTCTTTTAATATCTTTTCCTATAGGAGCACTCTATGGAGGGATTTCAGGGTATCTTGGAGGCAGGATTGATAAAATTCTCATGCGCTTAGCTGAGGCTATAATGTCAATTCCAAGTTTTTATTTGCTTATAATTCTTGCATCAATATTACCTTCCAATATGACCTCTAAACAAAGATTTGCCTTAATCACGGTAATTTTAGCTGCAATCGGCTGGGCGGGATTTTCTCGTGTTATAAGGGGCATGGTTTTATCAATAAAAAACCAGGAATACATAAAAGCCATTGAAACAATTGGTGCAAGCAAAAAAAGAATAATTCTTAACCACATTCTACCTCAAACTTCAAGTTATGTTATAATTGCTATAACTTTATCGGTTCCTTCCTATATTCTTGCTGAATCCGGATTGAGTTTTCTGGGTCTTGGAATCCAGCTGCCCGATGCAAGCTGGGGGAATATGTTAAAAGAAGCTCAGGAGTTTGCTAATATTGTTTACCGCCCCTGGCTTTTAACACCCGGTTTTTTAATTTTTATTGCAGTTTTGTCATTTAATGTACTGGGGGATAAAATAAGAGATATACTAGATCCTAAGATGTTGAAATAGAGGAAAAAATGGAAGTAGTAGAAATTGATGTTAATGTAATAATTTTATTTAGAATAATACTGGCTGTCATTCTTGCTTTTATCCCAGGGATTGAAAGAGAATTAACAGGAAAGTTTGCTGGTCTTAGAACCCATATTCTTGTTAGTGTCGGGGCTTGTGTTTTTACAATTCTTTCAATTTATGGTTTTCAGATGAAAATTGGTGCTGAGGTCCTTGTTCAAAATGATCCTGCCAGAATTGCTGCTCAGGTTATAACCGGAATCGGTTTTATTGGAGCAGGTACTGTAATGCGCCATGGGAGCAATGTTTTTGGTATTACAACAGCAGCCACCCTTTGGATGTGCGCTGCAATTGGCATGAGCTGCGGGTGCGGGGAGTATATGACAGCATTGATTGCTTCTGTTGCAACTTTAATCGTCCTTATTCTTATAAGAAGATTAGAAAAGAATTTTTTATCTAAAAGAAAAATTTTCTATACTTTGTATGAAATTACCCTTTTGGCAACAATTGATGAATGCGATAGTATTCAAGCAATTTTCGAGAACAATTTTCATAAAATATTTAAATTTAACAAAAAACTCCTTAACCACAAGGATTTACGATTCAGCGCAGTAGTTTCTACTAAAAAATCTTTAAAAGATTTAAATGAAATTTTTAAGCAAATTCAGAATCTGCAATCAATTGAGATTAGGGAATATTATGACTAGAATAAAAAAATATTTCCTTACAGTCTGCATAACTTTAATTGTGGTTTTCTCGTTTTGTCTTTGCATAGAACTTGAGTTAATGTTTAGAGTTGAAAAAAGAATTTGCAGTGAAGATACCAAGGTTGAAAACATTGCTAAGTTTGCATCTATTGAAGAACTTGAAAAAAAACTTATGCAGGATCCTAATAACTATCTTATAAGTATAAGATTAGCACAAATTTATGAATCTTTGAATGATTATAATAAAGCAAAAGAGTTCTATAGCAATGCTCTTAAGCTTTCTTCACGATCTAATCTTTCACTTTACTACTTTGCTCTTTTTTGTGCTAGAAACGATTTGGTTGTGCTATCGTCTTCTTTGGCTGAGGAGCTGAGCGGTAATAATAAAAAAATAATTAGCTATAAAGCAAGAATATACTTAAATATTGCCGATAGTTTTTTTAGACAGAAACAATATGAAGCAGCTAATAAGGCTTATAAAATTGCTTATAAATATGCAAAATCTTTAAATGATGAAAAACTATATCTTGAAATTAAAAATAAGTATGTTGAATCTTATCTTAAATTGGCAGATGATAATATTGAAAATGAAGATGTAGCACATGCTATATCAAACTTGAAAAATGCTCTTAAGATTAAACCTGCCCCGCAGGGTAAGTATCGATTAGGATTAATTTATATCGATACTGATAAACATAAAGCTGAAAAGCTTATTTATGAAGCCTTTAAGGATAATCCTTTTATTGTTAATCCATATATTTACAATACCCTTCTTGAAGATTTGATTGCTGAATCTAAAGAAAGCGGTAATTATAATTCTAATAAATATTATTCTATGAAACTTAAAAGATACAAGAAAACTTTAAGTAAAGTTTATGTTTTTAAAGACGATATTCTAATTGGCAATAGCGGAATTATTCATAACAAAAGATTTTTAAGTGAAAAAGATAATTATTATTTAAAATTTGATATTAAAAATAATTCAAAAGAAAAAATTGAACAGCTTTATTTGGAAGCTGAAATTTTTGTTAATAAAAGAAAATTTACAATTAATAAGAAAATATTTACACACGCTCATTCTATAAAAGCAAATGAAACAATAGAGAATGTTAAAATTTATCTATCAGATGACATTGATTTTCATAGTCTTGAAAATAGCGCTACAATTAAGTATTGGGCTAAAAAAAGCACAAAAGCACCTTGGGTATTAATAAAAATTGATACAGTAAAATTATAAATACTGTACTTAATTTTCTGGTTGTGATATCTTATTAAAGAAACTTATAACCTAAAAAATAATTGGAGATAAATCTTGAGAGTACACGAACTGGCAAAAGAGCTTAATATCACATCTAAAGAACTAATTGAAAGAGCAAATGCTGCTCTGGGGTTGTCGCTTAAATCTCATAGTTCTACTGTTAATGATAACAATATAAATAAAATTAAAGCATTATACAACAAGGATGACAAATCATCTGCCAAGCCAAAAGTTTTTATTGTTAAGAAACAAAAAACAGCTGAAGTTGAGACTGAAAAAAAAGAAGAACCAAAACCACAAATGAAAACAGTGTCTAGGCTTGAAATTGTAAGAAGCGCTAAAACTCCAATTGTTCGTCCTAAAAAAATTGAAACTCCTAAAAAAGTTGAAAAAAAAGAAGAAGTAAAAATTGAGCAGCCAAAAGTTGAGTTTCAAAAACCAAAAATTGAAAACTCGACTGATAAACTTGCTTCCCTGCCTTCAATGACAAGGAAGAATTTTTCTAAGACACCTGAAAATCAAGCAGAACAAGCAAAAAAACAGGATAAAAAACCAAAGGAACAAAAGCCTCAGAAGCCTGCTCCAATTAAAAGACATATAATTTCACAAGACATTTATACCAATCAAAACCGTCCTGGCAAAAAAAGTAAAAAGGATAGGAATTACAATAACAAACAAGAAGAACAAGAAAGAATAAGTTTAGAAAAAACAGTTCAGAATAAACATAAAAAACACACTCAAGAAACCACAGAACAAGAAACTGTAACCTCTGTTGTTATTGATAGACCAATGACTGTGGGCGAGCTAAGCGATAAAATTAAAAAAACACCTGCTGAAATTATCAAGTTTTTAATGCTTGAAGGTATCATGGTAACGGTTAACACTCCAATTGATACTGAGACATCTAAAAAAGTTGCACTGAACTTTGAACTTGAAGTTTTAGAAGAAGATATTGAAGCTTTTATTGCTCAAGAAGAGGAAAAAGAAGAGGTTAATAAGTATCTTATTAATGCTAAAGAAGAAGATATTGTTAAAAGAGCTCCTGTTGTTACCGTTATGGGGCATGTTGATCATGGTAAGACAACTTTATTAGATTCAATTAGAGCTTCCAAGCACAAAATTGTTCAAACAGAGGTTGGCGGCATTACTCAAAGTATTGGTGCTTACACTGTTTGGCTTGACAAAAGAAAAATTGTCTTTATTGATACCCCGGGTCATGAGGCTTTTACACAAATGCGTCTTCGCGGCGCTCAATCAACTGATATTGCAGTTTTAGTTGTAGCGGCGGATGATGGTGTTATGCCTCAAACTGTAGAAAGCATTTCACATGCAAAATCAGCCAATGTTCCAATAATTGTTGCAATTAATAAAATGGATAAAGCGGATGCTAATCCTGATAAGGTTTTACAAGAATTAACAGAACACAATATAATCCCTGAAAAATGGGGCGGAGATACAATTTGTGTTCCTGTTTCAGCACTTCAAAAAACAGGGATTGACGAATTGTTAGAATACATTCTTCTTGTTGCTGATATGCAGGAACTAAAGGCAGTTGAGAAGTGTCCTGCTACAGGTGTTATTATTGAAGCTAATCTCGATAAAGGAAAAGGTCCTGTTGCAACAATGCTTGTTCAAAACGGTACATTAAAAGTTGGTGATTCAATTGTAGCTGGGTCTGTTGGTGGAAAAGTGAGAGCTTTATTAGACGATTCAGGCAGACGCGTTAGAACAGCTGGTCCTTCTACGCCTGTTGAAATCCTTGGCTTAAATGAAGTTCCTCAAGCAGGGGATATCTTTGAAGCTGTTGAAAATGATAAAACCATGAAAGCAATGGTTCAACAAAGAAAACAACAGGAACGATCAACAAGACTTGAAGCAATGACAGCAGCCCATGTTCAAAAAGAAGCGCTGAGTGAGGATGAAGTTACTAATTTAAATCTTATTATTAAAGCAAACACTAATGGCTCAGCTGAGGCTGTATCCCATGCTATATCAAATGTAAAATCGCTTAAGGTTGTACCAAAAATAGTACATGTTGGTGTCGGTGATATTTCAGAAGCCGATGTAATGTTAGCTTCAGCTTCTAATGCTATTATTCTTGGTTTTAGCGTCAAAGAGGATTCTAATGCTTTAATTTCAGCTCAAAAAGAAGGGGTTAAAATTAAGAAGTATGATATTATCTATCAAGTTTTAGAAGATATTGAAAAAACAATGCTTTCTTTATTGTCTCCTGAAATTGAAGAGCTTGAACTTGGAAAAGCCGAGGTTCGTGCTGTGTTTACAATAGGCAAAACCACAAAAATTGCTGGATGTTACGTTCTTGAAGGGAAAATTGTAAGGTCTAAAACTGCAAGATTGGTAAGAAATCAAGAAGTGATATTCAAAGGCGAAATTGACCAATTGAAACGCTTCAAAGACGATGTTAAGGAAGTTAAAGAAGGTTTTGAATGCGGAATATCATTCTACAAGTTTAATGATATTCAAGAGGGTGATATAATTGAAGTATCAACAACTAAAGAAATTGAACCGCAAACATTAGTATAGGAAATATAATGTCATTAAGAAATGAAAGAGTCAGAAAAGCTTTAATGAGAGAGATTTCTGATATTATATTAAGAGAGATAAAAGACCCTTCTATAGTAGGACTTGTTTCTATTGTTGATGTCGAAGTGTCTTCCGATAACTCTGCTGCAAGGGTGTTTTATAGTGTTTTTGGGAGTGATGAAGTAAAACAAAAAACTTCAAGCGCTCTTGAAAGACACATAGGACAAATTCGTCATGAAATCGGCAAAAGAATCCGTCTTCGAAAGACTCCGACGCTGCTTTTTATCTTGGATGATTCATTAGAAAAGGGTGCAAAAATGACTGAACTTATTAATAAAATTGAGCGCGGCGAGCTATAATGTATTTTCTTAATATTCTAAAACCTAAAGGAATTACTTCTTTTGATGTTATAAGACAGTTAAGAAAAAGATTGAAAATAAAAGCAATAGGTCACTCTGGAACCCTTGATCCTCTTGCCTGGGGAGTTATGCAGGTGGGAGTTGGGAAAGCTACTAAACTATTAGATTATTTAGAATCTGATAAAGAATATATTGCAGATATTAAGTTTGGCTACACTACTGAAACATTTGATTCCCAAGGGGAGAAGAAGATTATTCAAAAACCTTGTTTTTCTCTTTGTGATTTAGAAAAAACACTTAATTCTTTTATAGGAAAAACTCTTCAAATTCCGCCTAAATATAGTGCTATTAAGCTAAACGGACAAAAACTCTGTAATATAGTAAGAAAAGATAAAAATATTGAACTTGAAATTAAGGCACGAGAAATTGAGATTTATTCAATTGAACTATTAGATTTTAATGGATACGATGAAGCAAAAATTAAGGTTTTGTGCAAAAAAGGAACTTATATTCGCTCTTTAGTTAATGATATAGGATCATACCTTCAATGCGGGGCATATCTTAACGAATTAACAAGAACCAAGGCAGGCTGCTTTAGAATTGAAGATTCTCAAGAACTTAGCTGTGAAACCTTTAATAAAATCAATCCTTTAGATGCACTTAACTTAGAAACTTTTGAACTTAGTGATAACGAATTTCAAAGAATCATAAAAGGAAATTTTATTAAAACTAATAAAAATTGTAACAAAAGTAAAATTTTATTAACTAAAAATAACAAACTTGTATCTATTGCAAATTTATCAGATAATTTAATTAAACCTAAGAAGATATTTATTGAGGAATAATATGAACACTTTTATTAAAACTTTTTTCATTTGTCTTTTTATAGCTCTGGCTTTTATTACTTATAAGTTTATATCTAATGACAGCTATAATTCCAATTTGAATGTATCGAAAGAAAATCCGATTTTTGGTCTGCGCGATTATGACCCTGTGGTTAAAAAAGAGCCAGAGTCTCCTATTGCACAAGAAACGCAGGAAAAAAAAGAGAATAAAGTTTATGTTCATACCTGCTATTTCTATCTTCCCAATGGTGAGCTAACTCCTATAAAAAGAGAACTAACAAGTCCTACTACTCTTAAGGCTTCTATTAATTTGCTTCTTAAAGGTCCTACTATTGCTGAATCCAAACAGGGAATTTATTCTGAAATTCCTCCTAATGTTGATTTAATTTCATTAAAAATAAATCAAAAGTCTGTTATTGTTAACCTGACATCTAACTTTGGAAACGGCGGAGGATCAGAGAGTGTTGAAAACAGGGTTAAACAGCTTGCAAAAACAGTAAGAGTGCTTGTTCCTAACAAACCAATTTATCTTCATATTAACAATAAAGAAGTTGAATATCTGGGCGGCGATGGCGTTTTTGTTAAGCAGCCTTTAGAATATTAATAAACTATTATTTTCTTTTTGAATAATATTAATCCTATAGTCTTTTTTGTTTAACAGCATAGCTAATAGAGAAGGCGAATATGAATTTTTTAAATTAAGAATAATTTTATATTTACATTTAACAAGAAAATAGAATTCTTCTTTTTTGTCTGCAAGTGTTATTATTGAACAATTAATTGCTAAATCAAGACAGGGTTTTATCTCTTCGCTGCAGAATATAAAAATCCTCGGCTGTTTAATATATTTATTGAGTCTCAATATTGCTTTTGTAAGAAATTCGCAGTTGATATTATTTTTATCCTTTTTATCAATATAAATTCCAATTGAATTAGAATTGATAATGCTCTCTAGTATATCAAAATTGACGATAAAATTAATGTTTTTATAAGTAAACAATTTTTTAGTTTCGTCAGTAAAAAATTCTAAATCTTTTAAGTTAATTTTTTTAATATCTATTATATAGTTTTTGTTATGAAAATTTTTCTTTCTTAAAGTTCTGCTTAGTTTGTTTTTATTGTTTAAAATAACAGCCTTTTTTTTAATTGATTCAATGTGATAAGTTGATAAGTAGTCAAATTTTAAACTTGTTTCATTGAACAAATTTTCAATCATTTCTCTTTTAGGACTTATGTTTTCAAACACACATTTTTTTGATGACAACCTCTCTAAGATTTTACCATAAACGGTAGTAGTTAGGATATCAGCAAAACTATCTTGGTGGTTTAGTATTATAAAATTTTCTTTTTGCATACAAAAATTAACCAAATGAATGATTTACAAATAAATGTATCACAAATATTCTTAAATAAGTAGATAAAGAATTTATTAAGGATTTTAGTATATGAGAAGACCTTTATCATTTTTGGCAGTATTGATTGTTGGTGTTCTAACAAGTGCTTGTGTTAATACATTTGCAATCCATGAACTTAATCAGCTTGCGGCAAATTATATCGAAAAAGGTGATGTTGCAAGTGGAATTTCGCGTCTTGAATCTTCTATAGATTTAGATGAGAATATCTATGAAACAAGATACAACCTTGCTGTTGCATACTTAAAAGTAGATAATTGTCAAAAAGCCCTTGAGAACATTAAAAAAGCAAAAGAACTATCGCCTAAAGAACCTTCTGTTTATTACACTCTAGGGGTGAGCTATAATTGTGAAGCTGATAGAATCAAAAATCAAAAATGTGAAACGCCAGAAGAAAGAGAGCTTTATAATAATTATTTACAAGAAGCAAACAATGCTTATGAAAAATACATTGAACTTGCTCCTGAAAGTGAAGATATTGAACAGGTTAAAGAACAAATCCAATCGAACAATCAGTCTTTAGCAAAAGAGCTGGAATAATATGGAGTTTGTAATTTATCCTCTTAAAAGTCCTATTGCTTTTACTCTTTTTCATTTCCCGATTCGCTATTACGGGCTTATAATGGCATTATCTTTTTTTGTAGGGATTTTTCTAAGCGCGTTTTTAATTAAAAAAAGATATTCAAATAAAGAAAGTGAACTTTTTTTAGATTTTATCCCTTATAATGTTATTTTTGCTGTAATTGGCGCCAGGGTTTTTTATGTTCTGGGTAATTTTTCTTTCTATTATTCTCATCCTAAGGAAATTTTTTTAATAAACCACGGAGGTCTTTCTATCTGGGGTGGTTTATTGTTTTCAATTCCTCTTTTTGTTTATTTTACAAAAAAATATAAACTGGATACCCTAAAGTTTTTAGATATCACCTCAATTTCTTTGCCTTTGTGCCAGAGCATTGGAAGGTGGGGCAATTACTTCAACCAGGAAGCATATGGAACTCCTTATAATGGCTTTTTGAAACTTTTTGTGGATTATCCTTATCGAAAAGAAGGTTATTATAGCTTTGATTACTATCATCCGGCTTTTTTGTATGAAAGCATTGCAGATTTTTTACTTTTTATTTTCCTTCTTTTAATTTTCTTTAAGGGTAAAAATTACAAAAAAGGTAATATCTTCCTTATTTATCTTTTTTTCTATTGTGCAATAAGAATTATTGTTGAGAATTTGCGAATAGATAGTGTTTTAGATATTTATTCAATTCCAATTGCTTCTATTATAAGTTTTGTAATTCTGGTTTTTTCTTTTTTTGCTTATATAAAAAATTCAAAAAAAAGAGGTTAGTTTGTAACCTCTTTTTTAATTAATTGTTTATTTTATTAATGATTTACCCGTCATTTCTTTTGGTTTTTCAATACCAAGAATCTTAAGTATACTTGGAGCAATGTCGCAAAGTGCACCCTGGGATTCAATTTCAACTTTATCTTTAGAAATTACTATAAAAGGAACAGGATTTGTTGTGTGTGCCGTTTGCGGAGCTTTTGTTTGTTCATTGTACATCCACTCAGCATTGCCATGATCAGCGGTTAGAATCATTGCTACATCGTTTTCTAATGCTTTTTTTGCAATCTTTCCAACGCATTCATCCACTGCTTCGCAAGCCTTAATTGCAGCATCCATAACCCCTGTGTGACCTACCATATCAGGATTTGCAAAGTTTACAAGGATAAAACCATAGTCTTTATTATCAAGAGCGCTCAAGACATTATCACAAACTTCATAAGCACTCATTTGAGGCTGTAAATCATAAGTAGCAACTTTGGGTGAATTAACAAGAGCCCTTGTTTCAAGCTTGCCTGACTTTTCAACCCCTCCATTAAAGAAAAAGGTTATATGAGCATACTTTTCAGTTTCAGCAGTTCGATACTGTTTAATTTGATTGTCATCTAAAACATCCCCTAAGATATTTGACAAAACTTGAGGCTTAAAGGCAACTGGAACATCTAATGTTTCATCATATTGTGTCATACAAACATAATACAAGTTATTAATAACTTTTTTTCGATTAAAGCCTGTAAAGTTCTCATCTGTAAATGCTCTTGTAATTTCCCTTGCTCTATCAGGTCTATAGTTGAAGAATATTATTGCATCATTATCATCAATTCTTTGTGTCGAAATTGCAGTTGGTTCAACAAACTCATCTGTAATATTGTTCTTATAAGAGTTATTAATTGCACTGTTAGAATCAGCTTCTTTATTTTCTGTACCTAAAGTCAGACAATCATAAGCCCTCTCAACTCTATCCCAGCGTTTATCTCTGTCCATTGCCCAATAACGCCCGATAATTGAAGCAATTGAAGGAAGATTATACTTTTTAAGCTCCCCTTCAATTTCAGCCAGATATTCAACAGCAGATTTTGGAGGAGTATCTCTTCCGTCTAAAAAAGCGTGGATATAAACATTCTTAACTTCATTATCAGCCATTAGCTTAATTAATGCTTTTAAGTGTTCCATTGAACTGTGAACACCGCCTGGGGAAACTAATCCATAGATATGCATATTAGAATTATTTTTTTTCACATGATTAATAGCATTCAAGAATTCTTCGTTTTTAAAAAAATCTCCTTCTTTGATTGCTTTGTTAATTCTTGTAAGTTCCTGATACACGACTCTTCCTGCTCCAATGTTTAAATGTCCGACTTCGGAGTTACCCATTTGTCCTTCAGGTAAGCCTACAAACAAACCATCTGCTCTAATTTCAGTATTAGGATAGTTTTTTATTAGCATATCAAAATTTGGGGTGCTGGCACTTTTAATTGCATTATAATTAGCATTTTTTGAAATTCCCCAGCCGTCTAATATGCACAGAAGGGCTCTTTTTTTAATATCTGACATAATATCTCCTTGTAAAATATTTTTTCAACATTCTAATTTTATCATGGAAAAAAAATATTGTTTGTACTATTATGATATTAACAGGAAAAGCAAAATGAAGTATTCTAAGTATAATGTAGTAATTATTGGTAGCGGCATCAGCGGTCTTTATTTAGCAAATAAATTGGCTAAAAGTTCAAATTTTTCAGATGGAGTATTATTAATAACCAAAGAAGAGCTTTTTTCCGGGTCTTCTGCATTGGCTCAAGGCGGAATTGTTAGTGTAATTCCTGAAATTAATAAAACAGATTCAATTCAATCGCATATTAAAGATACAATCAAGGCAGGCTGCGGGTTGAATAAATTGAATGCGGTTAAGTTTGTTTCTGAAAACTCGGCGCAAGTTGCGCAGGAGCTTATTAATTTTGGTGTTGAATTTGATAAAAACGATAAAAATGAGCTTAATTTTACGCTTGAAGGAGCTCATTCAACTCCTAGAATACTTCATTCTAAAGGTGATTCTACAGGAAAAGTTATTGAACAGACTTTATGCTGTGAACTAAGAAAAACAAACACTGTTGATATCTACGAAAATACAATGGCACTTGAGCTTTTGGTTGACAAATTAAACAGCTGTAAGGGTGTTGTAGTTTATAACCATTCAAGAAAGTATTTTGAAGCAATTTATTCAGCTAATATTGTATTAGCGACAGGCGGGATAGGTCAGATTTACAAAAACACTACTAATCCTTTAGTATCAACTGCAGATGGAATTGCTATGGCATATAGCGCTAAAGCTGAGGTTGAAAATATGGAATTTGTTCAATTCCACCCCACCGCGCTTTATTGCAAGAACAAAAAAACTCTTCCTTTAGTGTCAGAATCAACCAGAGGAGAAGGAGCAAAGCTTGTTAATTTAGAAGGGGACTATTTTGCTAAAAAATACCATTCAATGGCAGATCTTGCTCCAAGGGATGTTGTAGCAAGGGCGATAGTTGATCAAATGAAAGAGGAATCTTCTAATTATGTTAATTTAGATATTTCCCAAATTGGTATTGAGAAATTTAGGCAAAGATTCCCTACGATTACCTCACTTTGCACTGATAACAATATTGACATAAGTAATGGTTTAATTCAGGTAGCCCCTGCTCAGCATTACTTTATGGGTGGTATTAAGGTTGATTTAAACTCAAAAACAACCATAAATAACCTTTATGCAATTGGAGAATGCGCTTCAACTGGACTCCACGGTGCAAATAGACTTGCCTCTAATTCGCTTTTGGAATGCGCTGTTTTTGCTCAAAAATTAAGCGAAGTGTTAATTAAAGAAAGCTTGCAGCCTCCTAAAAAATTTGATGAAAAAATTAAAGATATTATTGATAAGTATGAGAAAATGGATAACTTTAGCATTGAACAGGACGAATTTATCGAAATCTTGTTTAATGAACTAAAGAGTACTATGAGCAAATATTGCTCTATTGTGAGAACTAAAGAGGGATTGTCAAAAGCTCTTGATGTAATAAAGAATATTGAAGTTAGAATTTTTGATAGTGAACTTTGTGAATCAAGATTAAAATTTGAACTCATTAATTCGATTAAAGTTTCTAAATTAATAATTGATGCTGCGCTTAAACGTGAAAATTCAATTGGTGCCCATTATAGAGCAGATTATCCCAATATTGAAGAAAAAGGACAGGAAGCGTATGACAAACTACCAGCTTAATAATTTTGCTATTGATGATTTTATTATTAATGCGCTAAAAGAAGACTTTTACTGGGGTGATATTACAACAGAAGCAATTTGTGCTTCAATTGAAAACCCTTGTTTTGAAGTTTTTCTAACAACAAGACAAGACGGTATTTTGTGCGGATGCGATGTTTTTAAAAGAGTATTTGAACTTTTAGCGAATAACAAAGTAACTGTTGAGTTTTATTATAATGATGGTGATTCAATTAAAGCTAAAGATAAAATTGCAAAAATTAAAGGGGATGCTGGTTTCATTTTAAGCGGGGAAAGACTTGCGCTTAATTTTGTTCAAAAAATGTCTGGAATTGCTACTTATTCAAGACTTTTTCAAAACAAAGTTGATAAATACAATGTTAAGGTTGTTGACACAAGAAAAAATACTCCTAATTTTAGATTATTTGAAAAATATTCAGCTAAAGTAGGAACTAATCACCTGCACAGGTTTAATTTGTCAGATTGCGTTATGCTTAAAGATAACCATATAGCTCTTTATGGAGGCTCTATTACTAAAGCGGTAACAAAGGTTCGAGAATCCTTATCCCATGCTCATAGAATTGAAGTTGAATGTGATACCATAGCGCAAGTTCAAGAAGCACTTGATAATAGGGTTGATATTATCATGCTTGATAATATGACGTTTGAAGAAATGAAGGAAGCTTGTAGAATTATTAATAAAAAAGCAATAGTTGAAGCTTCCGGGTGTGTAAACCTTGATAACATTGAAGAAATAGCGAAAACCGGTGTGGATATTATTTCTACAAGTGCTATCGTTACGAAAGCTCCAACTTTAGATCTTGCTTTTGATTATTGTTCTTAAAAATTATTCTTGCGTTTCTGCTTTATTCCACTTTTTGGTTTCCTGATCATAAGTGTATTTTTCATCATTTAAATAACCAACTTTGGATAAAACTTTTCCTGTAACACTATTTTCTATTTCGATTTTTTCAAAGTAGTTATCGCCATTTTTTAGCATAACTCCTTCTTTTGTTGTTTTTTGCGTTTCTTTTAGTAAAGTTTTTCCGTCTGCATCATATTCCATATCAATACAAAATACATCTTCACCTTGTTCGTTTTTATGAATCGTTTGTAAGTGTGAACCTTGAGAGTTATATGTTCTAATTTTTTGCGTAGATTTAACTTCCATATCCCCATCTTTATATGTTATTCCGTTAGCACCTAATTCAAATGCAACATTTGTATACCCGTTTTCTTTGGTAATAGTTGCTGCCATATCATCAATTGTTGCTGTTGCTTTAAATGGATCTTTTGATTCAACTTTGTAATCTTGTGCCCAGGAGTCAAAAACAGGAGTTAGTTCACCACCGTCTTTATTACTGTAAGTTGTTTGAATTATATTTCCTTCAAGATCATAAACATCGCTTTGTGTAACTTCATTTTCTAAATCAGTGATTTTAATTTCCCCTATTTCAATGCTTTCAGCTAGAATCAATTTTTGCTCTGGTGTAAACATTGCTTTAGTAAAGTCTGAATCAAGCCCGTTAAGTTCTGCTAGTTTATTCCAGATAACCTTGCCTTTAGGACTGTATAAATTTGTATTATAACAATTGTCAAGTATTCTTGAGGCACAGTCTATATTATTCTCTCCATCTTTGCTCCAGTTGTCTACTTCGACAAATTTATTGCCTTTATCATCTGTTTTTAGTTTATCTGTAATTTTATCAGATAAAATAATGTTTAAAGTATTGTGTTGTTCTTCTTCAACTTTTTCTTCTGGTTCTTCTTGCTTTTCTATAACTTCTTCTTCGAATTCAATACTTTCAGGTAGAATTAACTTTGACTCAGGTTCAAACATTGCTTTAGTATAGTCTGAATCTAGCTCGTTAAGTTCTGCCATCTTGTTCCAGATAGCTTCTCCTTTATCGCTGTACAAACTTGTATCATAGCAGTTAAAGATAATTTTTGAAGCACAGTCTAAACTGTCTTTATTATTCTTATCCCACTTGTCAACTTCAACAAAACTGTTGTTGTTTTCATCCTTTTTTACTCTTTTTTCAATTTTTTTAGAAAAATCCAACTGCATTGGATTAATTGCAGCATCTGCCATATTATTTACTCTCCTATAACGTGTTAATAATATAAAGAAAACTTTTGTTTAAATATTGCTATTTTTTTGTTAATTGTAAAATTATCTTAACAATTTCAGAGCTTAGAAAATCTTCTTTAGTGCAGAACTTATCAATGTATTCCTTTAGCCAGAGTGCAAATTGAGCTTTTTTAAATTCTCCATAACCATATTTTCTATAAATATTCTCCAAAGATTCAACCATCGAACCGTTGATTAAAAAGTCCTCTATAGCACAATTTTGCTCATTTTTATGGATATAATTAATTGTTTTATACAGTATTAAAGATGGAATTAAGTCTTCAAATTCACCGCTTTGAATAAGATAGAGCTTATCATTAGATCGAAGCTTCGGAGCGATCAATTGTGCTGTTTGGTATGCGTCTTTATCAAGAAGAATAAAAAAGGGAAGTTTAGTGTATTCAATCATCGAATAATACTTCCTTGCAACCTGATTCTTCCCTCCGGCAGGAATTATCCTGCAGCCTAGTTTGTTAAAATCAATATTGTAGAGTTTGAATATGGTTTCTAATAATACAAACTCGGTCTGCCCTTCGCAAAGGATTATTTTTTCAATAGGATAGCCTAGTCCCTTGTTTTGTCTTAGTTTTGTAATATCTTCGCGGTTTTTATAAACTTCTTTTAGCCAGATAACGTTTTTTGGAGTTTTATTGCTGATTTCAACTTCTTTGATCATTTGAGAAAGATTAAGTCTAATCGATAGGTATTGATAAGATTCTTCATTATAAAAAAAGTATTTATCCTCAAGTTCAAACAAAAGATTGTGGAGATAAGAATCAAAATCATTAGAATTAAAAGAATTGTTGAAAATTTCCTCCACAAGATAAAGCTTTTGATTGTCAGATAAATTTTTAATCTTATCATCAAGTGAAAATTTATTTATTATATCATCAAAAACACGTTTATAGCGGATACAGGCAGGCTCAAAACGAGTTAATATGTCTAGAATTCTTGTATAATATTCTTTTGGAATTTTTTTGAATTTCATTAATTTAAAAATACAATATTATATAGAATTTGACAAGAATTACTTAGCGGGTATTCATAACGTTAGATACAATTTTTGCTGCCTGCTCAGGTGTTTTAAGCTCTATTGGAGCCTGTTTTTCTACAGCAGGCTGCTCGATTTTTTCACTTTGAGCTGCTTGAATTTGTTCTTTTTGTTCAACTTGTTCTTTAGTGGGTTTATTTTTTCTGAATTTATCAAAAAACCCCTGAATCTGTTCTTTATGCTGGTTATAATAAACTTTAGCTCCTATAACAACAGCAGCAAAAACCCCTGTGAATCCCAAGATTCTTGCGGGCAGTTTTTTGAATTGTTGTTTTGAAATATAATCAGCAATTGTAGTAACTTTTGTATAATTATTATATTTTTTCAAACTTCTCGGGATTTTAGCGCCCTCAAAAGCATCTTGATTTAATTGAGCTATTTTTTTATATTTTTTTCTAACTGAAAACGTTTTTCCAACTCCAAAAGCTGTTCCAAGTGCAGCAGTAGCAGCACCTAGCGCAAGGTTTGGCGAGTTTGATATTTTTTGTTTAAAATTTTCCCCAGGAGTAATTTCGTTCATAAATAACCTTCCACTTTTATATATAATAAAACATAAAAATAATTTTTTTTGCGCAAATAAACAAAAAAATGTAAAAATATTAAGTGTATTGTTGACATTCTTTTTTTAGTGTAGTAAAATTTAAATAGAGATTTTTTTCACGAAAAGGAGAATAAAAAATGACAACTACCGAAGAAAAGAAAACAACAGGTTTGGTTGAAACTGCCGAACAGTTGGAAAATCTTATCGACAGAGTTGCTGCTGCGCAAAAAGAATTTGCTACTTTTTCACAAGAACAAGTAGACAAAATTTTTAAAGCTGCTGCAACAGCTGCAGATAAGGCTCGTATTCCTTTAGCCAGAATGGCTCATGATGAAACGGGAATGGGTGTAATTGAAGATAAAATTATGAAAAACCACTATGCTGCTGAATATGTTTACAATAAACATAAAAATGTTAAGACTTGCGGCGTAATTGAAGAAGATAAAGCAAACGGTATTAGAGTGGTGGCAGAACCGTTAGGAATCTTAGCAGGTATTGTTCCTACAACTAATCCTACTTCAACTGCTATTTTTAAATCATTAATCTCTCTTAAAACAAGAAACGGAATTATTTTCTCACCTCACCCAAGAGCTAAAAAATCAACTATTGAAGCAGCTAGAATTGTTCTTGAAGCTGCAATTAAAGCTGGTGCTCCTAAAGATATTATCGGCTGGATTGACGTTCCTTCAATTGAACTATCTGGCCAGTTAATGAAACACAAGAAAATTTCCTGCATTCTAGCTACTGGCGGTCCGGGTATGGTTGGAGCTGCATATTCATCAGGAAATCCTGCTTTGGGTGTTGGACCTGGTAATACTGCTGTAGTTATTGATGAAACAGCTGATATTAAAATGGCTGTATCATCTGTTTTAATGTCCAAAACTTTTGATAATGGTATGATTTGTGCTTCTGAACAATCAGTTATTATTGTTGATAGTGTTTATGAGGAAGTTAAAAAAGAATTTGAATATAGAGGTGCTTACTTATTGAATGATGCACAAATGCAAAAGCTTGTTGATCTTCCTTTTATTGATCCTCAAAGAGGTACTGCTCATCCGCAAATTGTTGGACAGAGTGCTTATACAATTGCTAAATTGGCAGGATTTGATGTTCCTGAGAATACTAAAGTTTTAATTGCTCAAAGAACTGTTGTTGATTGGGCAGACCCGTTCTCAAGAGAAAAATTATCTCCAATTCTTGCTATGTATAAAGCTGATAGCTTCGATGATGCTGCAGATAAGGCTTATTATCTGGTGTCTCGCGGTGGTGCTGGTCATACTTCTGTTTTATATACAGATGATAGAAAAAATGACAGAATTGAAAATTATGCTAAGAAAATGCCTTCTTGCAGGGTATTAATTAACCAGCCTTCAAGCCAGGGCGGTATTGGTGATCTTTATAACTTCAAACTAGACCCATCTTTAACACTAGGATGCGGTTCCTGGGGTAAGAATTCAGTATCTGAAAATGTTACTGTTAAACACCTTCTAAACTACAAGAGAGTTGCTGAAAGGAGAGAAAACATGCTTTGGTTTAAGGTTCCTCAAAAAGTTTATTTTAAACGTGGTGCTACTGATTTAGCTTTGCGTGAATTAGAAGGAAGAAAAAAAGCATTTATCGTAACTGATAGATTCTTATTCAACTCCGGTGCTGCTGATAGTATTATTAAAGTTTTAGATGAGATTGGAATTGACCATGAAGTATTCTTCGATGTTAAACCTGATCCTACTTTAACTACAATCAATGAAGCATATGCAATTATGAAACCTTTTGAACCAGATGTAATTATTGCATTGGGCGGCGGATCTCCTATGGATGCTGCTAAAATTCTTTGGTTAAAATATGAACAGCCGGATACTGATTTTTCTGATATTTCAATGAGATTTATGGACATTAGAAAAAGAATTTGTCAGCTGCCTGAATTAGGTAAAAAAGCTCTAATGGTTTCAATTCCGACTACATCTGGAACAGGATCTGAAGTTACTCCTTTTGCTATTATTACAGATGATACCTGTGGAGTTAAGTATGCAATTGCTGATTATGCTCTAACTCCTTCAATGGCTATTGTTGATCCTAACTTTGTAGATGGAATGCCTAAAGGTCTAACAAGTGCTTCCGGGATTGATGCTTTAGTTCATGCTGTTGAAGCTTATGTTTCTTGTATGGCTACTAATTTCACTAATTCCAATGCACTGGAAGCTTGTAAATTAGTATTTAAATACTTAAAACGCTCATATGATCAAGGAGCTAATGATCCTGTTGCAAGAGAAAAAATGCACTATGCTGCAACAATTGCAGGTATGGCATTTGCTAACTCTTTCTTAGGATTATGCCATTCAATGGCTCATAAACTGGGTGCAATGTTCCATGTGCCCCATGGGGTTGCAAATGCTTTGTTAATAAGACAGGTAATCAAGTATAATGCCACTGATTGTCCTAAAAAACAAGCAACTTTCCCACAATATAAATACCCTTGCGCTATTGAAAGATATGCTCAAATTGCAGATGAGCTAAAACTGGGCGGTTCTACAAACGAAGAAAAAACTCAGCTTTTAATCAATGCAATTGATAAACTAATGAAAGATATCAATCTTCCTAATTCAATTAAAGACTTCGGAGTAAGCGAAGAAGACTTCTATGCTAAGCTGGATGAAATGGTTGAATTGGCATTTGATGATCAATGCACAGGAGCTAACCCTGTTTATCCTATAATGGAAGATATGAAACAACTATATATTGATGCTTTTAACGGTAATGTATAGTCAATATTAAAGTTCAAAACAAGGCTTGATTTAACATTGAGCCTTGTTTTTTTAAAGGTTTAAAAAATGAAAAGTTCCTTAACGCAAAGAGCAATAAACAGATTAACCCAGTATCATACAATTCTTCGCGATTATGCAAAAAAAGGTATTAAGAATATAACTTCTTCTCAAATATCAATTCTTTTGAAGATTGATGAGACTCAAGTTAGAAAAGACGTTAAAAGCATTAATTGCAAGGGTAAATGCAAGGTTGGATACACTGTAGAAGAACTTAAGACAATAATTGAAGAAGTCCTTGACTATAAAATTAAAAAAAGAGCTTATGTTATAGGGGCGGGTAATCTGGGTATTGCTTTGTCTAAATATTCTAAATTTTCTGAATTTGGACTTGAAATCCTTGCTCTTTTTGATGTTGACAGTGACAAAATCGGTAAAGATATAGATGGGAAAAAGATTTACGACTTAAAACTTTTAAGAGAAAAAATCATAGAGTCCAATGTTGAAATTGCAATTCTTACAACCCCCAATAAAGTTGCTCAAGAAGTTGCCTGCTATATTACTGAGTGCGGTATTAAGTATATTTGGAATTTTGCGCCTACTATTCTTAGTGTAAAAGATGATGTTAAAGTCTGGCATGAAAACTTAATTGGTAGTTTTTTGCAATTTTGCGCAATTTCAATAAAATAGGCTTTTGCTCAATATTTCGTTACAAACTCTTGTAAATATGTCTTTTTATAATAATATAAACATGCTAGTTAAAAAGAAAAAAACCGAATCAAGAGTTTATCTGAAATTCGGTTTCAAAATAAGCTTGTATCGTTAGTAAATCTTAGCCCCTAATGGGGCTTTTTTTTATTAATTATCTGTGTCGCCGCTGGTTTTAATACAATCATAACCTAGTTTTTGCCAGGTTAGATATCCGCCTTCTAAAAGCATTACAGGATAACCTTTATCTGCTATCATATAAGCAGCTTTTGCGCCTAGTTTGCAGTATGCACTGTAGCAATAAACAATATTAACTTTGTCTTTTTCAAACATTACCAAGTGTTCTTCTAAGCTGTCAAAAGGCACGTGTATTGCAAAAGGAATATGACCTTCAATGTAGTCTTCATAGCGCCTAACATCAATAATATTAATATCTTCAATATCATTTTGAATTTTTTCTTTTAACTCAAAGGGTCCTGTTAGAAAAGAAATTTTTTCTAAAAAGAAATCGCGTGCTTTTTTAGTATCTTTTGTAATTTTTTCTTTCATTGGTTTTCTCCTATAAAAATACGTCTATTCGATTGGTAATTATAATATTCTAAGCTTTAGGATTTATTTATATCTTATCGAGTGGTATTGATAAAATTCTAAACAATTCCTTCACGTATAGCTTTAACTGCAGCTTGCGTTCTATCATCTACTACTAATTTTTGAATAATATTGCAAACATGGGCTTTGGATGTGTGTTCTGAAATATTTAGCTCCATTGCTATTTGTTGATTGGATTTTCCATCTACAACAAGTTTTAAAACTTCGTATTCTCTTGCAGTTAAGTTTGCATGAGTGGATTTAAAGTTTGACCTGCTCACTTGTGTCGCGGGAACTACATTGGGGTTTAGTTCTCGAAGGATTTGGACTACTTTTTTATCAATCCACATAGCTCCTGCTGAAACAGATTTTACAATCATATCCAAGAATTCAGAATTAATATCTTTTAATATATAGCCATAAATTCCCATTTTCATTGCTTTATTGATAACATGCTCATTAAGATGAGAAGTTAGGATAACAAACTTGACATCGGGTTTTTGATTTGTTACTTTTTCTATTAAATCAAGCCCGTTAATATCTCCAAGTTCTAAATCCAATAGCACAACATCAGGGTTTTGCGCTATGATTTTACTTATTCCTTCTTTGCCATTGGAAGCTTCTGCTACAACACAGATTCTATCTGAGCTTTCAAAAAGGCTTTTAATGCCGCAGCGAAAGAGTTTGTGGTCATCTATAAGTATTAATCTAATTTTTCCTGTATTTTTATTTAAAATTGTATTTTCCATTTTTTATTCTCCCTTAATTTTGTTTACAAGATTAACAGCACAAAAGTTATTTTTCATTAGAAGTTTTAATTTGACTGAGTCTAATTATTGTGCTTATTTAAACTTGAAATATTATTTATAGCGAAACTAAATAGACTAATATAACATATTTTTATTTTAATATTAATTTGTACATAATATACATTATCACAACCAATCGAACAGTATTAAAATAGGCATTAAATTCAACTATAACAATTTATATTCCATACACAAAAATCATTTGCCGGTTTTATAAATTTACCTTATAATTTAAATATGGAAAAAGAGTATGATGTTGTAATAATCGGTGGAGGGACTTCTGGTTGTGCTTGCGCTTATATTTGCGCTAAAAACGGACTTAGAACCTTACTTGTTGAAAAAAATAATTTTTTAGGCGGTTTAATGACAGGAGGGCTTGTTGTTCCTGTTATGAAATCCGGTATTGATGATCTAAATTGTGAATACTATCGAAAGCTTGTTGAAACTGCAAAAAAATTTAATGCACAAACTACTTATAAAGACAAAAATGACGGCTGGTTTAATCCTGTGGTATTAAGAATTGTTTTAGATGACATTCTATCGTCTTTTATAGTTAAAGATAATATTGATATTCTTTTTGAAACGACAGTTGATAAAGTTGAATGCGATAAAGACAGTATAAAAAAAATTGTTCTAAATTCTAATTTAAATACCGTTTCAATCAAAGGTAAATATTTTGTTGATGCTACAGGCTCTGCTGAGTTTTCTGTTCTTGCTAATTGTGATTTGATTAATGATTCAAGTATATACCAGCAGAGTTCTTTGAGATTTATATTAGGAAATGTCGATATTGAAAAGTTTTGTGATTTTATATGTGCTGTTGATAAAGATGAGAATATTACCAATACCAATCGAAACGATTTAAATTGTAATGAACTTCATTTCACAACCGCTTCAACCTGGGATACTAATAAACTTTGGGCATTAGACAAATATCTTAAAAAAGGGGTAGAAGAGGGTGTTTTGCTTGATATAGACAGGTCATATTTTCAAATTTTTTCTATTGCAAAAACTAAAAATCAAGTTGCTTTTAATTGCCCTAGAATTAACATGTATAAAAATGATCCTTATAAAGCCTCAGTAGAGCTGATTAAAGCAAGAAAAGCAATTTATCGTCTTTTTAACTTTACCAGGATATACTTCCCCGGGTTTGAAGAAGCTATTATAACTAATATTGCAGTGCAAACTGGTGTTCGAGAGCAAAACAGAGTTAAAACCCGCTATATCTACAAAGAATCTGATCTAAAAAGTTCAAAAACTTTTAAAACCCCGGTTTTAAGGGCAAATTATCCTATTGATGTGCATAATGGACAAAAAAATTCATCAATTCTTCAAAAAACTGCGTCTTATGAACTTCCAATTGAGTCTTTAATGAGTTTTAACTATAAAAATCTATTTGTAATAGGGAAAATTCTAGGAGCTGAATTTTTAGCGCATAGCGCTCTTCGTGTTCAAAAAAGTTGTATGTCAATGGGTGAAGGAGTTGCAAATTATATTAAAAATTTGTAGATTATTTACCAATGCAAAAATTATCAAATATATTATCTAATATTGAATCAGTTAAAACTTCTCCTGTGATTTCATCAAGCGCTAGAATTGATTCTTTTAAATCCATTGCATAAAAATCTGCAATATCGTTAGTTTTGCTTGTTTCAATTACATTTTTAAGAGAACCAAGAGCTCTGTTTAAACAAACCTGTTGTCGTTTGTTGGAGATGTAGTTTGTGTCATTTGGAATAAGATTTTTTACAGTATTAACAATTTCTTTTTTTAGTTTTTCTATTCCAAAACCGGTTTTGGAGCTGATTTCAATTGTTTCTTTATCATTAGATTTAGGGTTAATATCGCTTTTTGTTTTAATAAACAGATATTTTTTATCGAATGCAAAGCGAAATAGTTTTTGGTTAATTTCATCCTTATCGTTTTCATACAAAAACAAAACAATATCTGAGTTTTTAATAGCTTCAATGGAGTTATCAATTCCAATTTTTTCAACTTCATCTGCTTTGGATTTATCTCTTATTCCTGCTGTATCAATAAAATTAATCAAATATCCTTCAAGATTGAGCGTTTCTTTAATAGTATCTCTTGTAGTTCCTTCAATTGGAGTTACAATTGCTCTATTATAGTTTAAAAGGCAGTTAAAAAGCGAACTTTTGCCGACATTAGGAGCTCCAATTAAGCACAAGTTAATGCCGTCTTTGATAAAATCTGCACTTTTTGCGTTTTTTAGAATTGTTTCGATCTCAATAATTTTATCATTACATATCGAAACGATATCTTTTTTATCAACTTCTTGAACTTCCTCTGGAAAATCAATTGAAGCTATAACTTTTGAATAAATTTTAACCAAATCTTCTTTAAGGGAATTAATTTTGTTTTTCAAATATCCTCCAAGATTAGATAAGGCACCTTGAGCAGATTTCTTACTTCTTGACTGAATCAAATCCAGTACTGCTTCAGCTTGTGATAAATCAATTCTGTGATTCAAAAAAGCTCTTTTTGTAAATTCTCCGCGCTGCGCTATTCTTGCGCCATGCTCAATTATTAACTCGAGTATAGAATTAATAATAACCGCTGACCCATGGGTTTGAATTTCAACTACATCTTCTCCTGTATAGCTTTTAGGGCCCTTAAAGGGCAAAAGAATGACTTCATCCAGCTTTTTTCTTTCTTTGTCAATAATAAAACCATAGTTAATTTTTCTTATTTCAAAATCCTTAGAAAAAATTTTTCTTGCAATATTAAAACTATCCTGCCCTGAAATTCTAATTATACCGACTGCTCCAAGGGCAAGGGGGGTAATTATTGCACAAATTGTATCAAAATTATTTTCCATAGATAAATTTTACCATGTTTATAGTAGAATTTATACATAACTTTCAAATTAAGAGGAGATAGCAATGGATTTTGTTTCAATAACTATAGATATACTTGGAAAACTAGCACAAATTGCAGGTTCTTATGGTCTTGCAATTATAATTTTTACAGTAATCATGAGAGCCTGTCTGTGGCCTGTCAGCGTTTCTCAGCAGCGTTTAATGAAGAACATGCAGTCATTGAGTCCTAAGATGAAAATGATTCAGGAAAAGTATAAAAATAATCCGCAGTTAATGCAGCAAAAAATGATGGAATTCTATAAAGAGCACAACTTTAACCCGACAGCCGGATGTTTGCCTATGTTGATTCAGATTCCTATTTTTATCATGCTCTACAGTGCTCTTATGAGCCCCCAGTTTATCCAGAATGCCGGAAATACGCATTTTTTATTTATAAATAGACTTGATTCAACAATTAAATCTAATGCTGGAGTATCTTTAGATGGCAAATTCTCTGTTGGAAAAACTGCACAATTTCAAGCCGGTAAATCAGCCAAGGTCTATCTAGGAGATAAAGTCTTAGAAAATGTAAAAATCGAAAAACCTCAAAAGGCTATAACAATCCAGGGGGATATTGTACAAAACGAACCAATTGAACTTAAAATGCAGCTGGATAGTTTGAATTTAAAATTCGAACAACTAACACAGGTAACTAAAGCTGAAGTTTCTGTTATGAATGTTTTAACTAAAGAAACTGAGAATGTTGAGTTTGTGAGCCAAAACAATATTCTTATGGCAAATATTCCAACAATTGCCGTTCAGGATAAAATTCATTATGATGTAATTATCCTTGTAGCATTATTTGGTCTTACTATTTGGTTATCCCAAAAAGTCATGATGGCAACTACAAAAACTAAAAACCAGGATCCAGCGCAAGCTGCCATTCAAAAATCTATGGGTACAATAATGCCTGTTATGATAATTCTTACTTTTATTTTTATCCCGATTCCTGCCGGTGCTTTATTGTATTTAGTTACAAGTAATATTTTCCAAATTATTCAAACAGTAGTTATTAACAAACAACTTGAACTTGAAGATAAGAAAAAAGAAGAGCAGAAAAATGCTTCCGAAGGTATTATAGATGCTAAAGTTATAGAATCTAAACCTATCGAGGAAAATGAAAAATAATATCCTACAAAGATTTTATTTTTGCTTAAAGAGCTTTCATTGCAATGAAAAATATTATAGAATCAGTTAGAGGGATACTATTTTGAGCGAAAAATTATTAATTAAAGGTTTAAATCCTACTAAAGGTGAAGTTTCTATAAGCGGTGCTAAAAATTCTGTTTTAAAATTAATGGCGGCTTCTTTACTGTGTGCTGATAAGTGCACTATTTACAACGTTCCCCAATTGTCTGATGTTGAAATTATGCTTGAAGTTTTAGGGGAGCTGGGAGCTAAAACTTTTTATGATAAAAACTTAAAAAAAGTTGAAATTGATTCAAGCAACTTGACAGGCTGCACTGCATCTAAAGAGTATGTTTCTAAGATGCGTGCTAGTTTTTGTGTTCTTGGTTCTTTAGTGGGTAGATTAAACGAAGCAAGGGTTGCACTTCCAGGCGGATGTAAGATCGGCGAGAGAAGAGTAAACTTCCATGTGCGTGGTTTAGAAGCTCTTGGATGTGAGTGCAGCATTGAGGATGGATATGTTGTAGCAAAAACAACAAATCTGAAGGGCAATACAATTTGTTTTGATATTCCCTCTGTCGGTGCTACTGAAAACGTGATGATGGCAGCTGTTTTAGCTTCCGGCACTACGGTTATTCAAAACGCTGCTCAGGAGCCTGAAATTGTCGATTTGGCAAATTTTCTAAAATCCATGGGTGCAATAATAGACGGCGCTGGAACTAGCCAAATTATTGTAACCGGAGTTGATAAAAAAGAATTAAGGGGCTGCGAATATACAACTCTTCCGGATAGAATTGAAGCCGGAACCTATATGAGCATTATAATTGCTTCTAAAGGAAGGGGGATTATTAAAAATATTTTTCCTAATCACCTTACGCTTTTTACAGGAAAGCTGCTTGAAATGGGTGCTAATATAAAACTCATTGATCCTAATACAATCGAAGTTTCAAATGATAAAAGAATTAAAGCAATGAATTTTATAACACAGCCATACCCTGGTTTTCCTACTGACCTTCAAGCACTTGCAATGGCACTTTTATGCTGTGCTGACGGCATTTCTGTAGTTACTGAAAGTTTGTATGAAAATCGTTTTATGCATATTCCGGAGTTATGGAAAATGGGTGCTAATATAATTGTTAATAAAAAACATGCGATAATTAAAGGTGTCGATTATCTTGTTGGAACTAGTGTTGAATCAACAGACTTAAGAGCAGGAGCTGCTTTAGTTACTGCTGCGGTTGCTGCGCGCGGTGAAACTGAAATTGGCGCGCTAAGTCATATCGATAGAGGTTATGAGAAATTTGTTGAAAAACTGCGCGGTCTAAATATTGATGCTTCAAGGGTGGATGATTCTATTGAAGCAGATTTAAATTTTAGGAGATAAAAATGAGTGAAGAATTTAAAAGATGGTATGACTTTGATCCGCTTTTAATGAAAGTAATTAATTTATTAAAAGACTACCAGGATGATTTAAGAGAACAAGCAGCTCTTTTTTTATCTAATGTTGAAAAACAAGTTTCCAAAGAAGCAATAGATAGATTCTACAATCTTTCAAGACCTTTAAACGGAGGTCTCAGGTGGTATGATAAAGATCCTGTAATTTCTAAAACTGTAGAGCTTTTACGTGTTGTGCCTGTTAATGTTCAAAAAGAAGTTGCGAAAAGCTTTATTGACGCGCTTAAGCAAAACGGGATTGAAATTGAGGATTAGTTTTTTTCTATCCTTTTTATTGAGTGTTTTTAATAAATTGACTGAATTAATACAGGCTCTTTTTTTAACTGATTTAATTGACGATGTTATCTTAAAAAACTCAAAACATTGACTATTTGCATAGTCTCTAATTCCTCTTGATATTGCAATTCTCGCTTCAAAAGCTAGCAGCTGGGAATAGTTCATCTCCTCATCGTAATATTGGCTAATTGTATTGTCTAGTGTTTCTATGCTTAACATTCTAATCCTTTGAATATCTGGTGATTTTGTCTTTAATCATTGCACGCGCTCTTGCAATTCTCGATTTTACTGTTCCAATTGAGGTTTTTGTTACATTGGAAATTTCATCATAACTCAAACCCTGAATTTCTCTAAGAGCAATGGGAATTTTATAATGCAAAGGAAGATTTTCAATAGAAGTTTTTATAACAAAATCTAATTCTGAATTAAGAATTTTATTCTGCGGATTCTCACTATAATCTGGAACTTCATACATTGATTCGTCTTCGTTTTTTATAATATTAAGAGCAGTATTTTTTTTATTTTTTCTCAGATAATCATAATAAGAATTAACAATAATTTGATTAAGCCAGGTTTTGAAGTTGGTTGGATTTTTTAGTCTGGTAATATTTTTGCTTAATTTAAGCAAAACATTCTGTGCAATATCATTTATTTCATTGCTATCTTTTTTTAAATAAAAAAGTGTTGTATAAATATTATTCTGCTCTTGCTTAATTAATTGAATAAGGGCTTTTTTATCATTATTTGAAGCTTTTTCAATTAAATTATATTTTTCTTTATCCATAATAAAAGACTATTAAAATTTATAATATTTAGCTATAATCAAAGATGTATAGTCATTAAGGTAATTAAAATCAACAGATGGATCAAAATTCTATTAAAAAATTAATTTTCAATAAGCTTCATATTTGTTTATCGGCTGATACTGCAGCTTTTAATGATAATGAAGAATTTTTAGATAAAACAGCTAAAGCCATTGAAGCTGGTATCCATATACTGCACTACAACCCTATAGGGCTGCGTGATTCTGAGGCTCTTAGTATTGGTAAAACTTTGAGACAACTTTGTGCTTTTTATGATACTTTATTTATCGTTCAATCCAGAGTAGATTTTGCTCTTGCGCTTAATGCTAATGGTGTTTATCTTAAAGAAAATGATATTGATATAAAAACTGCAAGAAAAATAATCGGGTATGATAAATTAATTGGTTTTTTAGCTAAATCTCCTAAAGAAGCTTTTGATGCTTTTAAAAATGAAGCAGATTATCTTGGTGCTTTTTTAAGTCTGAGTGATAAAACAGATAAATATAGCGGTTTTAATTATATTGAGTGGTTGATTTCTAATCTTCCAATGGACTTTTTTGTTTTTAATAATATAAATTCAAAAACAATAAAAACTCTTTGTGATTATGGAATAAGGAAAATCTTAATTGATGGTGCATTTTTAAAACACAAAAATTCCATTGAAAAAATCAATAAGTATAAAGGATTATTATATGAAAATAATTACTAAATCGAAGTTTCTTGAGTTCAAGTGCGCAAAGTCACCTGATAATAAAGATTGGTATTATGTTAAAAGAACTAATGATACTAAAGATAAAGACAGCGCCGTTGTTATTACTACTTTGGTTTATACTGATAATGAATATAATTTTTTATTTTTAAAAACAAAAAGACCGCCGATTTATGCTGAAAATAAGGCAAAATACTGTCTTGAATCACCAGCAGGGCTGATTGGTGATATTGAGCATAAAGAAACTCTTATTGAGTGTGCTAAAAAGGAGCTGCTTGAAGAAACAGGGCTTGTTGCAGATAGGCTCTTTGTTGAACTTGAAAACTGCTCAACTTCAAGTGGTTTATCAAGTGAAACTTTGTCATATATAACTGCAATTGTAAATAATTATGACGTTATTAAACAACCCGTTTCAGACGGCGGTATAATTGTAGATCGTTTTATGACTCCTGTAAAAAGTATAAGGGATTATTTAACTTCGCTGGATAAAAAAGAGTATTCAATTGCTACAGCTACAATTTCAGGAATATTCTTTGCTTTGAATAGAATCTAGTTTTCGTTAAAAATTAATAATTTTTCTATTTTGACATTCAAAAAGTCGGATAATTCAAGAATTTTCCCTAAAGACATATTAGCCTTCCCCCGCTCAATATTTGCAATGTAGTTTTGCGAAACATCCATAATTTCAGCTAATTTTTCCTGCGTTAAGTCCTTTTTTATTCTTTCAATTTTAACATTTTTCCCAAATTTTTTAAGTAAAGTTTTTTTATCCATATTTATAAGTATATAAATATTGACTTATAAATTTAATAGTGCTATAAGTTATAATATATAACTTATTAATTATATTAAAATAATTAATCAATTACACAAAATATATAAGGAAAAAAGTATGAAAAAAGCTTTCTCTTTAATCGAGCTCTTAATAAGC
>CAJTNR010000011.1 GCA_910577635.1 uncultured Vampirovibrio sp. | reverse complement strand
TAAACTCTTAGCCTTTGTGATGTATTATACAGTCCCTTTCGTTTTGGTTAGCTTCTTTTGTCATGTCGTATAGTTTGTTTTTAGTCCCTTTGCTTTCTTTGTCATGTTGCAGGGTTTCTTTACTTAGTGCGACTCTAGTAACCCACACTTTCAGAGCCCATTGTTTTCTTTTCTTTGCATTCCGGCGGAACGAGGGTCAAAGAAAAGAAAAATGAACAATCTAAGAGCAAAAGAGAATACAATATGTCAAGGAAAGACTAAGAACCCTAAAACAAATCCTAATACATGGCAAGCAAATACCAAGAACCCAAAACAAACCTTACAATACATCAAGAAAAGGTTAAGAACCACAAACAAAATATACGACATGATAAAAGTAAAGCTAAAAATCCAAAACAACCCCTACGGTATGACAAAAGAAGCTAACCAAACCTAGATATACTTTACAAGATATTACAAAGGCTAAGGAGTTCAAGATGAATTAAACAAGAAATAATAATGCGATAAAGGTTATGAAGTGCAAGGGCGGGATGAAAATTCCTTTGAACTTTTGTTAATCTTGTTTAAATGTCATTTATTTACTAATCTTCCTGCTTAAGCTTTCTATTCATCAGCTTATCAACAATTTCTTTAGGAGTTGCATCAGTATAAACCGCCTCATAAATTGCAGCTGCAACAGGAACTTCAATATTCAATTTTTTTGCCAGTTCAACAAGCGCTTTAGAAGTCTTCACCCCTTCGGCTACTGAACCTAATTCAGCCAGTATATCATCAATTTTTTTACCCTTCGCAAGCATTGATCCTACAGTGTAGTTCCTGGAATAGGGGCTTGTTGCGGTTGCGATTAAATCTCCTAATCCGGATAAACCATAAAGAGTATTTGGATTAGCGCCCAAAGCCACAGCTACTCTTGTCATTTCAGCAAGACCCCTTGTTAATAAACTTCCCTTTAAGTTGTCCCCTAAACCAATAGAAGAAGCAAACCCTGAGGCAATTGCAATAACGTTTTTTAAACTTCCCCCCAATTCAACCCCGATTAAGTCAGGATTGGTGTAGAGTCTAAAAAGCGAGGGTACGGTTAATAGTTTCTGAACTTTTTTTGCAACCTCTTCATCCTTAGAAGCAACGCAAGCAAGGGTTGGTTTTTTTTCTATTATTTCCCTTGCTAAAGTCGGTCCTGATAGAATTGCAAGGTTAATATCCGGCAGGACCTCATAAATTACCTCAGACATCCTTTTTAAACTCGGAAGTTCAATTCCTTTGGATAAATTAACAAGAATTTGTTCTTTTTTAAGTCCGATTTTTTTAATCTGTTCACAAACTGCCCTTATTCCGCTTGTTGAAACTACAAGAAGAATAATTTGTGCATCTAATAGTGCCGTTTTCAAGTCATCTGTAATTTCAACTTTTTTATCAAGTTCAATTCTAAGTGGTTTTTCAATTCTTTTTTCTTTAACAAGGGTTTCTTTTAAATCTTCGCTTCTGCCCCAGATGCAAATTCTATCGAAGTTGTCATTTAATAGCTGCGCTATGGTTAAACCCCAGCATCCGGGTCCTAGAACTGTTAGTTTCATTAATTTTCCTCTATATTTTCCTTGTTTTCCGTAAAAGGTGTATTTTTTTGCATTTTTATTCTTGTTATTTTAATTCCGTCTAATTCAAGAATTGTGTAGGTAATATTTTTATCCTCAACAATATCTCCAAGTTCTGGTTCTCGTCCTAATAAACCAAAAACATAGCCCCCGATTGTCTGAAAGTCTTCGTCTGGGATATCCTGGTCAAATTTTTCGTTTAAATCCTCAATGCTTGTTTTAGATGAAACATTAAGTGTATTGTCATCAATCCTTACAATTTCCGGGGTCTCAATTTTATCGAATTCATCATATATTTCCCCTACAATTTCTTCAATTATATCCTCAATTGTAACAATACCTGAAATCCCTCCGTGTTCATCCATTATAGCTGCTATTTGATTTTTAGAGGAGGTAAAATCAGACAATAAGTCACTTATAAACTTATTCTCAGGAACAATAAGAATATCGCGTGTCAGTGTTTTAATAGAAAAATTGCCGTTAATATTATTGTTCTTAATTACCTTTAAAACATCCTTAGCATTTACAACACCGATAATATTATCAATATTATCCTCATAAACAGGGATTCTTGTGTGACCTGAGGATATTATAATATCTGCCAGTTCATATATTGTTGCATTGGAATCAGAAAAAACAATTTCTGTTCTTGGTACCATGATTTCTTTAACCACGGCATTTGCAAAAGAGAAGAAATTAGAAAGCATTGTAGCTTCGTGATTGTCAATTGCTCCAATTTTTTCCCCTTCTTTAATTAGTTTTTCAAACTTTTCTTCCCAGTTATCCTCATCATCGTGGGCTTCAAGTTCAATTGCCACGTGGTTAACGTTTCTAACGTGTTTTTTTATTTTGCGCTCTAACATCTGGGCAATATCGTCTGCATCTTTCATTTGCGTTTGCGGATCAACCTCAATTGTAATGTTAATCACAAGCCCGCCTGAGCCTAAATCCATTGTTTTAAGCTCTGTAACTCTCGTTATCCCATGGATTGTCCCTGCTGTGTTTCGAATAATTTCCTCCACCCTCGGCTGTGCTGATTGCACAGTAAGACTGTTAACATTATTCTTGATAAGATAAATTGCAAGGCAAAAAAGAATTACCCCGATTATAATTGAAGCAATTGCATCCGGGATATAGGCAAACTCAACAGGGATTAAAAATTTTCCCATTGATAGAGCAACAAAAGCTATAAAAACTCCTAAAAACGCTGCCGTATCTTCATACCAGACAAATTTTGTCGTAGGCGATTGAATTTTTCTTATTTGCTTTAGAGAAACAATGAATTTTTTAACAGGATTCTTTTCAACAACCCCTGCTTCGGCACACACTGCATTCGCTGCACTGTGAACCGCCCAGGCTTCAAAACACATTGAAAAAATAAGCGCAAGAGCAATGTAGTGGTAGTTTTTTAACAATTCTGCAATATCTTTTGCATTAATTAATTTGTCAAAACCGTGATAAATTGCAACAAAAGTACCCACAAGCATTAATAGAGAAGCAAACATTGCCCAGATATTAGCTTCTAAGCCATATCCAAAAGGATGCTCCGAATCAGCAGGGCGGGATCCTCTTTTGATTCCAACCATAAGGCAGACGCTGTTAAAGGAGTCAACTCCGCTGTGGATTGCTTCAGCAAGCATTGCAGAACTGCGCGAGAAGAAAAAACATATTAGTTTAATCAGCGCAATTCCAATATTAGCAACAAAAGCTCTTATTACTGCTTTTAGTTTGGTGCTGTCGACTTCAAATTTTTCTTGATTAATCGCTTCTATATTTTTCTCATCTATAATTTCTATACCGTCGTTCGAATAAGGCTCTGACATTTCTATTCCTTAAAATAACCGTATTTTACTATATGATACCTTTAAAAACAGTAATTTGCAATGATTTTTTTAACTTATGGCTTTTATAACAGAATATAGAATTTCAAATTTCTCCTCATCCTTTTTGATTAGGGCAAGTCTTTTTTTGAAATCTGATAATATATCTTCCTTGTTATAAATTGATTTTTCTTCAAGCAAAAATTTAGGTTCAATTTTAAGCACCTCAATAATTTTTTCAAGATTAGAAATACTTGGAAAGCTTTTGCCGCATTCGATATTGCTTATAGCGCAAGGACCCATGTCTATTTTTTCAATCAATTCCTCCTGTGTGAGTCCTCTTAGTTCCCGATACTTTTTAATATTCTTCCCTACGATTTTTTTAATGTTTATTTTTTCTGCCATAAATTAATATACCTAAACTATAAATTATTGCACTATAAAATAATTATATGTTTTTCATTCTAATTTGCAATAAAATAAACTAATACTTTACTAATAATAAATATATTAACTAATACTTGACATAAAGTAAATAATATGTTATATTAAACTTGTAATTGGTAAGTAAAAAAAGGAGTCTCAAATTGTTTGGAAAAGAAAATGGTTCTGATGGTTTTTCATTGGATGAGTTTTATGACACAACAAAAAAATATGAACAGCAAAAAAGTGAAAGAAATTCTTTGTTGAATAGCCTCGGGAGTTCTTTAACTCCAGCTGAGGTTTTGTATTCAACTGTTGATGATCTTAAAAAGAAGAAGAAAAAATAGTGTTTGTCTCTAAAATCCCCCACAGCCCCTAACCCCCATTAAAAGGTGTTATAACAGGAGGAGCAAGCGGGCTTGATAATGTTAAAACAGATTTAGATTCCATAAATTCTTGTTTAAAATCTGATAGTAGTATTAAGCAAAATAATTATTGTGCTCCTTCTCAAAAACCTGTCGTTAATAGTTCTCCTTATAAGGAATTGTCCCCTAATTATTATAGAACTCCGATTGCTGATATCCGTAGCAGGGATAAGTATATGAAACAAAACTCATGTAAAGTTAATGAGAAAAAAACAATTCCTGGGATTAATGCGTGTAAAGGGAGTATTTTACCTATAAATCCAGGGTATAAGCTAATGGCTAAGAGAAATTTTATTGATAATGATAAATTTAATGAATTAATGACTCATATTTATGCTTATGAAGGCGGGTTTTCGGATAAAAAAAGCGATTTAGGAGGCAGGACCAATTTTGGAGTTACTCAAAGTACATTTGATTATTACAATAAAAAATATAATTTTCCTCTAAAAGATGTTAAGGATATTACCTATGACGAAGCGGATAATGTTTATTATAAACTATTCTACAATAGATCCAATGTTAATGAAATTGACGATCCACTTTTATCTCTTATGCATTTTGATGCAGCAATTAATCACGGACCTATGAATGCAAAAAAATTTCTTAAGCAATCCGGTGGCGATGTTAATAAGTATTATGAATTAAGGCTGAATCATTATCGCAAGCAGGCTCAAAATGTTGAAGGACAAAATCTAAACTATAACGGCTGGTTGAATAGACTCAATAAAATTAAAAGTCTGCAGGATTTAATTGATTAAACAATCTTCAATTTAGTTCAACAATTATAATTAATTATCTGTCATATGCTGCTTTGAGGAAAAGCGCATATTGTTTCAGAGTCATTTATAGTTGAGAGAATATCAAAAGGGTCTTTTGAATAACACCAAAAAAGCCCTTTTTGTGCTATATCTACTAAAGAACAGCCTTCTTCATCAGGTTTTATCCTGCTTGCTTTCAGGTATAAGTTGAGCTCTACAATATTGCAGGCATTTTTTCTGTTTAAGGGTTTTTTATCATTGTCTGCTGCAATCACCCTCCCCCGATAGCTTACCTGCCCATATTTGTTTAAGTACACTTCCTTCCAGTGTGTTGGATTGGGATCATATAGAAATTCATTTATTGTAATTGTTTTATCTTTTCTTTTTTTGTATTCACTCTTTCCAATATAGCATCCTATGGTTCCATAGTTTTTTGTGTCTGTTTCATCACAGTTTGTTGTTGGTTTTATTCCTTTTGCTCTTAAATATATTTTTCTTTTTGAGGTTGAGTTCGTGTTTTTTTCTTTTAGTGGTTTGTGGGTTGAGTTGTTTGTTATTGCTTTGTTTTTGTAGGTAATATTTCCAAAAGAGTCTATTTTTAGTTTTTCATATTTGTTTTTGTCTTTGATATATAAAAATTCATTCAAGCTTATTGTATTGATCCTTAGTACACTCTTTTTTATATACTGTATTAAAAATCCATAGCTTATTAATAATGCGACTGATAAAAAAACAGGAATTGCTTTTTTCATTGTCAGTCGTTTCCTCTAAGTTTATAATATCCTGCTTGTTTTAGAATCATTAGTTCTTCTTCATAATCAGCATTGTTGATTTTTAAGGGTTTTCGATTGTAATCTTTAACAATAGTCATTCCTTTGTATACCACGTTTCCTTCTGTATCAATGTGCAGTTTTTCACTCCAGTCATTAAAGCTTACTTCTTCTAAAAACTCTGTTACAGCCATTGTTTTAAAAAATTTTTGCCTTAAGGGAACTTTATTGTACTCAACAACAAACCCTAAAGGGATAAGAATTATAAATATTATATCAATTACAATTAATTTTTTGCCCATTTGTTCTACTTAATTAAATGATGCATTTTTTCAATTTTAGTTTTTATGTACTTTTTGTTGTATTGATTAACTATAGGTTCAATCGGCACTCTTTCAACCACTTCTAATCCATATCCCGATAAACCTTTAATTTTAGTAGGATTGTTAGTTAAAAGCTTAAACTTAGAATACCCTAATTGCCGTATAATCTGCGCTCCAACACCATAGTCTCTTAAATCAGGAGCAAAACCAAGGGAGATATTTGCTTCAACTGTATCTTCTCCTTGTTCTTGAAGTGAATAAGCTTTAATTTTATTAATCAGCCCGATTCCTCTTCCTTCCTGTCCTCTTAAGTAAACAAGAGCTCCTTTTTCATATTCATTAATCATTCTAAGAGCACTGTGCAATTGGTAGTTGCAATCGCATCTTAAGCTATGAAAAATATCTCCTGTTAAACACTCTGAATGAACTCTAACAAGGGGGATTTTATCCGATTTATCATCTTTCACAAGTGCAACATATTCATCTTCGTTTAATTGATTCTTGAACCCTAAAACCTGGAATTGCCCAAATTGGGTCGGAAGAAAAGCACTTGCTTCAAGGGTTACAAATGTTTCTTTTTGAATTCTATATTTAACCAAATCAGCTACAGTTATAACTTTAATATTATTCTTTTGAGCAAAATCAAGAATATAGTCCCTTCGAGCCATATGACCCTCTGGAGTCATGATTTCACACATTGCACCTGCGCAGGGAAGATTGGATAAACGGGCTAAGTCAACAACAGCTTCTGTGTGTCCGATTCGCTCTAAAACTCCGCCATCGCGCGAAACACAGGGGAATAAATGACCGGGACGTCTTAAGTCATTCGGCTTTAAATCAGGGTTAATTAAAACCTCAATTGTTTTTGCCCTGTCGAAAGCAGAAATTCCCGTTGTAACACCAAATTTTTCATCCGCATCAATTGAAACTGTAAAAGCGGTTTTCATTGATTCTGAGTTTTCCTCAACCATTTGATTAAGCTCAGCTTTTTTAGCTAAGTTTTTATCAATTGCAACACAAATTAATCCACGGGCATTTTGCGCCATATAATTAATAATCTCAGGGGCCGCAAATTTGGAATTACAAATCATATCCCCTTCGTTTTCTCTATCTTCGTCATCTACAACGATAATAATTTTTCCGTTTTTATAATCAGCTAAAGCTTCTTCTATTGAACTAAACATAATTTAAAACCCATTTTCTTGTAAAAACTCAAGTGTAATTTCTTTTTTTTCTATTATAAATTTTTCAATATATTTACCTATAATATCATATTCAATATTAACTATATCACCAACTTTCAAATTTTGTAAATTTGTTGATTCAAGGGTTTGCGGGATTAAACTTACTATAAATGAGTTTTTATTAGAGGCACAAACGGTTAAGCTCACCCCGTTAACAGTAATTGAGCCTTTTTGAACAATATAATAAGTATCCCCTTCAAATTCGATTTTGCAAGAAAAACCCTCTTGTTTTATTGATAAAACTTTGCTTTTTGAATCAATATGACCCTGGACAATGTGTCCGTCTAGTCTTGATGAGACCTTAAGAGCGCGCTCAAGGTTAATTAAATCTCCATGTTTTAAGTTTTTTAAGTTTGTCTTGTTTAAAGTTTCATTCATGATTTCAACTTCAAATAAATCTTCTTTAATATTAACAACACTAAGACAAGCACCGTTAACAGCTATTGAATCCCCGATTTTTGTATCAGAAAAAGGAGCATGGAAAAAAAGTCTTGCACCTTCAATATCAAGATCTATTTTTTCAACTTTTGAAACTTTTTCAACAATTCCTGTAAACATAATAATAAAATAACATAAAAAAATTTTTATATTATAATATTGTTATGGAAAAATCATATTTGCCTTTGTTTCGAAAATATCGTCCTCAGTCCTTTTCAGATGTTGTAGGGCAAAAAAGTCTGGTTAGCGCCCTATCTAACGCTATTGAGCTTAATCGAATAGCACAGGCTTATTTGTTTTGCGGTCCTCGAGGAACAGGAAAAACTTCTTGTGCTCGAATTTTTGCAAAATCTCTTAATTGTACTGAAGGTCCCACATTAACTCCCTGTCAAAAATGCGCAAGTTGTGTTGATATCACTAAGGCATCAGGGTTGGATGTAATTGAAATTGATGCTGCAAGCAACCGCGGAATTCAAGATGCAAAAGAACTTATCGCCCAAGCACAATACGCTCCTATTAACGGCAGGTATAAAATTTTTATTATTGATGAAGTTCATATGTTATCAACCGATGCTTTTAATGCGCTTTTAAAAACTTTTGAAGAACCTCCTAAAAATGTTATCTTTATTCTTGCAACAACTGAACCTCACAAGGTTTTAGAAACAATCGTTTCAAGATGCCAAAGGTATGACTTAAGAAGAATTACAACGGAGGATATTGTTGATAGATTAAGAAAAATTGCAGATTTAGAGAGTATTAAAATCAACAATGATGCGCTATTTACAATCGCCAAAAACGTTTCAGGAGGGTTAAGAGATTCCCTTGCTCTTCTTGATCAAGTTAGTGTTTTAGGGACAAAGGATGAAATTGACAAAAGTTTAATTGAAGAAATTTTAGGAAAAATTAACTTTGATGTCTTATTAGAGTTATTGAACTCTATCAATGAAGGAAATATTGAAAAAACCCTAAAAACTATTGATGATATTTATTCCAAGGGTAATGAACCAAGAAACTTGGCTGAAAATTTTATCGAGTTTTTAAGAAACGTTTGTCTGGTTATAAGTTCTAATGATTGTTCAACAATAACTTCTTATACTACTTTAATTCAGGAAGATATTGAAAAAATTAAAGAACAGAACTTTAACAAAGAAAAAATTATCAGGATTCTTGATATTGTTATTGAATATTATAAAGAAATCAAGGTTTCAACTAATCCCTATTTGTGGATGGAATTAGCGGGTATTGCTGCAAGCAGTGCTGATAATAAAAAAACAATACAGGCTCCTATTATAACAAATAATATTCCAAAGATTGAACCAAAGGTTGAGCAGAAGGCTGAGCCAAGAATCGAATCAAAAATTGAGCTAAAGCCTGAACCAAAGACTGAGCCAATAAAGCCCGAGAACCCGGCTTGCGACAATAATAAAGACTCCTCTCAAATTTGGGGTGAAATTATATCTTCTATTCAATCATTGCCTTCAAGAGCCTTTTTTACAGGAGTTGCAAGACTGGTTAGTATTAATGATAATACAATTACCCTTGGATTTTTGCACGAAAACGCTCTAGCACAAGCAAAACAAGACACAAAACTTCAAGCGCTAAAAAACGCAATCGATTCTGTTGTTAAAAACTACAATGTTGAGTTTATAAAAATTGATTCATCAACTAAAGTTGTGCAAACAAAACCAAAACCAGCCCCAAAACCGCAAATTCAACCTAATAGCGCACAAATTACAGATAAACCAAAAGATATTGAACAAACTCCGCCGCAGGAAGAAAACCCCCCTAAACCGCAGCAAAAAAAGCACTATAGTCCAAAGGTTCAAGAGATGATAGAACAATTCAGCGGCAAAATCATTGAAGACTAAAAACTAATATCCCAAGGATGAATAATCCATAAGTCAATGCAGTGTTTTTTTGCTACAACAAGCAATCTATCAATATATTTTTTATCTTTAACTTTATCCTCAACAATAAGCACAACCCCGGGCGTTTTATTTAGAATTTCCCCGTAATAAAGCGCTTGACCGATTGATTCTGCCCATTTTTTGGCAAAATCAAACTCAATTGCATGTGTTTTAGTAACGCAGTCAACTCTTGCTTTATCGGGCAGAACAACTTCTAATTGCCCGCAGTTTTTATCACACCAGAATTTTTGATAATCCTTTTCGTAGTATTTGTGGGTTTTAGAAGTCTGCGCCTGTGTACTAGATACAAATATAATTGATAATAAAAATACAAAAAATATTTTCATAGTTTTATTCTACTAAAAAATTCTTAATTATGCAAAATTCAACCCTCTTTTGTATATTAGCCAGCTATACTTTTAGGTATTAATTTTTGGTTTAAATTTTTTTATAATTCTAAAGTGTCATTTTTAAAGAAAGGTGAAAAAATGAATTTCATGCATACTCTTAAATGGATAGCTTACAGCCTTGTTTTATTGGGAGCTCTAAACTGGGGACTTGTAGGTGCATTCCACTTCGATTTGGTTAGCTACTTGTTTGGCAATATGACACTATTAACAAGAATAGTGTATATGATTGTCGGATTAGGAGCAATTGCTTCTTTAATTTTCTCGCTTAGAGATAACTATGAATGTTCAAATTATGGCTGCTAGAGCATAAGCAAAACAAAAAAAAGGGGGGGGGTTAGTTAATCCCCTCCTTTAATATTATAAATTTTTAAAAATTCTAAAACATCAACTAAAGCAAGTGCTCTATGAGAAATTTTTGATTTTTCAGTATCTGATAATTCAGCCATTGACCTATTTTCACTATCAACAAAAAAAATCGGGTCATAACCAAAGCCGTTTTTGCCTCTTTGTTCTTCTAAGATTGTACCGTGGCATTCTTTTTGAACCTGAAAAACAATTTCTCCTTTTTTGTTAACTAAAACCATAGCGCAGACAAACTTTGCTTTTCTATTGTCAATTCCTTTTAATTCCTCTAAAACTCTGTTAATTCTATCTTGAGCAGTTTGTGCATAACGTGCACTATAAATTCCAGGTGCTCCTTTTAGTGCTTCAATGCAAAGTCCTGAGTCATCGGCTAAAAAAAGTTCTGTTTTTGCATTTTTTCGAGCGCAATTTGCTTTACAATAAGCATTCTTAAGAAAACTATTGCCGTCTTCAATGGCTTTATAGCCTTTAGAAGGTAATACAAACTCAACTTCGTAGTTTTTTGCAATTAAGTTAATTTCATCAATTTTATGTTTATTATTTGTTCCTAATGTAATTTTTAACATCTATTTCCCCCACCGTCTTTGACGAAGCGCAAATTCTCTAATAGCTAAACCAAGCTGTTCTTTATTAAAATCCGGCCATAAGGTATCTGTTATATAAACTTCACTATAAGCTATCTGGTACAGCAAAAAATTGCTTATTCTTTTTTCTCCGCTTGTTCTAATTAATAAATCCGGATCAGGAAGATTTTTTGTATAAAGATAGTTAGAAAAATTTTTCTCATTAATTTCAACTTTATCTTGAACAATATTTTTTACAGCATTGATAATCTCTTCTCTTGCTCCGTAGTTAACTGCAACAGTTAAAGTCACCCCTTTATTATTTTTTGTAAGTTCTTTTGAATCTGTAAGAATTTTTTGCAAATTCGGATTCAATTGGGACAAATTGCCGATATAATTAAGCTTGACTTTATTCTCATTAAGCTCTTGAAGTTCGTTTTTTAAGGTTGTTGCGAATAAATCCATTAAAAAATCAACTTCTTCTTTTTTTCTATTCCAGTTCTCAGTTGAGAAAGCATAAAGGGTGAGATATTTAATCCCTAAGTCATTGCAGGCTCTTGTAATTGTTTTTAGGGCACTTACGCCTTTTTTGTGACCCAGCATTGAAGGAAGATGAGATTTTTTCGCCCACCTTCGATTGCCATCCATAATTATTGCTATGTGATTAAGTTTTGTACTTTTAATTAGTTCTATAATTTCTTTTTCATCCATTACCTAATTCTAACTTAAAAGCCTTATAAATCAAATTTTTTATGATAGAATTAATTCTATGATAGAAATTGCAATTCTTTATATTCTAAATAAATATGATACAACAATCTATAAACTATCAAAGTTAATTGATGAATATTTTTTTGCTTTTATAAAAACAAGCGCAGGAACAATAAACCCTGCTCTAAAAAGACTTTTAGATAAAGGGTGCGTTAGTTTTGTTGAGAGAATGAGTACTGGCGGATTAAAAACAAAGACTTTTTCAATTACAACAGTTGGAAAAAAATATTTGTGCGATCTTCTTATCACTTTCAATCAAAAAAATCCCAATCACTTTATAAACGAGGCAAAAGTTGTTCTTTTCTGCTCAAATGTTTTAAGTGCGGGTCAACTAATCGAGTTTAAGGAAAATTTATCCAATAACCTTGAACTTAATAAACTTAAACTTGAGAATGGTCTAAAAAACGAATACATTACTCTTTTTGACCTTCAAAAAAAACTCGTTTTAAGCTCAATCGAACAAATAGAAAAATTAATTAAACTATTATGAGTATAATAATTGATAATGTTATAAATGATTCAATAGCTGCTGAATTAGGGCTTCAAAAAGGGGATGAAGTTCTGTCAATTAATAAACAAACCCCTAAGGATATAATTGAATACAGCTATTTAATTAATGAAGAAATAATTGAGCTTTTAGTTAAAAAAACCAATGGAGAGCTTGTTGAATTTGAAATTGAAAAAGAATACTACGAAGATTTAGGGATTATCTTTACAAGTGCGGTTTTTGATTCAATTAAGAAGTGTCAGAATCATTGCATTTTTTGTTTTGTGGACCAGCAGCCAAAAGGGCTTAGAAAAAGCCTTTATGTTAAAGACGATGATTGGAGATTGTCCTATATTCAAGGAACTTATATAACTTTGACCAATTTATCTGAAGCTGATTTTAAAAGAATTGAAAAATATCATATTTCTCCTCTTTTTATATCAATCCATACTACAAACCCGAAACTCAGGGAAAAAATGACAAGAAATCCTAAAGCAGGATTAATTTTAGATTATTTAGAAAGATTCAAGAAAAACAAGATAAGCTTCCATGGTCAAATTGTGCTCTGTCCTAATTATAACGACGGATCAGAACTTAAGCGCACACTTGATGATTTAAAAAAGTTTAAATCGGTCTTAAAATCAGTTGCAATTGTTCCTGTGGGGATTTCAAAGTTCAGAAAAGAAGAATTTGCAAGAGTTGATAAAAAAATTGCCCTTGAAACAATAAAACTTGTTAATGAGTTTAATTTATCAATAAAAAAACAAATTGCCATGGTTTCAGATGAGTTTTTCTTAATTGCAAATGAAAAAATCCCTGCTAAAAATTATTATGGAGATTTCCTGCAGATTGAAGACGGGGTAGGGGCAATAAGGCTTTTAATTGATAGTTTTAATAAAGAAAAAAAGAAACTAAAGAAAAAAATCAAAGAAAAAACCACTCTTAGTATAGCAACTGCTAAAAGTGCTGCAAAAATTTTCAAGGAATTTCAAAAAGAGATAAAAGTTGAGAATTTAAACTTTGAAGTTATTGAAGTAAAAAATCGGTTTTTTGGCTCTGATATTAACGTTGCAGGTCTAATTACAGGGTCAGATATAATTGACACAATTAAGGATAAAAAGATTGAAAATCTTATAATCCCTTCTGTTATGCTCAAAAAAACAGCAGATAACTATGAAGAAGTTTTTCTAGATGGAAAAACCGTGGATGATATTAGAAACTTGAATAAAAATTCTAAAGTTTTTATAATTAAGGATTGTTACAGTTTTTGTGAAATTCTAAATATCATTAACAATTTATAGCAATTTTTAGACCATTATAAACTTAATTATATTGTAGGTTAATTAGGAGAGAATACTTATGAAGATTATTACTTTTTTGACTGCAGTTTTAAATAAGGTTAATGAATATGACAAAAAGTATCGAATCGCATAATTTTTAGCAATTAATAGTATTTAGAAGTTTTTATTAAAGTATGAGCAGTGTTTCTTTTCAAAATTCTAATATTAATCAGATAAATTCTCCTGAAATCCAGCAAAGGTTGGACAGTAAGGAGAATTTTACTGCGCTCGATAAAGAAAAACTAAAACAAGACACAGCCGAGTTTGCAAAAAAAGAAATTGAAAAATCTAAAAACGGTTTTTTTGGAAGAATGATTAATAATATTGGTTCTGACAATATTAAAAAATTCTTTACTTCTTTAGCCCTAACTGCAGGAACTGTTTTTATAGGTGCAGCAATAGCAAATAAAAGCTCTAATAAAATGGCTCAATTGGGTTTAAATGTTGATGCGTTTTTAAACAAAAGTAATTTGTATAAATCTATTACCAGTGGAATTTCTAAAAAGAAAGAATCAATCGGAAATTTCTTAAAAAACCATTCTAAAACAATTGATGATATTTCAGAAACCTTAAAGAATAGAAAAGCAAAACAAAGATGCAATGCTTTTAGGGGTTATGGGGCAGGTTTTACCTCAATTTTCAGCTTAACTCCTGTTGATATTCTAAAAACAAGCTTGAAAAAAGCTGGAGTTGATTCTAAAAATCCTGATTTTCAAAAAGCAGCCAAATGCCTTAAGGATCTTGTCGGCGACAAAAACGCAGAGAAAATAGTAGAGGATCTGTACAAAAACCCTGAAAATTTAACCAATAGAGAAATTTGTCAAAATTTAACCAAGTATATTAAAGACTTTCACGGTCTCAAAAATAATCAAGAACTACTTGACTTTTTCAACAAAATGCAAAAGGAAAGCAAATTTTCTTTATTTCAAAATGTCAATATGAAAGGCGGACCCATAGGGGGCTGGTGGCCTGTTAATGTTATCAACTCAATTGGTAAAAAATTCAATAAAAACTTCTCTTTCTGCCGCGGCAACTTAGGAGATTCACTTGTTAAGTTTAATGTTGTAAATGGCTCCTTAGCACAAACTGGCGCTGGAAAACTCGTCCAGAGGTCCTTAACTGTTCCAATGGAGTCAATTACAAACTTTGTTAATGACAAATCCGGCATGGGATTTTTCTTAGGATTGCAAATTTTTGGTTTGTACAATAATGTTCAAGATGCACCTAAGGGTAAAAAAGCAGCAACTTTAGCAGATGACTTTGTCGGGACCATGGGCTCAATTGCAATAGCAACTCCTATAGCATTCGGTGCTACTTATGGATTGGCAAGTTTAAAAAACCTTAAGGGTAATGGAATTATTTCCACGTGCTTAAAACAAGCAGGTAAATTTTTCGGCATGGGTCTTGCAAGATATGATAAAGCAGGAAAATATCTTGATGCAGGAACAAGCAATATTTTGATAAGAGGTGCTGGCTTAGCATTAAGATTCGGTCTTATGATGCGTGTTTTTTCACCAATGATTCAAAAACCGATTTACAATGTGATTCATAAAGTTTTTGGAAAACCCTATGATAAAAACGAAGAAGCGCAAAAAAAGCTTATTGAAGAACAGAAAAATACGATTATTCCTGAACTTGGAATAACAAGAGGGGAATTATTGGAAAAAATTCAAAGTAACCCTGCTGCTCTTCAAAAACTTCAAAACGACCCTATGTTATTAAGAGAAGTCGGCGCAAATCCTAAATTAATGCTTGATTTATTAGATGGTAAAGAAATTAAACAAAAACCGACAAAACTTAGTCCTGCAACTGAAGCTTTGCTTAAAAAACAAAAAGAAACTATAAAAACCCCAAATAACTTGAATGTTTCTGCTTCTAATGAAGCAGAAAACAATCCTTTCAGCGAAAACAATCCTATAAAAGAAGAGAATAAAAATATTGATACTGTAACTTATATCCCTAAGAGTGACTTTATTGCAAAAAGTTCAGTTAGTGATGCTAAAAACCAGGAATTAAATCAAGCATTCACTAAAGCAGACAAAGTTTTAGCTCGCGCTGAGCAATTTATTCAATAAAGCTTATAAATTTTCTCCAGCGTATTAATATCGCGATTAGAGGGTGAAAATATCCTATAGCTTGATGTATCAGGATACATTATATCGTTTTTATTGTCACTATGGGAAATTATTCCTAAACTATGCCCCACTTCATGAAGCGCTATAGCAAGAATCTCGGCATTGGAAAGATTTGTTGAGTTAATATCTTGATATGAAACTTTAATATAGGCTGTTTTAAAATATTTTTTATTTAAGTACATTTTATAGCTAAACTTTGTAACCCCTACTGTTTGTTTTGATTCTTTGTTTATTTGCGATATAGGAGCAATCATTGCAATAATATCGGCTTCTTGAGCTGTTCTTACGTATCTAAATCTTATTGTAGAAGTTTTTTCATCCCATATATAAAAAGCTTTTTTTAGAATTTGTTCTTTAGATCCTGATCCTTTAATGTAAACTGCAAGATTTGTCGGATTACTCCATCTTGTAACAGCATCGAGGGAGGAGTAATAATCCCCTTTGTCTTTTGAGTTTGCTTTTTTTATTTCAGCTAGGATATTATCAATTTTTGCAATGTAATCTTTAGAGGATTGAACAATTCTTTGATTATTTTTTTCATGTGTTGCAACATAAATAAATTCACTTTTTGCTTTTGTATATTCATTTAAATTAAGAAGAGTTAAACCATAGTTGAATCTTATTGTTGGAATTGCATATGTATCTTTTGTAGTTGAATACTTAGAAACCATAGTGCCATAGCAATTTTTTGCTTTTAATCTATCTTGTGAGTTATAATAATTATCACACTTATTGAGGTCTAAAATAAGTTCCTCTTGTCTTGTTTGAGCTAAGGTAATATTTGATAACAATAGAAACATTGTTAAAAAAACAGTTGTTTTTGCTAAATTCAAATTCATAAACGGGCTCCTGTTGTTTTATATAAACTTATTCTATCAATAAAACAATCGGTTTTTGCGTTTATTAAAAGCTGCTGCGTGTACAAAAGAGCTTCTTTCTCCTGTAATAAATCAAGTTTTGATATTGTTCCTAATTTAAACTTGGTTTGGGAGTATCCATAATCCTTTTTTTGAATTTCAAATGCTTTTTTGTTGTTGAGGAGTTTTTGTTTATCAGTTTTTAAGTTAAACAAAGAATCATTGATTTCTTGAATCGCAATAAGATTAGTTTTTTGATAATCATTTAACACTTGTTCATATTTATTCTTCTTTAATTTCAAATTCGCAACTCTTTTAAACCCTGTAAACAAAGGCAAATTAGCACTTCCTCCTAGAAGCGAAAAAGCATTGCTCCAATTAAAACTTGATCCGCTTGAAGCTATAAAAGTCATTAACCCAAGGATATTAATTGTCGGCAAAAACTCTTTTTTAGCTACCCTTACATCAATTCCGCTTGCTTCCAATTGTTTTTCTATAGCCTTGTAATCAGGACGGTTAATAATAACTTCAGAGCTAATTTCAGCAGGAATTGTAAAATCATCAGATAAAGAATCAAAAGAAATTCTTTCATATTCTTTTGTATTATTGGCACTATCGCCGATTAAAACCGCAAGAGCATTGAGCGCGTTTTGTCTTGTCTTTTTTAAGTCAAGCAAGTCATTGTTAGATAGAATATAGGCTTTTTGAGCTAAGATTAAGTCATTAGTTGAGCATAGTCCTTCTTTGTTTGCAATTTTCTTTAAAGAATAAATATCTTCTCTATCTTTAGTCAATTTTTCCTGAATTTCGATAATTTTATCCAGTTTGACAATGTTGTAATAAGCTGCTGCGACTTGTGATACAATTGCAATATTTAAAGCTTCGCTTTGATATATTGTCCCTTTTAACAAAGACTTTTGAGCTTTTGTTTTATCGTAGTTTTTTAAAAACAAATCAAGTTCCCAGCTTGCAATTACAGGCATTGCAAAACTCCCCTGGCTTTTTGTTGAATCAGGAAATTTTCCAAGAATCGGGCTTGCTCCAATTGAAACCTGCGGCATTGAATCAGCCTTTTGGGCTTGAACAGCTAACCCTGCCTGTTCAATTTTAAGTTTCGCTGTTTTAATATCGTAGTTTTTTTCCAAAGCCGTTATAATATAACCTTCTAAATAGGGGTCGTTGTGTTGTTTCCACCAATCAAAGTTAATTGTATCAAAAATAGTAGTTTTAGATTCAATTTTTTTGCCGGATTCAAGAATTGCAAAAGAGGGGTTTATTATAAAACCAAAACTAAAACCAGCTAGTAAACAAACAAGTAATATTTTTTTCATATTATCCTCAAAAATTTTATTTGCATTTTTTACAATAGAATGGTAGCATATTAATGTTGCAAAAGCAACAAGTTATTTTTACAACATTAGAAAAAATTATGAAAACAAAGTACGAGAATAGTTTATTCTATCAAATTAATTCAACAGCTAAATATTTCGACAAATTATTTGACCAAATCTTTAAAGAAATGGATTTTGGAGTCAGCGCAACAGAGCATTTGGCTTTGTCAATAATTTGTGAAACAAATAACTGCTGCCAGAGGGATTTAGCAAGAATCATCCTAAAAGACAGGGCAAATACTGGAAAACTGGCTAAAACACTTAAAGAAAAGGGTTTAATTGAAATTACGCTCAATATTAAAAATAATAGACCTGTTAAAATTCTAAGTGCAACAAAAAAAGGAAAAGAATTAATCGATTCCACGCTATCAGCCTTTAAACCTGTTATTCAAAAGGTTGAAGATGAATTTTCCAAAGAAGGAATTGAAAATATTAAAAAATCGCTGCAAAAATTTAGAAAAGTTGTTGAAAAATCAGTTAAAACGAATATATAGGAGCAGAAAATGTCTAGTGAAGATATTCAAACAGAAAAAAAATCAAAAAAAAGAAAATTTATAATTCCGCTTGTAGTTGTTATAGGGCTTTTAGCGGGTTTATATTTATTTAATGAAAGTAAATTTGAATCCACTGATGATGCTTATATTGAAGCGGATATAATCCAGGTAACCCCAAAGGTTGCAGGACATATTGTTGAAAGTTATATTGAAGATAACAAAGAAGTTAAAAAAGGCGATGTTGTAGCAAAAATTGATGATGAGGTTTATGTTGAAAAATATAAACAAGCTCTTGCTAACTATAAAAAAGCGCTTCTTAACCAAAAAAGCGCAAAAGCAACTTTATCAGCAAGGGATTCTGAAATCAAGCTTGCAAAAGCTGATCTTGAGCGCTATCGTGCTCTTTATAGCGAAGGGGCGGTTTCAAAACAAACACTGGATAAAGCGCAGACTGCTTATGATAATGCCCTTGCAAGTCAAACAAGAGCAAAAGAGGATATCTTCTCAAACGGACAAAATGTTGCAGATGCTGACTTAAAGGTGCTTGAAGCAATTCTCAAGCAGGCTAAGCTTAACTTAGAATATACAACCGTCATTGCGCCTAATACAGGGGTGGTTACTAACCGCCGGATAGAAAAAGGCGCATATGTTTCTGTTGGATCTCCCTTATTTGCAATTGTTCCTGATAAAGTTTGGATTGTTGCAAATTTTAAAGAAAATCAGGTTGGGAAATTCAAGCCCAATCAAGAGGTTGAAATTAAGGTGGATGCTTATCCTAATCATAAGTTCAAGGGCAGAATTGACTCAATTCAAAGAGCTTCTGGCGCTAAATCCAGCTTATTTCCTCCGGAGAATGCGGTTGGATCGTTTGTTAAAATTGTTCAAAGAATTCCTGTTAAAATTGTGTTTGATGAGCCGATTAATAAAGAAGAATTTACAATTGTTTCAGGCATGAGTGTAGTTCCAAAAGTCAGGATAAAATAATGGCGCAGCAAATACCCTGGAAACCTTCCCATAATCCTTGGCTTACCTGTATTCCTCTTATGGTTGCAGCATTTATGTTTGTTTTGGATGAAACCATTGCAAATGTTGCACTTCCTTATATGGCAGGATCTTTTTCCGTGTCAAGACAGGAAAGCACCTGGGTTTTGACGAGTTATTTAATTGCATCGGGGATTGCAATTCCTTCTGTTGATTTTTTTAGTAAATTCATGGGAAGAAAAAACTTTTTTATAGCAGGAATAATCCTGTTTACCGTTTCTTCTTTGTTGTGCGGATTAGCTAATAGTCTTCCTATGATGGTTTTAACAAGAATTCTTCAAGGTTTTGGAGGAGGGGTGCTTTTACCTTTAGCGCAGGCAATCAACCTTGAACTTTTTCCTGTTGAAAAAAGAGCTCAATCAATGGCGTTATTCGGGCTTGTTGTTGTAATTGCTCCAATTATAGGACCTGTTTTAGGAGGGTGGATTACAACCAATTGGTCCTGGCCTTTTATATATTTTATCAATATTCCAATAGGAATTCTCGCTGTTTATCTCGCTAGAGAATACATTGAGGATCCGCCATATGCCAGAAAACAAAAAAATGTAAAAATTGATTCTTTAGGGTTTTTTGCTCTAATCGGCTGGTTGAGCTGCATGCAAATAGTGCTTGATAAAGGAAACGACGCAGATTGGTTTGGTTCAAGCTGGGTTTGCTGGATGACTCTTTTTGCAGTTGTTTTTGCACTTTGGTTTTTCTATATTCAAGCGACTAAAAAAGATTCTCTTATTGACCTTAAAGTTTTTAAAGACGCTAATTTTTCACTTGGAACACTTGTACAAATTGTAATGCAGGGGGTTTTACTTGCCTCTTTAGCGATATTACCCCAATTTTTGCAGGGGTTAATGGGCTATGATGCATATTTATCCGGTCTTGCAATGATGCCAAGAGGAATAGGAGCGCTTTCAACGGTTATTTTTATAGGAACAATAGGCTCTAAAATCGATAACAAGATATTGGTTACCATTGGATTAATTTTGCTGAGCTTTGCCGGGTTTATGCTCTGTGAGCTCAATTTACAAATATCTACCCTCAATATTGCAATTCCTAATTTTATCATGGGCGTAGGAATGGCAATGAGCATGATTCCAATTATAACACTATCTACAATAACACTTAAAAACGAGCAAATGACAAATGCTTCAGGGGTTCAGAACTTGCTTAAAAATTTAGGGGGTGCAATAGGAACTTCAATTGTTACAACCCTGATTTCAAGAAGAGCACAGGCTCACCAGAGTTTTTTGGTTGATAATTTAAACAACATGAATGATAATTTTCTAGAAAGACTCCAAACTTATACAGGAGCTTTTATGAACTCTCATTCTTTGGATTATAACAGTGCAAATTATCTGGCTCAAAATACTCTGTATAATCAAATGCTCCAGCAGGCTAACATGGGTGCTTTTCGAGATACCTTTGAAATTTGCGCTCTTGCTTGTTTAGTTATTATTCCGCTTATTTTCTTTATTAAAGGAATTAAAAAACAAAAAAATTCATAATTAAACTCAACCAGGGAGCTTTTTTAAAAAAGCTCCTTTCCTTTATTCTATTTCAACCCTTCCTTCCAGTGCTCTTGTTAGGGTCATTTCATCAGCGTATTCAAGTTCAGAACCCATTGGAAGACCGAATGCAATCCTTGTAATTTTAATATTGAAAGGTTTTAATAGTTTGCACAAATATAAACTTGTTGCTTCTCCTTCAACAGAAGGATTAAGAGCGAGAATTACTTCTTTAATATCATTATTTGCTACTCTGTATAATAGTTCCTTGATTCTAATATCATCAGGTCCAATTCCATCTATCGGAGAAATCAATCCTTGCAAAACATGGTATAATCCTTGATATTCATTCGTTTTTTCAATTGCCATAAGGTCTTTAGTTTCAGCAACAACGCAAACAATAGTTTTATTCCTTTGATTATCTGAACAAATTTCACAAGGATTAGAACAGCTCATATTAAAACAAGTCTCGCAATAAGATATTCTGGATTTTGCATCAAGAAGCGCTTGGGCAAAGTTCGAAACCTCTTGTTCGCTCATTTTAACAATATATAAAGCTAATCTCATAGCGGTTTTAGGTCCGATTGAAGGAAGCTTTTGGAAGTATTCTATTAATCTTGCTAAGGGTTTTGTGTATTCCATTTTCTAAAACAATCCGGGAATTGAAATTCCACCTGTAATTGATTTCATCTTCTCTTCCATTTGGGCAGTTGCTTTAGTTGTTGCCTCGCTTAGCGCTTGATTCAATAAATCTTCAAGCATCTCAATTGTATCATCATCAACACTATTAGGATTGTCCGGGTTAATCGCTTCTTTTTTAACTTTAATTGATTTAAACTTTCCCTGACCGTTCAAAACAACTTCTACTGCGCCATTTCCTGCTTGCGCTGTAATTTGTGTATTTTCAAGTTCAGTTTGTGTTTCTTTGAATTTTTTTTGCATTTTTTGCGCTTGCTGCATTACTTGCATCATATTCATCATAGTATTTTTCCCCTAAATCTCTACTAATAACTACATTATATGATATAATATTTTTATATGCAAATGACTTATTTACAAGACTGTCTAAGACAAGGAAAACTAGCCCGCTGGGCTGATAAAATCATGCCCTTAAATGTTTTTATAGGGAATTTTTCCTGGTATAAATCAAAAGGGCAATTGGATGAGTATAAGTATACCCAGATGATTATTGACGGGTTTAATCTGTGGGAGAACCTTTCAGGAGGACTTGTTTGTTTTAATCGAACTAATAATATCTACGATTCACAAATCAATGTTACCTGGAAAAGGGTGGATAGAAAATCATTGGGGTCTTGCAACTTTTGTTTTGATAAACAATCAAGATACTACAGCGCTGAGGTGTCAATTGGTTTATCTGATGGGATAATACATCAAAAGTACATGGACGAAAACGAAGTTTTTCACACAATTATTCACGAAATCGGACATTCTATAGGTTTGGGGCATTCTAAACACAAAGGGGATATAATGTATGTACCCCATGAGTATGGAGTTGTTAATATTTCCAATAATGACCTTGAAACCTTAAGGTGGCTCTACAAGTTTCCTGTAGGCAGCACCGTTCAAGAGATTCTTTCTAAGTATTCTTCTTATCAGGCTAAGGATCTGGATGATTTGGTTTTTAGAATCAAAGAAAAAGATTCAAGGTCTGAGTTTGAAAAAACAAAAGATGAGCTTTTGAATCAGACACCTGAAAAAGACTTGCTTATAGAAAACGAGAATATTGGTGACTTGAAAAAGTATTTATTGCAGCTTAATAACATTAAAGTTAACTATAAACCAAAAAGATAGTAGCTTCGGCTAATTTTTTCGACCTAAATCTTATCTATAATACAAGTAGATATGTTAAATTTTGTAAAAAACAAAAGAAATTCTCTAAAGTTTATCTTTTTTTAACCGAATAAATACTTATAAGGTTAATAAAGAAAAGCGAGGTTTTTATGCTTGAAATGATAAGTTTAGTACTTTTTGGTTTAATCGTTTATACAATTCTTGTAGTAGTTCCTGCTGTTGTTGAAAAAATGACATCAGAGGACTTTAAACAGTCGTATTTTTCATACCTCTCCTCTATCCACGTAAATTCTTTTGGCAAATAACAACTAAAAAGCTGCCCTAAAGGAAACTTTAGGGCTTTTTTCTAAGATAACTTTCAATAAAAATATCAATATTGCCATCTAATACACTTTCAACATTTGTACTTTCAGTGTTTGTTCTGTGGTCTTTAACAAGCTTATAAGGGTGAAAAACATAGCTTCGAATCTGCGATCCAAAGTTAACATCCATTGTTTGACCTTTAATTTCATCCATTTTTTTATCAAATTCTGCTTGAGCTAAAGCTAAAAGCTTAGAAGCAAGAATTTGAAGGGCGGTTTCTTTATTTTGGAGCTGTGATCTCTGCTGCTGGCACTTAACTACAATTCCTGTGGGCAAGTGTTTAATTCGAACTGCAGTTTCAACCTTATTAACATTCTGCCCTCCTGCACCTGCTGAGCGCATTGTGTCGACTTCAATTTCTTCCGGTTTAATTTCAATTTTGGATTCAATATTATCGATTATTGGTGAAACTTCCAAAGAAGCAAAACTCGTTTGTCTTTTGCCATTTGCGTTAAAAGGGGAAATTCTTACGAGTCTGTGAACCCCTCTTTCTGCTTTAATATAACCATAGGCATATTTTCCTAAAACCCTTATTGTTGCTGATTTAATTCCTGCTTCATCGCCTGGGGATTTGTCCAATAGTTCGACTTTATAATTCTTAATTTGTGCGAATCGAAGATACATTCGAAGAAGAATGTCTGCCCAATCCTGCGCGTCTGTTCCTCCTGCTCCTGCTGTTAGAGTAAGAATTGCATCACTTTGGTCATATTCTTTTGATAACATAAATTCTAAGTCAAATTTATCAAGTTCGCTTTTCAGCTTTTCCAAACTTGATAAAGATTCGCAAACTAAGCTCTCATCCTCCAGTTCAAGAGCAATGGAAGCATCATCCAGAGTGCTTTTCCAGCTTTTTAGATTATCAAGTTTCAGCTTAATATCCTTCTGTTCTTTTAATAACTCGTTTGCTTTGTGCTGATTGGACCAGATTGATTCGTCTTTTAGTTTTTTTTCAATTGAAGATAAACTACACTCCAGTTTTTCTTTGTCAAAGACACCTTTCTATTGAACTGTAGTGTTCAGTTAAGGAATTGAGGTTTTGTTTTAGTTGTTCTATCATAAAATTATTCTACTATAAAAATTTTTCTGCTAGAATATATTTATAATTATAAAGGTTTTTAAATCATGGAAGAAAAGATTAAAAAAATAAGAAGTATGATTCGAGATGTGCCCGATTTTCCAAAAAAAGGCATTCTATTTAAAGATATTACAACAGTGCTTCTTGATGCTCAAACTCTAAAGCTTAGCGTTGATTGCATTTATGAAACCTTCAAAGATAAAAAAATTGACTATATTGCAGGAATTGAATCAAGAGGGTTTATTTTTGGCATGCCTTTAGCTTATAAATTCAACTGCGGTTTTGTTCCTATAAGAAAGCCTAATAAGCTCCCTTGCGAGGTTATAAGCGAAGAATATGATCTTGAATATGGAAAAGACAGGATTGAAATTCATAAAGATGCTCTTAAAAAAACAGATAGAGTTCTTATTGTGGATGATTTGCTTGCAACTGGAGGAACAGCTTCGGCTGCTGTTAGTTTAATTAGAAAAGTTGCAATTCCCACAGGAGTAGCCTTTGTTATTGAACTTGAAGAACTTGAAGGAAGAAAAAAACTTCCAGGTGATATTGAAGTTTTTTCTTTGGTGAAATTCTAATAAAAAAGGATAATTTATTTTGCAGCAATTTAATAAATTCTTAAATATTTTTGCATATGTTTTTAACATAATATATTTCCTTGTTTGTTTACCTTTAGTTCCTTTTTTATCTGAATACAAAGATGCGGTTTTTAATCTCATTTTTCCAACGGCTGTTGTTTTTCTATTGCCTTTAATCTTTTTCCTTTTTGTCTGTTTTAAAAAAAACAGGATTAAAACTGTCGATTTTTTCTTTGGAATTGAAGTACCAGTTCTTTTGTTATCCCTAACCAGAATAATTTTTATGCGGGAGCTTACTCCTTTTTATTTTTTAATCCTTATAAGCATTGTTCTTGCAATTCTTTTTTTCTTTTTTGATTTTATTAATATTAAAAACGAAAAATTGCAAAAAATTAAAGTTTATATTTTTGAAGTACCTATTGTTTTAAGTACCTATTTTTCAATCCTTGCCCTATTTTTTATTATTCCTTTAATAATTTATGGAATAAAATCTATCTTTAGTATAGATTATATAGATTTTATAAAGTCTTGTTTTGAATGTCTTTTAGAAATCGATTTTTTGCAAATCATTGCAGCAATTTATTCCTACCTGATTGCTATTTGTTCTATTCTTATCTTCCTTCTTTTTATACTAAGTCCAATTACAAGTACTATTGTTTATGTTAAACAATTCATTATAGAATACAAAAAAACAAAAAACAAAAAAAGTTGTCTGGTTTTTGCACTTGTTTATGTTCTAATTCTTGGTTTGAGTTCTTTTCATTTATCGAGTTTAAACCTGGATTCTGAACTTAGCGCAGTTAAAAATGCAAAAACTTATGAAGAATTGCAGCAAATAAAAATTAGTCCAATTAAACAATACTTTATTAAAAGAATTTATCTTGATAATTATGTTGCAAACCAAAGATATGTTTTTGATAAAAATTCAGATATAATATCTTCTTTATATGGAGATAAAGAAACGTTTAACAATAAAACACTGGGTTTAATAGCTCAGAATGTTTTTAATAAAATTGCTTATCCTTTTTATTATCCTGAGAGTTTTTCGGACAATAGTGCTAATGATAAGTTTATTGAGTTTTTCAATGATGATATGCAGCTTCAATTAAGAAAAGATATTAAAAACAGCATTAACTCAACCTATTTTAATAAAAGCGAGACTGCGACCCTTCTTGATATTGATTCTAAGGATGTTTTAGTTAAAAAAAGAGATATTATAATCGAAAAAACAAAAACCCAATCGATTTATAAAGTGGTTTTTGTTGAAACTTACCAAAATCAAAAAAAAGATGATAGAGAAGTTTATTATGAGTTTTCATTACCTAAAAACGCAGTTATTACAGCTTTGAGTTTAGGTACTAATCTTCAATACAAGGGGGTTTTATCTTCTAAGGGCGCTGCAAGAAAAACTTACTTAGCGCAAACCATTAAACGAAAAGACCCTGCGCTATTAGAAAAAAACGGACCAATCCAATATACACTTCGAGTTTATCCTGTTTATGGAAAAAGAGCAAAACTCAATCAAAAAGTAAGTTTTGAATACTACGTTTATTCAAAAGAAGGGATAATTCCTCTTCCTAACTTTTCTCAATCAAGAAATGCCTTTTTTGGTTTTTTAACTAAAGAAAATATTACATATGAAAATAAAATTGTTAAGGCTAAAAATAATCAGGTAATAGTTGATGATTCTAAAAAAAATGGTTTCAACCTGCCCCAGAATCAAAGAGTTGCACTTTTGTTTGATACTTCCTATTCTAATAAAATAAACTGGGAAGAATACTCAAAAAAAGAACTCTCTTCTTTGATTGAACTTAACAGTGTTGATTTTTACTTTTTTAATAAATTTTTAAGTCCAAAAATGCATAGTTTAGAAAGCATTAAACAAAAGAATTTTTCAAAAAGCGCTAGATATGATGCTTACTGCTCTCTTGATAATGACTATGATTCAGCGATAATTTTTAGCACAAACAGTGTTTTTGATTATTCTAAGTTTGATTATTGTAAAAATAATTTTCCTTTGTATATTATCCACTTAAGTGATAAAAATACTATTCCTCCTTACAATAAAGCATTAACTAACCTTATTTATGAAACAAAAGGGGCAATTGGTACAAGTTTAGAAGAAGTTTTTTATGATGATAAGCTGCAATTTGATTCCTCTAATAAACAAGTGCAGGTTTTTAAGTCAAGAGCACAAATTGACAATCTTTTGCCTTATAATCCGCAGGAGATTTTTGATATTGCTAAAAAATACAATATTGTAACTGATTACTCTTCTTTAATTGCCTTGGTTGATGAAAGACAAAAAAAAGAACTGGAGTTTAACGAACAACAAACAGATAAGTTTCAAGCTGACCTTATTATTGGAAAAGAAGAAGGAATAGCTGAAACAAAAGATATTGAATCAGTTCCTGAACCAAATGATTATCTTTTAATTATAACAATGCTTTTAATATCTTTAATTTTTTATAAGAAAAAAGAAAGATGCTAAAAACACTAACTTTAGTTTTAGTTTTTTCAATAATTCTTGGCTTTTTTAATAAAAACCTTGAAAAAAGGCTTTTTTGGCTTTTTTTAATTGTAGTATTATTGTTTACTAAAGAATATTTTCAAATTTGTTTTGGTGTTCCAATGAGGCTTTTTAGTGCTTCTTTATTAGAGCGGGTTTTTGGATTATTCAATATTCAATCAATTACCGATAGTTCAATTCTTGTCTTTGAAAACTCAATTACTCAAGTCGACTACCCTTGCTCGGGATCTTTAACCCTTTATTATTCCTTATTTTTTTCTTTTATAATATGTTTTATTAAAAATTTGAATTTGACTTTCTATTTGTGTTTCAATTTTTTTGTTATTTGTCTTGTTTCAGTTTACTTGAATATTCTTCGAATTTTTATCCTAATATCTCTCAATTTGGCTCATTTGTCTTATATAAGCGATAGAATCCATGGGTTTTTAGGAATTGTTAACTATATTCTTATATGTCTTTTGTTTTTGTTTCTTGTTTGTAAAATAAATAAAGCTGAATCGAAAAATTATCTATCAAGAATAGTTTTAGTATTCTTTTTTATAATCTTATCTACTCTTTTTTTCAATCGGATAAAAAGCCCTAGTGTAAACAGTAATTTTGAAATTATTAAAGATAAAACTAAACAAAATCTTGATTTTACAAAACAAGAAATTCTGTATTATCAAAAAAACGGATCAAAAATTGAAAAGTATAAACAGGATTCAAAAATTGTCATTAGAATTGTCTCAAATTCACCCTTAGCGCTTCACAACCCCCTGATTTGCCTTAAGAATCAAGGTTTTAGAATCATCGAATCTAAAACAGTTGTTGATAAAAAAGGGTATAAAAAACGTTTAAAAACAAACAAAGGTATAGTTTATTACTACTTTATCGATAAGGATAGATCAACTGATGATTACTACAAAATTGCTTTTCTTTCATTATTTGACAACAAAAAAAGGACTCTTGTAATTGAATATATGATATGTAGCGATTGAACAAGAAAGGTAGATAAATGTATTATAGAACAAATCTGACTTTTTTAATTGGAAATATTACCCTTGCATGCGACAATAAAGAAAACCTTGTCGGGCTTTGGCTTGAAGGACAAAAATATTTTGGCGGCACAATTGATTCTCAATTGATAGAAAATAATGACCTTGAAATATTCAAAAAGACAAAAAATTGGCTAAATAGGTATTTTAAGCGCGAAAAACCGCAAATTTCACAATTACCTCTTTCTCCTATTGGAAGTGATTTTAGACAAAGAATTTGGCAAATACTTCGTGAAATTCCATATGGAAAAGTTTGTACTTATGGTCAAATTGCTAAAGTTATCGCAAAAGAACAAGGAAAAGAAAAAATGTCAGCTCAGGCTGTTGCGGGTGCTATAGCTCATAACCCGATTTCAATTATTATCCCCTGTCATAGAGTTGTAAGTTCAAATGGCAGTTTAGCGGGCTATGCAGGTGGGATAAAAACAAAAATTAAACTGCTTCAACACGAAGGCGTAAACATAGATGGTTTATTTATCCCGAAACGCTCAACAGCTCCATAGAGCAGAATGCTTTTTTAAAGATATATATGCAAGAAGCTTTTTTTACATTAATCTTCAAAAACTACTTTTTTCAAGTTTTCCCAAATTTCGCTGATTGGTTTATCTGCCTGCAGTTCTTTTAAGATTCCAAGCTGCTTAAAATATTCATACAAAGGGGCTGTTTCTTTTTCATATGTTTCAAAACGGGCTCTTGCTGTTTTTTCGTTATCATCAGCTCTTTGTACAAGTTTTGTATCGCAAATATCGCAATAGTCCATTATTTTAGGCGGATTGGATAATAAGTTGTAAATAGTTTGGCACTTAGGACAAGAGCGTCTGTTTATAAGCCTTTGAATTAAAACTTCATTATCAATATCAAAATAAACTGCAAGAGCATCATTTTTTAAACTATAAGTTCCAATTCTTTCTAAGATTTTTTCAAGTTCCTGTGCTTGTTCAACAGAGCGCGGAAAACCATCTAAAATATAGCCTTCTTTACAGTCGTCTTTTTTAATTCTATCTTCAATAACACTTGAAACAACACTCAAAGGCACTAATTGACCCTTATCAATATAGCTTTTAGCGATTATTCCAAGATCTGTGTTATCTTGAATATTTTTTCTCAATAATGATCCTGTATCAATGTGAGGGATTGAGAGTTTATCTGCTAGTTTAGATGTCTGAGTGCCTTTTCCTGAGCCTGGGGGACCTAGGAATATGAATATTTTTTTCATTTTTTATCCTTTTTATATTATTGTTGTAGAAAACTTTCGTAGTTTTTTGCTAACAAATGAGTTTTAATTTGATTAATAAAATCAAGTGCTACACCAACAAGAATTATAAGACTTGTTGCCCCTATCCCTTGGAAAGTTGTAATTGAAGTCACTTTGGTAGCAACTGTAGGAATCATTGCAATTATACCAAGTGCCACCGCTCCAATTAAAGTTATCCTTGATAGAATCTCATTCAGCTTATCAGCTGTGGGTTTTCCAGGCTTTACCCCAGGGATTGCCGAGCCGTATTTTTTCAAATTATTAGCAATTTCTTTAGGCTGCATACTTGGAATAATTGAAGCATAAAAGAAAGTAAGGGTAACAATTAATAAAAAGTAAATTATATAATACCACGGTGAGTTTGCGCTGAAAATCAGGCTTAATTTTTCAAAAATCCCGGCTAAAACAACGTTTTCAACGTGCATTTGCTGAACAAACCCTAGAACTGTAGCAGGGAAAAGCAATATTGCAATTGCAAAAATGATTGGCATAACTCCGCCAGGGTTAAGTTTGAAAGGAATATTAGTGTTTTGTCCGCCATAAACCTTGTTTCCAACCTGTCTTCTTGCTGAAACAATAGGAACTTTTCTTGCTGCTTCATGCAGTACTATAATAAAAAGTATTGTTGCTATAAATATTGCAATAAGGGCAATCAACCCTAATTGCAGCATTGAATCCTGACTTACTAAAGTTGCTGTTCTGCTGCAATAAAGAGGGATTCCCGCGATAATACCAACAAAAATTAACAATGAAGCTCCGTTTCCCACCCCTTTTTCTGTAATCAGCTCAGCTAACCACATTACAATTATTGCTCCTGCTGTAAGTGAGAATGCACTTCCAACAAAAAACATTAAAGGATTGACCCCTGGGATGATTGCTCCTGGGAGCTTATAGAGTGCAAGTGCAAAAATAATCGATTGGAAAAGAGCTAAAAATACTGCAAAAATTCTTGTTAGCTGCTGGATTTTTCTTCTGCCTGCTTCTCCATCTTCTTTTTGAGCACGCTCTAAACTCGGAATTATAACTGCCATAAGCTGCATTATAATTGAGGAAGTAATAAAAGGTCCTATTCCAAGAGCGAATATTGAAACTTTTCCTAAAGCACCTCCTGAGAACATATCTAGGAATCCGATTAAGTTGTTCCCGCTTGCAAGGTTTTGGAAAACTTCATTATTAATACCATAAATTGGCAGTTGTGCTCCGAATCTGAATAGGGCAATTATTAAAAACGTGAAAATCAGTTTTTGTTTAAGCCCGCTGGATTTCCAGCTTGCTACCAGATTCGATACAACTTGTTGTTGGTCAATATTTTGCTGCATTATACTATTTCTGCCTTTCCTCCGGCTTTTTCAATTTTTTCTTTAGCGGTTAAAGAAAAATAACTTGCTTTAACATTAACTGCTTTTGTGATTTCGCCTTTGCCTAAAACTCTTAGAGCAACTGCTGTTGAGCTTGCTTTTCTGTTTTGCTGTAAAAAAGCAAGGTCAATTGTTTCACAATCAAGTTCAGCTAATTTTGAAACATTAATTTCTGCTGATTCTTCTCTGAATCTGTTTTTGAAACCTTTTAACTTAGGCATTTGACGATAAGAGGGCATTTGACCGCCTTCAAAACCGCGTTTGTGTGAGTTTCCGGAGCGTTGTCCTTCACCGTTATTACCGCGGCAGGAAGTTTTTCCGTGTCCTGAAGCAATTCCTCTGCCTTTACGTTTTTTTGCGTGAGTTGCGCCTTCATTTGGTCTTATATCTTCTAATTTCATTATTGTAACCTTCCTTATTCTTCTACGATTGATACGATGTGAGGGATCTTGTTTACCATCCCGAGGATTGTAGCTGAAGCTATGTGTTCAACGATTTGGTCTTTTTTCTTAAGACCGAGCGCTCTAACTACTTTAATTTGGTCTTTTGAAGCACCTATTGTGCTTTTTACCTGTTTAATTTTTATTGTTTTATTAGTCATTTTTTTATACCTTCTAAACTATTTTTGTCCTAACATTTGTTTTACTTCTAATCCTCTTCTTCTTGCAACTTCCTTAAAAGGTCTTAGAGCTCTAAGTGCGTTTAAGGTAGCATTTGCTGCATTAAGAGGAGATTTTGAACCCAATGATTTAGATAGAATATTCTCAACCCCTGATAATTCAAGAACAGCACGAACTGCACCGCCTGCAATTACACCGGTACCTTTAGAAGCCGGTTTCAATACAACAGAACCTGCTCCGGATCTTCCCTGAATCATATGAGGGATTGTTGTGTTGAACAAAGGTACTGTTACAAGGTTTTTTCTTGCATCTGCTACTGCTTTTTGAATTGCAATAATAACTTCAGCAGCTTTTGCAACGCCCATGCCTACCTGGCCTTTTTTATTGCCGACAATAACAATTGCACGGAAGGATAGTTTTTTACCACCCTTAACAACTTTAGTTACACGGCGGATTTGAACAACTTGTTCTTTCCATTCGGATTCAGTTGGTTCAACAGTTTCAATTTTTCTTCTTTTTCCTTTTCTCTGGGGTCTTTTTTCATTTTCTTCTCTGGTTTCTTCAACAACTTCCTTAACTTCGCTCACAGTTTCTTGAACTTGTTCAACTTCTTTAGTTTCTTGTTGAATTTCTTTGTTTTCTTCCACGTTTATTACCTTTCTTAATAGTGTTTTTGTTATTTCCCTTAAAAAAATAAAGAATATCAAACTAAGCTTTATTTATAAAGCAAAATTTCATATTCAACTGTTCGGGTTTTTTCTGACATAATTATTCTATAACAACCAAAAAAAAATGCAATAGTTTATTTCTTATGTTAATTATTGTAACTTGTTTGAAAATTTTTTATAACAAATAGCAAAAAATTATATTTACAGGTTTCATATAAATGTTTATATTATTAACACGAAGATAAAGAGGATATCAAGATGAGAGTAAACCCAATCATGGTTAAAAACCATTATTCGCCAAGCCAAAAAGTAAGCTTCGGGATGTTTAAGGATAAAAAAACACAGGATCTTACTTTTGAAATGATGATGAAAGAAGTAGAATGGTACGATGAGGAAGATAAACAAGATCCTAAGTTTGGCTACAAAAAAGCTGTAGATTACATTAAAGAAAAGCTTGAATATTTTAAAACCTCACCTCTTTTTATGATAAAAAGCACAAAGTACAGTGATGGTCAAGATGTTATCTATATTACAATGAATAAAGAAGAAGTAGACAAACACGAACATAAAAATCTATTTTATGAAACGATAGACCGGTATAAAACCATATATGATGAAGTTAGAAATGGTGATGAATATTGGAAGAAAAAAATACAACAAACAGGCATGTTAGACGAAGAAGATTTTTTAGAAGAATTAGATTATTATGAAAATATTGATTTTTTCTACGAAGAAATGCAAAATAATGAACAAGGTATAATTCCAGAACCGCCAGAACCAACCAGCACAACACCATCTAAAACTGATAACAAAGACTATGACCCTCTGGCAGATGATTCAAGCTATCAAGCATATAAACTTTATGGTGTCTAATCAAATAACTGTAAATTTTTGTTTCAAAATTCAACAAAAACTATAATTTACTATCACTTTTTAAATTTAGCATTCTTTTTATTGTAAATTCTCTGTTTTTACAAAAAGGATGCTAGCTAATATGGGTTCACTTTTAAAAAGTTTTACCGTAAATAATATAGTAAATTATAAAACTTCAAAAAAAATTACAAATTGCGCTTTAGATGGACTCAATACCGCTTTATCTAAAAAAGCACCAAATGTTGTTCAAATAGCTGCTTCTAATAACGAAAAGTTTACCCAAAAACCCAATCCTATTATTGAAACTATTAAGTATCCTTTTTTTGATATGCCAAAGGATATTCTTAATTTTATTGCAGAGAAAACTAACTGGACTTCTTTAAAAGAAAGTAAGATGCTCACTAACTATAACACTAAAAAGCAACAAGAGGCTTATGAAAGAGCACTAAGAGGGTTGTATCAAAACGGCGATAGTTTTATTCAAGAATATGCAAAACAACACAATATTAACCCAAAAGATATAGAAACTTTTGTGTGTGAAAATAAAGCAAACCCAAAGTTTCAGGGTATTTGTGATGAGGTTTCTAAAAAGTTTTATGAGCTTTTTGATGAGAATTTAGCTATTGATAAAGCACACTACAACACACCGCATGAAAGAACAATTGTAAAAGTTGTTTCAGGTGTTGTTGCAGCAATAATTCTTGGTAATGATTTCTATAATAAATCTATTCTTAATGGTAAGACTGATGATGAAGCAAAACAATCAGCAAGAGGTAAAAGAAGACAAGAACTTATTGAAAGTGGACAAGAAGCATTATCACAGTATCTTACCCTTGGAGCTTTTGCAAGTTTTACAAATAACTCACCCATTGCGGCTCCTATTCTATCTACTGCTTTGAGTTTAGTTTTTCGTATAACTTCAAGGCTTTCAACTAAAAGACCAATAAGAAGAATTAAACTTCCTGATAAACAAACTGAAATTCAAAGAGTTATTAGTCTTGAAAATTATATGAAATCTACTAAAGAAAATAAACAAGTAGAACCTGATAAAATTGCAGTTACAAAAATCAAAGATAAGAAAAAACATATTTTATCACCTAAGAATATACTTCTTGCTTGTCTGGCTAGTATTACTATTGGCTTTGCCGGACGCGGTGTTAAAAGCACAAAAGCGTTTAATTCTCTAAAAGATAATTTTACAAAACTAGAACCCATAAAAGCTCTTATTGAAAAATATAATAAAATGACAATTGGGGAAGTTTGGATTGATAAAGAAGAAGCAAAAACATTTGTTAAAAATATTACAGATAATAAATTTAAAAGTATGGCAAATCGATATTGGACTGACAATAGCAAACCCGATGGCATTTTGCAAAAAGCTTTCCAAAACCCTGAGCTTGTAAAAGATGGAAAAATACTTTTAGGTCAATACAAAAAAAGAATAAATGTACCATTTTTAAATATCAAAGTTTCCACTAAAGAACTTTTAAATGTTCCTATAACTCCCTTTAAACTGATAAAAGAACTTGTAAGTTATCCATATAAAGCGGTTTGTAAAATTTGTGAAGGGTTAGGAATTATTAAAAAGCCTGATCAGGTAAAATTAAAGAATGATTACAATCTTGTAAATACTTATCTTGACTACAAAGATAAGCTTCAAAAGAACAATAATATTGCTGATAATGAATTTATTGCTAAATTTCAACAACACCTTGAAGATAATAGAGTCTCAGCACTAAATAAGGAAACACAATCAAGCATTGATAATGCAGCCGTTGGAAAAACAACTCAATTGCTGGGCATAGCGGCTTCTTTGTATTTTTCAATGAACGATGATTATAATGAAACTGCAAAACAAACAGGAAACAAGCAAAAAGCCCAAAAAGACGCACGACTAAGAGGTGTTAACAAGATTGTAAGAATTGTAGTACAAATGGCAATGATGGATGTCTTTAACAAAACATTCAAAGTTTCATATGCCAAAAGTTTAATTGGAGCAGGTGTAATTACTGCTGCCTGCACTCTTGCAACGGATGCGGTTTCAAGAATGCTTTCAGGGATGCCTGCACGAAAAATGAATAAAGAACAGCTTGAAAGGTACCAAAAACGAAAAAACGAGGGCATTTTGAAAAAATACTACAGTGCAATTGATAAACTAACAGACTGAACTAGTCTTTGTATACAACAACCCTGTTTCTTCCGCTTTCTTTTGCTTCATATAGTGCGCTGTCGGCTTTTTTGTAAAGATTCTGAGGATTCTTATCAGCTTTTGTAAATTCACTTACTCCAATTGATATTGTTACCTGAATTTCTCTAACACCCTCAATTTTGTATTCTTCAATATTAATCTTTTTCTTTTCAACCTTTTCTCTTAACCTTTGCGCTACAATAAGAGCTTCTTCAATATTTGTATGCGGAAGAAGGAAGATAAACTCCTCTCCTCCGTATCTTGAGGGGATATCTGATTCTCTAAGTTCTTTTTTTATTGTTTTTGCAACATTTTTTAAAACACAATCCCCGACGGCATGTCCATAAGTATCATTGACGCGTTTAAAAAAGTCAATATCAGACATAATGCAGCACAAAGGCTGATTTTGTCTTTTAGCAGCTGAGGTTGTTTCTTTTAATCTTTTTTCGAATTGATGACGGTTATTATAGCCTGTCAGGGCATCCAAGGTTGCATGCTGGAGCACTTCAATATAGGATTTTGCTTTCGATAGGGTTGAAATTACCTGGGTTTTAATTTCATCTAAGTATTCAAGTTCTTTAGCGGTAATTTTATCAAAGTGGTTATAAGCAACTATTGCTCCATAGGGCTTAGAATCAACAATAAGAGGAAAAATCCCCATTTTGCCGTCTTTTTTTATTGTTGTTTTTGATTTTTGATTAATTTCTTCTAAATATTGATAAATTTCACTATCTGAACACTTAGAGGGCCAGATTAGTTTGTATTCTTTTTTATTTTTATTCTTAATAAAGATATAAATTAAGTGTTCTAGGATAAACCTATCAATCATTTCTCCAATTATTGGAAGAATGTAGTCAAGTTCGTATTGGGTCTGGGTAATTTGTGCGATATTTCTTAATGTCTGGTGAAACTTTGAAGTTATTGTTATCTGCTCATCTGTTTTTTTAGCGCAAATAAGCATTGAAATTTGAGCTTTAATCAAAGGAAGAATCTTTATAAAATCGTCTTTTTGCTGAATTTTTTCTCTTGATTTAATTTCAACAATCCCTAAGGTTTTATTTTCTTGTGAAATCGGGAAAAAAATTGTATTTTTATCAACTTCAAACTCGCTTTTTTTAACTAAGAAATTGTCAAAAAACTCTCTAATTGTGCAGTTGCGCTCACTAGCGGGTAAGTTTTCCCAGGGTTTTGTAAAATCTTTCAGTAAATATGAATATTCATCCATTAAATAGATTTTTAAATCCTGAATTGGAAAAAACACGCTAAAAGCCCGATAAAACTTATCAATAAGACTTTTTCTATCAAGTGAGCTTTGATAAGAAGTTGTTAGGGAATATATAAAATCATATAGTTTTGTAACTTCCATTTTTCTACTTTCCTCCTATAAAAAACTCTTTATTAGCGCAGGTTCTAAAGCTTTTTTTTAGATCGTCATCTTTTTTATTCTTAGGCTCAACTATAACCAATTTTCCGCTTTTATATACGGATTTATCCTCTAATTCCTCTTTTTCAGCCTGTTTTTTATAATAATCAGGATCAGTGTTAATTGCAATTTTTTTGTTCACTTCATCTAAAACATTGTAAATATACCTTGTTTTAGACCCTTCTCCTTTAGAATCCAGCAAAAGCCCTGCTTTTTGAAATTCCAATTGAGAGTTTTTATAATCTTTCATGTCATTCAATAAAACCGCTAAATTAAAGTGAGCTTCATAGTCCATCGGAGACAATTCAATTGCCCTGCAGTAATAATAACCCGCCTGGTTGTGGTTTTTTAATAGCTGATTAACTAATCCGAGATTATAGTTAGTGCTGTAATTATCAAGGATTAAAACCGCCTGTTCATAGGATTCGGAGGCTTTTTTAAGGTATTGTTTGCTTATTTGTCTGTTAAGTCCTGCTGTAAGGGATTTTGTTCGATAAGCTAAACCCATGTTATAATAAGCAACACCTTTATTATAAGTGTATGATTTTTTTGTATCAATCAAAAAAGGAATTTTTAAAAACCTTGGTCTTTTTTCAATTACTTTTTTGTATTCATCAATAGCTGAATCAATTTCATAGGTTTTAGTAAGAATTATTGCATAGTCAATTCTTGCAATTTCATATTCGGGTTTAACAAGAAGTGCTTTTTTGTAGTTTTTTAATGCCGAATAATAATCCTCATAAACTACATAAATATTAGCTAGGTTATACATAGCTTTATAATGACCCGGATGAAGTTTTACTCCTCTTTCATAGCAGTTTATAGCTTTTTGTAAATCTTGTTTTTTTAATGCTTTATCCCCTTGAAAAACCCACCAATAGCCTTTAATTTTGTTGTACTGAATAAGGTAAAAATCAAAGAAGAAAAACCCGCTCAAAACAAAAGAAATGACAAGTACTGTACTTATCACTTTTGTCATTGTAGAATGCAATATTTTTTTTAGTTTTTCCATTTCTAAGTTTCAAAAAGCTTGTATAATCTTTGAGTTATAATTTCTTCATCCAGTTCTTTTTTTTCTTTGTTTAAATTAAGAGCTTTTTGGTATTGTTTAGCAGCGGTAATTTTTTCACCCTCAATCTCTTTGCTTCGTCCAAGGTTAAAATGAGCTAAAACATAGTCAGGGTTAATTTGAATTGCTGTAGTAAAGTATTGCTGAGCCCTTTGGGTATCTCCTAATCCATCAAGGAACACAACACCTAAATTATTGTAGGCAATATCATAACTGGAATCCAGCTCTATTGCCTTAGAATAATAAACGATTGATTTTTCAATATAATCCTGCTCCCAAAAAGACATTGCTAATCTTGAATATAATTTTGGATTCTTAGAATCCTCATCAAGCGCAAGTTCATAGTATTCGATAGCTTTGTTAAGATTCTCTTCGTCATAGTATATATCAGCTATTGCTTCATAAATCGGGGATTTTTTCTTAGTTAGAAGAAGGCTGTTTTCAAGCATTGAAATAGCGGCACTTGAGTTTCCTTTAACCTGATGATAAATTGCCGCTAATGCTTGCGCTACAACTGCGGACCATTCATCCTGGGGGTTTGTTTCAAGAGCTTTTTGGTAAAGTTCAATAGCACTGTCGTATTGTTCTAATTGAACATAAGCATAAGCAAGCGAGTTTTGATAATAAGGATTGTTTTTATCATGTTCAAGCGCAAGTTTAAAAGCACTCAGTGCGTTAATTTTTTCTTCTTTTTTCAAATAAAGATGCCCGAGCTCATAGTAGCATTTGGATAACCCCGGATACTTATTCACTAAAACAGTGTAGTAATCAATTAAAACATCTGTTTTATCATTGTGGAATTGCTCAATGTATTCAATAGCATTGATAATTTTATCAGGATTGTTATTAGATAGAATTACAACATTATTAAGACAATCAAAGGCAATATCGTGTCTGTTTTTTTTGATTGCAATACGAGCCATTCTTTCATATAGCGCTATAGATTTTTTTGAATTATCACAAGCATTGAGGTAGATATTATAAGCTTTTTTTTGAGAATTTATTTTTTCAAAAAATTCTCCTTCAGCTCTATTTTTAATATAGTTAAAATCATTCTTAATGTTTTGTGCAAGCATTTTTAAACTTGCTTTGTCAAAAACACTTAGTACTGTTCCTGTTAAACCCCAGTAGAAAGCGCTTGCCCAGTCTTTTAGGCTTTTTTTATCTTCGTTTTTAATTTTTTCAAGCATTGTAAGAGCAAGAATTAATCTTGTTCTAGAGGTGTTTGGATTGAGCTTTAAAGCTTTTTTGAATTCTTTTTTTGCCTCATCAAAGTTCTGTTTTAAAGAAAGAAAATATCCTAAGTACATATGTGCGTTAGGGTCATTAGGATTAATGTTTACTGCTTTAGAGCATTGTTCAATTGCTCCGTCTAATCCGATTTGACCGCTGTTGTGCAGAAGGGTTGCAAGTCTGTAGTAAGCACTTTGCGCCCTTGGATTTTCTTTAATTGTTTCAATATAGCAGTTAATAGCCCTTGATAAATCCTCACTATCTGCTTTTAGCAAATATTGTTGGTGGGCTTTAACAGCGTTTTCTAAGCTTGATTGAGCGTTAGTCATAATTTAATCTTTTCTTCTTTTTTTTGGGGAATAGTATCTTTTTTGATTAACGAACCTACAGAAATTATGCTTTAATCAGGTAATAAAAAAATCATCTTAGAAGATGATTTTTATTCTTTAGTTATTATTTTATCGATTAATCCGTATTCAAGGGCTTGCTGGGCGGTCATAAAGTTATCTCTTTCAGTATCTTTTTTAATTGTTTCAATATCTTGACCTGTGTGCTGTGCTAATAAAGAATTTAGCATTTCTTTCATTCTTAAAATCTCTTTAGCTTCAATTTCAATATCAGTAGCCTGACCTTTTGCGCCTCCTAAGGGCTGGTGAATCATTATTCTTGAATTGGGAAGAGCCAATCTTTTTCCTTTGTCCCCGCCTGATAACAAAAAAGCACCCATTGAAGCGGCATCACCCAGACAAATTGTTGAAACAGGGGCTTTTATAAGTTTCATTGTGTCATAAATTGCCATGCCTGCTGTAATTACACCACCCGGGGAGTTTATATAGAGCATTATGTCTTTTTCCGAGTTTTCGTTGTCTAATAATAAAAGCTGCGCTACAATTGAGTTTGCAACTTCATCGTCAATTTCAGAACCCAAAAAAACGATTCTTTCTCTTAATAATCTTGAGAAAATATCAAAAGAGCGCTCGCCCCGGCTTGAAGCCTCAATTACTGTGGGCATATAACTTAGAATTTTGTATTCATTGATTCCTAACATAGTTTTTCCTTTTTATTTGTTTTATTGAAGTGCCTTTTTTTGTTTTGTATAGAAATCAATCTGGCGGTTAACTGAGTTTAATTGCAGAGTTCTTTGGGTTTCTGTAATATCCTTTTGTTTTTGAATGGTTTCTTTTTCTTTGTTTAGTTCTGTAAGTTTAGAATCAATTTCTTTAATTTTTTGATCTTTTCTAGCTTTAGCAGCAGATTTATTTGCTTCATCATTTGCCTTTTTAGCATTTTGAATATCTTGTTTAACAGCATTTTTTAAATTGTTTGTATAAGTTGAAGCAGCTTGAACTGAAAAGGTTGTAAACAAAAGTGCGGTTAATAGAATAAGTGTTTTTTTCATTGTAGAATTCTCCTTATTATTATAAATTATATTCTATAATGTTTTTTTAATTTTTTCAAGGTTTTTTACTGCTCTTGTTGTTGTAATTATGGCTGCAAAAAATAGCGCCAGAACTAAACCTGACCAAAAACCTTCAAGAATCAACCCTTTATAGTATGCAAGATAGCATCCGACAGGAATTGCAATTACAGCATAAGCGCATACCATTGCTTTAGCAATTATCTTAGTATCCTTTAAGCCTTTCAATATTCCGACACTTGCTGCCTGGATTCCATCGAAGAATAAAAATGCTATTGCAAATTTTAGAATTTTTTTCGATAAACTAATAACTAAAGTATCTTTAGAAAAAATTGAGAGGATAAAACCTGATTGTGTCCCAAGTAGAATAAAGGAAACAAGACAAATAACCAAAGTTATAATCCAGTTAGCAATAGAATACTTTCTAATATTGTTAATATCTTTCTTTCCGTTATAATACCCAATTTTAATTGATGCAGCATTTGATATTGATAGGACTATCATAAAAGTAAAGTTTCCAATACAAAGAATGATATTATGAACAGCAGCAAATAAAGAGCTGAACTTACCAATTAACACTGCGGTTAAGTTAAAACCCAAAAACTCGAAAAAAATTGCACAGGAAATCGGACAGCCGACCTTAATTAAGTCTTTAATATAGCTTGTGCAGTTGATAAAGGGTTTTTTAAACAAAGGAATGCAATACAACAATAAAAAAACTGCAACTAAAGTTTTAGTAAGAAGCGTTGCTATAGACAGACCCACAATTCCTAAAGAAGGAATTGAAAAAATAGAAAAATCATAGCCAAAAGTTAGAACATAGTTTAATATAAGGTTTAATATTACCATTAAGAACATAAGAAAGTTGGTAAATACAACTTTTTCATATGCCTGCAAAAATTCTTTAATTGCAACAAAAACAATACTTGGGAAAATACTATAGGAACAAATATCAATGTATTGTTTGCTAGGTTCAATCAAATCCGGACTAAGACCTATGTAGTCAAGGTTAAATAGGATTATTCTTAGTATTATGAAAAAAGGAATTGAAACAATAAGTGAAAAAAGAATTGTAAGTTTAAAATATCTTTTGCAAGGGGTGTTTTGTCCTCTTAAGTTTGCAATTGTAGGGCTTACTCCAAGAACAAGACCTATTCCTCCTATTATTGTTGTCATAACAATAGCACTTGCAACACTAATTGCCCCAAGAGCCAAAGTAGAGTAGTGTCCTGCTATAATAGTGTCTGTAAAACCTATTAGAATTTGCGACAAATTCCCTGCTAGAATCGGCATAGAAAGGGTTATTAAATCAATAATAATTCTTTTATATTCTTTAATCATAAGCTTTTTTTTGGATTGAAAATATTGTTTTTATCTAATAAAATTTTGATTTTTTGCATTAACTCAAGTGCGTTTTTATCAACTGCAAGTGCTAAATACTTCTTTTTAGCAAGACCAATTCCGTGTTCTGCTGATAAGGTCCCCTCTTGTTTAATTGCATAGTTAAAAAGTTCGTCTTTTAATTTTTCAAAGTTTTCAGCTTCAATTGGATCATTAAAATCAAGAGCAAAATTAGGATGAATGTTCCCATCTCCGATATGACCCATTGCTGCTGTTATAATATTATATTTTTTTCCTAACTTTTGAATAAACTCAACAGTTTCAACAATTTTTGATTTAGGAACAACGATATCTTCTGTTACAACGGAGGGTTTTAACTGCGCTAGAGCGCTAAAAGCACTTCTTCTTGCGAGCCATATATCCTCGTTTTCTTTTTCATTTTTTGCCTGGATAATTTTTTTAGAATCAGATTCTTGAAGAATTTTAGAAAGAATTTTATTTTCAATATTAACACATTCGAAAAATCCATCCAATTCAATTAACAGCGCTGCATCAAATTCTGTTAATAAATTGCAGGGATGAAACTTTTCAATCGTTTCAATTGTCGTTTTATCGATTAAATCGAGCACGCTTGGAACTAATCCTGAGTTTATTATATTAGTCGCTGCAAGTGCAGCTTGTTTTATAGAATCAAAATAACAAAGAGTAAGAAGCCTATAAGAAGGCTTAGGAATCAACTTTAAAGTTGCTTTGCTAATTAATCCTAAAGTTCCTTCAGAGCCTACAAATAGTGAGGTTAAGTTGTATCCTGTAACGTTTTTTGCAATGTTTTTGCCTGTTTCAACAATTGATCCGTCTGCTAAAACTACAGTTAAATTAATAATCCAGTCTTTAGCGTTTCCATATTTGTAGGTCCTTGGACCTCCTGAACAAAGTGCAATTGCACCGCCGATTGTAGAAACTGCAAGATTAGAAGGGTCAACTGCAAAAAAAAGCCCTTGTTTATCCAGTTCTTTGTTTAAATCCCCTATTACAACCCCGGGTTCAACTTCTGCTATTAAGTTTTCTTTATCGATGTTTATAATTTTATCCATTTTAGAAAAATTAACAACAATTGAGTTATCTGTTGGTCTCGTAGCTCCGCAATGGTTTGTGCCTTTTAGTCTTGGAACAATTGAAACCCCGTATTTAGCAGCTATTTTTACAATTTGTGATATTTGATCTGTGTTTGTTGGAAAAACAACAGCCAAAGGAAGGATTATAACTTCTTCGTTTTGCGAAGTATCAAAAGAATAAACAAGAAGTTCTTCTTTTTTATCAATGAATCCTTTAGGACAAATTTTTTTCAATTCTTTTAAAAAATCTTTGGTCATGATTCTATTCTATAATAAAAAATTTTATTATAATATAAATATAAGGAGAATTTTTTATGAAAAAGATTTTTTGCCTATTTATCCTATCCTGTTCAATGGTTTATGCTTCTTATGATATTGATTTACCTCACCAGCCTTCAGATGGTGAAATTAAGGAAGTTATTAAACAGTTTAACTTAACTCCAGCTCAGCAAGAACAAGTTTTTATCGAAACTAAAAAGAATTTAGATGAAATGTACAAAAATCAAAAAAGTTTGCTTCCAGCTGATCAACCTAGTTTTGACAGAATAAAAAAAGTTGAACCAAAAAGCCCAGAGCCAAAGGGTTTTAAAAGCAAAGGCTTCAAGTCTCAACAAAAATAAAACCACTTATTTAATTACTAAGTGGTTTTATAAGACTAAGAAAATTGAAATATCAAAAGAAAGGCAGAATTAGTCTATCTTTAATTTTTTAATATCTTCTTTTTTATCCTCGTGAATCTTGGGAAGATTAATGTATAAAACCCCGTTTTTAAATTCGCTTTTTGCACTGTCAGGATCAATTTCACGCTCTAGCGGGATAATTCTTTGGAATTTACCATATCTAAACTCAGAAGTTCTAATGTTTTCTTCTTCTTTGCATTCTTCAAATTTGGATTCTGCTTTAATTGACAATAAATTGTCTTTAAGTTCTACATCTATATCATCTTTATCAACATTTGGAAGTTCAACTTTTATTCTATATTCGTCTTTTTTTTCTTTAACTTCAATAGCAGGACGAAAGGCCTTTAGAATTGGCGCGTTTGTTTTGTCAATATAGTCAACATCTCCAAAGGTGTCTTTTAAGAATCGGTTTAAATCTTCATGGATATTTTCAAAAAAATATGAAGGTTCTCTTTTGATAATGCTAAATCTCATTATAATCTCCTTTCAATAATAGATAATCTATTTTGAAATAATCTATTAAATTTGACATTGCCAAAAAGAACTAAGCTGCAAGCTATATATTTTCAACTTCTAAATCCCAAGCGCACATTGTGCCTAAAAGTTCGGCATAGCTTGTGTAATACTCCCCTAGGGTTTCATTGTAGCCTAAGATAAGTTCAAGATAAAGTTTTTTTGAAACTAAAAAGCTTGTAAGGTCAATTTCTTTTCTATCTAAACTTTTTTTAGAAGTTTCCAAAAGCTCTTTTGAATTAGGCAGAAGTTCTTCGTTGTAGAAATTAAGGTTGTTTTTTGCAATTGTATACTTTTCATATGCATCTGTAATATTTCTTATAATATCAATTTCTAAATCTTTGTATCTTAGCTGCGCTTTTTCAATTTCATACTTTGCATTGTTAATTTCAGGTTTGTAGTTATAAAACAAAGGAATATTTGTAATATTAACCCCGGCATAAGCTCCCTGGGTATAGGTATTTGTATCTGAAATCCCTTTGGTTAAGTACCCATAGCCCCCTTGAAGTTCAATATCAGGGATTAAGGAGCTTTTTGTTGTTTCTAAGTTAAGTTTTGATGTTTCAACTTCTTGTTTTAAGGCTTTTAGGTCGTACCTATTAGAAAGGGTATAGTTTTTAATTTTTTCAAAAGAAAGCTCTTGTTTAGGATTAATTGTTAATAGCTTTTGGTAATTATCGGTCAAAAAATCCTCTTTAGTATCATAGTTAATATCACTTGAATTAAGAATTGTGTTGAAAGCGTTCTGTGCGTATATTACCTCGCTTTTTGCAATTCTTGCATACATTAAGTTTCTGTTGTAGTCAATTTTTGCTTGAATTGCTTCTGTTTTAGGAATTATACCTTTATCAACTTCGCTATTAATCGTATTTAGAAGTTCTTTGGATAATTCCTTCTGTTCTTGTACAATTCTTAAGTTGGTTTTTTTCAAAAGCAGGTTAATATATGCCTTTTTAACCTCTAAAATCAGCATTTGCTCTTGATATTTATGATTATCGATATTCGATAAAACTTTAGATTGTGCTTGTTTTTTTCTTTTTCCTCTTTTTAATAGTTCAATTGTATAGTCAACCCCAATTTGCTGAGGGTTTCCTGTTGCAGTTGATCCAATATTATGAAAAGTCCCGATTGATGGGTTTTGAAGTTTTGATGCAGTTTTTATATCGTTTTTTGATATTTCAACATCAAGTATAGAAATTCTAATTTGAGGATTGGTGCTAAGTGCTAGATTAATTGCATCTTGAAGACTTATTGACCTATCTTCAACAATACCGTGTGCATTAAGCAATAAAAAGACTAATAATACAAGAATCTTTTTCATAAGAAAAATTATACAATTAAAAATAAAAACTAAAACCAGCTAAAAAGCTGGTTTTAGGCAATCATATGAGCAATTTTGTTTCCTGACCGAACGACCAGGTGGGTAAGCGCCAATGGTGAATCCATTTCCTTTAATAAAACGTTAATTAAACGCCAAGGTATACTTCAATCACCTTTGAGTTAGCGAACCCTGTTTAATATAATGTAGGAACAAAATTGCAAACTCATATGATGCTAATTTTATTATAACACATTTTTGTGGTAGAATGATAAAAAAAGGAGTTTACATATGAAAAAATTTTTATTATTATTTGTCCTTGTTATAGGAATTGTTTTTATAGGAACTACAAAGATAGGAGCGAAAATGAACAACGATATTACCCAGGTTAAGGCAAGCCATATTCTTGTTGAAACTCAAAAAGAAGCGCAGGATATTAAAAGTAAAATTGACAATGGCTCAATTACTTTTGAACAAGCAGCAAAAGACTATTCAAAGTGTCCTTCTAAGGCTTCCGGAGGAGATTTGGGGTACTTTGGACGCAATATGATGGTAAAAGAATTCGAACAAGCCGCTTTTGATGCTGATAAAAATACGGTTGTAGGACCAGTAAAGACTCAATTTGGCTGGCATTTGATTAAAGTTGTCGATAAAAAATAGCTAAAGAGTTAATTCTTTATCGATAAAATCTCTTAGTTCAAGAGTCTTTTTAAAACCTTTGTAAAACAACTGCGAAAATCTTAACCCTAAAACACAGCTGGGGCAAGCACTTAAGATTAAATCGCAGTTTGTTTTTTTGATTAATTCTGCCTTTTTTTGTGCAATTTTAGCGCTTATTACAGGATGAAACAAAAAATAACTCCCTCCGAACCCGCAGCAGCTATTAGAATCACAAGGAACATAGTTTATTCCTTTAATTGATTGCAAAAATTGCTCAATTGCCAAAAAGTCGGATTGAGACATATGGCAGGGCTTATGGAAAGTTATTGTTTTATTTTTATATCTTGAATTCTCTTTAATTTTGTATTTTTTCTTTTTAAAAAATTCACTAAAAAAAACAAGTTTTTCTTTTTGAAAATAATACGATTCAACCGTGCTTTTGCAGCTTGCACAGTCAAAAAGCACAAGATTAGCTCGTTTTAGAAGCTGAATATTTTTTCTTTTAACTTTTTCATAATTTTTAAGATCGCCGCCAGCTAGATATGGCAATCCGCAGCAAGAAACATTAAGGTTTTTGAATAGTTTATCCAAAAAAGTAATTTTATGCTGGGATTTTGCTACACACCCTTTAAAGTATACAATTTCACTATTGGGAGTGAATTTTGCGTGTTTTTTAAAGAAATTAATAAAATAAAGAATTTTAATAGGAAGAAGCTTAGCAGCTAAAAAAAGCCTCTGGCTGAACTTAGAAGGGTATAATTCAGCGTTTTTATAAGCAAAAACCTTTGTTGTTTCAACCTTTGAAGGACAGTTTTGTTCGCATTTTGTGCAATAAAGACAAACCTTTAAATCCTTCCTTATTTCTTTTTTATTAAGAATTTTTTTATAATAAGCTGTGAGTTTACAAATCAAACCTCTGGCTGTGTTGTTATCGTCTTTTGTAATATTATAAACAGGACAGTTTTGAAGACAAAGGGCGCATCTTGAGCATTTGTCGATATTATTTTTTATTTCTTTTTCAATCATAGCTATATTTATAGTATAATTTAAAATGATGAAAAGTGCAAAATTCGATGGTAATAAAATTTCTATAATAGAAACCCAAAAGCCGTTCCTTAATACTAAAGGAGCGATAATCAAGGTTTTAGGATGCGGTTTGTGCGGATCAGATCTAATTAAAATTAAGCATAAGGATAAAAATGCTGTTTTAGGGCATGAAGTGGTTGGAGTTATTGAGCAAATTAATGTTTTTGAGGATAAATTCAAAATAGGAGATATTGTCTCTTTAACTCACCATTACCCTTGTTTTAACTGCGATTTTTGCAAAAACGGCTCATATTCAATGTGCCGGACTTTTAAAAATTCTAATATTTACCCTAATGGATTTAGCGAATATATAAAAATCGATAAAAATCATCTACAATATACTGTTTATAAGATGAATACAGCGTTAAAAGAAGATGAAATGGCTTTTTTAGAGCCTTTAAGCTGTACTATAAGAGCGGTTCGAAGAGCCGGGTTTTCAATTGAAGCTGATAACTCAAAATACAGTGCTTTGGTTATTGGATTAGGTTCAATCGGACTTCTTATGCTAAAAAGCCTAAAAGCCTTTAATGTTCAAGCTTTTGGATTTGATATATCCAAACAAAGGATGGATGAAGCACATAAGCACGGATTCAATTATGACAAAAACAGAAAGTACGACACTGTTTTTTTATGCGCAGGTTCTACTAAAGCTATTCAAGGAGCGCTTGAATCAGTAATTGATGGAGGGAAAATAATTGTTTTTTCCTCTGTTGAAGATGATAACACAGGGTTTTTTAATAATGAAATTTATTATCGGGAACTATCAATTATTGCAAGTTATTCTCCTTCAATTGAGGATATCAAGTTATCAAGCGAGCTATTGAACTCAAAAAAAGTGGATGTTGCATCCATAAGCACTTATTACAGTCTTGACAATTTAGCTTGTGCGATTGATGATAGTTTAAATAACAGAGTGTTTAAGGTGTATGTAAAAATATGAAAATGAAAGCTGTGCGTTTTTATGCCCCCTTGGATATTAGATATGAAGAAGTGAAGATTCCAGAACTTAAAGAAGGGGAAATTCTAGTTAAAGTCGAAGCAGCTCTCACCTGCGGAACTGATGTTAAAACTTATAAAAGAGGACATCCTGTTCTAATTAAAAAGGTACCTTCAGGTTTTGGCCATGAGTTTTCAGGAACAATATATAAAAAGGATGATAAAGTTACAAACTTCGAAGTAGGTCAAAGAGTGGTTTGTGCTAATTCTGCTCCTTGCGGGGAGTGTTTTTACTGCAAAAGAGGGGATTTTGAGCTTTGTGAGAATTTAGAATTGTTAAACGGAGCATATGCTCAGTTTATTGTCATTCCAAGAAGAATTGTTGAAAAAAATACTCTTATAATTCCTAAAAACCTTAGTTTTCAAAGCGCTGCTTTTTGTGAACCCCTATCTAATGTTGTCCACGGGATTGCAAAAACTCCTATTGAAAAAGGGGATACAGTAGGAATAATGGGAATTGGACCGATTGGTTTAATGTTTGCAAGATTGGCTAAACTTAAAGGAGCAAGAGTTATTGCATTGGGCAGGAATCCTCTAAAATTGCGTCTTGCAAAAGAATTCTCAGGAGCAGATGTAGTTATTGATTTAAAAAAATATCCTGATCCAACGGATTTTATTCTTGATTATACTAAAGAAAGAAAAGGACTGGATGTTGCAATTGAATGTGTCGGATTGCCCCAGATGTGGGAAAAGATGTTTTCTTTAGTTCGAAAAGGCGGCTATGTGCACTTTTTTGGAGGATGCGCGTCTGGAACTTCTGTCAATATTGATACAAAAAGACTTCATTATGACGAAGTAAAAATTATAAGTTCTTTTCATCACACCCCCAAATACTTTAGAGAATCACTCGATTTAATTGCTAAAGGAGTTATTGAGGTTGATAAACTGATAACTAAAACTTTGGATATGAAATATGCTAAACGGGCTATTGAACTTCATAAAGAGGGCAGTGCGATAAAAGTGTTGCTTAAAAATTAACATTCTGTAATAATTTTGTCAAAAATTTTTTTCCTGTGTTTTATAAATTTATAAGATACATTATGAAAGGCAAATTCCAGTTATGAATATTACCCCATTACAACTTTTTAGAGCTTCAGGTGCTAATTTAGTTAAGAACAAAATTAATGATAATAACCCTAACAGCCAAAATCAAAAATCCCCTGATCTTTTAGGTTCCGCTTTTGCTCCTTCTTTTAAGGCTTTGATAGTAAAATATGATAAAAATTCTTCTGTTGTACTTGATGATAAAGATAAAGAAGAAATTGATACAGGAATTAGAAATTTAATTATAACTTCAAGGGATAATTACAAAAACACAGTTCTTCAAGAACTATTTGATAAGTATAAAGATAATGAAAATGCTATGCGCTATATTCTAACCGAAGGCTGCGAAAACTATGGCAGATATAAGATTTGCGCGAGCGATTTTATGAAACTTTATTTGGATAATATTGAAACATACTTTAGTGATAATGCACCAATGAAAGAAGAATACATTGAACAAACGCTCCTAACCAAAAATAACAACGACAGCACCCTGCTTGAAACTTTCATGGAAATTCCTAAAGAAACTGAAAATGCAATTTATTGTGCACTTAACTGTACTGATGAATTCCCGGAACTTCAAGCAAAAATATTAACTAAAAAAGAAGAAGGAACAAATAAAACTTTAGTCGATAAGCTTGAAAAAATCGGGGAAGAAAAAAATCCTGAACTTCAAAAAAGATTGTTCAAATTAGCTGCCAGAACCGATTTACTTGATAGACAATCATCTATCGAACTGCTTGAAGCTTCCAAGGCTGCAATTGATGAAGAAGACGAAAAAGACCCAAATAAACAGGCACTTGATGCACTCAAATCAGAAGAATGCTCTTGTTTGAGTGACTATTTCGCAAAAAATTCTGCTTTGTCCTTTGCAGCAATTAATTCAGAAAAAATGAAAGAACTTGATGCCATAAGTAACTCAATCGTCCAGCAGGGAGATAGTTACGAACCATCTGTTCCTCTTTCTTTAAGTCCTGTTCAAATGGCTTATTTGTGTCTTTCAAAAAGAAGTTCATATAAAGATTTAACATCAAGAACAGTTGCAATTACTGATTATATTACAAAACACTCAACCAGAGCAAAACTTGCAGCTTTCTATGCAATTGAAGACAATAAAGGAAGACTTCCTGTTTCAGCTTATCTTGATAATAAAGAACAGCTTGAAAAAATGAATAAAACACTTGCTAAGTATGATACTAAAACTCTTTACAATATCTATATGCACAAAGATAAAGAAGGTAAAACAATAGCGGACTATCTTCTTGAAGCTCCCAGCATAGACGAAAATGTTCTAGATGAAGTTAACAATGCCCTTATTGATATTTGCAGTTCTAACTATCAACTAAATTCTAAGGACTTAAATAATTTGTTTGATACATATGAAGTATTATTCAATCCTGCTATGGAAAGAGTCAAAGACAGCATTCTAGCACAGAACAGAGAACAGCTGGAAGTAATAGCATAAACTTCTTGATTTTTTAGTTTGTTTTTGTTTTTATACATAAGCGATTGTTTAAAGAAAGGTCAGATTATAAATGAGAATAGCTTTTAATCCGATAAATTTTGTAAGGAATAATAATTTTCAAAGAAACATTAACTCAACTCCAGCGTTTACTTCAAGACTATCCGGCGGTGATTTTCTGGTTTTAGGGGATGTTCAAATTGATGGAGATGTATATGAAAAAATAAATAGAGATGAAGAAGATTATCACTACTATGTAAAAGATATTTTCGATCATCCTTATTATAATGAAGAAGAAGACAATACCATTCAAGAAGGGGATTTTGATGAAACGGACTCTAATCTATATGTTGACCACGATGGTTTTTAAAGATTAAGTACTTGACTCATTTTTTTAATTTGGTATGATTATAAAGTCAAATTATTAATTAATTTGCCACAATAGCTCAGTTGGTAGAGCAAGGGACTGAAAATCCCTGTGTCCTTGGTTCGATTCCGAGTTGTGGCAAATTTTTTGTATTCTTTAAGTCCATTTTTGATTTTCTTGCTATCATTTTTAAACCTGATAATAAACTAAATTTGTTGCTTTAATAAATAATTTAAATAATTTTAGATCTTTTGTTTCTTTTAATTTGCTTAATTTTTATTTTAAACCTAGCAAAAAAATAAAATCGGTTATTTTTCAAGCTATAACAATATTGGAACTTATTTCAATCTTTAACGTCAAAGTAAATAAACAGTTATTTTATGTACAAATAAACTTTTGTACATTAAATAACATGTTTAATTTTGTTGATTAAACAACTACCATAGTGACTATGAGTGATATTAGAAAACCATTGGGTAAAAGAATAGCACAATTAAGAAAACAAAAAGGACTGACCCAAGAACAATTGTCTGAAATGCTTGATATTGCAAAAAATTCCCTAAGTAACATTGAAAGCGGTCGTGCTTTTATGTCCTTTAGCAAAATACAAAAACTTATAGATATTTTTGAAATTGAGCCATTTGAATTGTTTGTGTTCGATAAAGAAAAAGAAGTAAAAACCTTAAATAAAGGGTTAAGAAGAGCTGTAAATTTAATAAAATATGACAAAAATAAAGTTATGCTTGCATATGAATACATTAACAATTTAATAGAATAAAGTTAATAAAACAAAAATTGGTCTGTGTTATTTATTTATGAAGAAAGTTTATCAATCATCTTATAATACCCTGCCATTATTCCTTCTTTGTGGTCTTTTTGGTATTTTTCTAATTCTTCTTTTGTCATCTTTTTAAAAGGCATTCCAGATAAAACACGAGATGTCATATCTGTTAAAATCGTACTTGCAATAACAACAAGAGCTGAGCTTGCAATTGAATTATTATACTGTTTCTTAAATATATCATTCAAGCTTCCAGAAATAATAATTTGCACTGTCATTCTAAAGAATTTGTTTATTCCCCTTAACCTTGCATCTTTTTGCGCTTCTTTTTTGGTTGAGCCGTTTCTAATGGATGAATTAAATTCATCATTCATATTAAACCACATGCCTGTTAAGGTGCCTAAAGTTTGCGCCATAACAGCAATTTTGGAATTATCTCCTTTGGATGATGTCACTTCGTTATTGGCTTTTAAAATCATATTATCAATATAATTTCCAAATTCTTTAGCTAGCTTTGCTTCATCACCACCGGATTTTTCCTCGAACTCAAGAAAGCGTTTGTATAAATTTAATATTCCATATTTATCTTCTGTAATCTTTGGTTTCTTGGGTATTTTTCCGCCACTTTTCACAATCCTTGAATTTTTGACTGCTTCTTCTAGTTTGTTTGCAATTTTATACGGATAAGAAACAAGTTCTTTAACAAACCTAAATGGTGCAGTTTTTAGGGCTTTTAAGTCTTTTACTTTAACTTCAATTTTACCAAAAAGCTTTTTGGTTTTAAAATCTTTACCAAGAAGAATCCTATCTGTATCATCAGCTTTGTTTGCAATGCCTTGAATTGTTTGATAAAAATTTTTATTTCCATTTTGTAAAAACATATCTGCCATTTTTGTTAGTTCATCATAACTAGCAAATTTTTCTTCAATAATTTGAGGTTTGAGTTTTTCGGTATGATTTTTCATCATATTGGCAATATTTTGACCTATCTTTGTATGATTTTTACCAAATCTCAAAGCATATCCGCCAGTAATACTTGCAGCACAGAATAAGAGTATATTTTTTACGCTTAGTACAGGTTTTTTGTTGTCTTTTTGAACTTCTTGTGCATATTCCTGGCGCTTTTTATCTAAAAGCCCTGTTACACTACCAGTTTTTATTGACTCCATAAATTCATTCATTGTGGGGACAATTGTTTTATGTCGCTCTGGAACATCCATTCTTGTAATACGCATTCCTGATGACAGCCTTGAAATCACTCTTGATACAAGTCCTATACCTGCCCCAATTATTGCAGGCGCCCATGGACTTTTATTAATTGTCTTTGAAAAACAGGCAAATACTGCAAATTGTGTTATTGCTTCACATACATTTTCCTTTATTTCCTGTTTTTGTTTTAAATGCTGTTCTTTTTTGGCTTCTTCTTTTGGTTTTCCTTTTTTAATAGCTTTATTAAAAAAATCAGCTCCTAAAAATATCGCAGCAGTGAGACCTGATAGTATTCTTGTTGAAAATCTTTCTTTTTTTGTATCATACCTTGCAACATCATCTGCCATATTAGCATTTAGTTGTTCAAGAAATTTATTAGCTACAGGGTCATAGATTGTCTTGCAATATTCTGCGTCTGTTGAATATTTAGGCAATCCGTTTGCTTCCATATATTCTTTTGCAAACTTTGAGCCATTTTTCTGTAATCCTTGAAATGCACGTATGCTATCTTCAAGTTGGACAGAGTTCCTGTATTTTTGCAAAAATTCCGCATTATTTAATTTTGAATCAGGGAATTTTCTTGCAATTGCATCTACAACATCAAGTGGCATTCCAAAGAAACATTTTAAACTGGATGTCACTCTCCTTAAAGGAGTATCATCAGGAATATATTCAACACCATTAATATTTTTAATTAGATTAGGGTGCTCTTTTTTTATTGAGTTTAATAAGTTATCCCACAACCCATTTAAAGCATAATTTGTAAACTTTTTAGAAGCTGCAATATTATCAATATCAGGCGCTTTGCCTTTAAAATTGGCATCTTGACTTGTATTATTAAAACCATGCGGCAAAAGGCGCATTAATACCAACCATTCCTTTAACAACTTTTTATTATAATAATAAAAACAATTTGAATAAAAAAATTGCTTTGGCATCATGGATATTGTGAAATATTTATAAAAATACTGCCTATTTTATGGAGCAATGTTAAATTATATTAAATTAATCTGCTAAATTATTAAGAAAATCTTCTTTTGCCTTTTCTTCAATTCTTGCATCTCCGTGAGGATTTTTTGAAAGATACCTTTGCGAAATGTCAATTCCTTTAACCATATCTTCAAAATCTGGTATGAACTTAGCAATAACATCTACATTATCAAAAATGCTTAAATTATTTAAAATGCCATTTCTTTTTAAAGAATCCATATGTCTTTTTATATGCTTATTGTCAGCATTACTCTTCACAAACTCATCAGCAAATCTGCCTTTAACAGTATTGTCTTTTTTATCTGTATAAGCTTCAAAAAAATCACACTCTTTAATTATTTTAAATAAATCATCCTGCATATCCTTATCAAGATAACTTGATGCCAAGGCTTCTCTAACAACTTCTCTTGCATTATCATCTCTAAATTTTCCAAAGCTTAAATTGGTTCTTAAATTTACCGGCAATACTCTCATGTTTACAAATTCCTCATTTATTACACACCTGAAACTAAGAGTTAAATTATATATAAAATAAAAACAGTTTACAAGTAATTAATCAGGCAATTATTGTAAAATTTTTAAAACAACTCTTTTTGAAATAATCATTTTAAGTGTACTATATAATCATTTCAAGTGTTTATTTACATTTAAACCCAATAATAAACTAAATTTGTTGCTTTTGTATTATAACGGACAAAAGTATTATGTACGGTTAAAAAGATTATTGCCCTGAAATGCGCTTTTTGTTTAGGTTTTAAGCGGTCGGAAGTGTCGAAAAATAATCATTTCAAAAGTCGTGAAAAGTCGTTTAACTGTCGATTTATTGTCTAAGAACCGACTTTTGCTTTTATTCAGTAATGGCGGAAGTTTAGACCCTGTTTTAAAGTGTACGCTTCAAATGATTATTTTGGAACAGGACATTTGGAATTTTTTGCAATTTTTTAAAAAGAATTCAAATTGTAAGATAACACTTAGTTTGACAACAAAAGAAAATATTCGGAAATATAGACTACAAGGTCGGAAACACAAATTCTCAGATGTTGAAAATTTAGCTCATTTTAAAGATACAGAAGTTTTTACACTAAAATGCTATAAATTTATTTTGACACGATTGTTTAGAGAAATGCAAGATAGCTTCGAAAGACTGTTGCCATCATTTGTTGGTTCTTGCATAGATAATAAACCTGCTTATACGAAACGTAATGAGAAAATTCACAAAAAATACCACAATAACTATGTTCCAATACTTATAATAATTATTAATCTTGTAAGATATTTGTTTTCTTCTAATTTTTATCATTTTGAGTAGGCAAATCATTTAAAGATGTAATCCATACAAGTATAAAAATTAATGTTGTTAATAGAATAAGTGTTGCTATCATAAAGACTCCTTTTTAAAACTTTAAAGTATTACCAAATTTGTATAGTGGTTTTTCTTGAGTATATGTTGGTTGTTTATAATTGTTTTCATAATTCTGTTTGTTATAGTAATCATTGTACATTCTTTCATAGGCTCTGGGATTTTCCATTGCTTTGTTTTGTGTATCGTACCTTCCCAAACCCTGTTCATACTTGATTTGTTCAACCGTATAATAGGCAAAACATTTTCCTGTGACAGCTATTAGAATAAAAAACAAAATAAATAACTTTTTCATAATTTACCTTTCTTAACCACGTTTAGTTTTGGTCTGCAAAACTCATTTATGCAAGAGTTTTAATACAATGAACGCACGGTCAGTTTGTTTAATTAATTTTATATTACCACGAAAATTACAATATGAGTAAACGAGATTTACAAAAGTTTGGTAAACGATTAAAATCACTGCGCATTGACCGTGATTTAACCCAGCTTGAATTAGCTGAAATCCTTGACTTATCCCCTAATTTCATAGGAATGATTGAACGCGGCGAGAGAAATACAACTGTTGAAAATGTATTCAACATTGCACGAGCATTAGGAGTTAAACCGTCTAACCTGTTTGAAGAACTTTAATTGCCTTTGTTAGTTTCTTGTTCAATGTTCTAAAAAGTATGTAATAATCGTCTTTGTCTTTGTTGAGTTGTAAATCTTTATCAATAATTACGGAATTACTCGCGAGGGCGCCTAACTTAATGAACACTTGCAAATCGTATAAAATCATTCTTGCGTCAAAAATCTTACTTTCTAATCGTTTTAACGCGTTTTTATCACACATAAAAATTAACTCCTTTGCATTTCATGCGTATATCTAGCAGCTTTATGGTTCCATTGTATGGCGCTTCAAAGAATTTGTACACCATGTTAATTTATGCGAGTAATAAACCTTAGACATTAATCTTGAATCAATTTTTCTATTTTAATTACTAGGTTTGTAATCTGTCGCAAAACAAAATAATACTCTAAATTGTCACACAACTGTAATTCATTATTATAAATACAAGACTCAGACGTCAAAGCTCCTAACCTTGCAAGACACTTAATCTCTAATAATAGGTGTCCCGCTTCATTCAATTTTTCTTGTTCAATATTAACCATTCTTCCCCTTTTGAAATTATTATGGCGAGAAAAAAGAAATATTAATGTATTTATAAATAAATTGTTGCGAAACTTAGAAAAATATATGTATATATTAATATTAAAATGTGTAATTTTTGTGATAGTATTTATATACAAGGTTATTAATTGCAGTTATGCAAGAAAGCATTATGAATGAAAGAGATTTTAAATATTATTGAAAATGAAACTCACGGGAAGTGTTTTCGTTCACAGAAATATTCTATTGATACTGAGTCAAATTTTACATTAGACTACAAAGATGAAAAAGAAATTATAGTAAAGCGTAGTGGAGAAACCGAAGAACAAAAAGGATATATAGATTTATTGAAATTGTCAAAACAAATTTCAGAAGAAGAGCCTTTGTTTAAATATTTTCTTGATGGATCTAGACGCGTATATAAAATAGATGATATAGCATATGGACACAAGGTATTTCCTATTATTACAGGACAGATTGGTATAGGTTGTTGCGAAAGAAAAAACCGTCAAGTTAAAATGGCTAAATTTAAAAAAGAGAATGTTATAGTTTTGCCTTGTGACGCCAATCCAGATAATATAAGAAATGATCAATATTTTGAAAATATTAGATCAAAAATAAATGAACAATCAAATAAGTTAAAAATATCATTTACAATTGACAAAATTTTGTATTATACTCCCAAAAAAGATAAAGATTCAAAAGATTTAGCAGTTGCCAAAGTGCAAGATCGAATGATTGAATTGGAAAAAGAATTGGTTGCTGAATTAGCTAAAAAGAATTTTCTCAACAAAGAAGCCTATTTGGTTAAGGATGGATCATTAGAATATAAAGAATACAAAGGCGATGGTTCAAACAAATATTCATATACGACAATTAGAGATAATTATGCAGCAGTAATAGGTGTTTCAAAATCCTTTAACCCTTCTTTGGTTAGGAAAAAAGATCATACAAGTATGGCAAAAGATATTGCAGAGTTACCTGTATATCATAGAACACCTGCATCGATGTATGAATCAGAACACACAGGGCAAGAACAATTTGCTGTTTGGTATGTACGCATAAGATCTGCAAAACATTGTCAAAGCCTTTTGACGGTGTAGTAAAAGTCGAAAAAATCTTAATGAAAGATTCTGAACGACAACATGGTTTAAATACTAATGAAGTTGATATGATTAGTGCTAATATAATAAACGAACGTAATCCAGTGTGTTATGGTAATGATAATAGATGGGCAAATCATATATATCCAATTTATTTGACTGAGACATTTGTAAAAAGTCAGTATATGAGTAATACTTTTTTCTTGAATATATTTTAAGGAGTAACTATGAGTAAGTTAATAGGTAAAATTGCGGCAACAGAAAATAATCCTACAACAATAGATGAATTCTATTTTTGGACGGACGTAAATTTAATTTTAAATCCTTTTGACGTAATAAAAGTTAATCATATAAATGGTAGTCATACATATGGAGTGATACAAGAGATATTTCATATTACTGATTCTGCTGGATATTTAAACAATTATATTTCAAGTGATTTCGGAAATGCAGAAACAAGGCCAAATACTCTTCGTATTGGCATGAACTATGTAAAAGCAAAATTTTGTTATAATGATAAAGACATATATATTCCAGTTCAAAATGATGCTCAAGTTTACCTTGCAACTGAATCCGAAATAGAAGCTGCTCTAGGATTGAAAGATGTCAAGAATCCTATTACTTGCGGTTATCTTGAAATGTATAGCAATACAGATTCTGATAGTGACAAAGTTAAACTACCAGTAAAATTAAATTCTGAATTTTTAATTGGACCAGAAGGCGCTCATTTAAATATATCAGGCATATCAGGATTAGCAGCCAAAACTTCTTATGCAATGTTTTTATTGAAATCTATTCAAGATAAAGCAATCGCTGAAGATGAGAATGTTGCATTTGTTTTTCTTAATGTAAAAGGCAAAGACCTGTTATCGATTGATATGAAAGCTCAGTATGATACAAAGAAATTAAATCAAATTGAAAAAGAATATATAGAACTTGGTTTAAATGCTGAACCATTCAAAAATGTTAAATATTTTTACCCATATGAAGGAAATAATGAAGGTACATATGGTAAAGAATTACTAGAAGATCAATTACAATGCAATAAAGCAAAAAAATACAAATTTATATATGAACAAGATAAAGAAAATTTAGATTTATTATTTTCGAACATTGATGATCCAAATCAAACAATGGATTCTATCATTAATTATATAATGTCTGGTCAAGATAAATTTAATGATTGCCAAGGCTGGGAAGATTTTCTTGAACATGTACAAACTAAATGCCAAGCAGGAATTAAAGGAGGAGATAGAGAAATTACTATTTCAAGTTGGAGAAAATTCAAAAGAATAATTTCAAAATACTTAAAAAATGGAACAAGTGCGAATTTATTTGCAAATAGAGCTGTTCCAGAAAAAGACGAAATTCGTCTTGAAGATGCAATTAAGGAAATTAAGAAACATGAGATTTATGTTGTAGATATTGCCAAACAAGAAGAAGATATGCAAGCTTTTGTCTTTGGTAATGTTATGCGAGCAATTTATAATTTAAAATTAGGTGATTATGAAAAAGAGAATCCTCCTAGAATAGTTATTTTCATTGATGAATTAAATAAATACGCATCAAAAGATGTTCCTAAAAGTTCACCTATTTTAAGACAGATAATTGATATCGCAGAACGTGGTAGATCATTAGGGATTGTTTTATTTGCGGCAGAACAATTTAGAAGTGCAATACATGATCGAGTAACTGGAAATTGTTCAACTCATGCTTATGGAAGAACAAATTCAATAGAAGCATCTAAAAAAGACTATTCATTCGTTCCTAAAGTATACCAAAGTATGATGACAAGACTTAAACAAGGAGAATATGTAATTCAAAACCCAATGTTTAATTCATTATTAAGTATAAAATTTCCAGAGCCAATATATAAACAACATAAATAATGAAAGGTATATTATGACAGTTGAAACATATAAAATTGGTAAAAATATATTAGAAAATTTGACTTCCGGCATGTACACTGATTCTAAATTTATATATAGAGAATATGTACAAAATTCTGCAGATGCTATAGATTTGGCGATTCAGCAAAATATTGTAGATAAACAAAATGCTAAAATATTGATTAATATCAATCCTCAACTTCGTATAATAACAATTGAAGATAATGCAACTGGGATTTCACAAGTTGATGCAGTCTCGCTATTGGATAATGTTGCTGATTCGATGAAAGATAAAAATATTAATAAAGGATTTAGAGGTATTGGTAGATTAGGTGGACTTGCTTATTGTAAAAAACTGGTTTTTGAAACAAGTGCGTATGGAGAAGACATTAAAACAATAATGACATGGGATGCTGATTTGCTTCATAAAATTTTGAATGATCCTAAGGACAAGTCTGACGCTGCATCAGTTATTGATAGAATAGTAAATTTAAAAACAGAAAGTGAAAAGAGTAATGAGCATTATTTTAAAGTTAGCTTGGTTGATGTAAAGGAAAGTAATAATAATCTACTGGACAAGGATCTTATCAGAGAATATTTAAGTCAGGTTGCTCCAGTAGATTTTAATAAAACAATATTTTTATTAAGTGGTAAAATTCGAGAAGAAATGTCTTATCATAATAAAACATTGGATACATATAATGTATTTATTAATAATGATTCAATCTACAAAACTTATCAAAATAGTTTAATCGATACAAACGGCACTTGTTATGACAAGATAAGTGATATTGATTATCGTGAATTTTACAATAAAGTAGGAGAATTATTAGCTTGGAGTTGGGTTGGTATATCTAAATTTGACAAATGTATTCCAGAAAAAAATAATCCTCAACGTTGTATAAGATTAAAAAAATCAAATATTCAACTTGGAAATTCAGATACATTAAGTTTTTTGCATAAGGAAACTCGTGGTAATGGATATTTTATAGGTGAAGTTCATGCTATGCACCCAGAACTGATTCCTAATGCAAGACGTGATTATTTCAATAATAACGAAACATTGTTGGAACTTGAAGCTAAATTGAGAGAATATTTTAATAGTTTGTATAATTTATATCATTTAGCCAATGACCAAAAAAATGCGATAAAAAAACAAAATGAATATATTCAAAAAAAACAAGAATATGAAGAAAAATCACAAACAGGCTTATTTGTTAATGCCGAGGAACAGCAAAAAGAATTAAAATATTTAGAAGAACTAAAGAACAATGCTGAAAAAGCAAAAAAAATATCTGAAAATATAGATAAAAAAGCAGAGGAAAACAAAATTCTTAAAAATGTGGTAACTTTTATAAAAAAAGATTATGGTAATGATCTTGATGAAATTCCAGAAATTCAAATAGAACAAAATCAAAATAATAAGAAAGTATATCGTTCAAATAAACTTAATAAGTTAAATAGAGAACAAAGAAAATTGATAAGTAAGGTATATGATATTTTAAACAAAATATTAGATCCCGAAACAGCAGAATGCGTAAAACAAAAAATTGAAGAAGAGTTTAGTTAGATGGAAAAGAAGAGAAAGATATTATTATTAGAACCAAATTACAAAAATAAATATCCTCCAATAGGATTAATGAAAATATCAACATATCATAGATTATTAGGTGATGACGTTCATTTTTATAAAGGGAGCTTGAACGACTTTGTAATACAAGAAATAACAGAAGACGCCATTAAGAAATTTACAGATATAGATTCAAATATTATATGGAGACATTATTATTTTGAAATCAAAGATTATATAAAATATGGGCATGATGACACCCTAAAACTTATTATCGAAAAAAGCAAAAAAAATTCTAAACTTACAGAGTTGTCATGCAAATATTTCAGAAAATATTATACACAAAAGGACTACTTTAAAAATCCTCGTTGGGATAGAGTGCTTGTGACAACATTGTTTACATTTTATTGGAAGCAAACTATTGAAACGGTTGAGTTTGCAAAAAAGATTGTCAAAGATGTAAAAAATGTTAGGGCTGGTGGTGTTTTAGCATCAGTTGTTTCTAAAGAATTTGAAGCTGCTACTGGTGTTAAACCAGATATTGGTTTATTAAATAAGCCTGGTATTTATGATGACAATGATTACATAATTGATGAACTGCCATTGGATTATTCTATATTAGAAGAAATTGATTATAAATATCCTGAAATGGGTTCTTATTATGGTTACATGTCAAGAGGTTGTGTAAATAAATGTAAATTCTGCGCAGTTCCAATTATAGAACCCAAGTATGAAAATATGCTTACAATAGGAGATAAGATAGAAGCAACAAGAAAAATGTTTGGAGAACAAAAAAATCTTTTATTGTTAGATAATAATGTTTTAGCCTCTGAAAAATTCGAAGATATAATTAAAGAAATTAAAGACGCTGGTTTTTGTAAAGGTGCTCAATTTGAGAGATCAAATTATTTGGATATTGCAGTAAGACGAATTAAGGATGGTTATAATAAAAAAGCATATATTAGAAAATCAACGCGTTTATTTATAGAATTTTTAGATAGATTGCATGGAGATGAAAAGCAAAAATTGTTTGATACATTAAAAGAACATTATATGCTTAATGAATATACAGCAACTGAAAACGATATCTATGAAGTCTATAAAGAATATAAAGATTTATACGAGAAAAAACGTTTAAAGTCTAAAATGAATAGGTATGTCGATTTTAATCAAGGGCTAGATGCTAGATTAATGACTGATCAAAAAATGAAAAGATTAAGCGAAATAGCAATTCATCCTTTGAGGATTGCGTTTGATAATTGGAAATTACGAGAAATATATGAAAAAGCTATAAGACTAGCTGCTAAACATAAAATAAAACATCTTTCAAATTACATATTATACAATTTTGAAGACAAACCTGAAGAACTATATGAAAGATTAAAAATTAATGTTGATTTATCTGATGAACTAGGCGTTAGAATTTATTCTTTCCCTATGAAATATCATCCGATAATGGATCCTAAATATTTTCAAAATAGAGAATATATTGGTACTCATTGGAATCGCAAGTATATACGTGCTATTCAGGCTGTGCTAAATTCTACAAAAGGTAAAATTGGAACTGGTAAAAGCTTTTTCAATGAAGCTTTTGGTGACAATATTGAAGGTTTTAGGAAAATTTTATATATGCCAGAAACATTTATCATATATAGAATGAAATTCAAAGAGTCTGGTTGGACTGATAGATGGTGGGGTGATTATTGCAGTTTAATAGATTCAGAAAGAGAAATAGCTAATAAGGTAATACATTCTAATAAATTTGAAAATATTCAAGAATATAGAAAATATCCTCAAGTATTCAAAGTATTGCAATATTACACCATATCAAAAGATTTTGATCCAGAAATCTTAAACAGAACTTCTATAGAAGAGAAGGAACTACTCAAAATCTAGGTTCCTTCTTTCAAGATTTCCAAATATTCTTTATATGCAAAAGTTCTATTTCTTGATTGTGTTGAGGTTTGTTCCAGGACTCCGATATTAGTTAGGTCTTTTACTATACTAGACATCGTATTAAAGGCAATTCCTAGCTCTTTACAAGTTTTTTGAATTTCAATTATAGGATTAGCTTCCAAGTACTCAAAAACTCGTTTTGCGTTTTTAGCACGGCGTCCCAGTTGCTCTATTGCAGCACAATTTATATCATGTAAAGCAACTAACTTATCAATCGTTTCAGTTGCGTCTTTTGCTGATTCATAAACTGCTTCTAAGAAGAACTTAATCCATTGTTCGTAATTACCTTTTAATCGAACTTCACTCATCCGGTCATAATACTCAATACGATTTTTCTTTAAAAAATAAGAAATATACAAAGCCGGAGTGCTTAAAACTTTCTTTTCCATCAAAAATAAAGTAATTAAAAGGCGCCCGATTCTACCATTTCCGTCTAAGAATGGATGAATAGTTTCAAACTGATAATGAATTAATCCGGCACGAATAAGCACATCAAGAGTATCGTCTTCATTAATATATTTTTCTAAATCAGACATTGCTTGTTTCATATCTTCAACTGAGGGTGGGACAAATCTTGCATTTTGTAAATTACAACCTGCAGCACCTATCCAATTTTGAGAATGACGAAATTCTCCTGGGCTTTTATTTTGTCCTCTAACACCTTGTAATAAAATTTCGTGAGCTTCTTTTATTAAGCGATTGCATAAAGGTAATTCCTTCAATCTGTTGATTGCGTAATCAGTTGCTTTTACATAGTTTACAACATCACCTACACGTCTGTTAGTATTTTCTTCTAAGCACGGGTCTAAAATATCTTCTAAAGTTGCTTGCGTACCTTCAATTTGCGATGACATTAAAGCTTCTTTTCTGACATACATAGAGATGAACAAATCCATATTTGGAATCCTTGTGGCAATTCCTTCAAGTAAAGCCAGTTGTTTATTTGCCTTTACAAGAATTTCAACAATTTCCTGCGTCAATTCAATTGGTGGTTTTGGTGGCAAAACTGCAGGCAAGAATGATTTGTATGCCATATCACCTGATAGATTATTTTTATATGTTCCTGCTCTATTCATACTAACTCCTAAATTGAAATAACATGTTTATTATAGCACGGTTATTTCAATTTAACAATTAAAACTGAAATAAGGTTAAACAATTTGCTACAGTATTTCAATCTCATACCAAGTTCAGTTAAATTTTATCAAAATACGGAATTTTTCTATAACTCCGATTGATGAGAGCTATAATAGAAGAAATCCCCTCCCCTTCCCGCGTGTGTATGAAGTTGTAGGTAATTTCCAAAAGGAGGGAGGGATGCGGTAAAATAAAATTTTGTTACCATTTTGTTGCAAGAATTCTGATAAATTATGATAAAAAGCAACAATGGATAACAAACCAAAAAGAGCTTCACGGATAAGTAAATAAGTAATTCTAACCTATTGTGATAAATACTGATAAAGTATGAAAAATTGCTAAATTCTGCTTTGCACTAAACGGGTCAAGATAAAATTTCCAATCTTTCTTTTGTCCTAATGTTAAATCATTGATCTTTAGCTTTAGGGGAATTCTTCTTTTGTTTTTTAAAAACGCACTGTCTATATCTGAAGAATCCTGGGTATTAAAAACAATTGTTAAGGGCTCTTTATCTTCTGATAATTGGTCCGAAAAATAATATTGAGTTTGGAAATTCAACATCTTGTCTGGAGTTCAATACAGACGATAGCATTGCAGCACCTTGTTCTGTAAAAACATAGGGCATAAATCTGCGCCCGCCTTTTTTTGGTTTTGATACTCCTCTTTTGTAAGTTGAAACATAAAGTTAGCGGGAAAGCGCCTTATGTTTCTTTTCACTGATTCGTTTAATCTGTGCGTTGGTACTGCATACAGTTTTGCAAGGTCTGAATTATGATTATAATTTTAAAATTTTTTTGCAGTTTAAAAAATTTTATAGCTGTATTTTTTCAAGCCCAGAGCCGAAAAGCCCGCCAATATTAAAATTTCGCCGAAGCAGCATGATTGATTTTTGATAGAAATTTTTTTCAAACTTTATATAATAGCAAATGTTGAATAGTTATGAAAGCGGGTAGAAAAAATGGAAATGAGAATAGATAAGGAAAGATTTAGAAAAAATTATAGAATTGCAAAAAATATTTATAATACTTGTGTGGTTGTATTTTCTTTTTGTAAAAAATTTCGAGATATTGAAGAAATAGAAAATATTTTTCCTATAATGGAATATTTAGAAAAAGAATCAGATAAATTGTATTATGATTTATTTAATATCTCAAAAAACCTGGATGAACACGGAAATAAAATAAAGAAACAGTGAATTTCAAGCAAAGTCGTAACGTAATTCAAATTTTCTTGTCTTAGATATTTTTCAGCAAGAGTCAGAACAAGTGCTTTGTTAATACTTCTACATCCATAATTATCACAAATAG
>CAJTNR010000010.1 GCA_910577635.1 uncultured Vampirovibrio sp. | reverse complement strand
TGATAAGACAGCATGTGATACTATAGCAACTACTCCGGATCCTCCTGTTGTAACTACATGTGCTGATGGGAAGTATGTAGATGGAAATACTTGCAAGGATTGTCCAACAGGGTGTGCCAAATGCACAAGTGCAACAAGCTGCAGTGAGTGTACTTATACAGATCGTTACAGACTTGTGGATGGAGTGTGCAAAGCAATTAAATACCCGACTTCTCAGGCAGATTGCGATAAGTTATCAGGTAATATTGCAATATACATCCCTAAAAATGTCGATAAATATGATAAAACTACAAAAACCAGCACCGGTGGAACTCACGGCTTCTGTGTGACAAGCAGAAACGCAGGTGATGATGGAGGTCCTACTTATTCAATTTCTATTAAAGAAATTAAAGCAGGAGATAGCAAAGGAACTTGTGATAATGATAATTATCAAAAATGCTGCTGGATAGGTCATTCGGGAAAAAGTGATAATAATAGAACGGCTAAAGGTAATACTAAAGGAGAAGATGGAACAGTAACAGCAAGATATTGCACTGATAATATATCAAGTGTTGATGTACTTCAAGAAACTGTCAATAAAAAGACTACTAAGTTAGTAAGCTCTTTTAACTATGAAGCTTGCAATAGAACCGTTTGCAATTGGTGGGCAGCTGATTACATTTGTTCTAATTGGAACGCCGGAACAAGTAAGATTGGGGAATGGGAATTAATCGATTCACTGCATATTGATCAAATTGCTAAACTTACGGCTCTTGGTCCTAAAAGTAAAACCGATAAAGATGCTAAAAGTTATATCCAAATTTTTAGCGGGGCTGATGGCTTACAACTATGTCAACAAAATTCAAACCATAACAGTATAGGCTCGCCTCGTTGTACTACTTCTAGCAGATGTCATGGTGCTGCTGATAACAAGTGTGTTCCGTCTAATATATGGGCGCATAATTACTTCCCTGCAAGTCCTCTAAGCGGTTTTGGAATGTTCAGCGGTGATATGCCGCCTGGGTCTGATTCAAACGGCCGCAGGCCGATTGGTGTCTACTACGATGGCGCTAAAACTAGTGCATATTCAGTTCGTTGCGTTTTAGAAAAATACACAGAGTAAAACAATTCTTATATTTTTATGTTTTGATATTTGAGGGTTCTATTTTTTATTCGACCCTCTTTTTTTATGCGTAAGCCGGAGTGAAGCTTTTTGGCTTGCGTTGAGCAAGACAAAAGGCGTAGCTATCGATCACCGGCTGTCACGAAGCGCAGGGGGTTGAAAATCCCCGAGCACCACAGCCGGAAAAAAGCGTAAGCCGGAGTGAAACTTTTTAGCTTGCGTTGAGTAAAACAAAAAGCGCAAGCCGACGCCCTAATTTCCTTAGCTTTGCACGTCAGGGGAAAGCTTAGGAAATGGAAGTGCCCTTGGGGTATCACCGGCGCAGACACCCTAATTTTTTTTGCTTTATTTGAATAATTTCATAACTTTGATTATATGAATATATTAGACATTAAACAAGAAATATTATAGAATAAAATCAGGGTAAGCCCTAAACCTTGCTTTCCTCTGTCACAGACGATAAATCTGACACAGGCAGAAAGGGGGTGAGAATAGTGGAGTTTCACGTAAGTGAAAAAGCGCTAATAATTATTTTAGCAATAATACTAGCGCTCAAAATAATCCATTAGGGCTTTTAATGAGGTGTTCCTAAGGCACCTCGCCCTATATCTTATTATATACTCCTTTTTTCTTTTTTTCAATCTAAAAATTAGTGCAATTCATTAAAAAATACCACAGAATAAATCAATTTAAGCTTTTAATACTTTTAAATAATTGTAAAATTTTGTAAACAATCATTCATTCTTTTAACAACTTTTCTCATTCATGCTTTTTATTACCCTTGTGTACAGTGTGAAAGGGATTATGTTATGAAAAAGGCTGGAGTACAGCCTGTTTATAGTGCAATGGATTGCAAATATGAATTTGGACTATTTTTTCGAAAATTAAGGTATAAAGAAGGATTGGGATTTAGAGACTTTGCAAAAAGCATAAGGATAAAAGAAGATAAGTTAGATAAGATTGAAAGAGGGGTTATATTTCCTGACATTAAATTAATAATAAAATTAATACTAGAAAAAAGGACCAATGAAAAAGAAATATTCTCCTTTCTTAAATATTATTATCCAAGTGAAAAAATAGATTATGAATTTTTATATGAATTAAAAAATGCATCACCTGAAGCAAAAGAAAAATTCATGAATAGTTTTAATAATGAAAACTTTAGAATAGCAGCAAGAAATATTGGAGCTTTAGTGAGAAAAGATGAAAATCTAGTTGAAGAACTAGACCTCAATCCTAACTCACACTGGGAGATAGATCCGGATGAATGTACTCTTGAATGGTTAGAAGAAGAAGGGTATTGGGAGTGGTAGGAAAAGGAGTAATTTTTTTTGGGATTATTTTATCTTAAAGCAGAATTTAAAAAAATTTTATCAATGTTAATTTTTATTAAAAATATATTTAAATAAAAATTTTTATGCTTTTATAGAATTATCAAATAAAGTACAGTGGATTATATGATAGCAGTTTGCATTTTTTCAAACTGCTTTTCTTTTATTTTTACTCTTCAATTTTTTTTAAAGCATCAATTCCTACAAGGTTTTCCAGTATTGCTCTTGAGGTTAGAAAATCATCCTGGGCTCTTTGAGCATCAATTTTTGCATTCCTATAATAAACATCTGCTATGATCAGCTCTTCTTTGGTTTTATTTTGCGAATGTTTGTAAATATCCTCTCTTTTTTTAAAATTTTCCTGTGTTAACTTAGCGAGCTGCTCTTTAGTTTTATAATCGACATATAAATCAAGGAGTTTTTTTTGCAAATCATCAATTTTTCGAACCAATAAAACCATATCAGCATCAGAAACCTTAGAAAACTGATAGTTAACTTCTTTATCGTCTTTCATAAAGGCATTAACCAGTCCCCCTCCAATTAAAGCCCCGGTTGCCATAAAAGGATCAGCAGCCAGACTTGCCCCTGCAACAGAAGAAAAACTTGCAATCGGCTTTAAAATCTTTTTTAAGGTTGATTCATTGGGTTTATCTTCGTCTGGATTAGAAAGTTTATAAATTGTATATTTCATGGTTTCTGATCGCTCGGTTGTAGCAGCCCATAGTGTTCTTAAGTCGGCATTTGTCTTATCGGCTTCTAAGTCAAGTTCAAAACCGACATCATTAGCCAGCTTTTTTAAGCTCAAATCTGCAAAATTGGAGCTAAATTCGTTTTGTGTTTGTGCTTCTTGGGTTTTGGCACTGCATGAATGTGCTTTTTTTGTTTTATCATCTTTTTTAAATGAAGCATCTTCCGGCTTATCACCTGTTGATAGTCTTCCTAAAAAAGGTTTTGGCGCTTTAATTTCATCTAAAGTTAAACCATAGGAAAAAGAATTAATAAGAACTAATATAAGAGCAATTAATTTTCTCATTTTCTATCCCCCAGTATATTATTAGAAACATTAACTGTCTTTTTTTCGAAGTTTAAGTCGTTTTTATCAATATTTTGCAGTGTTAAATCAAATTTTGCAACATTAAGTTCAGATACTGTTTTTTTACCCGCAAGTCTTATTAGCGCAAGCTGATACTTCTTAACCTCCTGTTTTAGTCTGTACTCCTGGATTAGTTCTTCTTCCCACTGGGATGAAGAAATTGAAATATCTAAAGAATCTCCTTTTGTTAGGGCATTAGAATAATTTTGATTATGAAGAAGCAATTGTTCTCTGCATTTTTTAAGTTTTGTTAATGCTCCTTTATACTTATAATAATCAACAATAATTTCATCCTGCAAATCCTCAACTAAACTTGCAAGTTCAATTGCTTCAGTATCTGTTATTGAAGGGTTTTGAAGTTTATCAGTATTTTTTTTATTGATAAGATTATTAGCTAAACGTCCTGCAGCATAAGCGCCTGATTGAACCCCGTAGTTCATTCCTAAAAAAGAAGGCAATAGTGCCGCTCCTGAAATAATAGCACTCATTGATTTTGCCATCAAAGAAGAATGGATTCTTCTTTGTTCAGCCGGGATTGCAAGTTTTTTAAGGCAGAAACCAATCATCGGGTTATTTGAAACTGTAGCATTCCAAAGGTTTTCAATGTCTTGTAAATCTGCTCTTTGCTGCTCGTTAATTTGATTCTGGGCTTCAAGTGTATCATCCACAAAAAGAGAACCCTTAAGAGTCTGGACTTCGTCTTTATATTGGATATCAAAACTTTGAATCTTACCCAATTCAACGACCTCTGCTCCCAGACTATAAGGAATAAATCCCAATAGAATTAACAATATCACCATTAACTTATTGTTCATAGTAATATATTACCATATAAAAATTCTTTTGCATTTTTATTTTCTTGCAAGTGATTTTTTTTGTAGTATAACTAAATAGTAGTATTATTTACACTTTATAAGGAGAAACTAAATATGGCTAACAAAAAAGTTGCAATTAACGGTTTTGGAAGAATCGGAAGAAACACCCTAAGAGCCGCTATTAGAGAAGGTATTTTTGATAAAATTGATTATGTTGCAATCAACGACCCTGGTTTAACACCTGCAAATGCTGCTCATGTATTCAAGTATGACTCAGTTATGGGCAGATTTGACGGAACAGTTGAAGTTGTTGAAGATGGTCTTATAATTAATGGTAAAAAAATTAAATTTTACGCTGAAAAAGACCCTGCTAACTTACCCTGGGCTGAACTTGGTGTTGAAGTTGTTGTTGAATCAACAGGTTTTTACACAGATGCAACTAAAGCAGCTGCTCATATAACAGCTGGTGCTAAAAAAGTTATTATTTCAGCTCCTGCTAAAAACGAAGACAAAACAATCGTTCTAGGCGTTAATGAACAAGAATACGATCCTGCTAAACACAATGTAATTTCTATGGCTTCATGCACAACTAACTGCTTAGCTCCTGTTGCTAAAGTTATTAAAGAAAAATTCGGCATTGTTAAAGGTTTAATGACAACTGTTCATTCATACACAGGCGATCAAAGAATCCTTGATGCAGGTCACAAAGACCCGCGCAGAGCTCGTGCAGGTGCTTTAAATATCGTTCCTACAACTACAGGTGCTGCTAAGGCTGTAGCTCTTGTATTACCTGAACTAAAAGGTAAATTGGACGGTTTTGCTATGAGAGTTCCTACTCCTGATGTTTCTTTGGTTGATGTTGTATTTGAAACAGAAAAGAAAGTTACAGCAGAAGAAGTAAATGCAGCTTTAAAAGAAGCAGCAGACGGTCATGTTTTATGCTACAGCGAAGAACCGCTTGTTTCAACTGATTATATCGGCTCAGCTCAATCATCTACAGTTGATTCATTATTAACTAAAGTAATGGGTGATAACATGGTTAAAGTAATTTCTTGGTATGATAATGAAATGGGCTATTCTACAAGATTAGCTGAAACTACTTTAATGGTAGCTTCTAAATTATAATTAACTTATAATAATTAAAATCAAAGACTGTAGAATTTTCTACAGTCTTTTGCATTAAAAAAAGGAAAAAATAAGACAAAAAAAATTTTTAGCTGTTTTATTATAATTGTAATGAATATAATTCCAATTAAAAGCTATTCTTATAACAATTATTATAGAAGAACACTAAATAGTTCTTCTATAAGTTTTAAAAATAACACAGCTCAAATACAGAAATATTTACTTGATAAATACGGAATTAAAGCTGACTTCAACAATACTGATCAAGCAAAACTTCTACTTGAAGCAGTGGAGGAATACTTTAAAAAGACCAACTTAAAAGAAAGTCAAAGACCATTTGAAACTCTTGAAGCAGGGGTTGAGAACTGTTGTGAGAAGACAATATTTGCTCAATTGCACCATAAACTCAGATTCCCAATGCCTGATTATGAGCTTACCAACAGTCGAGCGAAGGTTTATATTAAGAATCTAGATGAAAAAGACATTGGTTTTGATTATTTGAGCATTAACTATAACAGCAATTGTGATATTGAAAAATTTTGTTTAAAAATAAAGGAAAACCCAAATCACTTTGCTTCTAGTGATTTAAAATTTACCATGGTGCACGAACTTGCACATTGGCTGTATGCAAAACGCTGTCCTGGGGATTTTGCAATTGGTCATCTTATAGAGCCAATATTTGATTCTAAACTTGAAAATGAGAAAAAAGTTATATCTAATGTAAGCAAATATGCAACTATGAATATAAATGAGTTTATAGCTGAATATATAGCAGGGCGCATGCAGGGAAAAACCTATCCAAAAGAAGTTGATGAGCTCTATAGAAAATACAATGGTTTAGAATTATTTGATTAGTAAGTTTTATATTACGAATTGTAACAAAAAACATTAAGTTTGAAATTTTATATTTTTTATATACTTTATATATATGTAAACAGTTACTAAAAGGATATAAGAAGATGAAACTACAAATTACTGATAACTTTGATCAAAAACTTGCTGAACTTTATTCATCCAAAGTAACTGTAAACTTAGATTCCAAATCAACAATTGATCCCAATAACTTTTTCAATTCAATGGAGCTTATTGCAACCAATCACAAAGCAATGATTAACTTTAGATTAAGATAGAAAATAATGATAACTTTAAGTTATATTATAACAACACAAAGTGCTAGAGTTTTAGACTTTGTGTTTTTTATTTTACAAATACTCTTGCTAAGTACTTGTCGTTTTTTCTAACAATTAAACCATAGTTTTTATTAACCGAAGTTGCAGCAGTAGATCCAAGGTAAATTAATGTTTTATAGTCTTTTGAATAAAAATAGAGTCTGTCTTTTGAATCCTCGTTTTGAATAACAATTGGAATCCTTATATCGTTTTCATAGTAATATCCTGCATCTAATCCTCCATAATAGGAATTTAGAGTATTTACAATCTCTTTTTTTTCAACATCATAGTCGTTAATATCATAATTATTAATCATATAGTCAATCTGCATTGTTTTATTAGTCATTGTATTAATTGAACTGCGTGATTCTTCTTCGTATTGTTCCACTTTAGAATAAAGTTCTTCTAGATTGTTGTTATAAAATTCTTGTTTTTTATAAGTATTATCAATATAGTCATAACCTTTAGAATTTAGGATTGATTTAATTTTTTTAGCTTCACTTCTATTAGAAAGAATTGTAAGTTTACTTTTGTCTTTTTCAAAAAAACTATCCTTAAAACTAATTCTTGGAGAATCAGAGCCAATAAAAAAAAGTACATTTTTGATATTTTGATCTTTGGTTTCTTTTAATATTTCTCTATATTTATCATAAACACTATAAATGCTTGTTCTATTTTTATAATAAACCTCAATTTTTGACAGCCTGTCGGTTTTTAACAATTGAAATTTAACATAACAGGGAGTTTTCTTATTTAGCTCCTCTGCTTTTTTATTCAATTTGTAGTTAAATAAGACCAAAGGGTAGAATTTTCTTTTAGAAAGCCCCAAAACAACTGCTTTTCTATCATCCATATTAACAAGATAGTCAGCAGGCTTTTTAATATCTTCTTTAATATTAAAAATATTACCCAGTTTAGTTGAAAAATTTTTATTCTTATAATAAACTGCAATATCTTTAATATCATCTATAGAAGTTATACTTGAATTGGAATAAACATTATAGGAATTAGCTTCACTGGTTTTTACAGTTGATGAAGCTAATATATTATTATCAGATACAAGTTTTAGAATGTCTTCTAAATTGATATCATACTTTAATAAAGCTGCATTTGTATAGTTGATATAAGAAGTTATTTCAGGATCAGCAAATACAGAAAGTTTATCTGTAATATTAAGTGCTAATAGCTCATCAAAGAGTGAATCAGAATATTTTTTTAGAAGCTTATAACTAGGTGATGTTGTTGATAAAACAATAAAAGTTTCAAATTTTTTATCGAAGTTGTCATCAAAAGTAACAATTGCATTTTTATTAACCAAATTAAGAGCACTATCAAGTTTTCTTTGAACTTTAGATGCGACAAGAGCTTTATTAAAAACAAAAAGATTGAGCTTGCAATAGATAGAACAATTATTCTCTCTTGAAAAAGCAACAATCTCTTTTATTTCCTCAATTTCGCTCAATTTGTCCTTAACATAAGAAGCAATAGTACTATCAATTTCCTTGGCTAAAACATTATTAAGTTTAATATCAATTCGATAAGCATAACAGTTGTTTTTTTGATAGAGCAAAACAATAAACGATACCAAAGCTAAAAAAAGAATAACTAAGAATACTTTTTTAAATTCTAATTTTTTCATTGTCTTCTACTTTATCAAGCTCATCTAAAACTATAATATCGTCCTTTGAAAGCCCTTCTAAAACTTCAATTTTATCATTTTTAATCTGCCCTAAAGTCACTTTTTCTTTCTTAACTTGCCCAAAGTTATCTTTAATATTTACAAGTTTATAAACATACTTTTGGTGATTCTGCTCAAAAAAAGCATCAAGAGGGATATAGACAACATTAGAATTAAGAAAAGGAATTTCAACTTCAACGCTCATTCCATCTTTTAGTGAATCCACAAGGGTTTCAAGGTAGATTTTTACTAAGTACCCGCCTTCTTGTAAGCTGCTTTTTGAAATATGCGCGATTTTTCCCTTATAAGTTTCATCATTCCTTTTAACTACAACATTATCATTCAAATTCAGCCTATTAATAACGCTTGAATCAACCATGGTTTCAATTTGAGTTTTATTGCCCGCACAGATTGTTAAAACAGGCTGCCCGATTTGAGCATAAGATCCCACTTCGCTGAGTTTATCAGATACAAACCCATCAAATGGCGCGGTTATAAAATTATAGCTGATTTCTTTATCTAAATATCTTATTTTTTCTTTTTGAATATCCATGACTTGCGCATTAGATTTTAAATCAAAATAAGCTTCTTCCCAGTCGTTGTCTGAAATTGCACCTTCTTTGTGGAGAATATCCATTCTTCTATAGTAGCTTTTTGCCTTGTTGTACTGGATTGTAGCGTTTTGTAAGGCTTGTTGCTCCTCGTTTCTTTTAATCTTGTACAAAATCCCATCCAATCGAGCTAAAACCTGTCCTTTTTTAACAAAATCTCCTTTGGTATAAGGAAGAAAGATAATTTTTCCTTCTGTTTGAAAACTTAACTTTGAAATCATCTGGGATTTAATAAACCCATGAAAAGTTTTGTAGTCAATACTCTCTACTTTTTGAGTATTATAAGTCTTATAGTTTTTATAACTAACTGGAATCTCTTTATTGCAAGCGCATAGAATAATTATAAAAAAAATTAAAAATATTATCTTTGTAAACTTCATAGCTAGATTCTATGACAGAATAATTTATTCAAGAACCCGCTTTAGAATTAGCCCGTTTAAACTAATAGGGATTGAAGGATTTGTTCTTGAATACAAAAAAACTTCTCTTGTCATACAATTAAATCCCCAGGCTCCAAAAAAGACTTTTTTACCTTCTTTGTTATAACAATAACAAAGAACAACTATAACATCATCATTGTCAGCGCTAAAACCAAGCGGTTCTATAAAATAGCGGTAATTATCAAAATCAATGTTACTATCATCTAAAAAATAGTTTTTTATAGTATTATCAAGTTTATTAAGCTTAATTACATAATCAGATTCAAGAAAATAAACATAAAGGTTAGTTTTATAGATTCCTCCTTGGGTTGAACCTACTTTTTCTTTAATTAAAACTTTTTTGCTGTCATTGCTCCAATCAACAAGAGTTAAACCATTGAATAAATTAGGGTATTGTTCCTTAACACCTGCTTCCAAAACAGGTTTTCTTGTTTTTTGATCATGGTTATAAGCAAGGATTCTTCTTGTTTTATTCTTTGTTGTATCTAATTTTTCAACAAAAAACCGAGAGGATATTTGATTGTTATAAGGAGAATAATAATACTTAGAATAAGCAATAAACCTGCAGTTAATATCAGCTATAATAATAGGGTTTGAAATAAGATATTTTTTTATATTCTCAATATTAAACTCTCTTTTTCCCTGAGGATAGTTGTATTTTTCAAAAACATAGTTAGTTTTAGGATAGTAATTCTTCTTATCTGATTCAGGCTCTTTTATTGGTTCAATAACCCTATCTTTAAGAGGAATACTTTTAGCTTCCTCAAGCCATTCTTGTTTAGTTTGGGGCATCTTGGGCGCACTCATTGTTTCTTTTTTATTTTTTTCAAAAAAAGAACCAAAAAACTCAAAAGACCACACAGGGGAAACTAGCAGTAACAAAAGCACAAAAAAAATTTTTGCAGCTTTTATACGCTTTTCCATATCACCCCTAAACCAAGCCTTCTTTTAATGCTATAACAGCAGCTTTTGTTCTATCTGTTAAGTATAATTTTTGCAGAATATTATGAACATGGGCTTTTGTAGTTGAAATTGAAACTACAAGCCGCTGGGAGATTTCCTGATTAGATAAACCATCCACAATTAATCCTAAAACCTCTAGCTCCTTTTTTGTTAAGCCATATTTTTTAGCTGCATTTTCCCGATTGTCATTGCGTGGTCTATCTTCTTGAATGCTTGATAAAACAACCCTTGCGATTTGAGAATCAATCCAGGCAGCTTTTGTTGAAACAGATTCAATTGCATTGATAAGATTCTGCGAGTTTGATCCTTTCATGATATATCCGTCAGCGCCTGCTTTAAATGCAGCAAAAATATCCTCTTTATTGTCTCTTGAAGTAAACATTAAAACAGAACAATCAAGCTTTAATTCTTCTTTAATTTTTTTAGTAGCGCTTATTCCATCCATTTTAGGCAGGCCAATGTCCATTAAAACTACATCTGGATTAAGCTTTTGCGCTAATTGAACACCTTCTTGCCCATCAATTGCCTGAGATAAAAGCTTTAATCCTTTTGTATTCTCAATTTTCATAGCAAGCCCCATACGGGTAAACTCGTGATCTTCAACCAATAAAACACTTATTTCTTTATTTGTCATAGTATTACCTTACAATCATTAATTGAATTTTTTAGCTCAAAGCTGAATTTTGCCCCTTTATTCAAAGCTGAATCGACATGTATTCGCCCATTGTGAGCTTCAATTATTTGCCTTGATAAGTACAATCCTAAACCAGTCGAACTTGAGCGTTTTTGATTAGTACCCTGTGAAAAACGATTGAAGAGTTTTTCACAGTCTTCTTTAGATAATCCGATTCCATAATCAATTATATCGACAATTAAATCCTTTTCTTTTTTATTAATCTTTATATCCACCCTGTCGCTTTTTTGAGAATGCTTAATTGCATTACCGATAAGATTAATCAAAACTCTTCTAATTTCATTTTTATCAGCATTAATAAAAAGCTCGCCTTCTTCTGTTTCTAACTTAAGTTCAATATTAGCCTTTTGCGACAAAGGTTTTAGCTCATCAATGCATTCAAGAGCAAGTTTTTTAATATCGAAGTTAGTTTTGCACAGATAAATTTTTCCCGAATCATACCTGTAAACTTCAAGAAGCGCATTAACCAAACCAAGCATATCTTCTGAACTTTTCTTCATCGCGCAAAACAGGTTTTGCTGCTTTTCATTTACATCCCCTAAGGATTTATCCAAAACAAAATCAAGTCCTGAAATAGTAGCTAACAAAGGGGTTCTTAAGTCATGGGTCAAAGTAGCAATAAAATCATCTCTTAATCTTTCGGTTTCTTTCTGATAAGTAACATCTCTTATAACTGCAACATAAAAATTTTTATCTTCATCAACTACAGGAGCAATACTAATTTCAACAGGAATTTTAGCATCTTTTTCATAGTTAATTAAATAATAATTTCTCAAAAAAAGGCTTTTTTTAGAATTCAAATCTGATTTTAAAAACTGCCTTTTTTCACTAACTACAAGTTCAAAAAAATTCTTAGAAACAAGCTGTTTTTTGTTTTGACCAAACAGGCTGACACTAGCCTGATTTGTGTCAATTATTCGCAAATTGTTGTCAAATAGAATTATTCCATCAGCGCAATTGGTAATTATTGCATTAAGTTTAGAATTTGCTTTAGACAACTCCAGCGTTCTTAAACGCACTGTTTCTTCCAGGTTTTTTGAATAATTCTCAAGTTTTTCATTTGCAATTTGCAGCTGTTCAATTTTTTCCTTAAGCTCTTTTTTGAGTCTTGTCTGGGTCAGCGCATTTTTAATATTAATTATTAAGTTATCATTATCCCAGGGTTTTTCAATATATTTAAAAATTCCGATTTCATTAATTGCCCTGATTGCATTTTCTTTATCGGCATATCCTGTTAGAAGAATTGTTGAAACGTCCTTTTGGAGTTTTATTGCTTTTGTGAAAAAATCAATACCATTCAATTGGGGCATGTAAAAATCGCTGATTATTAAGTCAACCTCGTTGTCTTTGAGCCATTCAAGAGCATCTATAGGGTTATTGTATGTGGTTACATAGCTAAAACCCTCTAACCCTAATAACATATCCAAGGTTTTAGTTACCATTTGTTCGTCATCTACTATTAAAATTTTGCTTTGTTTGTCCATAATAAAAAGATAAATTATTTTTTAATATAATACAAATTATTAACAAAAATATAAAAAACTTAATAAAAACCGCAAAGAAATTTTTTTTTGAGTTTTGTAGTATTTGTATGACTATATAATAAATACATTCTGTATTTAGCGGATAAATATGAGTTTGAGACTAAAAAATAGTAATATTTTATGTGAAAATAATGGTTTTTTACCTGATAAAGATGCGTCCTTAAAGTCCAATGCTTCACCTCAAAATATTAGTTTCAAAGGAGAGGTCATTGATTATGCAGATATTTCAAAAATAAATCAAAAAATTGATAAAATTCTTGGAAAAGATTCTTTTTTTACCAAAGCCTGCCAAAACTCAACTTTTGCTTTAAGTGATTCAAAAATACATTTTCAAAAACAAAGTGTTGTTAAAGATTTATTTGAAGCTATAAAATATCCATTTGTAAAATTACCAATGGATATTTTTGATTATACCTGTTTATCGTTAGAAAAAACATCTCTTAGGGATAAAATCAAAAATATTACAGAATCAGATGCATTCAAACAAAGGAATATTTCAAGAAACAAAGAAAAAAATGGAATACTTGTAAGGAATGTTCTTGAGGAATATTTCCCTATAGGAGATGATCTTGAATCATGCTTGAATCGCTTTAGCAGAGATGCTGCAGCTGGGATTTCAAAAACGGTTAAAAACTATGAATCCAGACACGAAAGAACATTGAATCGCGCTTGTACAGCTACTGTTAGCGCATTCTATTCAGCACATGATTTTTACAATATTTCAATGCTTCAAAAAGACAACAAAGACGAAGCTAAAAAAGCCCAAAAAGCAAGATTCAAGCAAGAAATGACAAGAATGACAATAAGTGCAAGTCTTACTTATCTTACAATGAGTGCACTTGAAAAATACACTAAAAAAAGCGTCATGGCAAACGCACTTGTAATTGCTCTTAGTGCACTGATATCAGAAGTCGGTTCAAGGCTTTTAAGCAAAACCCCCCTGCATCCTTTAACAAGTGAAGAAGCAGCGCAAATTGCATACAAAAAAAGCGGCAGTGTTCTTGATGTATATTTAAAAAATGATCCTATAAAAAATATTATTATCGAAGATACAAAAACAGCAAGAAAAGAAAAAGAAGAAAAATTATTCAAAAAATTCGAAAACCAATCTTTCGAACCAGACAAACAAAAAGACAAAAAACAAACTAAATCATTCTTGAAAAAAATTGGTTTAGTTTTTACTATAGCAAGTTTTGCTGCTCTAATTTCAAAAGGAATTAAGGGTGAGTTTAGCGCAAAGATTGCAAAAAGAAAATTATTCAATGAAAACAAGTCTAAAATTCTGGATTTTATCCAAAACAAAACAGATAAACTGGATGATAATATTCAAAATGCAATAAACTCAATAGATACAAGGCAAAAAGACGCAGCTTCTAAGTTCAGCTTTTTTGAAAAAATAAAAGAAAAAACAACCACTAAAGAAAAAATAATATATCCTCAAGAAGTATTGCAAAAACTTCAAGCATTAAAACAAACCAAAGAAGGAGATCAAATTGAGCAGTTATTGAATACTTATATTGATCACACGCAAAAACTTCTCTCTAATGGCGCAGGCAAAGTTTCATATAAAGCTGAAAGGTTCCTTATAGCAAGCGTTTATGAAGGAATTACTAAACTAACTAAAACAATGTATCAAATTGTATCTATGCCTGCAAGTTTACTAACCTCTATTATTGACGGGGTTTTCTTTAAAAATTCACAAAATGCTTTCAAAAAAATTGCAAGAAAAACAGGTCCATCTAATCCGGCTTTATACAAAACATATAAAAAAGAGATAATTGCGCTAAAGAAAATATTTGAAAAATACAAGGATTCAAAAGATTGCAATAAAAAAATTGTTGAACAAATAAAGAAAAAAACTAGAGCATTTGAATTAGGAGCGGAAACAGGAGAATTAGCTAATTTGTCAAGAACAATGGTTACGGCAATTTCAACTTACTTTTTTGTTAATGACTACACAAATAAAGTTCTTATTGAATCCGGCGGAAAAGACGTTGTCAAGGCAAAAGAAGAAAGAAACGGAAGAATAGCCCATAAACTATCCAATTTTGTAATTAACGGCACTTTAATGAACTTGTTTAACTCAATATTTAAAACCCCTCTAAACAATAGCCTTATAGAAGCCAGCATGATTGCTGCTGCCACTGAAACTACAAATGAGTTTTTGGTTAGAAAATCAATTTGCCAGCCTGTTGGAAAAATGAAATCTAAACAAGCGATTCTTAATTATGAGGAAAAACAAATTAACAGAAAAGGACCCTTGGGTACATGGTCAAGATTCTTTATGAAAATCACAGGCAAAAAAACCCTGACCGGAAAAGACAGCAAACAGTTAAATGATGATAAAAAATTAGATAAATAATATCTTTATGATAGAATTAAAACATACGGATATAAGAGAATAGGATTTATGGAAACTAATTTAGAAAAAATGTTAAAAGATAGTGTTGACAAAAACACTCCGGATTCAACAAAAAAAGACAGAATCTTTAATTATGAAAACAAAAACGAATTCACTTTTAAACTAACCAAAGAATTGACTAAAAAGCTCAACCTTAAAAATTGGTTTGAAGGATACAAAAAAGAAGCTTTGGTTTCAACAGCAGGAATCAGAGGACCACAGAATATCCTCTATCCTTTTGATACAAGATTTCCAATCAACACAATAGGAATTACTTTAGCAACTCTTGCTAAAGCTCTTGTTCTAAAAGAAAAGTATCCTAATCAAAAACTTGTTAAGCTGGTTGGATGCGAAGTTCGATATAACTCCAAAATTTATCTTGATATTATAGCAAGAATCCAAGCAGCACAAGGACTTAGAACACTAACGCCGAAAAACAGACAAACAATTCCTATTTGGCTCGCTTCTTTCTTAGCTTTTAAACTGGATTTAGTCGGAGCAGAATACATTACAAGCTCCCATGGGATTTCAGTCAAAAACGCAACAAAAGACTTGAATAATCAAGGTTCTCAGTTTTTGCCCGATGAAAGTATTGAATTTGTAAATAAAATTGAACAAATTCTAAACGAAGTCGAAAAAGAAGGTTTTTATGAAATTAAGTTTTCTTCATCGACTGATTCAAAAATTGACGAAAACGCAATGGATAAACTAAACAACGGGGTTGATTTATACTGTCAATACTTAGAATCAGCAGTGGCAAACAAAAAAAATATTGAAACAATTAAAAACTCCAAAAACAAAATTGTTATTGATTCAGTCGGGGGCTGCGCTTATAATACTTTATCAAAAATACTAAAAAAACTTGGAATTGACAATACCTTTGACTGGTTTAATAAAGAAGAAGACCCTTTCTTTCATTCAATCGGAAAAGATATTAAAAACGGGGTTTTTTATGATTGGTCGCTGGATGTTACGGTATTAGCTAAAAACAAAGAAGGAAAAGAGTATTTCCCTGTTGTTGAATCTCTTAACTACAAAGAAAAACTGAAAAATTACCCGATAGGAACAGTTGTTTTAATAACTGACCCGGACCATGACAGATTGAATATTGTACAGGTTATTGATTCCAATAAAAAACAACAAGTAATTAATACAGGTGTTGATTTTGTCGAATTAGATAAAGATAGAATTTTGTGTGTTTTTAGCGCAAATCAATCTTTCTTAATGATTATGGACTATTGGTATAATTCATTAGAAAAAGATTCTAAAACAACCTACTTTATGGTTAAAACAACCGCAAGTTCAAAGTCCTGGGATGAATGGGCAAAAAACAAAGGAATTAAAGTAATAAATACTCCTGTGGGGTTTAAAGAGATTGCTTCTGTAACTAAAAAAATAGAAGCACAGTTTGAAAATAAAGTTGGAAATATTACTGTTTATGATGTTTTCAATCGAAAAGTTGAGCTGGGTCAGAATCCAAGGATGATTTTTGGCGGTGAAGAGTCAGGAGGGATGATAATTGGAGCTATTGAGCCGATTAAATCTAATTCTGGAAGAATAGCTTTAGCTATGAGAGAAAAATCGGCAACAGAAGCAATTATCCTTGCAGCAGCACTTATTTGCTCAATTGATATAACTTTAGTTGAACAATTGGAGAAAATTTACAGAGAAAACTCGATTATATCAAAATTTGATACAAGAGTCGATATTGCTTATTACAATGAATCTGAAGCTGATATTGACAAACTAAAACTGCAAAAAATTGAGGGTGAAACAAAAAGAACCAAAAACGATATTTTCTACCTTGCTTTAGCTCTTGCAAAACTTGAAAACAAAGTTAATTTGGATAATATTAAAGAAATTTTATCTAAAACCTTCTCTAATCTTGATTTTTCCAATCTTATTGATATTACTTTTGTAGGAGATGGAACTTATCTAGATTTTACAGACAAATTTGTAGAAATAAGACCCTCAGGAACTGACGCCAAAACAAAAGCATATGCAGGAGGCTTAGATAAAAAACAGTGCATTAACTACGCTAATACACTAGGTAATTACGAAGGTGAGCTCAATGAAACATACAAAAAATACATTGATGAAAGTTTTGTTTTAAAGGCTAAAGAAAATTCTTTTAGAATATATGAAGATTATTCAAAAAAAGATGAAGATTTAAGAAAATTTACAATTCCGAATTATACATTATAAATTTTTAAGGAGAAACAAATGGAAACAACTTCCAATAGTTCAAGTCAAAGTATTCGAGAAGGAAGAATACAAAAACTTACAGATTTAATTGATTTAGGGATTAATCCTTATCCTTATACATTTGATAAAACAGCAAACGCACAAACTCTTCAGGATAAATACAAAGATTTAGAATCCAATGTTGAAACACAGGATGTTTATTCAGTAGCAGGGCGCATAATGGCAATTAGAAATACAGGAATGTTTATCGATTTAATGGATTCAACAGGAAAAATCCAAATTTTTTCCCATAAACAAAACCTGGATGATAATAAAATGAAACTCTTAAAACTACTGGATGTTGGAGATATTGTAGGTTTTACAGGAACAATAAGAAGAACTCCAAGAGGGGAGCTGTCAATCAAAACAACGGATTTAAAACTTTTATCCAAAGCATTATTGCCTTTGCCTGAAAAATTCCACGGATTATCAGATGTTGAAATAAGATATAGGCAAAGATACCTTGATATGATTGTAAATCCCGAGGTAAGAGAGACTTTTAAAAAAAGAAGTCTTATAATTCAAAAAATTAGAGAATTTTTAGCTAAAGACGGATTCATGGAAGTCGAAACTCCGACTCTTCAAACAATGGCATCCGGTGCAAACGCAAGACCCTTTAGAACTCACCACAACACTCTTGAAATGGATTTAACACTAAGAATTGCTCTTGAACTTTACTTAAAAAGGCTGATTGTAGGGGGTGTTTCAGAGCGCGTTTATGAAATTGGCAAATGTTTTAGAAACGAAGGAATTGACACCCGTCATAACCCTGAGTTTACTATGATTGAACTTTATCAAGCTTATGCTGATTATAATGATATGATGACATTAACTGAAAACCTTGTAGCTTTTGTTGCGCAAGAAGTACTTGGAACAACAAAAATTAAATATGGCGACAATGAAATTGACCTTACTCCCCCTTGGGATAGAAAAACAATGCTAGGGTCAATCAAAGAAGCAACAGGGGTTGATTTCCTGCAGGTTTATAGTGCAAAAGAAGCTAGAGAACTTGCTAAGAGCATTAATGTATATGTTGATGAATCCCTCAATTGGGGAGAAGTCGTTGAAGCGGTTTTTGAAGAAAAAATCGAGCCCGGGTTGATTCAGCCCTGCCATATTATTGATTACCCAAGAGAAATTTCACCTTTAGCTAAAGTCCATAGAGACAACGAAAGATTGGTTGAACGATTCGAAACAAGGGTTAATGGCTGGGAAATAGCAAATGCATTTTCTGAATTATCAGACCCGATTGACCAGCGCCATAGATTCGAAGCCCAGGCAGCAGCTAAAGCTCAGGGAAACGAAGAAGCAATGGAAATAGATGAAGACTTTATAACAGCTCTTGAATATGCAATGCCCCCCACCGGCGGTATGGGTCTTGGAATCGATAGATTGGTAATGTTATTAACCAATTCTCCTTCAATAAGAGATGTAATTGCCTTCCCTACAATGAGACAAATAAATAAATGATATTAGATAATAAAAAAATACTTCTAATTAGATTGAGTGCGCTTGGGGATGTTGTTTTTAACATCCCTTTGGCTAATTTGCTCAAAAAAAACGGAGCCAGCGTTCACTGGCTGGTTTCAGAAAAAGGATTCGATATTATTAACAATAACCCTTGCATTGATAGGGTTATTCTAGCACCTATTGAAAAATGGAAAAAAAACAAGAATAAAATTGAAAATTTTTTTGAATATTTAAAAATTATAAAAGAAATAAGAGCGCAAAACTACGATATTGCTCTTGATACACAATTAATTCTCAAAAGTTTTATCTGGACTTTTTTTTGCAAAGCTAAAAGAAGAATTGTTTCAAAAAGCGCTAGAGAAGGAGCAATTTTTGCAGGAAACGAGGTAATTGAACCCTTGTTTAATGATTATACAACCCATGCTGTTGATAATTACTTTAAATATGCAAAATACCTGGGTTTAAATACAACGGCTGCAATTAAAACCCTTCCTGTCGTTCCAATTGAAACCCAAAAAAAAGTTGAAAAGCTATTAAGTTCGATTGATAAAACTAAACCCACTCTAACAATAGCCCCTGCTACAACCTGGAATAATAAGCATTGGAATAGGGATTATTGGAGGGAATTAGTTTCAAGAATCGATAAAAACAAGTATAATATTGTTTTTGTAGGAACAAAAAAGGACAATAACTTAATTTCATATATTACAGAAAACAAATTTTTGAACCTTACCGGTAAAACCAATCTTTTAGAGCTATTGGAGGTTTTTAAACACTCAGATATTCTCTTATCCCTTGATTCAGGAAGTACGCACTTAGGGTGGTTATCAGATAAACCAAAGATAATATCAATTTTCACCTGCACTCCAAAAGACCGCTATTGCCCCATTGGACAAGAACATATCGCACTCCAGGGGAAGCTTCCCTGCCAGCCCTGCCATAGGAAAAAATGTCCTAGACATACAAATGAGTGCACAAACTACCCTTTAGTTGAAGAGGTCTTAGAAAAGTTAGAAAAAATATCAATTTAGATATTGACCAAGAATTTTATCTATAGTATTATATTTTTATTGAAAATTGAATACAACCAAGTTGGGTGCGTGGCGCCGTTAATATTTTGAAAAAATATTAATAAAAATTGAGACCAATTTCGCCATTGCCCAAGATTGAAAATTGAATACAACCAAGTTGGGCCTGTGGCGAAATTGGTAGACGCGCTAGATTTAGGATCTAGTGCCTTCGGTGTGAGAGTTCGAGTCTCTCCGGGCCCATATAAAAAAGAGGATTGTTGAAATCCTCTTTTTTATTGCCTTTTTCCGTTCGACTATTGGCGTTCAGCGATTTTATAATATTATGATAAAACCCCAAAATCAAGACTATATCTGAATTATAGAAAGTTCGAGTCCGCTACGGTCTTATTCTTCTCAGAATGTTCTCTTGGATATATGCATTCTGCAAAGTTTTTAGGCAAGTTTACTCTTGCAATTCCTGCTAATGTTTCAAAAAATTGCTGATAGAGTAATATTGTTTCTTCATAAGAATAATCTTTGTAATCAAATACAACCTTCACGCCTACATCTTTTCTAATTTTGTTCATTTTTACTTCCTTTCTTTTTAAATTTGTCACTATAATACAAAATGCTAACAAGCTGTCATGCTGAACTTGTTTCAGCATCTTACCAGTGTCGCATGATATAATAAATCTATGAGTAAAACATATGCCGTTTACATATTGACTAATTACAACCAAACAACTTTTTATATTGGAGTTACTGGAGATTTGCAAAAACGTATCCGGGAGCATAAAAATAAAGTTGTTGAAGGTTTTACTAAAAAATACAATGTAGATAGATTGGTTTATTATGAACTTACTAATAATGTTGAGTCTGCTCTTAATAGAGAAAAACAATTAAAGCGTTGGCATAGAGATTGGAAAATTAACTTGATAAAAGAAATGAATCCCGAGTTTAAAGATTTGTCTTTAGAGTGGACGTAAAAACTCATAATTGGTAAGACCCTGAAACAAGTTCAGGGTGACACAAATGCAAATCAAGAAGATAAAAGTATTTCAATTTGTTCTAATAAAGACATTGTTTCTTCAGTTTGTAGTTCTTTTATAAACTCTTTAATAAGCGATAAAAAGTTCGAGTTTCGTCGTTTACAGTCCACCATTTAGAAAAGAACCTGAAAAGGTTCTTTTCTAAATGGGCCTTACAGGATTTGAGCATATTTTTGACCAAAATGTCGTTTTTAATAAAATAGCTTGAAGCCCTTTATTTGTCTGTATTTGAGAAAGATTAAGGCTCTTTTTTTTGTTTGCAGCTAAATATAAAATTATTAGACGTTTATTTAGTTAATATTTATATTAATAATAAAAATTTATGATGCCCGATTTGAAGTATTATTATCAAATATCCGTTTATGTTATAATCAATATATGATTAAATCATTCAAATGCAAGGAAACGGAAAAGATTTTTAAAGGTAAGCTTTCAAAGAAATTGCCATCGGATATTCAAAATCGTGCATTAATCAAGTTGCATATGATTGATACGGCAGAATTGTTGACAGATTTACGCATACCTCCTGCTAATTTTCTTGAGCAATTGCATGGTGATAGGGCAGGGCAATACTCAATTCGTATTAATCATCAATTCCGCATCTGTTTTGTTTGGTCGGATAATAATGCTTATGATGTCGAAATTATAGATTATCATTAAGTTTTGAAAAATTATTTCTTAGAAGGATTGATTTTATATTGTATGTAGTACATAATATATATAAATATAAAAATGTGGAGTCCATATTATGCAACAGTATTTAGAAATTCCTCACATTGGACAGATTTTGCAAAATGAGTTTATAAAACCGCTAAATTTATCGCAGAATGCACTTGCATTAGCTATTGGGGTACCATCAAATCGCATTAATGCCATTATAAGAGGTCAAAGGTCAATTACTGCTGATTCCGATTTAAGATTGACTAAATACTTTGGGTTATCAAAAGGATATTTTTTGCGTTTACAAAATAATTTTGAACTTCTTGCTGCTGAGCGCAAGACGGATTTATCAGCAATTGTACCATTTAATTATGATAAACAAAAGAAAGCTATGTAAGTTTTTTATGCTGCTTTTTCAAGCAAGCAGGTTCTAAACACAACAACTTTGAAGCATTTTCTATTTTGCTTAAATTTTGATAACTTATATTAATCTTTTCAGATAATTTTTCAAGAGTTAACTTATTTAACTCTCTATATTTTTTAATATTTCTTCCGATAATTTGGTAAATATATGCCATTTATTCTTCTTTATTATGAAATTTAAGTTTAATACTTGTAAAATTATAACATAACTTATCACTTTCATCTTTCAAATATTCAATTACAGGGGTAATATTTACAATTTCTTCAATTTCTTGGTGATATTTACAAAAATCACCCAATAATACTATGGTATTATATATGTTTATCATAATTTTATAATTTTTCTTAAAATATTTCTTTTCTATTCTAATATCCATTTTTTCCTCACAAAACCTATAAGTTTATGTTAGCAGATTTCTTGATATTGAAAATAGAGTGTTTTTGGAGTTAATATAGATATATTTCGTTATTATACAAATGCTTAAAGGGCAAATCAAAACTACCGAGCATTTTTATAAAATCTTCAATTTTAATTTTTAGTTTAGCAATTTTTTCTTAAACATGTTTTTAATATAATTATATGAAGGAGTTTTTATGAGCATAAAAGCAATCCAATCATTAGGTGATATAAAAGATGTTGGGGCAAAATTAGTTTTCAACTCCAAAGATCCTGGAAGTATTGTAGTAAAACCAATTGAAAGCGGCAGCAAAAAATTATTGTCTTCTTTAGAACAAATGGCTGCAACAAATATTTCCGCTGTTCAAAAGCCCAATAAACACAAAATTCCAAGATTTTTATACCATTTTACTAATGAAAGCGCCCTTAAAACAATTATGCAAGATGGAAAAATAAAACCATGCAGCACCAATGGGGACATTCAAGGGATTTATGCAGTAGATATGAATAATTTTTTAAAATACTGGAAAATAGATGGCAGCTGGAGTCTGTGTTATGATAAAGATACTTCTCTTCTTGGAAAACTTATATCTTATACACAGCATAAAAAAGATAATTTATTATGCATAAAAATTCCAACAAGAGAACTTGATTTGAATTCAATAAAAATACGGAGTCAAAACAGGCTGATGGCCGCAACGCAAACTTATACTACTCCACCTGAAGCACTTATTGATTCAGTTCAAAAAGTTTCTTTGTATAATCAGAAAAAAGAAGCGTTAGAATATATCTATGAAAGCGAAATTCCTATTCATATTGCTAAAATAATAGGTCCAATTGAGGCAAAAGGAATAGGTATTTATGATATTGATGGAATTGCGCAGCACAAAGAAGGTTTGAAAATTTTGCAAAAATTATTCAAAGGCGAACCTGAACAAATAGGAATAGAGGCACAATTGAATAATATATTAATATAATTATGCTATATTTTCTAATAATCAAGTTCAAAACTCATCAACTTTATGGTATTAAATACCTCTAAAATCATTGTCATTATTGAATTTTTAAATATTTTTCGGTCAATTTTGATATTTTGTGATTCTACTAAAAGCAAAAAGAATCTTTTCTTGAAGAAATTCAATTTCTTTATTTTGAATATTCCTTATCATCAAATTGAATTATTACTATTAGTTCTTTTTTTATTTCAAAATTTATATAATAGGGTTACTCTTATTATATGAGCCTGACGGTATTATTTGGAAAAAATTAAAAGAAATTCGAAAAAGTAAAAATATGACACAGCAGGATTTGGCGGAATTATGCGAGCTGCATTTAACATCAATCAGAATGATTGACGTCTTTTGCAAGAGTTGAACTCCTTGCTGATAAACTTGGAATAGAATATTTTGATTTCTTTGATTGCAATACTTCTTCCGGACAAAAAACATAAGATTAAGACAAAAACTAGATAAAATATTTGCAGATTTACCACCGCAAGTCTTAGAAGCTTTTTTAAAACAAGCTATTTTATTCAAGCCTCTTTTTAAATAGTTGTTTATATTTTAAATAATCTTAATCTCAAAAACTTCCTTGATTAAACAACTTATCGCCAAATATGATCCTCAATTAACTATTCTAAGTATGGATATTAAGAAACATCAATCAGCCTTCGGACAGAAATTAAAAAATATCAGAGCTTCTCTTAATTTAACCCAAGAAGAATTTTGCGATAAGTTAAATATTGAAGTTTCGAATTTAAGCAAATGGGAAAACGGCAGGGGTTATCCTTCAATGCCGACTTTTTTAAAGATTTCAGAAATTTTAAAAATTGAACCAACCAAGCTGTTAGATGTTAAATATTATGATAAAACCTCAATCAAAAGTCTTTTAATTAATGAAATTGAAAGACTTTCAGATAAAGAACAGCTGTTTGCCTTAAAAGTTTTAAGACTTATGAATGAAGAATTGAAAAACAGCTGAAAATATTAATATGTTCTTATTTTTTTAAACCAGAGAGTTTAATAGACCTCTCAAATTAAATCAATGCTTTAATCACTTGAGAATCCAAACTTTCAATTTCATATACAAGCAGCTCTTTTAGTTTTTCATTTGATGAAAAATCAAATAGGATAAAATAATTAACCCCTGGTTTTTTCAGCAAATAATTTAAGCTTATCAAAAGAAGGCACTCTTTTGCCTATTTCAATCATTCCTATTGTTGTTGGGCACAGCTCGCATAACTCCCGCAAATTCTTGTTGTGTGCAACCTCTTTTTTCTCAGAGTTCTTTTAGTTTTTGCCAAATAAGATATTAAGTTCCATATATTAAGAATAAAACTAATGTAATAATTCTTCTATCGACTACTTAAATGTAAATTTAATCTTACTTGTCTATAAAAAACTACACCTTTCCTGTTAAAGAATCGACTTTGTTTTTGTAGAATTCTACATTAATATTAAGCTTTCTTCCAATTTCAAGAAAATTAAGCAGTATTTGTCTTTTATCTTTTTGGTGAGCTAAAGTTTCAACAAAACCTTCAAAATTAGCACAGAACATATCGTAGAAGATATTCTGAGAAGAAGAAATTTCCACTTTTATTTCAAGTTTTTCTAAGATATTGAAAAAATTAAGCAAATGCTGTGTTGTTGTGCAATTTGGAGTTTGTTTTACTAAATTAAGGAGTTCTTTAAGTTTTGTTGATAAAAATTGTGTAATTTTTGAAAAATTTACATCAATTTTATATTTATTCGTTAATTCTTTAATTTTTTCAAGCTTTTCGATTTTTTCCTTATCATCAAATTCTTCCAAATTAACAAGGGTATTATAAAGATCATCTAAAAGAGTGTACTTAGCGCAGACTCTAAAGCTTTCAGGGATATCCATACCTAAATCACCAAGATAGGTAATAGGACCTAAAAGTTCTTCATACATATCTTTATATGTTTTTGAAGTTTTTTCAATTTTTGATGTAATAATATTCTCTAAAGCTGTTTTTCTTCTATCAAGAGGGATATCCTTTAAGGAATAAAAATCAGACCCATAGTAAAGCCCGATTGTTTGAAGGGTTTCAAGCAGTGTTCCTTTATCAAAGCTTTTTAGAATCTCTTTTCTTTCTAAGTTATAATCATCCAGGCTTTCAAATTCTTTGCTTACGCAGTAAAACTCAGAATTGTGCGTTTGAAGCGCAACATAGCACATATCTTTTTTTTCTAAAGTAATATTAGAACTTACTTCAATTTTACCGAAAAACAAAGCGCCATTTGAATTAGAGAATTTTTTATAGTTGCTTTTTTTGATATTGTAGCAATAAAGCTTGCAAATTTTGTCATCGTCTTTTTTGTTTTCAAGAATTGAAGTTTCAATTGCAAACTGTGAGGTAATTTGATCAATATCAATTATACAGGGTTTTGCGAAGCGATTGTAAATATCTTTTCCATTTCCAAATTCAGCAATATTGCTTTTAGCTTTTTGAAGAATTGAAAGGAAAGTTTTTTCATAATTTGCCTTAGTAAACTCATGGGCTAATTGCATAGCACGAGCTGCATACTTCATTATTTGAACAGTTTCAATCCCTGATAAATCGGCAAAAAACCAACCGCAGCTTGTATACATTAATTGTGTAAAACGCTGAATTTCCATTAGTTTTAGCGCTTTAACTTTTTCAGTTTGATTGAGTTGTTTTTTTGCGTTTTGCTTAAAAAACTCATTAATATTGTCAATTGACCTATCTAAAATAACATCGATATAGTTGTTTCTTGCCTCCCAGAAATCTTTATAGTATTTTGTTCCTTGAATTGAACAAAGCTTTATTAACTCGTCTCTTAGGTAATCAAGAGCCTGTCTTAAAGGCTTTCTCCACTTTTGATTCCAATGAGGCTGCGCTCCTGTTGAACAGCCGCAATCATCCATCCATCTGCCGACACCATGTGCGCAGCTCCAGGCGCTCACGGGTTTAATATCAACTTCATATTCAGGAGGATATTTTTCCAAAAACTGGGAATAATTGGTAATTTCAAAACCAAGCTCCTTTGCTCCGACTTTAAGAATATAAGCTAATGCCATATCGCCGAATTTTGTGTGATGACCATAGCTTTCACCATCCGTTGCAATATGAACCAATTGAGCCCTATTTCTTGATTCAACAAAACCGTCGTTTAATCGATAAGAAAACTTTTTCCCATCCTGCAGTAAATTATCAAACGCAACAGACTTAGAAATTGAACCATCATAGAAAAACAAATCAATATACTTTTGTTTATCAGACCCTTCAACGTAGTATCTATAAGGCTGCGAAGGATCAATTGTACCCCAGGAAACATCCTGCCAGTTGTGTTCTCCAATTTTATTAATACACTTAGCCTGATGAGGGGAGAGAATTGTAAACTTAACCCCGCAATCAATTAAAACTTCAAGAGTTTGAGCGTCCACTGCAGTTTCAGCAAGCCAGATTCCAAGAGAATTTCTCTTGAATCTTTTTTCAAAATCCTTAAGCCCCCATAATACCTGGGTAATTTTATCGTTTTGATTAGCAAGGGGCATTATAATATGGTTATAAACTTGGGCTATAGCACAGCCGTGACCATCGTACAATTCTCTTGAATTAATATCAGCCTGGATGATTTTTTGATAAGACATAGGATCGTGGGTTTCCATCCAGCTCAATAGCGTTGGACCGAAGTTATAGCTCATATATTGATAGTTATTGGAAATTTCAATAATTGAGTTATTATCATCTACAAGCCTTGATGAACCATTGGGTCCATAACATTCTATGCAAACTCTTTCGTTCCAATCATGGTTAGGATCAGCGCTTTGTTGAAGTTCAATTTCTTCAATCCAGGGGTTTTCCCTGGGCGGCTGGTAGAAGTGTCCGTGAATTGTTAAATACTTTTTATTCTCGCTCATTTTAATCCCAATATAAAAACTCTACTTTGCTTCTTCTTTTTTTGCTTTTTTAATAACTGTAAGTTCTTCAACATCTAACCAGGGGTCATTAAGTGCAGTTGAAAAAACCACAGCGCTAAGTTCAATTTTATCTCCTGTGTCAAGATCAATGTGTTTTTCTGCTAGTTCTTTTTTCAAAAACAGCTTCATCTCGGACAAAGGAATATTATGATCGACAACATCGTCTCTTTGAATTAATATGCCGATGTATTTACTGCTTGGTCTTAGTGCTTTTTTATAATCAAGTCCAAGGGTTGAAAATTTATCAAAAGTTGCTTGAAACTTTACTTTTTTGTTTAAAAATTTATTAGGATTAGCAACTATATTTAATGAAGTCGTCTTAATGACATCATTTTCACTCATTGCGCTATTATAAAAACCGCCAAAAATACCTACAGTCAATACAAAAACTATTAATAATACAATTTTTTTGCTCATTTTACTTTCTTTCTTTTAACTATAACAATAAGTTTATCATATTTTTTATTTATTTAGAATATCTATTTCTTTTTGATTAAGATTAAGATAAACTATTTGATTTTTAAATCCCATTTGGATTATATCTTCCTTAGTTAGGATATTCTCCTTAATTAAGTTTTTGCAAATTGTATCAAGAGTTTGATTTGACCCAGCCAGAGTTCCTTTGGAGTCTTTTCCTTCTTTATTTATTTTTTTATTACAAAAAATAATATCCTGATTGTAGTTGCTTGAAGGCAAACTATCGCTTATTAACATTATCTTATTTTTTGGTTTAATTTTCAAAACCAAAGACAAAATATCCCTTGAACAGTGTATTAAATCAGCAATAAGTTCAATATAGCTGTCATTAACTAACCCCTTAAGCGCGATTGAAGGGTTTCTATGATGAATGGGATTCATTGCATTAAAGTGATGAGTTGTGCTAAGACAATTTTTTAATTCACACCCCTCGCTATGACCGGCTTGTGGTTTAATGCCTTTTTCAAGCAGATAATCAATCAACCCATTATCAAGCTCCGGCGCTATTGTAACAATTTTTACAATAGAGCTGTATTGTCCTGTAAGACTTTTGTAATTATCAACTGTTGGAGTTAAAAAAACACTTTTATCCTGAATTCCTGCTTTATTAGGATTCAAAAAACTGCCTTCTAAGTGGACTCCAAGAACAAGTGCTTCTTTGTTTATATTATCAAGCTGTTCTTTTTTAATTTTATCAAACACTAAAAGCTGTTGTTGAATTTTTTTACTACAATCGCCTACCAGAGTAGGACAAATTCCTTTAATATTTCTTTTGTACAGTTCCCTTAAAACAAAGCGGATTTCACTATATGAAGCATTGTTAAAGTTAATCCCGAAGGAGCCATGGGTATGATTGTCTATTAAAAAAATGCTGTCCAATTGACTTTTTCCTTAATAACATTAAAACAATATTGATTATAATACGGAATAAGGTAAATGTTAACAATTGTAAATAAAAATTTAATATCTCTAAAGTTTAAGCATAATATTGTCGAATATCTAAATATCAATACAAAGGAAAGGTTGACAATATGGGTTTAGCAGCAAGTCAGGCTCGCTTTTTGGGATTAACTGCGAGAAAAAGCAATGTTGAATATCAAGGACAGCAAATTAATCAGGCAAGGACCGCTCTATCTAATGAAGTAATGGGATTATATAATGAATACAACAATCTTGATGTCCCCATTCCACCTAGTGTCAATGATTATCAAAAAGTTACTTATACGCTTGATTCGACTTATGAAAAATATAAAATTGAAAACTTTACAAAAATTACAGACGGACCCTATGCAGGCTATTATAACGTTGTTTTGACTTATGATGATGAAATAGCAAAAGCTTATCCTTATACTGCTAAGGATAGTGTTATTACAGCACAAAAAGAAGACAATGAATACACTTATCTTAGTTTTCAGTTAGGAATGCAAAACTACATTTACGATAAAAACGATCCTGATATATCAACTATTACAAAAATATCTGAAAACTATGAACAATACCCCGGGTTATTGACAATTATGCAAGAACAAGGGCTTAAAGACGGGACTTTTTATATGTATACAAACAATGGAACCGCTTACTTTACCTCAGAAGCTGATTTAAACGCAACAGCATTTGAAAATATTGATAATAAAAATATTTACTATGGATCCTATACCTTTAACTATGTGGGTGAACAAAAAACACAGCAAACTGTTAATGCAATAGCTGCCCTAACCCAGGAATCAAGCGGAAGACTAGCAACTATTCAGGTATTGTCCTGCGAAGATGATCCAGATCTAGTTAACAACACCTACTCAATTAAAACCGGAAGCGCAGATGACCAAATGGCTTATGCTGATGCTATGAATGATTATAATTATAAAAAAGATTTATATGAAAAAGAAGTTAAGAGGATTAATCAAAAAACAGAAAAAATTCAAGCAGAAGATAGAAGTCTTGAATTGAAACTAAACCAGCTGGATACTGAACAAAAAGCAATTTCAACCGAAATGGATTCAATATCGGAAGTTATTAAAAACACAATTGATTCAGTCTTCAAGACTTTTAATTCATAAAGTTTTATTATTCCTTTGTATTCATTCCTCCCTTATTTATATTAAGGGGGGTGTTTTTTTAATTTGCCCTAAAAAACCTTTGATTGCACCCTTGGATTCCTACTTTAATTCTAATTTCTCTTAAACAGCGGGGGCATTTTCCAATGTAATAAGTTCCTTCTTTGTTTTTATATATTCTTGAATAGACATTACAGCAATCAAACATTATTCCTAAAAATTCTTTTTTCATAAAAACAATACTAAACAATTCACACTTAAATAAAATCAATACTTTGTGTGAATTTTTTTGCAAAAATAATAAAAAAGTTGTAGAATAGGTAAAAATAGTATTATAGAGGAAAAGTGCCAAATGGGTATTCATATGCAGGTTATAATAGCTCTTTTATTAGGAATTAAAAGGAACGGACATATTTTTATCGGTTTAATTCTTGGTGTAATTATAGGGTTCTTATTTCCAAAAGACTCATACCCGCAGGTGTACAATATCCTTAGTTTTATAGGACAAGCTTTTATTAATATAATTCAAATGGTAGTTCTCCCATTAATTGTTAGTGCAATTATAATAGGGATTTCAAATATTGGAGATTCAAAACAGCTGGCTAAATTTGGCTCTAAAATGCTTCTTTATTATGGAATTATAACAATTATAGCAGTTAGTGTTGCAGCTTTTATAGCTCTTTCACTGCAGCCGGGATTGAATGCTAAGAGCTTGGTTAATCCTGAAATAGTGCAGCACATACAAGGATATGTTGCAGATGCCCTTCAATACCAGAAGGAAAACCTGGGTCAAATTTTCCTTGATTTGGTTCCTAAAAACCCGTTTTTAGCACTATCTGAAGGAAAAATGATTCCTATAATTGTTTTTGTATTAATTTTTGCAATTGCACTTAGCCGCACAGGAGAAATTTCAAGACCTCTGGTTTCAATGTTTGAAAGTGTTTTTGCAGCTACCATGAAAGTAACGGATTGGATTATGTACTTAGCAGCACCAGGGATTTTTGCCCTTACTGCTACTGCTGTTTCAACTTTTGGAGTCGGTGTATTCCATAATTTATCCAGATATATTCTTGCAGTTATAGCAGCACTTTTAATACAATTTTTCATAGTTTATCCTTCAATTATGAAAATATTTTCAAAAGTCCCTGTAGGAAAACTATACGGGGCAATATCAGAAGCTATAATGGTTGCCTTTGGTACTGCTTCTTCTTCTGCTACCTTGCCTTTAACTATTACGTGTTGTGAAAAAAGAGGGATTTCAAACAAAATTTGTTCTTTTGTTCTTCCTCTCGGCGCAACCTTAAATATGGATGGGACCGCAATAATTCAAACAATTTCAGTTATATTCCTAGCACAAATGTATGGAATTGACTTATCATCTTTACTTGTGTGTGAAATAGCATTTTTAGCGCTAATAGCTTCTTCTACAGCAGCAGGAATCCCAGGAGGCGGACTAATCACAATTGCACTAATTTTAAATGGAATAGGCTTAACCCCTGAACAGCTGGCAATTGGTTTTTCACTTCTTTTTGCAATTGAAAGATTTACAGATATGTTAAGAACAATTTGCAATGTTACCTCAGATGCAGTTGTAGCTGCAATTATTGCTGATAATGAAAACGAACTTAATTATGATCTTTTAATTGGCGAGCAGAATACAAATAAGGCATAAATTTGAATATAAAAATTGTTCTTGAGGCAAAACTAAAAGAAAGTTTTTACCTTGCTGGATTTAAAGAATATCAAAAAAGGCTATACAACAAAGTTCAACTTATTGAGGTTGAATCTATTAATGATTATCTTCAAAATAAAAAACAGGCTTTTATTATTAGTCTTGAAATAGAAGGTATAATGTTTACAAGCGAAAAATTTGCTTATAAACTAAGAGAAATTGAACAAGACGGATTCTATAGTGAAATTCTATTTTTAATAGGAGGTGCTTATGGATTAAGCGAGCAAGTGCGCAAGAAATCGAACTTAAAACTGTCTTTATCGAAAATGACTTTCTTGCATCAAGAAGCAGTTCTTGTTTTAGCAGAACAAATTTACAGGGCTTATAAAATTCTTAATAATGAGCCGTATCATAAGTGAGGAATAATGAGAATAGTTGATTTAATTGAAAAGAAAAAACAGGGTTTAGAGCACACGCAAGAAGAAATTAGTTTTATTGTTGATAATTATACAAAAAATAAAATTGATGATTATCAAGTATCTGCCTGGTTAATGGCAGTGTGTTTTCAAGGATTGAGCGATATAGAAACAGCCTATTTAACTAAAAGCTTTATAGATTCAGGAGAAACTCTCGATTTTTCCTCAATTAGCCCTCATATCGCAGATAAACACTCAACAGGCGGGGTTGGGGACAAAGTTACGCTTGTATTAATCCCGATTCTTGCTGCTTTAGATATTTACAGTGCTAAATTATCAGGCAGAGGCTTAGGATTTACAGGAGGAACAATCGATAAACTTGAATCAATCCCTGGATTTAAAGTGGAACTTACAAATGATGAGTTTATAGAACAAATTAAAAAAGTTAAAGCTGCAATATCCTCCCAAAGTCCTAATCTTACCCCTGCAGATGCCAAGTTTTACGCGCTAAGAGATGTCACCGCTACAGTTGATAACAAATCTTTAATTTGTGCTTCTGTGGTTTCAAAAAAAATTGCCTCAGGGGCTACTTCAATTGTGCTGGATGTTAAATATGGTTCAGGTGCATTTTTAAAAACAAAAAAGGAAGCACAAGAGCTTGGAGATTTGATGGTTAAAACCGCAAAACTTTTAGATAAAAATATCGATTTTGCAATAAGTTCGATGGAAACTCCTCTTGGTAAATGCATTGGAAACAGCTTAGAGGTAATTGAAGCAATTGAGTTTTTAAAAGGCAACTATGAAAAAGATTTATATGATACCACAAAAGAACTTGCAGTTAAAACAATAATCAACTGCAAAAAAGCTCCTGATTCGCTTGCAGCATCTGAGCTCTTTGATAAAGTTATTGAAAACGGTGAGGCGCTAAAAAAACTAAAAGAAATTATAGATGCCCAAAAAGGAGATTCAAGAGTAATTGAGGACTATTCTCTTTTTCCAATAGGGAAAAATAAAGCTGCAATAAAAAGTACAAAAAAAGGAATTATTAAAAATATTGACGCTCTAAAAATTGCTAAAAGCGCTAAACTATTGGGCGCAGGAAGGGATAAAAAATCGGATAAAATTAACTTCGGGGCAGGAATTAAGCTAAACTATAAAAATAATGATTCAATAGAAAAAGACTCAATAATTATGGAGCTTTTTTATGATGAAATCCCTGAACAAAAACTTCTTGAAGCAATTGAAACTGCAAAAAATGCTGTAGAATATAAATAAGTTAAAATATTAATAAAATTTTAAGTATTTGGTAAATCTTCATCAAAATCATCCGTAAAATCGGGCTCAACATCTTGATCATTAGATTTGACTTTCTTTAGCTTGCCATTATCGTTAACTTCATAGCGCTTGAAATTGTCATTATCTTTTATATGTCCAAATTCGCCAAGCTCACCGGTCTCAACCGAACATAATTTAGCTTTATCACCTTCATTAATAAATTCAAATGCTTGTCCGATGTTATCTTTTTCTACTATAACATCTTTTAATTTTTCATCATTAAAATACATACTCATAGTTTTATTTTTGTCGTTTTGAATATATCTTAAGTTATATGATGAATTATATTTTCCAAACCATTTTTTTGCAGTATTTAAGATATCTACATCTCCTCCAAAAAGTTTTTCTGCTTTTTCTTCATCTAAATCAACTTTTAGAAAAGCCTTTGTGCTAGAATTATCTTTCACAAATACATTAGCAATATTATTTTCCGTGTATTCTATAACCCTAGTATCACGACAACTGTTTAAAACTTGTCTTTTTAATGTTTCATCAACAAATTCTTTTAGCTTCATAACCGATTTGTCATCATTATATTCAACTTCAATTTTATTACCGGCACCACTTAAAAAATCAAATTTTAATTTATTTAAGTTTTCTCCACCAGATTTTGCTGCAGCCTCACTCAGAAGTGCTTCAGCTTCATTTAATGCCTTATCTGCGCCTTCAAAAACTGCTTTTGAATCCTTTATAACATTAGGAGCTTGTTCAATAAATTTATTAGCATCTTTTTGCAGTCTAATTTCAGGCAATAATTTTCCGCTATAAATCAACCCGCCAACTACAGCCAAACCGACAGCGCTTGTGGCAGCAAGCGCTACAGGAGCTTTATGCTCCTGTACAAATTTCTTTGCTTTTTGTACGAAGCCTTGTTTTTGATTATCAACAGGAGCTGTAACTTTAGCAGGTTCCTGGCCCTTGAAACTAACTTGCATATTATTTAATCCTTTTTTTGTAACACGCAATTTATTAAAACATGTAAATAAAATTAATTGCTATAATTTTTACATTTCTTTATGAAACTTTTTTGACAGTTTGTTGACTTTTTTGCTTATCAAACTCAAAATCTTTAATAATTCCATCATTGTTAACAATTTCGGCACTTAGAACCTTTCCTTTGCTAAAATTAAAGGTACTGAAAAATTCCTTTTCTTTTTGAGTTAAAGCTACAAGTTCATTGTCTTTATTGAATATATAAAGTTTTCTAAACTTTGCTCTGGGTCCTTTTTTGTCAAGACAATCCACTTCTAAAGAAAACCCTTCCGGTTTATAGTTGAATCTTTGTTTAATCAAACTTGCGCCGTTTTCATCAATTGCAATATTCTTGCTAACTTTATTAATGGTTCTATCTTTATTAATCAAATAAGAATTAACTCCGTTTTTGTAATTTATAATTTCAAAAAACTTATCATTAATTGTAGTCTTTCTTAAAATTTCCCCAGTTTTAGCACAATATTCCTCAACTATAGCAGGTTTTTTTAATTCATATTGAAATTTAACAAGTTTATCTTTAACTACAAGCTCGTCCGCCCCTTTTGCTTTGTTAATTAAATTGATTACACTATCGAGATTATTTTTTGCAGCTTTTTTTGCGCTTAGCGCCTCTGAAACAATATTAGGGACTTTTTTAAGTGCAATTTCTGCTTGGTATTGCAGTTTTTTATCCAAAAAAAGCTTTCCTTTGTAAATTAATCCCCCTATAATAGCAGCAGTTAACAAAGCGCTTTTTGCAGCAGCTAATGGAAAATTAGCGTTTTTTTTGTTTTGAGTAGAACTCCCTAATCCTCCTTTGTACGAAAGCGTAGATGAAGGATAGGAGCGAAGTAAACTAACTTTGCTCAAATTCATTTAATTTTTCTCTCTATTACCTAACAACCTTTTTATTATAGTATTTTTTTACTATATTATAATTTATTTAACATTTCTTAATAAAAACTGCATTAATCTTATAAGCTAATACAGTTTGATTTATAATTATAGTTGAACAATATTAAATTAAAGGGAAAAAAATTGTTAGAACTGGATAAAGTCAAAGAAGCAAAAGAGGTTTTATCAACAATTGCAAGAAAAACAAATCTCGTTTTGGCTAAATTTTTAAGCAATAAAAATAATGTTTATTTAAAGTCTGAAAACTTACAATTAACAGGATCTTTTAAGTTAAGAGGGGCTTATTATAAAATATCTAAACTTACAGATAGTCAAAAACAAAAAGGAGTTATTGCCTGTTCTGCAGGCAATCATGCGCAGGGAGTAGCTCTTGCGAGCCAGAAAAATAATATTAATGCAACTATTTTTATACCTTCAACTGCTCCAATTTCAAAAGTTGAAGCAACAAGAAGCTATGGAGCAGATATCAGGCTCATTGACGGAGTTTATGATGATGCTTATAAAGCAGCGGTTGAATTCCAAAAAGAAACAGGGGGAGTATTTATTCACCCTTTTGATGATATAGATGTTATTGCAGGTCAAGGAACAATTGCCCTTGAAATTTATGAACAATTAAAAGAAGTTGATGCAATTGTTGTTCCAATTGGAGGAGGCGGGTTGATTTCAGGAGTCGCTGCCACAATTAAACAAATTAAACCCGATTGCAAGGTAGTTGGAGTTCAAGCGCAAAGAGCAAATTCAATGTTTCAATCAATAGAAGAACATAAGAGAATTGAGCTTAAAAATGTCAATACTTTTGCTGATGGAACAGCAGTAAAACTGCCCGGAGAACTTACTTACGGTTTTTGCGAAAAATATGTTGATACAATTGTAACAGTTTCAGAAGACGAAATTGCAAGTGCTGTTCTTGCACTAATGGAAAAAGAAAAAGTGGTCTCTGAAGGCTCAGGCGCTCTTAGTGTCGCTGCTGTTATGTTTAACAAGATTAAACTTGAAGGAAAAAACATTGTTTGTCTTGTTTCAGGCGGAAATATTGATGTTAATATATTATCCCGTGTGATAAACAGAGCTTTATTAAAAACAGGAAGACTTTCCAATCTTACAATTGAACTATTAGATAAACCGGGTCAATTAAAAGATGTCAGCACAATTATTGCTGACTTAGGGGCTAATGTAATTCGTGTCCGCCACAACCAGGGCGGCGAAGGGACGGATATTAATGATTGTTATTTAAAAATTTCAATGGAGACCAGGGATTTTGAACACTTTTATGCAATTAAAAACGCTTTAATTGATAAAGGCTATAATATTTTATCTACTGTTCAATAGTTTTTTATTAACAGTTTTTAGTTTGGTTTTTTGAAAAATCATGATATATTCATGCTCAAATATATTAAAACCGCCTGAAAGTGCTCTGTAGCGCCATAAATTTGCGGTTTTTCCTTTTGCTTTTTCATTACCTTGAATATTTTTTACAATTACTGCTTTTGTAATAAAACCAATTTCTTCCATTCTTCTCTGGCATTCAAATCCTAGAGAAATGTATCTGCTGTTTTGATATTTATCACCTATAATTAAAGCAGCGAATCGATTCTGCTCAAGCAAGTCATATCCGTTTTGAGCGGCTTTTTTGAATGCTTCATAGAACTCATTCGTTGTTGAGCAATTCGACAAATCCTCTTTTTTATCGGAAAACTTGATAATATCATCATAAGGAGGATGCAGCAGTAAAAATTGTGCGCTTTTTTGACCCATTATTTCAAGACGGGCTTTAATTTTTTCTTTAATTTCACTACTTGTACTATCCCCTTGAATAATATTGATATTAACAACTAAATCCTTAGGGGTAAATTTTGTTTTAGTATAATCTATCAAATCTTGTTTTAATTCAACCCCAATGCAGCGTCTTTCAAGATTTTTGGCTTCAATTCCAGTTGTTGCAGAACCAAAAAACAAATCAAGGACAATATCGTTTTTTTTAGTGTATCGATTCAACAGCTGGGTTGCAATTTGGGGGATATAATTACCATGGTAATCATAACTATGCCCGTTTTTCTTATCTCTTGAAGAAAAATCCCACCAGGTACCTGTTTTTATAGATTCATACACCTTCCAATTATTAAGGTCAATATCATTATAAGGTTTTGTCTTAGGAGCTTTAACAACTTCAAGAGTTGTTTGTTTTTCTAAAGCTTTTTTGGATAATGGCATTTGTAAAATTGAATCCTTATTAATTTAATGTTCTAAGTATAGAATAATTAATGGTTATTGAAATCAACCTTATAAATTATTTTTATCTTCCATGGCAATTTTTTATTATCAGCTGTTTTATTGAGGATATGAATATTGCTAATATTAGTTTTAATAAATTTAATGCTTATTTTCCTTCTTTTTCTAAAACTACTGATACCAAAGAGTTTGAAGGAGAAAAAAACAGTCATTTTTTCAATTATCCGACAAATAATATATATAGCTACATTGATTCAATTAAAAATAAAAACTCCTTAAGCATCTACTACTACAATGATACACACGGAAACTCAGACTCAATGGCAGGTGTTGTTTATGGAGCTAAAAACTTCAAGAACCAGAATAAAGACAATCAAAACTTTGTATTATCAGCAGGTGACAACTTTTCAGGAGCAATTGTTGAAAAAAACGCTTTTATTGAAGATTTAATGAAAAACTTAATGGAAGTGGATGTTTCAGCAATTGGAAACCACGAAATTGATGCAGGAGCAAAAGGCTTTTTTGATATTACATCCAAAAAAAACTTAAGTTTTGTTGCAAGTAATGTTGAGTTTGATTCTGATAATCCAATGAATGGTTTTGTTAAAAAATCAATAGTTAAAGAAAAAAATGGTGTAAAATATGGCTTTATTGGAGCAATGCCAATTGATTTTGCTTCTTGTATAAAAAAAGAAGCAAGTAAAGGCATTAATGTTTTAGATTTTGATAAAACAGTACAAGCCTTGCAGGATGAAATTGATAAGCTGAAAAAACAAGGAATAAATAGAATTATTCTGCTTTCTCACACTGGATATGAAACAGATAAAAAACTTGTTTCTAATTTAGATGGGGTTGATATTGTAATCGGAGGTCATTCTCATAGTGTAGTTGAAGGTGCAGTCAAGGATGAAAATTTAGTTAAATCAAAATCAGGCGAGCCTGTAATAATTACCCAAGCCGGTGAAAACGGCAAATACTACGGCATTTTAAATGTTGAATTTGACAATAAAGGTGTCATTACAAAAGTTCAAAATAACCTATACAAAAGTGCAAATCAGGAAAAAAGCCCTATAATTGAAGCAATTAAAGAAAAAACACTAGGCAAGAGTCCTTTAGTTGCAACAATTGCTAAAATTGATAAAATGCCAAAAAACAGAAGAATTGAACCCAGCGCCTGGACTGCCCTAATGGCTGATTCAATTAAAGAAGAACTCGGGGTCGAAGTTTCTTTTATTAACTCAGCTAATATTAGAAAAGTTCCTAAAGCAGGAAAACTAACCCAAAGGGATATCCAAGAATCAGCCCCTATGAAAAATAATCTCATAAAAACAAGAGTTACTCAAAAACAAATGATTGAAGCGATTAAAAACGCAGCCAAAGCTTCAATGACCTCTTATGAAGGATACCCGGGATTAATACAGGGGAGCGGATTTACATATAAAATTGACGATAAAGGAAATTTACTTGAGTTTAATATAGTTGATAAACAAGGGCAAAAAACCCCGATTAATATAAATAACCCGGATGATGACATTACTTATAGCGCTGCTTATGATACTTTTATGGCGCAAATTGATGGAGAAACACCAGAACTTGCAGTGAAATTCGATAAGGAAGAATTTGACTTCGACAAAGACAAAACAACCTGCGATTATTTATCCAAACTTGATAATAAAGATAATTTAGTTATCACATATGATAATAGAATTGAAATAGTAGAAACATAACTATTGAAATAATAAAACAGTAGTAGGAAAACCCTTTAAGACTAATTTTTGATATCAGCTGCATAAAATATTTAATACATAGATATCCAACAATAAAAGAAGTTAAGCTCCCAAGAAACATTGCTTTAAGGTTAAAATTTGCAATCTGGGTAAAATCCAGCTCCATTAAAGGATAAACAAGACTTGCAAGCAGAATAACAGGAATACTTGCTAAAAAAGAAAACCTTGCAGCACTCACTCTATCTAACCCCTGAAAAAGAGAGCAGGCAAGGGTTAAACCGCTTCTTGAAAAACCGGGAAATATTGCTAACCCTTGAGAAATTCCTATTAAAACTGCTTTTTTAAGAGAAATTTTTTCGTTTCCTGAGTATTTTTTCTCACTAAAGAACAAAACAAGCCCGGTTATAAAAAGAAGAATGCAAATGATTTTAGGGCTCTCAATTAAACTTTCTGTAGGCTTTTTTAGAATCAATCCGATAATTCCTGTAATAATTGTAGTTATCAGGATATAGGTTATAAGCTGATAGTTTTCACTGTTATAGTTTTTTTCCCTGAGTGCTATAAAAAAACCTTTAATTATGGTTTTTAAATCATTATAAAAGTAAATAACAACAGCAGCTAAAGTTGCAAGATGAACAAGAATATCAAAAAAAATTTCTTCCTGATGAGCTAAAACCCCAGAGTTTGTAACAAGGCTGTAGAGTTTGTTGGAAAAAACAATATGAGCTGAGCTTGAAATCGGCAAAAATTCGCTCAAACCTTGAACAGCTCCTGTAATTACTGCTTGTATTGTCTGCATTATTATTCCTCGAAGTAACTCGCTTTAGATGTCGGGGTTTCAAAAACATCAACCCTTGAAACTTCTTGTATTCTTTCTTTTATCTTATAGTAGATAAATTTTGCAATGAACTCAGAACTAGGGCTTTCATCTTTAAATTCTTCAAGCTCGTTTAAATCTTTATGGTCCAAGTATTCCATTGTTTCATTGACAATCTTTTTTAGTATCTTAAAATCTATTAGGATATTTGATTTATCCAGTTTTTCTCCTCTTGCGCTAACTTCAACTTTCCAGTTGTGCCCATGCTGATTTTCGCATTTGCCTTTGTAGTTAAGCAAATGATGCGCTGAGGAAAAATTTGTTTCAACTTTTACTTCATACATAAACTTATTCTACTATAAAAATTTTTTTATGGTAGAATAATTTTTATGAAAAACATTTTCCGACAAAAAGTTTTTTATTCAGATACCGACTCCTATGGCGTTGTATGGCATGGGAGCTACTTAAGATGGCTTGAAATGGGAAGGGTATTGTTGTGCGAAGATAGAGGGTATAAATTAAGCGAACTTGAAAAAATGGATATTGTTCTTCCTGTTTGCGAACTTAATATCAAGTACAAACAATCAGCAAAACTTGATGATATTATAGAAGTTGAAACCGAGGTTGTTGATTGTTCAAGGTTTTGTCTTACTTTTAAACAAACAATCCTTGATTCGATAACAAAAAAAGTCTGCGTTGAAGCTATTGTCAAGGTTGTTGCAATTAATAACCAAGGAAAACTCTATAAGACACTTCCTTTAGAAATTAAAAAGATTTTTTCTTAGTGTCCTAACTTAATTATTCCTTTGCCAAATTTTTCCTCCAGTTTATCCCAGGACTTTGATAATTCTTGTTTTTTTAAGGTTTTTTCGCAGTTAAAAAGTGAAATCTGCTGATTATTTGAAGAAGTAAGCTTCATTGCACAAAAACCGACAGAGCGATACACCACCCCTTGAACAAAAAGTTTATCTAGAATCTGTTTGGATTCATTTACCAACTCAAACTCAGTATTAGTCGGTGTTATAAGATTAATTTTTAAACTTTGAACTTCAAAATCCTTTGTTCTTAAAAAAACCAGAATACACCCTGTTAATAGCTCTTCTTTTCTTAGTTTTTTGCAGGTCTTATGGATATGAGAGTTTAAGCATTCTTGAATATAGTTTTTATCGGTTTGAAAATCCTTAAAACTCTCGCTCCTTGAAACTGACTTAGGTTTAGTTAAACTTGTATCTACAGGGTTTACAATATTACCTAATAATTCCTGTTTTAGGTCTAATCCTGTTTTTCCAATTGTTCTTTTAATCCAGATATCCTCTTGTGAAACAAAGTCAAAAGCAGTTTGAATTAAGTGTTTTTTTAAAAAAGCAGTTGTGTTTTTTCCAACACCCCAAACTTCACTAATCAAAGTTTCTTTGAGTTCTTTTTCAATTTGCCTGTAGCCAATTGCATAAGTTCTTTTATCCAGGTTGTTTTTCTGTAAATTCTTTGCTTTGTCATTGGCAAGTTTTGCCAAAACCTTGGAATAAGACATCCCGATGCTGACAGGAATCCCGATTTCAGCCTGAATTTGCTCAACCATTCTTTCAATTAATTCATGGTAGGAACACTTATTGGTTTTTCTTAAACCCGTTAAATCCAAAAAAGCTTCATCTATTGAATAAACTTCAACATCAGGAGTAAAATCATAGAGTTTATCCATGATTCTTTTAGATATCTCGCAATAATAAGGCAAATCCCCAGATAAAAAAGCAACTTTTTTAAATTGATGTTTAATCATAAAGTAAGGAGCACCCATTTGCACTCCAAGACGCTTTGCTTCATTGGATCTTGAAACAACGCATCCATCATTATTCGATAGAACGCAAACCGGCTCATTTTTGAGCTTAGGGTTTCTTAATCTTTCACAGGATACAAAAAAATTATTACAATCAACTAAAGCTATAACTCTTTTCATTTTTTTCTAAATAATTTTCCTTGCTATACCTAAAGCTACCCCGAAAATTTCCAAAGATACCATTGGTCTTATTAAAGGATAGTTTTTGTTTTGGGGTTCAAGAAAAAACCCTTTTTTATCTTTTTTTAACACCTTCAAGGTAAATTCATTATCTACAATTGCAAGAACAATATCCCCGATTCTTGCCTGCGGTGTTTTTTTAATTATAACATAGTCATTATCTAATATTCCTATATCAGCCATTGAATCGCCCGAAGCTCTAAAAACAAAGGTTGAAGGGGAATTAATTTTCAATATCTCATCTAAAGAAATTCTTTTTTCGATTTTGTCATCCATGATTGAAGCAAAACCGCACTTAAGAGAACTTTCAATTAAAAATGCACCTTTATTTAACTTTTTCATAACAATATTATCGAATTTGTAACATTAGAATTCAAATATATTTTTTTTGTAGTAGAATAAAAATATGTTCGATAATTTATCTTCAAAACTACAGGAAATAATCAATAAAACAAGGGGTAATTCTACCTTAACAGACGATAATATCCAAGAAGCTCTAAGAGAAATAAGAAGAGCACTATTAGGAGCTGATGTTTCTCTTAATGTTGTTAAATCTTTTATTTCATCTATTAAAGATAAAGTTATAGGGGTTGATGTTGTTAAATCAACAAATCCGACTCAAACTTTAATAAAAATTGTCAATGATGAGCTCACTTCACTTTTAGGCAGGGAAAACTCACCCCTAAAACTTGACTCTAATCCTTCAATTATTATGATGCTGGGTCTTCAAGGCTCAGGTAAAACTACAAGCGCAGCTAAACTTGCCCTGAAACTTAAAAAAGAAGGCAAATCCCCTCTTTTAGTAGCACTGGATGTTTATAGACCCGCAGCAATCCTGCAGCTTGAAACTTTGGCTAAAAACAATAAACTTGACTTTTTTTCAATTGATAATGAAAAAGATGTCGTAAAAATTGCCCGGCAATCTCTTGATTGGGCAAAACAAAACAATAACACTGTTTTAATATTTGATACAGCAGGAAGACTTGAAATAGACACTGAAATGATGTCTGAATTAGTTTTAATTGACCATAGCTTCAATATTAACGAAAAGCTTCTGGTTGTTGATTCTATGATTGGACAAAGCGCTGTTGAAATTGCCCTTAATTTTGACTGTCAGCTTGGTATTAATGGTGTAATTCTTACAAAACTAGATGGAGACACAAAAGGCGGGTGCGCTTTAAGTATTGTTGAATCAACAAAAAAACCAATAAAACTAATCTCTACAGGAGAAAATATTACCCCCTTAGAAGAATTTCACCCCGATAGAATGGCTAATCGAATCCTTGGAATGGGTGATATTGTATCATTAGTTGAGCGCGCACAAAAAAATATTGACATCGAAGAAGCTAAAAAGCTGGAAAAAAAGATGCTAAAAAACGAGTTTAGCTTCAACGATTTTCTAAAAATTCAAAAACAAATTAAGGCTCTTGGGTCTTTTGGAGGAATTCTTTCAATGCTTCCTTTAGGAATTTCAAAAGACGATACTGACAAAATCAACCATGAAGGAGAAAAGCAGTTTAAAAAAATTGAAGTTTTTATCCAGTCCATGACAGAAGAAGAAAGAAACAACCCTTCAATTCTCAATGCTTCAAGAAAAAAAAGAATTGCCCTTGGATCAGGTTGTGATATTAGTGAGCTCAATACTTTTATAAGCCAATTTGAAACAATGAAAAAAATGATGAAAGGATTAAACGGGTTTAAAAAAACAATGAAAAACAAAAAAAATAAAACTCCGTTTGGACCTTTCGGGTAGGTTTTAATTATGAAAATAGTAATATATGGTGCTAATGAGATGGCTTCTTCAATTGCTGCTGAGTTTTTTGAAGACCACGATGTCATTGTTATTGATCCTGAGCAAAAAAATCTTGATTCTTTTTCAAGTCTTGATGTTGCAACAATTTGCGCTGATGCAATGAATATTGAAATTCTAAAACAGGCTGATATTATTAACGCAGATGTTTTTATAGCGCTTTCAAATAACGATGAAACAAATATTATCGCTTGTCTTATGGTCCGACAGGTAAGTGACAGCCAGACAATTTGTTTTGTTTCAAAAAAAGAATCAATGCAATCTTTGAATTCTCTTAAAGATGAGTACAAATCAAGCTATACGCAGTGTATTGATTCAATTGTCTGGCCTTCGAATCTTTTGGTTCAGGAAATTTTTAAAATTATTACAGTTCCTGATGCTGTAGATGTTGAAAACTTCGCCAAAGGAAGAGCAAGGCTTCTTGAGTATCGAATTAAAGAGGATTCAGAACTTCTCAATAAAAAACTAAAGGATTGCTATTTCAACTCAGAAGTTTTAGTTGTCGGGATTGTTAGAAAAGACGAACTTTTTATCCCTAGCGGCAATAGCGAGTTTTTGCTCAACGATAAAGTATTTCTAATGGGAACACCAATTGGACTTGACATTGCTGCAAGCGAGCTTTTTGAATCCAAAGGAAAAGTTAAAAAAATTGTTATAATTGGAGGGGGTTCTGTTGGGTTTGAACTAGCAAATGAGCTTGAGCGGACTCAAATGAGGATAAAAATAATTGAGAACAACTACAATCGCTGCGAATTATTGTCTCAAAAATTTAAAAAAGCCCTTATCCTAAACGGCTCAGGCACCAATCTTGAACTTTTAGAAGAAGAAGAAATCGGCAAAACCGATGTTGTTGTTGCAATTACAAACAACGATGAAAAAAATCTTCTGTGTTCTTTACTGTCAAAACAATTAGGCGCAAAAAAAGTTATAACAAGGGTTTCGCAAGGAGCTACAGCAAGTTTATTTGAGCGCGTCGGAGTTGATGTTGCAATTTCTCAAAGAGAAGCTTGTGTGGATGAAATTAAAAACAGAATTATTGATTCAAGAGCAGGTGTTATTGCAACTGTTGAAAGAGGTCAGGGGGAAATATTAGAAATTGAGCTTAATAAGAACTTTATAGCTAAACAACTATTTGAAATTAAACTTCCAAAACAAGGCGTTATTGCAATTGTTAAAAGAGGCTCTAAAGTGATTATTCCTAAAGGACAAACCCAAATAAAAGCACTTGATTCACTGCTTATTTTCACTAAAACCCAAGACATTGAAGCAATTAAGGAATATTTTAAACAATGAGATACAATTTAATTTTTAATATTCTCGGTTTAATTTCTAAATACATTGGATTGATGTTTATAATCCCTATAATTGCAGCATTATTTTTAAAAGAGTACAATCAAGTTACTCCCTATATAACAACAGGAATCGCTGCAATAACTATTGGATTTATTTTTTCTTTTAAAAAAGTTCCCCAAAAAGAAATTGATAATATTAAAAAATCTGAATCTTTAGCACTTGTATTTTTTGCCTGGGTGTTTTTTGCTCTTATTTGTTCAATCCCTTATCTATTCTATAATTTTTCCCCCACAAATGCAATTTTTGAAGCTGTTTCAGGCGTTACAACTACAGGCGGCACTGTAATTGAAGATTTCAGCTTGTACCCCAGGACCCTCTTCTTTTTTCGTTCTCTTACCCAATGGTTTGGAGGCATGGGAATTGTAGTTTTGTTTATTGCAGTCCTGCCTAAAATTTCTGTTGCGGGAAGACAAATGTTTTACGCTGAAATCCCCGCTCCAACGCAAGACAAAGCAACTCCAAGGATAAGATTCACTGCAAGCTGGCTATGGGGGATTTATCTTGCTTTAACCCTTATTGAAATGGTAATTCTAAGAATCCTTAACTTAAGCTGGTATGATTCAATTCTTACTTCACTATCAACCATTGCAACCGGCGGATTTTCAGCAATGCCTTATGGGATATATGACTTTCAGAATGCAAAAATCAGTATTTGTGTTCTTATTTTTATGTTTATTGCAGGAATTAACTATATTCTAATTTATCGGAGTTTAAAAAACAAAAAACCTTCCCATATTACTAAAAGCGAAGAATTTAGAGTCTACTTGACAATAGTTATAGCAATAAGTACTCTTTTGGGTTTAAGTCTTTTAATAAACTCTCACTTTCCAATTAAAAAAGCTTTTTTGACTTCCTTTTTCCAAATTATTGCAACAATAACTTCAACTGGTTTTGCAATTGACGACTACATAAACTGGGATGCAACAAGTAAAGTTATCCTATTCCTTGCCTATTTTATCGGAGGCTGCGCAACTTCAACCTCAGGCGGAATTAAAATTATAAGATGGATTTTTATTGGAAAGTATTTAAAAAGAGAACTTAATAAAATCATTCATCCAAGCGGGGTTTATCCTATAAAACTTGAAGGAAATACAGTTAATAACGATATTGTATCTCAAATGATTGCTTTTATTGTTTTTTATCTTGTGATATTTGCCCTTGGGGCTTTTTTAATTGTTTTGATTGAGAATAATACAACAATAGCGCTGAGTGCTTCAGCAACTGCAATAGGCAACATTGGTCCGGCATTCGGGGCATTAGGACCAATGGATAGTTTTAATGTTGTCCACAACGGCACCAAATGGATTCTTATTCTATTAATGCTTATTGGAAGACTTGAAATTATTCCTTTTCTTGCAATTTTGAATAAAGATTTATGGAAAAACTAGCTTATGAAAGAGAAACTAAAAATTGTTTTTGTTGGAATACCCGATATGGCGCTTGTTTGTCTGGATAATTTACTTAAGAAAAATTTCAATATAGTTTGCGTTGTTCCACCCAATAAAACCCACGAAACTTATAGTTATTACAAAGAATTTATTGACAATAAAAACCTAAAATTAGTTGATTTTGAAAACTCCCCTAACGAACAAAAAACAATTGATGAAATTAAAGCGCTTGATGCTGATATCGGTGTAGTTTGTTCATACAATAAACTTTTATCTAAAAACTTTCTATCAACAACGCGCCTTGGATTTATCAATTGTCACCCTTCAATGCTGCCTTATTATAGAGGCGCTGCTCCTTATTTTCATGTTATCAATAACGGGGAGCAGACCTCAGGAATAACGCTTCATTATATGGATGAAAAATTTGACACAGGAGATATAGTTCTTTCACAATCATTTGAACTATCGCCCCTTGAAACAATGGGGACACTGTTTAATCGAACAACTTATATGTTATCAGATGCTTTAGTTGAAGTTTTATCAAAAATTGAGCAGGGAATTGAAATTAAAAGAATTCCACAGGATAAAAATACCACTTTCGTCGATGCACCAAGAGTTAGCGGCAACTTTAAAATAAGATGGAATAAAAACGCACTTGAACTGGAGCGTTTAATAAGAGCTTGTAATCCTTTCTACAATGCTTTTTGCAGCTTTAGAGGAGTCAGTTTGAAAATTATCAAAGCAAGTTTTATTGAATCTAATAAAACTTATACCCCAGGGTCAATTATTAAAGCTACCAAAGACTTTTTGGTTGTTAGCGCAAAAACAAACCTTCTATCTCTAGAAGTATTTCAGGTTGGAACCTGGGGCATTTTTACCCCTTATGATTTTTACTACACTTTTACCCCTTCAATAGGTGAAATATTAATATAGAAAGAAAAAAATGGATAAACTAAATTTTTTAACAGCTGGTGTACCAATAACTTCTAAAGGATATGAAGATGCCTTTAAAAGGCTTGAAGAACTTAATCTTGACGGGCTTGAAGTGGAGTTTGTCCATGGGGTTCGATATTCCGCTAAAACAAAAGAAGCTATTCTTAATCGAGGGGATAAAGTTATCACCCACCATGGACCCTATTACATTAATCTTAATGCTAAAGAAGAGCAAAAAATAGAGGCAAGTATTAAAAGAGTTTTAGATACTTATCAAGCAGCTCTTGACTTAGGTGCTTATTCAATAACATACCATGCTGGATTTTATCTTGGAGAAGATTCAAAAACAGTAACTAAAAAAATGATTGAAAGACACGAGATAATTGCTCAATCAATCAAGGAAAAAATTTGGATAAGACCTGAAACAACAGGCAAAAAAAGCCAATGGGGAACAATAGATGAAATTATCGAGCTTTGTAAAAACTTCTCTTTTATTCTTCCTTGTGTTGATTTTTCCCATATTCACGCACGTGAAAACGGTGCTTTTAATACTTATAGCGAATTTTGTTCAATATTGGATAAAATTGCGACTAATTTAGGGGATAATGCTCTTAATAATTTTCATTGCCATGCAGCAGGGATTGATTATTCTATAAAGGGAGAAAAAAAACATTTAATTCTTGATGAAAGTGATTTTAACTATAAAGATTTATTAAAGGCGCTAAAAAAGTTTAATGTTAAAGGAGTTTTGGTTTGTGAAAGTCCTAATATTGAAGTGGATGCTATATTATTAAGAGATTATTATCTTAGTCTTTAATTAAGTCCAGCATAAACCGGGTTTGATGCAATTATCTTTTGAACTCCCATAACTCCGTTCTTTGCTTTAATTTTTGCAATGTAGTTTTCACGTTTTGCTAAAGGCTCATTTAAACTAGCCAAAGCTTTGTTTCTTTTAACAAACTCATTCCAGGCTTGTGTTTCTGAAATCCAGGCTCTTAGTTCTTCTTGTCTTGAATTTGTAAATGTGTGGTGCTGGGATTCGTGTGCTATTAAACAAGCAATGCATTCAGGAGTTGCACCTTTGTGCTCTGAGTTGATGTAGATTACAAGACCATTATTCTTAGTTTTAACAGTGAGCGCCTCACAGTCAGAACATCCATAAACCGCTAAATCTCTAAACATTACTCTGATTGGCTTTTTAGTTGAATTGTGACCATATAGAATTGCAATTACATCCCTTCTGTTTATTGTATTTAAACAATTGAGCGCTGCAACGATTTTTGTATTAGTTGAAATTCTTGAATAATCAAGAGCAAATGTGGTTTGAATATTCAAAATCAAACTTACAAGTACAATAATTGCTAAAATAATTCTTTTCATAATCACACCGTATAACTTTACAGTCATCCTTATTACTGCCCGATATTAAGCTTAACGGCATTTTTTCATCCAACTTTAGGCTTTTGTTCAAATTTTCTTTATTTTTTTACAAAACTTAATACTACCCCTATTCATTAAAGTAAACTCTAATTAAATTCAATTGTAAATAAGCTATTCTTAGATGATTATGGAAAAATTATCAAGAAATATTACATTACAAATAGAATATTGTACTTTTTTTGCTATTGTTTTTTATCTTATCTTTCTGCCCCTTAGCTGTTATTGTTCAGAACCCGCTAAGACAATAACAATAACTAAAGAAGCTATTCAAAATGCAACTCCCACTAAAGCTCCGGTTGAGCTCAGCCAAAAAGACTTAAGAATGATTGAAATGCTTGAAAAAAGACACTTTCCAAGATCATATCCCGAGTTCGATGATGCTCAAAGGCTCAAAAACCTTGAATTTGAACTTCTAGGAAGAGTTTGGGAGTACACTTCAGCTCAGGATAGAATAAGAAGATTAAAACTTGCTTCATCAAATACAATGTTAGCAGGTGTCGCACTTCCTGCTTCAATTAGTTCTAAAAGAAACGTTAAGAGAATGAGAAACGATTCGATTCAGCTCAGAAAAAGAGATGATGTTGGTCTTATTGACGGGTTTTTGAGGTTAATAAGCCCTGAAAAGTATGAATACTACAGAAAATACAGCGATAGAATGTTTGAGTACGAATATTAACCCATCCCTACTTGATAGTAATTTGTTTTCGTTGTAGAATTAGTTTATAGGAGAAAATTATGAGCCAAATTACTAAAACCGCTTGGGATTTAAACGAAAAAGCCCCCAATAGATATCAACTTGTATATGAATTAATTGAATTAGCAAAAAAATTAGTAGATGAATCACAGATGAAAAAACCAAGGGATGATTTTGGTTTTGATGTTGATATTGCTTTTGATTCTAATGTTAAAAAGGAAAAACCGGTTCAGCATGCAATCATGGTTAAAGCCTCAGAATCAGATGACGACGGTCTTGTAGGATAAAATGACATCAATTAAAGAAACTGTTGATTTTATAAATTTAAAAACAAATAACTTTAAGCCCGAAGTAGGAATCATCCTAGGCTCGGGCTTAGGTTGTTTTTGCGATAATTTAAGCGGGATTACTATTAAATACTGTGAAATTCCGGGCTTTGGTGAATCTAATGTTGAAGGTCACAAGGGTGAACTTTTGTTCTGCGAAATTGCAGGAAAAAAAACTGTAATTATGCAGGGAAGATTCCACTACTACGAAGGAAATTCTCTTCAAACTTCGACCTTTCCTATTAAAGTGTTCAAAAAACTTGGTGTTGAAACTCTTTTTATAACAAATGCTGCAGGTTCAACTAAAAAAGACCTTGCCCCTGGGGAAATTATGCTAATAGCTGACCATATCAACTTTATGGGCTCAAATCCTCTGATTGGCAAAAACGATGAGTCTTTAGGGGAAAGGTTTCCTGATATGAGTGATTGCTATAATATAGAATTACAAAAACTTGCGCACAATTGCGCTAGTGAACTTAATATCCCCTTAAAAGAAGGTGTTTATCTTGCAACAACAGGACCTAGCTATGAAACTGCAGCAGAAGTGCGCGCTTATAGGTGTCTTGGGGCAGATGTCATCGGGATGAGCTCAGTTCCAGAAGCAATTGTAGCCAATTATTTAAAGATGAATATCATTGGTTTTAGCTTAATTACAAACTTTGCAACCGGAGTATCTAATAAAAAACCAGCCCATAGCGAAGTTCTTGAAGTAGGAAAAACCGCAGGAAACAACCTTTGTCGATTGATTAAAAAAATTATTGAAAAAATATAAAAAAATGGGTCTTGTATCAAGACCCAGGTATCAAAACACAAATTAATATATAAAATTTTACTCTATGTATTTTTCCAAAACGCAACGTACAGACCCGTTGTAACGCTCGGGAACACCGAATTCACTCCATTTCAGGGTTTCCCCAAGCCCCGCTTGTATAGTATTCATTTGTAGTTTCTCAGATCCCCAGATATTCGCAGGGTCGCAACTCTGCTCGCCCTTTATCCCATTGTAGCACCTTGACGTGCACGCATCACAGCGTGGGCTGCCGCTGACAGAGCTCTTCACATCACTTGCACATAACTGCAAACCGCCCTCGCCGCTCCACTTTTGAACCCAAATTTCGGCCGCTTTATCAGTTTTGCTTTTGGGCCCACCATCTATCGCCACCTTAATCACATCTAGATTCTTTTTACTAGGTAAAGCCCAATCCCCAACCTTACTTACCCCGCCGCTTGGAGCGTAGTTAGCGCATGTATAATTAGCTGCCCACCAATTACAAACTGTTCTATTGCAAGCTTCGTAGTTAAAAGCACTTACCAATTTAATGGTCTTCTTATTCACAGTTTCTTGAAGCACATCAACACTTCCTATGTTATTATTGCAATATCTAGCTGTTACATTACCATTATCATCTGTTGCGTTTGCCCTTGCAGTCCTCTTTGTGCCGGTTTTCCCTGAATACCCTATCCAACAACATTCTTGCTTATTATCATTATCACAGACTCCTTTAGTATCATCCGCATTAATTTTTTTAATTGCACTGGACAGCTCGGGTCCACCCAAATCCCCAGCATTTCTTCTGGTCACACAAATTCCTCGACCCCCGCGCACACTTGATTTCGTATCCTTAACATAATCGGCGACACTATTAGGGATATAGACCGAGGTATTATTACTGATCCTATCACAATCAGCTTGAGAAGTTGGGTATTTATAGGCTTTGCATACTCCATCTACAAGCTTATAATCACTTGTATTAGTACACTTTGTACAAGCAGTTGAACTTGTACAAGTTTTACAACCTGCTGCACAGTCTCCACAAGAATTAGTTGCAGCTATATAATATTTACCATCAGCTGAACAATCGGCAGCTACAGTATCACATCCTGTTTTAGTGGAATTAGGTGTTTGTCCGCTTGGACAAGCAGTACAAGTACAATTATCCTTTAAGTATTGATTTCCTGTACAATTAGCTGTAGTTTGACAAGTTGAACTACACCCTGTATGAGAAGCATTAGGTACAGAATTAGCTCCACAAGTTTTACAACTACTTTGTCCTGTAGAATCCTGATATTCATTTGCTCCGCTGCAGCTCTTACAGCTTGTTTTTCCTGTTTCGTTTTGATATGTACCAGATGAACATGCAGTGCAGGTTGTAGTATTAGCGCTGTTTGAATAATACCCTGCAGGACAATTTTCGCAAGAACTGCCATTCCACTTAGTACCAGCTGAACATGTTGTACAAGCCCTATTGCTATCACTTACAAAACCAGACGTACAAGTTTTACAACTTGACTGCCCTTCTTGATCCTGATATTCGCTACCAGTACAATTTGTACAACCAGTTGATGCTGATGTTGAATTAGATCTCTGTCCTTTAGGGCACTTTTGACAAGCACCACCTTCTGTGGAATAATATCCAGCGCCGCATGCGCTGCAGCTATTACCGCTTTTTTGATAACCAGCTTTGCATCTATCACAAGCAGTTGCGTTTGTACATCTATTACAATTACTAATACAATTTTTACAAGTACAAGTTGGCTTATCGAAGTACTGTCCGTCAGGACAAGTTAATGTACACAACAAACACTCGGTTTTAGTACACAACTGACAACTAGCACTAAAAGCGCTGCACTGATTGGTTATAGACTTACCCTGACCGACAGATATTCCCCCGTGTTTTAGCTTATGAGTAACAACAGGGGCTAAGCTAGCCAGGATGACTGAAATTGTAATCAAGCTTATTAATAGCTCGATTAGAGAAAAGGCAAAATTTACCTTAGGAAGCCTAAAATAGGCAAAAAAGCCAGATTTTTTCATAGTTTTTTCTTTCTTTATTTTGTGTATAGGTATTTTGATATTTTTATTATAATAATTGGCATTTGAAAATTTTTGTAAAATTTTAAATATAACAGCACTACAATATTAAGCGCTGCTGGAATTTTGTGTTAAGATGTAGTTAGCAGAGCTACAGTATATTATCATTATTACATCATTATGTAACTTTGTCAAGATGATTACATAAAAATGGTACAAATTAATCAATGAGTATAGGTGAAAGACTAAAAGCAATAAGACGTAACCTTAACTTAACAGTAAAAGACTTAGCAGAAATATTAGATATTCCAACCAGAACAATTGGAGCCTGGGAAAGGAACGAGAATCCGCCTAATGAAAAATTTCTAACCCAATTAATAATTAAATTTAATATTAACATAAACTGGCTGTTAACAGGAAAAGGTGAAATTTTTATAACAAAACACGATGATATTATAACCAATATTATAAATAGATATAATATTACAAAAGATGATGCAAAACACATTTTAGAGTTAATTGAAAATACTTCTACAAGAGAGTTTATTCTAAGATTTTCAAAAGCCAAAAAGGGTGATTTAAACTCAATTGATATTCTAATTCAGAATTTAGCCGGAATTAAAGTTGTATATTCGTGAAAAAAATTACATAATTATGGGAGCTTTTAAATAAAACTTAAAGCTCCCATAAAAACTAACCAATTACAGGTGCAACAAAAGTTCTTAAGCCAAGTTCTTTATCAAGGGCAAAAAGCGCGCTTTTGTCATCTCCAATGAGCTCTAATTGAGCTAAAACACCTCCAGCGTTTGCTTCTTCTTCAACCTGTTCTTTAATGTACCAGTTAATAAAAAGCATAGCCGCTCTGTCATTAGTATCCTGCGCAACCTGAGCCAGTTCATTAATTTTTGAAGTTACAAACTGTTCGTGAGCTAAAATTGATCGAAAAACATCCAAAGGACACTTCCAGTCGTTCTCTGGTTTTTCAATAGCACTTAAAACGACTTTTTCTCCTCTTTCAATTACATAGTTAAACATTCCCATCGCATGGGCATGTTCTTCCTGGACTTGAACATCAAGCCAGTTTACAAACCCCTGTAAATTTAAATTTGCAAAGTAAGCTTTCATTGATAAATAAAGATACTCGGAATAAAATTCTTTATTAATTTGATCCAAAAAAGCCTCTGTCATTTTTTGATTCATCATAATACAACTCCTTTCTTTAATTTAATTTAACACATAAAAAAAATTATGTTACAATAATCCTATGGAAGAAAAATTTTATAAACGGACAAAAATAGTAGCAACTATCGGACCTTCGGTTAATAGTGAAGAAAAAATTGAAAAATTAATTTTAAAAGGCGCTAATGTCTTCAGACTCAACACTTCTCACGGGGATATGGAGGACCATCAAAAAAAGTTTGATATGCTTCGAGCTGCGGCAAAAAAAGTTGGTGTGTATTGCGCTATTATGGTAGATTTACAAGGACCCAAGATTAGAGTCGGGAATTTAGAATCCAATATTGAACTAAAAAAAGGAAGCTGTGCTGTTTTTGCGCATAATTCTTCTGCTAAAGAGGTAATTCCTGTTGATTATCAAGGAATAGCGAAAGATGTTAGTCCGAAAAGCAAAATTCTATTGGATGACGGGAAAATCCAGGTTGTAGTTGATAAAATTGAAGATAACAAGGTTTATACAACTGTAGTTAACGGAGGAATTCTAAAACCCAGAAAAGGATTGAATATCCCTGGATCAACCAACAGTCTTGAAGCTGTAACAAAAAAAGATATTGAGTTTATAAAGTTTGCAGTTGACAATAAAGCTGATTATATTGCCCTGTCTTTTGTAAGAGAAAAAGATGATGTACTTCTAGCAAAAAAATACATTAATGATTTAGGTGCAGATATTCCTGTAATATCGAAACTTGAAAAGCCGCAGGCGATTGACAATTTAGCTGAAATTGTAGAAGTATCCGATTGCATCATGGTAGCGCGCGGTGACTTAGGAATCGAACTATCAAGTGTTGAAGTTCCTATTTGTCAGAAAAAAATTATAGAAGAATGTATAAAACAAAAAAGACCTGTAATAGTAGCAACTCAAATGCTTGAATCAATGATTGAAGAGCCGATTCCAACAAGAGCTGAATCATCAGATGTTGCTAATGCAATTATAGATGGCGCTGACGCTGTAATGTTAAGCGGTGAAACTTCTGTAGGAGCTTATCCGATTGAAGCTGTTGAAACAATGGCAAAAATCGCAAGAAGTGTTGAAAAAAGTGATTTTTACCACTACGACAATGAATTTGAAATTGAGGAAGATTTAGCTATAACAAGACAGGCAATTGCCTATGGCGCGGATAAAATGCTCAAGTTTGTAAACGCAAAAGCTATTCTTAGTTTTTCTCACTTTGGCTTTTCTACAAGATTAATGTCGAAACTAAAACCAAGTGTGCCTATAATCCTTGTTTCGGATAATGAAAAAACATGTCAAAAAATGAGTCTTTTTTGGGGTGTTTATCCTTACTTAAAAAAATGGGATGAAGTCTTAGGAGCAGATTTATTAGTCAATATTGACCACTTCTTAATTAATGAAATAGGATTAAAAAAAGGAGATTATGTAATTATTACAGGTTCAGCTCCTAAGCTGATTTCAGGAAGGACTAACTTTGTAAGAGTGCATAAAATAGGAACTTAAGCCTTTTTTAAAGAACAAACAAAAGCTGCTAGTATAAAAACAACCCCTATTAATCCTGTTATAATTTCGCTAATTTCAAAAAAGGCTGAAATAAGCATTATAATGCCAAGAGCTCCAATTGCATAATGGGCTCCGTGTTCTAGGTAGATAAATTCTTTTAGAGTCTTTTTTTCAACAAGCATAATAGTTAAAGATCTTACAAACATTGCTCCTATTGAAAGACCAATTGTTATAATAAGGATATCCTTACTTAGAGCAAATGCTCCTAAAACTCCATCAAGTGAAAAAGAAGCATCAATTAACTCTAAATATAAAAAATTAACAAAACAAGAATTAGATAAGCTAAAGTGCTTAGTGCAATTAGAAGAATCTCCTTCGTTTTTATTTTCAAGCGCACTTGAGATTCCTTCAATTAGAAGATAGATTATTATCCCCCAGATACCTGCTGTTAAAACCTCAAGTTTATTATCAGCAATAAAGTTTTGCTGAAAATAAAGCAAAAGCAAGGTTATTATGACATTAAGCCCTTTTATTCCGGCAAGTTTTACAAGTTTTTTTTCAATAAAACCAATCCAGTGGACTTCTTTTTTTTCATTAAAGAAATAATTCAAAAACAGCATTATTAAAAATGCACCGCCGAATGTAATTATTGGAGGATGTGCGCTGTGAAGATAGTAAGTGTATTTATCTGCATCATTAATTGCCATTATTGCAACATCAATCAAACTAAGCCCTGAAAATATTGCAACAACAAGAATAGGGAATAAAAAACGCATTCCAAAAACTGCGATTATTATTCCCCAGCTTAAGAATCTTTGCTGCCATAAATGGCTCATTTTTTCAAGTTTTGAAGCATTGACAACCGCATTATCAAAAGAAAGGCTGATTTCCAATATGCTTAATATTAAAACTGCAAAAAGAGCCTTAAACTCAGCCCCGGGGTGCATTTTATGCGCCCATAGACAAGCTGACAAAAGAGCAAAAAAAGTAAATATTGAAGAACCCAGAAAATATCTCATTTTTAACCTAGTTTCTATATTCTATATAATTTTTAGTTTCTTGAAAACTGTTTTTGCCTTCAATAGCGCAGTGTTTGTACTGTTTTTTTATTGTATGCTTTTTATTTTTAACATTCAAAGTATAACAGTTGCTATCTTTAGATACATAATAATCAACATTTGAATCATCTTGTAGTTTAATATCGATTAGTTCTTTTGGATAAACTTTGTTTTTCAATCTATAACCTTCAATGTAATCAATTATAGGCTGGATATCTTTTTTCTTATTAGGTTCAAAAAGTGAATCGAAAAATCCGTTTGTCCACAATACAATTGCTGTAATAACAATTGTATTAATAATACAAAGCGCAACAACAGCAATTACAATCCACTTAATTAAATTAATAAATCTTTCGTTCATTGTTTAACTTTCTACATTTCAACTACAGGTTTTAGTTTATTCTTGAATTTAGTTGTAGCACCAAAAAACAATAAATCAACACTGCCTACAGGACCATTACGCTGTTTTGCTATAATTACTGAAGCTTTGTTTTTTAATTCGGGATTTTCCTTATCATAATATTCTTCCCTGTGAACAAACATAACAACATCAGCGTCTTGTTCAATTGCACCTGATTCTCTTAAGTCTGAAAGCATTGGTCGTTTGTCTGTTCTGTCTTCAACTTTACGAGAAAGCTGAGAAAGCGCGATAATAGGGACATTAAGTTCACGCGCCAAAGATTTCAACCCTCTTGAAATGCTTGATATTGCCTGGTTTCTATCCATTATTGCTTTATCTTCAATTAACTGTAAATAATCAATTATTATTAACCCTAAATCAGGATATTTGGTTTTGATTCTTCTAGCTTTAGCTCTAACATCAGATAAAGTTACACCTGAGGAATCATCAATTAGAATAGGAGCTTCATGGAGTTTATTCATTACATCTGCGATTTTTTCCCACTCAGATGCGTTCAATTCTCCTGTTCTTGCCCTTTGAGCATCAATTTCAGCTTCTGAACATAAAATACGCTGAGTTAGCTGCGTAGCGGACATTTCAAGTGAGAATATTAATACAGGAACATGCTGCACTATGCCGATATTCTGGGCAATATTAAGCGCAAAAGCAGTTTTTCCCATTGAAGGTCTTGCAGCAAGAATTATAAGGTCTGACTTTTGAAACCCTGCTAAAAGTGCATCTAAATCATAATATCCACTTGGAACACCTGTATATGAACCTTTATTATTGTATCGAAACTCGAGCTGTTCAACTGTTTCCATAAGTAAATTAGTAATAAGCTGAATTTCCTGGCTGGTTTTTTGCTGGGCAATTTCAAAAATAGTTTTTTCTGCAATTTCAAGACTAACATCTGCTTCGGGGTTTTTAAAAACTTCTTCAATTATAATTGAGCCTGCATTTATAAGTTTTCTTTTAAGCGCATTTTCTTTAATAATTTGAGCATAATATTCAACATTAGAACTTAAAACAGTATCTAAACCAAGTTCGCCAAGGTATTCCACTCCGCCGATTTCATCCAGTTTATTTCTTGATTGGAAGTATTCGGTTAATGAAAGACCATCAATCGGCTTATTCTGATTATACAAAGTAAAAGCAGCCTCATATATCAGCTTATTTTTAGGGGAATAGAAAAAATCCGCTTCAAGAATTTCCACTACTTTATTCATGCTCTCAGGGTTGATAAGAATTGACCCCAATACCGCGCTTTCTGCCTCAAGATTATGCGGAGGTACGTGTTTTAAGGGAGTATTTACTTTAGTTGGAGCTTTGAACGCCATTGTAGAATTTTCCTTTTGTTTTATATTATTCTAACATAAAAATTATACTTAAGTTGTAAAAAAAACAAACTTTGTTATAATTCTTTTATTAGGAAAAAAGGATTATTATTAATTTGTCAAAGGTTAGAGAAATTAAGTATTGCCAAATTAATTATCTTTCCACCAGTATAAAATAATAACATTAATTAAAGGAGTATTGCTATGGCTGTAGTTATCAACACCAATGTTGACTCAATTAAAATTCAGCACAACTTAACCAGTGCAACAAACAAACTTTCAACTGCAATGCAGAGAATATCAACCGGTTTAAAGGTACTAAGCGCAAAAGATGATGCAACAGGAACTGTAATTGCCGCTAGAATGAAAGTTCAACTTGATGGTAATAAGATTTGTCAAAACAATGTACAAAACGGAAATGCAATGTTATCAACCGCAGAAGGAAACTTAGATGTTGTTGAAGACAACTTATCAAGAATTCGCGATTTAACTCTTCAAGCTAAAAACGGAACATATTCTAAAGAAGAAATCCAGGCAATGCAAGACGAAGCCTCAGAACTTATGTCAGAAATCGATAGAATTAACACATCTGCAAAATTTTCTTCTTTATTCCTGTTTAATGATAAAGATATGCAGGCAGATGGAATTACTTTCCAAGTTGGAGCTAATTCCCCTGATGATAACACAATTGCCGCTGATAAATCTCTGTTTCAAAGCATTGAGTTCTCAGTTCTTACTACAATGGCATCAGTTGATTTTGATCTTACGCAAATGACAAAAGAAGAAATGGCAGATGCTCTTGATAATCTTGATAAGGGTTTGGATAATATTACAGGCAGAAAGTCTATCATAGGTTCAGCACAAAACCGCTTAGAATCAGCATTAAGCACTCTTTTAATTCAAGAAGAAAACTTATCTAATGCAAAATCTATTATAACAGACTCAGATATTGGAGCTGAAGCTTCAAGTTTTACCCAGCAGTCAATTCTGCAGCAGGTTTCAACCTCACTATTAGCTCAAGCTAATCAAGCACCAGGAATTGCTTTGAGCTTAGTATAAAAAATCTAACTGGTGATGGCAATACAGTGGGTTAAACAAATGTTTAACCCTTTTTTTTGTTAAGAAAGTTAAAATGATATAAAGAATGTATAAGGAAATTAAATTATTCCTTTTTTATTGTGTATACTAATTTATGTTATAAGTGAAAAAGAAAAAGGAAAGTATAATGCAAGCCGTTGTGAAAACTTGTTCTAGCATATCTGAAAAACTTGATTATTTATTGGCTGATGTTAATTCAACAACTAAAAATGATGTTGAAAACTCTATTGTAGCACTTGGAGCCCGCGCAGTTAATGCACTTGTTGAAAAATTAAAAACCTTAAAAGGCATTCAAAGAGGGGTTGTTGCAATGAGTTTAATTAGAATAGGAGAAAGCTCAATTGTACCTCTTAGAGCTCTAGCTACCCAGGATAAAGAACACCAATGGATGGCAGACTACCTGTTATCTGAAATTTAAATTAATATAATATAATAACAAAACCCTCTTTAAAAAGAGGGTTTTTTAATGCAAAAAATTGCCGATTCGGATAACCTTTTATGGTAATGAATAGAAGAGAAAATGAACGCATAATTTTAACATAAAAATTGTGCGTTCTAATTTAAATAGAAAAATTATACGCGTCATAAAAGGAGGAAAAATGACTATCAAAAGAAAACTATTATCAGGTGCTACAATCAGCTTGTGCGCTCTAGCACTAACAGTACCTATGAGTTTTGCAGCTTGTCCTGTAGCAAGTCCTGACTGCGGATGCACTAAAAACGACTCACAAATTGTGACTCCGGATAATGCTACTTGCTCTAAGTGCAAAAAATCTGATTGCAGTTGCAAGAAAAAGAAAAAGCACAAATGCGATCCTTGTGAAAAACAAAAAAAATCTGACTGCGGATGCCCAACAGGAGCTGCTGCACCTTGTCAGCAATGCAAACCATTAAACCAGCAAACTTACGCTTATCCAAATGCAATTTATTCTAATGCAAACGAGGCGCAAGTGGGGGAGCTTCTAAATAACGCTCAGATTAACGATTCTATTATAGATCCTGTTTGTCAGGGCGTTCCTGTAGAATGTGGTTGTCCTACAGGCGGAGCTGCACCGGTTATTAATGCAGATCAAATGCCTAAATACAGCTGTGAAGCACCATCTAACGTTTATTCAACCAATACAATGGAAATCATTAAAGTTACAAAAGAACCTTGCGCTTGCATGGGTTTCACAGGTGCAGCTGCTGACATTACAGCTCAACAATACCCTGATGTATTCGATAGTTATTGGGCAAGTAATGATATTAACCGTTTAACAGAACAAAGTGTTCTTGAAGGGTATCCTGATGGAATGTTCAAACCAAACAGAAAAGTTTCACGTGCTGAAATGGCAACAATGGTTGTTAAAGGTTATAATTTAGATGTTACAAGCTGTGCTGATAACTTGACTTTTAAAGATGTTCCAAGAAGCCATTGGGCACACAGCTTTATTTCTAAAGGTGTTGCTGAAAACATGATAGCGGGTAAATCAAGAGATAGATTTGCGCCTAATGAAAATATTTCAAGAACAGAAGCTCTTACAATTATGTCTAAAGGTCTTCAATGCCCAATGGACGCTGCTAAGGCAAATGAAATATTATCAAGATATAAAGACGGAGGCTCTGTTCCTAACTGGGCAAGAGAATGCGTTGCTAAAGCTATCGAAAATGGTGCTTTGAAAAACGAAAGAAACCAGGACTACATAAGACCTAATGACAAAACAACCCGTGCTGAAGCAAGCTCTATGCTTCAAGGTTTAAGAATTGCAGGTGGTTATGATAAATCAACTAAAACTGCAAGTCAGGATTTAGGCGGTAAGACATTCGTAGAAAGAGAAACCAAGGTTACAATCCCAACCCTGCAGCTTACAATGAACGATATAGTTAATGCTAAACACGTTAATGCCGGTGAACAATTTGCAGCTACAACATTAAATGAAATTACCATTAACGGACAGGTTTTCCCCTGCGGGTCAACTGTAAGAGGTAAAGTATCCGAAGTTGTTCGTCCAAGCAAAAACAACGAAGGCGCACTAAGATTATCATTCAATGAAATCATCAGCTGTGACGGATGCAAAACCGCACTTCCTAAACAAATCCTAACTGCGCGTGTTGAAAGACAAAAAGAAATCAATCCTGTATTAAGATTAGTACAGCTTCCTTTCACCTGGACAGGTTCAATCTTAGGTACAGCAGGAAGAACAATTGGTGGTGCTGCAATCGGTTTATCTAATGCTACTGAAGCATTATTCGACCAAGCCGGTGTTGGTACATCTGAATTGTTATCAGGTAAGTTCAAAGCAGCAGGAAGAAGCTATCAAGACGGTATCAAAACCACTCTTAAAGCTCCTGTAGATATTACAAGAACCGCACTATCCGGTACAATGGGCTTATTCCAAACAACCGGAGATGAATTGACTTATCTTGTTGATCCAAACGGAATGCCAATCTCTAAGGTTAATCCTAAAGAAAAAATCACTATTGCCTTCGGACAATAATCAAGTTAATTATATAAAACTTGAGGAAATCGCCAGATCTTTACGGTCTGGCGTTTTTTATAAAAGAATATTAAATACGCAAAAAAAAAGGGGCATAAGCCCCAAACTGTCTGGAATTAAGAATAGCTGGAAGTATGAAAAAGATTAATTATATAATTCAATATAATTAAGCAAAAAACAATTACTCAGGTGGGTAATATTTTATTAAAAAAATAAGTGTACTTTTAACAGTTAATATGAATATTTTTCAACAGGATTGAAAAGCTAGCTATATCTTGAAAACTTTTTTTTAAATTAGGGGTTGACAAAAATTTTTTTTAGATGCATAATAAAAACATAAGGATAAAGTGTTAACTAAACACTAATTAAGAAAATAAATAAGAGGTGAGACAAAAAAAATGTTAACTATAGCCCCTATAAGAAATGTAAAAAATACAATTAATAACATAAGTTTTAAATCTGGTGTCTGCACAAATTTTGGCACAAACGCTATAAACAATACAACTGGCATAAAAAACGAAGGTAGTTTCCTAACAGATTTTCTAGGGACAATAAAACAATCTCCTTTGTTTTATGAAGCCTTCAAACAAAGACAATCAAGTATTGAAAATGGTTTAAATGCCGAACAAAACAAAATTAACGCGATTGCGTAGATAAGCATTATCAACACCTAACAACACAATCTCGAAGCATAACAACACAACAACACAAGCCTTATCAGATAACTGATAAGGCTTTTAATTTACTCCTCACTATAAATATGTTTAGAGCCGGTTTTTTTGCCCAGCGCAATGTAAATCAAAGGCAAGAATCTATCTAGCGGCAGTTTTGATAAAGGATTATTCTTGGAAGATATAAGAATTGGAATAATATCATCAATATGTGTTATAAAATCCTTTGGGTTGAGTTTTTTCTCTTTTTTATCATCAGGTTCAATTATTTTAATGTTTATTGTATTTACTACACTTAAACTTGTTTTCATACCTACAGCCAGAGCTAATAATAATGAAAGATTCTTCAAAATCTTATTATTGGATATTGTCTTAAGAATTCCTTGTCTTGTATGAATTGAATCTTCTTTTGTATAATGCTCTACTATTTTTGCAAATCCAGTAGGTATAATAACATTTGAGAGAGTAAAAATTCCTTCTTTTATTTTCTCAATTCTGTTTTCTTTATCCTTATCAACGGTGCAAGCAAAAGCACTTCCCCCGATAACAGCTCCTAAAGCTTGAAACAGCATATAAATATAGCCTTTTTTTCCTTCATAATCAAGTTTAGTATATTTTTTTAAATTGGTAAAAGTTTTTTGCAAATCATTTTTTACATAAATATCTTTAATGGGTTGATTCTTTCGAAAGAAAGATAGTGAAAGCAAAAACCCGCCGCCAACTCCAATAGCACTTCCTATAAGCGCTCTTTTGTCTGCTTTTTTTTCAATAATCTCTCTTTGAATAGCCATATCAGCCAAAGACTCATATTTTGAATACAAATTATTATGCTTATTTTGATTAATAATCATACTCTATTAAAACCTGTAAAAAAAATTTTTTGCTAAAATAATTATTTTAACATTCCTTTATAAATAATTGTAGTTAATTTTTGTTTAATGTAGGCTTAGATTGAAATAATTAATATTTTAAGGTAAAAAATGTACGATAATGAATATTTTGTTGTAGATATGGCCTCTTGTTCCACAACAGGAGAGATTATTAACAGTCTTTCTTTAGCCTTAGAAACACTTAATCGATCAGGAAAGAAGATTGTATTAAAATTAAATAATATTTACTTAAATCAATCCCAGCTTTTAAGTTTACAATCTCTTATCACAAGCTGGGGATGCACTTTAGATACAGTCGAAACAATAAACAAAGACACAAGGGCAACTGCTGAGAATATGAATATTTTTGTTCAGCACCCTTTAGAGTTTAATCCAGATACTATATCCAATATTCCTGACAAAAATTTTAAGCCCTTTCAAATGGATAATATCTCAGATTCAAGTGCAGCTTTAAATAATCTTCATTTTGAAGCCAACTTAGAAGCAATACAAAAAGAATTGAATGAAAAACCAGCTCTTATTACAAGACCTGTACCGACAATTGAACCTGAAATTTCAACACCAATATTTGAAGAACAACCTGAATTTACAAATGTTGAAAAAAACTCAATTGGTGTATACAAAAAAGCTTATGATGAAACCGAAATCCTGTGTGATAATTGGGAAGAAGTAGATTTTTACGAGACTCCGGTCAATGACCCTGTTGTTACAGACACTAAAAAAACAACTTATATTAACCACACGCTAAGATCCGGTCAAATCCTGGAATCCGAAGGAAACGTTGTTGTAATAGGAGATTGTCATCCAGGAAGCGAAATTAGAGCTAAAGGCGATATTACAGTATGGGGTGTTTTATCAGGAATTGCACATGCCGGGTTCAGTTCTAATATAAATGCCAAAGTTAGAGCACTTAAGCTGAATGCTATTCAATTAAGAATCGGGAGCTGCTATTCAAGACGTCCCGATGGAACAAATATCCCCTATATTATAAAGTCATCCATCTTTACCCCTGAAGAAGCAAGAGTTGTAGATGGAGAAATAATGTTATTTAAAATTAATCAAAATTAAAGGAGCAAAATAAATGGCAGGTTCTGTTATTGTAATTACATCCGGAAAGGGCGGGGTTGGCAAAACCACAACATCAGCCAATATTGGTACAGCTTTAGCCCATATGGGTAAAAAAGTCGTTTTAATTGATACAGATATAGGTTTAAGAAATCTTGATTTGTTATTAGGGCTTGAAAACAGAATTGTTTACACAATTGTAGATGTTGTAGAACAACGCTGCAAGTTAAAACAAGCGCTTGTTAAAGATAAGAAAAATCCAAATCTTTGTCTTTTAGCTGCCGCTCAAACCCGTGATAAATCAGCAGTAGATCAAGATCAGCTAAAGGATATCTGCGAACAATTAAAAGAAGAATTCGATTATGTTCTTGTTGATTGTCCGGCTGGAATTGAGCAGGGTTTTCAAAACGCAGTTGCAGGAGCCAATGAAGCAATAGTTGTAACAACTCCTGAAATGAGTGCTATTCGTGACGCTGATAGAATTATAGGTCTTTTGGAGTCTAAAGAAGGCCTGGATAAATATCGTCTTTTAGTGAATCGTGTTAGACCAAAATTAATCAAATCAAACGATATGATGAGCGTTAATGATGTTGTTGAAATTCTATCCTGTGAACTTGTGGGTGTAATTCCTGAAGATACAAATATAATAACATCTACAAATAAAGGCGATCCTGTTGTCAATGATGAGAATTCATTAGCCGGAAAGGCCTATTTAAATGTTGCAAAAAGGATTATGGGTGACGAAGTTCCTCTTCTAGATATAGACGAACCCCAGACTTTAATTGAAAAAATCAAAAAATTTATTGCTGATAAAATGAAGGGGTTGAAAAAGTGAAAAAGGATATATTCTCAGATTTATATGATAGAGTTTTGAGCTTTTTTATTACTCAAAACCAAAATGACACAAAACTTATGGCAAAAAGCCGTCTTAAAACTGTTTTAATGCAAGACAGGGTAGGTTTTTCAGAACGCGCTATGCAAATGCTTAAAGACGATATGATTGAAACAATTTCAAGATACCTTGAACTTGATATAGATAAATTTGATTTAAGCATTGATGCACTGGATGAAAAAACAGTTTTAAATTTAAGCATTCCAGTACTTCGTCCTAAAACAGATGATGAGATTGACGAAGCAATTTCAATTGCACAAAAAGAAAAAATTGAAAAAACGCAAGAAATTGTTGGAGAACTTCAAGAATTAGTTAAAGAAAAAGCACAGGAACTAGCTGGAATGTCTGATGAGGATTCAAAAGACGAATCCGAAAATTGCAGCAACAAAGAAGAAGATGATGATGAATCAGAAAAAACGGAAGATGACAGCGAAACTCAAGAAGAATCCCTGATTGAAACTGAAAAAAACAATGCTAAACAAAATACATCAACAAAAAAAGATAAAAAAAGATCAAAGAAAAATAATTAAAATAAGCACGACTTGAAATTTAGTTATGTTTTAAATATTATTAAAATTAGCTCATAACCATTACATAAGGAGAAATAATAATGCAGGTTATATTAAAAAAAGATGTACAAAACATAGGTGAAGTTGGCGATTTAGTTAATGTTAAAGACGGCTATGCCAGAAACTATCTAATTCCTAATTCTTTAGCTGAAATTGCAACAAAAGGAGCTTTAGCTCAAAGAGAAAGAAACATTGCAAGAATTAAAGCAAAAGCAGAAAAACTTCATCAGGAAGCTTTAAGCTATAAAGAAAAAATTGAAAAAATTGAAAAAATTGCTCTTAGTGCAAAAGCAGGTGAATCAGGTAAATTATTCGGAACAATAACAACTAAAAAACTTTCAGAAGAATTGCTGGCTAAAACCGGTCTGGAAATTGACAAAAAATCTATAATTCTGGATAATCCGATTAATCATATTGGAAATTTTGTTATGACAATAAAATTGTCCTCTAAAGTTAAAGCAGAACTGAATGTTGAAGTAAGTGCTTCTGAGACAATTAAAGAAGTTTTTGAACAAGAAACCCAGGAAGAAGAAGCATAAAAAAACAATATAAATTTAAATTAAAGCCTTTCTTAAGTTTAAGAAAGGCTTTTTGCTTAATTAACTCTCTTGATATTTGCATGTCTATAATTTGCACTTATACAAAACATATAAATTATTTTTTTTGTATAAAAATAGCTTTTTGTAAACAAATGTAACACAAAAAATTATTTTTGTTAGTACATAAGTTTTATGAGGAATTATAAATCTGGGTAAAGTAGATATATTAAGTATATAAAAATCTGCAGCAAATAAATGTAATTTAAAAAAGTAAAGGCGGTAAAAATGGGATTAGCAGCAAGTCAAGGCAGGATGCTTTTATTAACTGCCAGGAAAAGTGACCTTGAATTTAGAGCACAGCAAATTTCACAAAAAAGATTAGTTTTATCACAACAATTAGAAAGCATCTCTATGGATTATGAGAATGCTTGTTCTGATAGAAGGATGTATATTGGTGTTTCTTTAGCTAATACAGATGATGGTTCAGGCTTGCCTGTAAGCAAACAGGTAAACTTGACTTATGCATCATTAATAAGCGGCTTAAAAACTTTAAATTCAGCAGATAGCGGTATTGATGCTTCTAAAGTTAATACACAGGGGTACCAAAGTACTACTGCTTATAGATTGGTCGATGCCTATGGTGCAATTGTAGTTTCCAGCATTGATGAAATCCCAGGAACAACAAGCAAAGAAAAAACAACTCCAAAAGGAGACGATGGAGTTTATAGACAGGGTAAATATGACGAAGACGGCAAATTATCAGAAAGCACAGCCAACTATATTGTTACCCCTCAGGGCGATGATGATAAAAAAACTGCATTGCAAGAGCTGCTTGAAAGCAGTGATGTTGATAGTAAAAGTTTTGAAATAGACTCCAAAAACGGATTAGTTAAAGTTAAGAAAAACGACGGAAGCGAAGTTTATTTTAATTACAAAACAGGTGACAAGGTTGATTCTAAAGATAAAAAATTTAAATTTGAAAACCCGAATAACGAAACTGCTGTATTTGTAAATGATAAAGCGGATATTCCAAAATCAGAAAGAACAGCCAAGTATGAAGTTGTAGAAGGCGCAGACGGCAAAGTCAGCCTCAAAGAAGACGGCGTTGTAATAGCAAGATATGTAATTGATGCAACTTTAAGATATGGATCAACAGATTCTAACGGCTCTAAAGATGGTCCTAACTATCTTCAGGATTGTTTAAGAAATGGAAAATATTTACTGCAAAAAGCTTCAACTGATTCAGAAACCAACAAAATTAAATGGAATAGCATTGCTTGGGACGCTACTTCAAATATTAATGATGAATGGTATACAGAAAACGATGACAAAGCAAAAGCAAAGTATGACAGATTGCAAAAACAAATTCAGAATCAAGATAAAAAACTTGAACTCGAACTTGATAATATTGAAACCCAAAGATCAGCTGTTACAACAGAAATTGATTCTGTTAAAAAAGTAATAGATGATAACATTGAAGGTTCATTTAAAACATTTGCTTAAAACCTACTACCCATATTCCGCTTTAATTTAAATTACAAAACGCAAAAGCAATTCACTTTTGCGTTTTTTTTAACTCAATGGAATTTCAAAACCAAAAATATTAACATTATCCTCAAAACTCCTTGCAATCATTTTTCCATAATGAGCATTAATAATTTCTTTTGATAAATATAACCCCAATCCAACCCCTATTCTTTTATGCAGGCTGGGATAACTTTTAAATTTTTCAAAAATTTCTTCCAATTTTTTTGGTTTTATATAAGGACTAGAATTCTTAATCTCAACAATTGCGAAACTTTTAGTTTTTGCAATATTAATACAAATTGTTGAGTTTTTAAACGAATTATTAATAGAATTAGAAAGAATATTTTGTAAAACTCTTTTTATTTGCAATTTATCAGCATTTACAACTATTTCCTCAGGGGATTTTAGCTCAATATTTAACTTGCTGTACTTAAGCAAGATTTTAACCTCGCTCTTAACATCTTGAACCAATTCAACAATATTGAACTTTTCATAGTTAAGATGCATTTGCTCAAAATCTAATTTATAGGAAGCATTAAAAGTTTCGATCAAATTTAGCATATAATTGCAAGAACTAAGAGTTAATTCCACCAGTTCTTTTTCTTCTTGATTAAGTTTTTTAGAACCATTTGACAAAAACAATTCTAATGCCCCGATTTGTGCGAGTGTTGGGGTTTTTAAATCATGGATAATTTCAACTAAAAATTCTTCTTTTCTGGTATTTGTTTTCATATTTCCTGCTCTACTATTAATCACAATTTTAATTGTACAACAAAGTCAAAAAAAACAAAATCTAATTTTTAAAACTTTTACAAATCAATTTGTAAAAGTTTATAACTTTTTATCACGATTAAAGGATTATTCTGCAACTAAAGTATAAAAAAATATTAACTAATGTATAAAATTTTTAAAAAAGACTTTAGTTTTTTTTATTTATGCCGTTATGATATATATAAACGGCATAGGATTGAGTATATGAGTAAAACAGAAAAAACAAACAGCAAAAAGACATCCTTGTACACAAGAAATATTAATTTATTAGAAAATGATCCGCTGGAAGAGATTTTTGCACTAAACTTAGGAGATTTTCTAACCGAGCATCTAATAACCCCGGAGTTTGCTCAAAAAATTTCCTCTAAAGCAAAGGAAAAAGACAAAAAGCAAAGCTTAAAAGAACAGCTTAATGAACTAATTGCAATTTATTCGATTGACAACACACTAAGTCTTTTAGGATTTGAGAACAGTGAAGATTTTGTAATTTACAATTCTATTGCTAAAACAATTAAACTAATGCTTAATTTAGTTGAATGTAATATTTTCTTATCGACAAAAAATTCTCCCTTAAAGCTAAGAGGCTCATCAGATGAAATTATAAACAAAGATGATACCCCTGATTACATTCAAGAAACCAAGAACAAAGAACAAGAAATTGTATTTGAAAAAGACGAATTACAAATTTCACTTTTTCCCATGAAAAACAATTTTGAATGCATCGGCGTAATTGAAATTATAAGAAAAATACAGCGTCCCTTAGAGTTTGAATATGCAGATCTAATACAGAATCTTGCAGGTTTGTTTGTAACTTCTCTCGGTCTTCAAAAACTTATTGATGAAGTAAAAAGGCTGGTTGTACTCGAATCCGTTTCAACTTTAGAACTGCAAAACTTAAGAGCACAGCTAACAGCAATTATAGGAGACTTAGGCGATCAGCAGCAATCTTTTGTTGAAAAACTTGCATATGCTGCAGATCTAAAAGGTCAATACAAACGTTCTCATTCAAATGAGTGTGCTCAATTGTCAAGAGAAATTTGCAATCATATGGGATTAAACGAAAAAACAACAGATTTAATCTACTATGCAGGATTATTACAGAATATCGGCAAAATAACGCTTTCTGAAGAACTCTTTACAAAAAAAGAAAAACTTACACAACAAGAATGGGAGCAGCTTAAAAACTCACCCAATGCAGGTGTTGACTTATTAATGAATATTAACTTTATGGCAGAAGTTGTTCCTTATATTAACTATCAGCAGGAATACTACAACGGAAAAGGCTATCCCGAGGGTTTGAGCGGAAACTCAATTCCTCTTGGATCAAGAATAATTGCACTAGCTAGTGCATATTGCGCTTTAGTGCAAGATAGAGCCCACAGAAAAGCAAAAACCAATAAAGAAGCACTTGAAATTCTTGAACAAGAAGCAGGAATAAAATGGGATCCAGATATTGTTAAAATTTTAATTGAGATTAAAAAATAGTTTATGATAGAATAGTTATATGAAAATGATTATTCTAGAAAAACCATATGTTTCAGATTTTTTAATCGAAACAATCAAAAAAAACAACTACTCTGTTTTTGATAATGAAACCGCAAGACAATACTTCAAAAAAGAAAAGCTTTCTTCTAAAACAGAACTTGATAATGCCGATTTAATCTACTCAAATTCAGAAAATGCAATTGGCAGTATTGATAATAAATCTATCAAAAATTTAATCACTCTTAGTAAAGATAAGGCTTTGTTTAGAGAAAAACTAAAGCCGATTTTTCCTGATTATTTTTTTAAAAAGCTAACTTTAGATGAGCTTAAAAAATTTGATAAGTCCAAGTTAAAATTCCCGCTTGTTCTAAAGCCTAATATCGGTTTTTTGAGTTTTGGTGTTTATCCTATTTATGCTTTAAATGATTGGGATTCAGTACTTGAGAACCTGGATAAAGATATCAAAAAATTCGAAAATATTTTCCCTAAAAACGTTGTAAACGCTTCAGAATTCCTAATTGAACAAATGATTACAGGGGAAGAATTTGCTATTGATGCCTATTTTGATGAAAACTCAAAAGCGACTATTCTTAATATCTTCCAGCATCCTTTTTTCGATAAAAATGATGTTTCAGATAGAATCTATTACACTAATAAAAAAATTATAAAACAATATCTTGCTAAATTTGAAGAATTACTCAATAAAATCGGGGATTTATGCAATTATAAAAATTTCCCCTTTCATCTGGAACTAAGAGTAGATAACGATAAAATCATCCCAATTGAACTTAATCCCTTGAGATTCTGCGGCTGGTGCATTACAGATATTGCATACTTTGCCTATGGAATCAATGTTTATGAATACTTTTTCAACAATAAAAAACCCGATTGGAATACAATTCTAAAAAACACTCCAGATGACTATTTCTACTTCACAATCGGTGAAGTTCCTAAAATGCAAGAGGAAATTAAGGAAATAAATTATAAAAAATTCCTAGATAATATTAAAACCCCTCTTTGTATTAGAAAAATTGACTTTAAGAAAAATCCTGTTTTTGCAATAGTTTTTGCAAAAACAAAATCAACAGATGAAATGAAAAATTTACTTAAACTTAACACAAAAGAATTTGTTATTGCTTAAGGCATTTTCTTAAAGGTTTGATAATCTCTAAAAACAGCCTTAATTCATATTCGCTAGAACTTTTAATTATAGATATAAGCTCTTGTTGAATTAAGTTGAGTTTTGTGCCGGCTGATTCAAATTCCTTTAAATCCAGATCAAGAACCTCAACCAGCTTGACAAAAGTCAAATATGTCGGAAAATTTTGCCCTGCTTCAATTCTTGAAATTTGTTTTTCATTAAGACCAACAAGTTCAGCTAAATTTGCCTGGGTCAGCTTCTTTGTTTTCCTTTCTCTTTTAATAATTTCACCAATGACTTTTTTATCTTTCTGAAGTAACATTTTTAAAAACTATATCCTTATACCTATTTGTGGTAATTTTAGGACATTCATAGGGGATATAAAACAACACATATGTCTTATTTTTTATTGACAATAAGACATTGATGTACTATATTATTAAATTATTAGTTTTCTCAAAAAAATATAAGGAAAAAAGTATGAAAAAAGCTTTCTCTCTAATCGAGCTATTAATAAGCTTGATTACAATCTCAGTCATCTTGGCTAGTTTAGC
>CAJTNR010000009.1 GCA_910577635.1 uncultured Vampirovibrio sp. | reverse complement strand
TAAGACAATGCAAACAGAGGGTATTACTCTTCAGGTGGGTGCTAATTCTTCTGATGATAATACAATTGCTGCTGATAAGTCAATTTTTGAAAGCGTTAAGTTTTCAGCTTTGACAGGTATAGCTGATGTTAAGACATTTGATATCTCAACTATGGATGCTGATGCTTTGGCTGATGCAATCGATAATTTGGATAGTGCTTTGGATAATGTTACTGCAAGAAAGTCAACAATCGGTTCAGTTCAGAATCGTTTGGATTCAGCTCTTGCAACATTGACAACTCAGTATACAAATTTGTCAAGCGCTAAGTCAATTATTACAGATGCTGATGTTGCAGCTGAGGCTTCTAATTTCACTCAGCAGTCAATCTTGCAGCAGGTTTCTACTTCTCTATTGGCACAAGCTAACCAGGCACCTGGAATTGCGCTAAGTTTAGTGTAGGAAAAAATATAATAGGCTTTAATTAAAAAAAATCTAACTGGTGATGGCAATACAGTGGGTTAAACGTAAGTTTAACCCTTTTTTTTATTGTATTTATTATTTTTAAAGTGATTTTCGATAAATTTCACTAACGGCTTTTTTATCTGCTTTAGTTGGAGCAATTTGCAATAATCCTTCTAGGGAAGGTGTTGTAAAAGCAAGTTCAGTTAGTTTGTCGATATCTTTTTCACTAAAACCTTCATCTTTAAGTTTATTAGGAACTCCAGCAGACTTTAACCATTCATAAACCATATTGGAAGCTTCTTTTGCACTTGTGTTCTCTGTTATTGAAGGTGCAATTGGTTTTAGAATATAGCTTAGTGTTTGTTTTTTGTTATCCCAGATATTTTCAATTACAGCAGGTAATAAAATTGCTAAACCTAATCCATGGGATAGTTCGTGTTTTATTGCAGACAAAGGATGTTCAAGTGCGTGGGTATAGTGCAATAATCCATTATCAAAACAAACTCCCCCTAACATTGCTCCATAAGCTAAAAAGTATCTGGCATTAAGGTCTTCGGGGTCTTTTAGTGCCTGAGGCAAGTATTTAGCAACATTGTCAATAACTTCTCTTGCTAAACAAACAGTATAAGCAGATGCAGCCTTACTTGTAGCAGCTTCAATAACATGGTTAACAGCATCAATTGAAACGTATCTTGTCTGTTTATCGCTTAGTTTAGTCATTAAAGAAGGGTCATCAATAGCATATGTTGGATAAATGCAGTCATATGCAATTGCGGGTTTATAGTCTTTTTCAACAATTGTTGCAACAGCAAATCTATTGGTTTCACTTCCTGTTCCGTGGGTTAAGTTGATTGCTACAATTGGAGCAGCTTCACTCGGGCTGAATTTGAATTCGTAAATATCATTTGCGCATTTATCAGGATACTTAATTAGGATTGCAACTGACTTACCAGCGTCTATTGGAGAGCCTCCTCCTATTGCAATTACTGCTTTTGCTCCAAAATCCAGCGCAAGTTTAGAAGCTTCATCTATTGCTTCGTTGGTAGGATTAGGGGTGACTTTATCGTAGTTAATATATCCAATATCCTGTTTTTTAAGAGCTTTTTCAACAACATCCCAGGCTCCTGTTGACTTATAAGCATTTTTTCCTGACATTACAATTAGTTTATCAACCCCTTTGGATTTTAAATCAATCAGGATATCATCAATTTTATTAATTGCTCCAATTCCAAAGTAAACAAGTGACCTTGTTCTTATTTCTTTAATTTCTTTAATATCAATTTCTTTTTCCCACATAAAAATTACTCCTTATCTATAGTTAGTAAACTGTATTGGTGCGTCAATTGAATCTTCTTTTTGTTTTATCAGCTTAATTACTTCCTGCAGGTCGTCTTTGTTTTTTCCTGAAACCCGCACACTGTCTCCTTGAATTGATGCTTGGACTTTTAGTTTTGCATCTTTAATAAAACCTGTAATTTTTTTAGCTAATTCAGTGCTTAAACCTTTTTTTAGCTTAATTGTTTGTTTAACTGCTCCTTTAAGAGCCGGTTCAATTTTTCCTGGGTCAAGGATCTTTAAACTCAAGTTTCTTTTAACAATTTTTGATTGCAATATATCGAAAATATTCTTAAGTTTCATCTCATCTGCTGTTGTAATTAGAATTTCCTTATCTTCAACAAGTTCAATATCGGAGTTAGAATCCTTAAGGTCAAATCTTGTTGATAGTTCTCTTTTAACCTGATCAAGCGCGTTTATCAGTTCTTGTTTATCATATTGTGATACAATATCAAAACTAGCATCTTTTGCCATTTGTGAATTTTCCTCCCTCTTTTTTTATTTTAGTATATCAAATTTTTTGAATAATATCATCAATTCTTTTTTTGTATATTTTTTTATCCTTATATTCAATATCAACTGCTTCAAGGGTTTCAATTGATAAGTATCTCATTTTAATTTTTTCACTTTTTGCAATTTCACTAAAACAATAAAGATAAACAATGGTTTGAAGGTCGCTTTCTGCATCCTTTGGGATGTTAAGAGTTTTCCAATCATAGATAATATATTCATCATTTTTTTTATATATTGCATCGAACCTTCCTGTTAAGTAATAATAAGAATTATTAAGCTTTTCTTTAGTTAAAAAGGAATATTCGGTTTTAATAAAGTTTTGTTTTTTATCTTTAAGGTAGTTTTTTAGTTTTTCCCAGGTTTTTGTTTCTTTTTGCGTTAATTCAAGAGCGATTTTTTGAGTATCAACCCCTTTTATATAAGTGCTTATAAGGTTGTGGAATTTTTGACCCAATAGTGCTCTTTGGTCTTTTTTTGATAGATATAAATTGTAAATATACTTATTCTTAAACTCCAGGGGGCTTTTATCAAGAAGCTTTAGGGAATTGGAGCTAAAGGTGTCAATTAATTTTGTCATATAGTCCTTCAAAAATCTGTGATTTATTGTATTTTTTTATTTGCGAATAATACTTATACTCTTTTGCTGCTAATAAATAAAGCTTTTTTTTGGCTCTTGTGATTCCAACGTATATTAGTCTGTAGTTTTCCTCAACAATATCTTTTTTTAGTTCATAATCACTCTTAGGATTCTTCTTTACTTTTTGAATAAACTTTGAGTTTTCCTTAAGCTTATTTTTCTCAATGCTTAAACACAAATTATCCTCAATTAATTCAGGAATAAAGACATAGTCAAACTCATCCCCTTTAGATTTATGAAGAGTCATAATTTGAACCCTTGAAGCTTTTTTTTCTTTATCAGCACAATTAAAGAACTTAATATTGGAAAAATTATTCTTAAACTGAATTTCTCTTAATTTATTAACTGTATCTTCAAATGTTTTCTCGTTTAATCCAACTTTTTTTGCTATTGTTGCAACAAGAGCGATATTGTCTTTTTGAGGTGAACAATCAAAATAATAAGAGCCGATTTCATGCACTAAATCATAAATTGAATAATGATTCTTGTATAAAAAGTACGTTAAATCCCACCAGAGCTGAGAATCATAGGTGTCATATAAAAACAGGGGCTTATTTAAACCATTAATAAAACTAAGCTCGCTGTAATCGATAAAGCCAAGTTCAAATTGCTCCAGGGCGATTTTTTGAACAATCTTTATATCAAAAGGCTCTTTAATAAATTCTAAAATCAAAAGACAGAGCCTGTAAACTGAGTTGTTGATTAAATTCTGCGAATTTTTATAAGTTTTAATAGAGCTATCCTCTAATAGTTTTGCCCATTTATTAATTGCATAGTTGCTTCTTGTTAGAATCGCTATTGTTGCGTTTTTGTCGTTTTTTAAAATTTCCTTAACTTCATTAATAATATAAGTACTCTCTTGTTTTTCTTTTTCAAACTCCAACAGCTTATAAGCCCTTTTATCAATAATATTGACCCCTTCAACCGGTTTCATATACAAAGAACTAAAAGCATCAATCTTATTAACAACCGCCCAATCAACCGTTTCATTAGCGCAGTCGAGAATCCCTGTTGCGCAGCGCTGGCATTTATCCATTACAACATTATTAGAAGTTTTAATGAATTCTCTAAAACCTCTGACATCAGAGTTTGTGAAAGTTGAAGTAATTGCCTGGTTAATATCCCCGCAGCGGATAATATTTCCAGATTTTGCCCCAAGAAGTGAAATTAAGCTTTGTTGAACTGCGCTTGAATCCTGGGCTTCGTCTTCTATGATAATTTTTACTAAATCTTTGTAATAATCAAGAACGTCTTTGTTTTCTTGAAGAAGTTTTAAACTCAAAAGAAGCAAATCGTCATAATCAAGCAGGTTTTGTTCTTTTAGGGTTTTTTTATAGTTGTTATAGACATTCATAAAAAGTTTGTTTTTGCAATCAAACTTTTCAACAACAAGTTCGTTTTTATAGGTTGAAATTGCACTTTCATACAAATCCTGTTTGTCTTTTGGAATATTCAATTTAGATATAATTTCAGATAATATTGCGCTTTTTTTAATTTCATCAATAATTTCAAAGTTATAATCAAGTCCGAGTTTTGAATAGTTGTTGTTTTCTTTAATTATTCGAAGCGCTAATCCGTGGATTGTTGAAATTGAGGGAAGCTCTCCCAAGGAAGGATAGCGGGCTTTTATTCTTTCTTTAAAGTTTCTTGCGGCTGATTCCATAAAGGTTAGTACGAAAATGTTTTTAGGGGCAATGTTTTTAAAGATTTTCCCTTCAAGAAGTTTATCAACTAAAAGTAAAAGAATTGTAGTTTTGCCAGACCCTGCCGCAGCGCTGATTGCAAGTTTTCCTCCTTTGTAGTTAAGAACTTCTTTTTGATCATCCCTTGGAACAATTTTTTTATCCTCTTTTTTTTCAATTTCCTTGTTAAATTTATAATACTTATCAATTCCTGAGATATTTTCAACCCCTAAACTATCATAAACACTGCAATATAGATAAGTGTTTTTAGTTAGCAAATAAAGTTTGTATAATACCCTTGCGGTTCTGTCTTTTGTAAGTTCAATGTTATCTTCAAGTTCAAAAGTCTCTTTAGACCAGGTTTTTTGAAGCACCCAGGCGTTATATAGAGGACCAATGTCTTGTTTAATCCAGTTTTCATTGCTTGCATCCAATAAAAACTGATGTTTTACTTTATAGCTGTAATCGATAATTTTTTGCGCACTTGATACAACAATTGAATCTGTATCAATTTCATCATCTGATAAGGGATTTTCAGTTATTAGCGAATTTTCAAGCTGATTAATAAGTTCAAGATTAGAAACTTTGAGTTTGAAAACTTCTTCAAAGTCATAAATTTGTTTTAACAATTGATTAATTTTGATTATATTCTTTTGATTATCAATGCTAAAATCTACCCTGGCGCTGACAATTTCAACAAGCTGGACTGAGAGTTTTTCAAATCTTATCCTTTGATAAATATCAATTAATTGTTTAAATTCTTCTTTATCTTGTTCTTTTATAAATTCAAAAAGATTAATACCTTTAAATTCACGCTCCAGTTTATACTGCTGGATAATTTTAACTGATTCTTTTTTATCAAGATTCAATAGCTCAATAAAAATCCCTTTTAGAGTATAGGCTGATATATCAAGATTATCCGTATCGTTTATTATTTTCAATAATTCAAGAATATATCCGATCAATTTATTCTGGTTGAGTTTTTCGTTTTTGGTTAGATAATTAAACTTTAAACCCGTTTTATCAAGCGCTGCTTTTAAGTATTCATCCGCTAAGGGTGTAATTATTGCAATTTCACTTAAGGGAGTATCTTTTCTAATTAAAGCTTTAATTTCTTTAACTACATTATCAATCATATCGTTTCTTTTAAGAAAAGAATTTGTTTTAATATTATCTAAATCAATTTCACAAGAGTTTTTAATGCAGCTTAAAACTTCAAGTTCTTTTTTTTGAGGCTCTATTACAATGGCTTTTTCATTTAAAAATTTTTCATAATCAATATTAATTGCCCCTAAGTATCCAAGTCTTGTTGAGCCCCTTGAATCATACCCGATAAAAAACTCTTTAGTTGAAGGTTTAATATGATTTAAATAAGCGCTTATTGCAGGGGTAATTTCATCCCCGTCATCTAAAAAAACATATTCAAATTGATTATCCAGTTTTTTGTATAAGAATTCGAACAAATTAATTTGTCGAATAAAATCAAAAGCTCTATAATCAATCGTTTTTAGTTTGTATTTATTAATTGCCTGTCCTGCTTCTGTGCAATAGGGCTCTTTTAGAATCTGGTTTCTGCGCATTAATTCTTCTTTAGATAAATTATTCAAATTAATTAAAGAATTTCTTCTCCACAATTGCTGCAATAAGCTTGAATTTGAATTATAACCTTTAAAATCAACTTCTTTAATGCATTGTTTTAGAATATATTGACTTATTTCTAAACCCGTTAAGTTAGGAATAATTTTTCTATTGCTATTATCATTAATTGAGTTTTCAATAATTGCCCAGTAGTTAATAATTGTGTTATAAACAAGTCCGTAAAAACTATAAATTTTAAGCTCCCCGATTGATCCTATAGGGGAGTTTTTTTTTATTGTATCAATAAATTCTTTCTTTTTTTTGGAGTTTTGAACTAAAACAAGAATATTTTGCGCTTCAACCCCTTTTTTTAAAAGCTTTAAGTATTCAATAGCTAAAAGTTCAAATCGATTTGTATTATTGGGAGCATTAATAATCATAGAATATCCCCTGGGTCAATATCTACAATAAGTTTAATATCATCGGGCAATTTTAGTGCTTTAATAAACCTTAGAATTGTTTTATGACCTTTGAAACCCAGTTTATTTTTAATTAATATATTGAATCTGTATTCATTTTTAATTTTATTAATAACACAAGGGCTGGGACCAAGAAGGATAAGAGTTTCATCAAGGGTTAGTTTTTTTATATAGTCCGCTAGGAATAGTTCAATTTCAGATATTGTTTTATGTGCTCTTATTTCGTTTTTTGCGCTAACAATAATTCTTATTATTTTTGCAAAAGGAGGGTAATCGAGTAATTCCCTAAGTTCAATTTCACTTTCATAGAAGGTTTCAAAATCCTGTTCTTTAGCATTAATCAAAAAAGCATTTTCACTGTTGTAGGTTTGAAAAATTACTTTTCCTTTATCCTCTCCTCTTCCTGAGCGCCCTGCCACCTGTGTTAGAATTGAAAATCCTCTTTCGGAGCTTCTAAAATCCGGCAGATTGAAACTTAAATCTGCATTAATAACACCTACTAAAGTACAGTTTTTGTTATCTAATCCTTTAGCAATCATTTGTGTTCCTATTAGGATATCAATTTCTCCTTTTTGAAATTTTTGCAGAATTTCAATATGTTCGTTTTTTTTGCTCAATGAATCAGAATCTAATCTTGCAATTGAATAGTTACTAAAAGTTTGTCTTGCTAATAGTTCGACTTTTTCACTTCCTAATCCAAAATGTTCAAGTGCGCTCGATCCGCACTTGGGGCAATTGGGCTCTTCATAGGTGTAGTTGCAGTAATGACACTTATAGGATTTTGTTTTAATATGATAAACTAAAGGAATAGCACACTTAGGACAATGCACTACTTCTGCGCATTCAAGACACTGGGTGTAGGAGCTGTAGCCTCTTCTGTTGATTAAGAATATTACCTGTTTTCCTTTTTCAATTGTTTCAATTGTATTTTTAATTAAAGTTCTTGAAAACATTGAGTAGTTTTTTTCTGCTCTTTCTTCTCTCATATCAACAATATTGACAGCTGGAAGCGAGGCGTTATTGTATCTTTCTTTTAGTTTAAACAAAGAATTACTATTAAGCGCTTCATAGTAACTTTCAATTGAAGGAGTTGCAGACCCTAAGATAAGTTTAGCATCATATAGCTCGCAAAGTTTTTTTGCAACTTCTTTAGCGTTGTATCTTGGATTGGGCATTGATTGTTTGTAGCTTGAATCGTGTTCTTCATCAATTATTACCAGCCCTAAATCTTTAATTGGTGCAAAAATTGCACTTCTTGCACCAAAAAGAATCCTAATTTCATTGTTTTTTAACTTTACCCAGGTTTCGTGTTTTTTGGCTTCTGTTATTGAACTGTGCCAGATTGCAACTGTTTGAGAGCCGAATCTTTCAATTGAGCGCATTGTAAGCTGCGAAACGAGAGCAATTTCAGGAGCAAGAAAAATAACGTTTTTGCCTTGTTTAATAACATCTTCAATTAATTTAAAGTAGATTTCTGTTTTTCCAGACCCTGTAATTCCATAAATTAAAGAGGTTTTGGGGTTAATTTTTTTAATTTGTTCATAAATTCTGTTTTGTTCAGCTGAAAGTTTGTTTTTGTTTGTCTTTTGTTCAATATCAAAAATCTTATCTTTAATTTTAGGTTTTCTATATTTTTTAGTGTTTTTTTCAAAAAACTTTTCAGGTAATGCAGTTTTTAAAACAGTTTGAATATCGCAAAAATAGTAACTTGAAACCCACTCCAGCAAGTTTAGGTAGTTTAAGTTAAAAAGAGGTTCTTTTTCTATAATTTCAACTATTTCTTTAGCTTTAATACCGGCTTCTAGATAATCGCTAAAACCTACAATAAAACCCTTTAAATTCTGTTTTCTAAAGCCAAAAGGAATTGAAACTGCCTGCCCGATCTTGATTTCATCTTTTAAGTGTTCAGGGATTAAGTAGCTAAAAGTTTTAGTCCCAAGTTTATTAACATCAACCAGAACTTGTGCATATTTCATTTATTTAACCAACTCCAGGGTTCTTTTTGTTTCAAGGTCAATTAAGTTAAAAACTGTTTTTACAGTTTCAAGGGTGTCTGAAAAATCGCTGTTTTGAGGCAATACCTTAATTTCAGTCTGATTCTGGTATCTTTTTGTCACTGTTAGTAAATAAAACTTGGCATTGGTTGAAAAAAGAATATATCCGTTTTTAGTTTGAATTTCATAGATGTTGTACCTGTCATTGGAACTAAGAGCGTTTAGTGCTATCATATATAGATTATCAGCATTAATCGGATACAACTTGTAATAGTTGTTTAACTCAAAACCAAAACAACAAGAAACTAGAAGAATTAGGATAATTAATATTTTTTTCATTATTTATTTTTCCATCCAGGTTTTACCTATGTTAATATCTACTTTAAGCGCTACATCCAGTTTATTATTTATTTTATCATTAAACTGCATTGTGTTAAGAATTAGTTTTTTAACTTCTTCAAGTTCTGACTCTAAAACTTCAAGAACAAGTTCGTCGTGGATTTGAAGAATCATTCTTGATGAGTAGTTTTTTAGTTTTTCTCTTAAATCAACCATTGCAATTTTTATAATATCTGCGCTTGTTCCCTGTAAGGGCGCATTAATCGCCGCTCGAAGCGCAAATTCTCTAATTTTTGCATTCCTTGAATTAAGCTCAGCTCCCAAGTATCTTCTTCTTCCCCATAAAGTTTCGACCCAGCCTTGCGTTTGAACAGCTTCTAAGGTTTTGTTAATGTATGATGAAATCCCAGGATAAGTTTTATGGTATTTATCAATTAGCTCTGCTGCTTCTATTGGCGTTATTCCTAGGGTTGAAGCTAAACCAAAACGGGTTTGTCCGTATATTATTCCAAAGTTTACTGTTTTTGCTTTTCTTCTTTGTTCTTTAACTACCTTGCTTTCTTCAACTCCAAAAATCTTAGAAGCAGTAATTGTGTGGATATCAAGATCATTTTTAAAGGCATTGATAAGAATTTCATCTTTAGAATAATGCGCTAAAAGCCTTAGTTCAACCTGGGAGTAATCAGCGCTTAATATTACACGATTTTTTTCACTTGGAATAAAAGCACCTCTTATTTGACCTGAAAACTCGGTTCTTATAGGGATATTCTGCAAATTAGGGTCAGAAGAAGACAATCTTCCTGTTGTTGTTATAATTTGGTTGTAGTGAGTGTGGATTTTTCCGTCTTTTTTTACTAATTTTAAAAGTGCGTCGATATAAGTTGTTTTAAGCTTCATTAGCTGTCTGTGTTCAAGAATCCACTTAGCAATATCATAATCAAGAGCAAGTTCATCAAGAATTTTAGCATTCGTTGAATAATTTCCTGATTTTCCTTTCTTTTTGGGTTTCAGCTGAAGTTTATCGAAAAGAATTTGTGAAACTTGTTTGGGCGAGTTAATATTAAAGGTCGTATTTGTGTAGTTAAAAATTTTATCCTCATATTCTTTAACCCGACAATCAATTTCAGCACCGATTTTTCTCAAACGCTCCTTATCTAGACAAACTCCTGTTTTTTCCATTTCTATAAGCACATAAGCCAAAGGAAGCTCAATGTTATTGAGCAAATCCAGCTCTTGCGGGCTTAAGGTTTTATTATAATAATCATTTAAATCAATTAAATAAGAACAAAGAAGATAATAGTCATCATCCTGAGGAACCACCCCTAAACATTCATTAATTTGTGTTATAAGGTCGTGTTTTCGATTAGAATCTTTAATATAGCTTGAAAGTTGAACATCAGCTATAATTCCTTTAACAAAAGAAACTTCTTTAATCCCATAGACAATTTTTTTAATTGATTCATCTTCAAGAATTCTTGAAACTTCATTTATGGTTGATTTTAAAACGGTATCGCTGTATGCAATATAACAGTAGTTGTTATCTAAAAAATCCAATAAAAAACCAATGGTATCTTGGGGTTTGATTTTATCTATAAACGATAGGTCTTTTGTTTTTTTGATTTTTTTAACTTCTTTTCTAACTTCATTAAACAAACCAAGCTGGACTTGTTCTTTATCTTCAATATTTTTGCAGGATTTATCAGTGTTAAAAGGAGTAAGCAAATTATCGATATTTTTTATAAAAGAATATAGCTGCATTTTTTTAAAAAACTCTAAAACTCTTGTTTTGTCAGGAATTGTAAGACAACAGGAGTTGAAATCAAATTCAATATCCAAATCTTTAACAATTGTTGCTAAAAATTGGGATAAATATGCACTTTCTTTTCCTTTGATTAATTTTTCTTTTAAAGCTTTTTTTGTAATGTTATTAACATTTTCATAAATTCCATCCAGCGTTTTATATTGTGCAAGAAGAGTTTGAGCGCTTTTTGGTCCAATTCCTTTAATGCCTGGGATATTATCCGAACTATCCCCGCATAAAGCTTTGTAATCAACAACCTGATTAGGATAAACCCCTAAGTTTTCAAATACTTTTTCTTTATTATACTTGTTAATTTCTCCTTTTTGAGGAATCAATACTGTTGTAAGACCAAAATCATCAACAAGCTGGAAGCTGTCTTTATCTCCTGTCAGGATATAGGTTTTATGACCCTTTTTGCTTGCTTGTTCAACTATTGTTCCGATTACATCGTCTCCTTCGTAATCCTGTTTTGTATAAATAGGAATATCAAGAGCATTTAATCCTTCTTTGATAAGTTCTAATTGTACTCTTAAAGAATCCGGCATTGAGAGTCTGTTTGCTTTATAATCTTTGTACTTTTCCAATCTAAAGGTGGCTTTTGAAACATCAAAGGCTACTGCAATTGAATTTGGGTGAATATTTAGTTTTTTATCTGTCAATAAATCAAAAATTGCTTTAAAAAATCCCCAAACAGCCCAGGTCGGGATATGATTTGTTGTTTGCATATTAGTTCTTTCAAGTGCAAAAAACATCCGAAATGCAAGGGCATGACCGTCAATTAAAATTAAAGTTTTTTTATCTTCCATTGAAAATCCCTATTCTTTATAGATATTCTACTATAAAATTAGTGAGTTCAGCTTCAATTCTTAAGATTTCTTTACTATTATTATATTTAAGTGCAGCTTGAATCCTCTTTTTTTTAATAACATTGTTAATACAAGTTCTATCTTTGCAGATATACAAGCTCCTTCCCGTCTGTTTAGCGGAAGGATTCAGTTTAAGAGTGTTGTTTTTTAACTTTGTAATTTTTAGCAATTCTTCTCTATTTAAAGTTTTTCTGCACCCCTGGCATCTTCGATTTATCATTTAACTGCCTTTATAAATGCTGTTTTTGAATTTATTGTTATATTTTTGTTACTAAGAGCTTTTTGCACTTCTTTTATATACAAATCAACTTCTTCTTCATCAAAATATTCCATAAATCTTTGTTTCATTGTTTTTTGATTAGGTCCAGGCGGTGTTATAAACCACTTTTTTATTCCTTCTCTAAAGGGTTTATAACTGGATGTTACCGTTTCAACTCTCACCTTGACATTAATAAACCCGCTTGTGTGCAAATCATCTGTCAGGGTTTCATAATTAAAATTAACAAGAGCATCCTGCGGGTCTTCCATTATTTCTTTTTCTGCTTCTTTAAACTCATAATAATTTGTAATTTCACTTGATTGTAAAAGCTCATAATACCTTGTGTTTTGAGAAATTATGGGTTCAAATCCAACATAAATCCCTTTGTGTTTTAAAATTCGATAAATTTCTTCAAAAGCAAGAGCTTTATCAATAACATGTACTAAAACCGATCTTGTAAGGGCTCTATCTATTGAATCTGATTTTTGTCTTATATTGGTAATGTTGCACTTTAAAAAACTTGCATTGTGATTAATATCCATTTCATCAAGTAGTTTTTGACATTCATCCAGACATCCTTTATATTTATCTGAAAAAATTATTTCAACATTATCCCTGAATCTTTCTAAAACCCCAAAACCCAACAGCCCTGACCCGCAGCCAAGGTCAATTACTCTTTGATTGGAGGTAATCTCTGCTAAATCTAATAGTTCATCTCTTAGCTGGATCAGCCAGTTTAGTGTTTGGGTTTTTTGACCTTCATCCATATAAGCAAATCTTGTTTTTTTAAGCCATTGCGCCCAGTCTTTACATACTTTATCCATTTATCCTCCAAAAACGGTATTTCAAATTAGAGTAGTGACATTTGTTTATGTAGCCTTTATAATTAATTCTATGATACCGCAAGAACAAAATCTTCTTAATAATATAAAATATCTTACCATGATGTTTGAGATTAGTACAATTGCAAATCAATCAGATGATTTATTCGAATTATTGGAAAGTCTTAAAACATATATTCAAAAAGCGATTGATAGTGACAGAACTGTTTTTTATGTTCTTGAGAATGAACATTATAAGAATATAAGTTTTGAAAAAAATTCACCCTTAAGTGAATATCTTGATTGTATTCAAGACAATACCCCTTTTTGGGATGCTGTTAAGAAATCTAAATTAATCGCGCTAAAAGACGAAAATGGAGTCAATTTATTCAAGTCTTTTATTGAAAACACTCCTATATCTTCTTTTGATCCTTCACATGTTCGTGTTTTCTTTGATAAAACAATACCTGTTTGTTTTTGTTTTATCAAAGAAAGTTCTGATTGCCCTATCTGCATTCAAAAGATTGAGAACTTAAATCAAGCTTTTGATTATCTGGAGCCGATTATCATTAAATACTATAAAAAAATAAAAAAGGATCAAGAGTTCAATAGTCTTCAAAAATCGCTCCATAATATTTCAATTCTTTATAATATCTCGCAGGCGGTTAATTTTATTGATGATTTAAAAAGGCTGCTGCAGGTAATTATCCAAAAAGCTCTTGTTACCCTTGATGCTGAGAAGGGATCGTTAATGCTTTATGATTATGCACAAAACGCTCTTCAGGTTAGAATTGTATCAGGGTTAGCAGATAAAAAACTGGAAGAATCAATTAATAATGGCGCAATTCAATGTGCTAAAATCGGCGTTGGAGAAGGAATTGCAGGAACAGTGTTTTTAGAGAGAAAACCAATAATTACAAACCTAGGTTCAGCAGATCCAAGATTTGTAATTAAAGAAGTTTTATCCCATACAAAATCTTTGTTGTGCGTTCCTTTAATCGCTAAAGGAGAAGTTATAGGGGTTATTAATATTACTAATAAAAAACACGATAAACTCTTCAACCAGAAGGATTTGGAGTTTATAACCTCTCTTGCTAATCAAGCAGCAATAGCAATTGATAATGCTAAGTTATATGAACTTGCAACAAAAGACGGCATGACAAAACTTTATATCTATCGTCATTTTATTACATTACTTGAAAATGAAATAAGACGCTGTTCAAGATACAAAAGAAATATGTCATTAATAATGATGGATATTGACAATTTCAAAAAAATTAATGATACATACGGTCACTTAACAGGTGATAATATCCTTAAGAGTCTTGCTAGAGTATTACAGGAAACAATTCGAAAAATCGATATTCCAGCCCGCTATGGAGGGGAGGAATTTGTTGTTATTCTTCCTGAAACTGATAAACAAGAAGCTGCGATTATAGCAGAAAGAATAAGAAAAAATATAGCAGAAATTGTAGTTAAGGCAAATGATACCGATAATCTTTCACCAACGGTTTCTATTGGAATAGCACAATTTGAAGTGGATGGAATAGACCCTAGAGAGCTTATTAATAGTGCTGATACTGCACTTTATCATTCTAAGCACAATGGAAAAAATACTATCTCAATTTATCAAAAAGAAGGGTGTGTTGAGGTAAAATTTGATAATGAATTATAAATTGATATAGTGTTTTAAAATCATTACAATTTTATCATACTGATTGAGGATAAAAACAACAGCAATTGAAACAACAAGTCCGATTATTGCTTTGGTTATATCTTTAATAACGTGTTTGTAAACTTTTTTCTCGGTAATAAAACGAAGTCTGTTGTATAGTGCAATTTCTCTTCCTGCTAAAACCCCTAAAAATACCCAGGTGGTTGACATTGGGATATTGTTAACATTAAGGAAGTAAATGAGAATTAAAGCATAGACAATGTCTATTATTGTAGCAGAGCGGATATCCTGGGTATTTGTTTTAAGTTTAATAATATTTTGAATTTCTCCTCCTCTTCTATAGCAAATTAAATATAGAAGAGCAAGAAAAATGATTAAACTCAAAACCATTTGTACAAAAGTCAGTTTTCTTGGCAGAAAAACAAAAAGTTTAGCTCCGTCCTGCAATAACCAAGCAACCCATAAAACCGCAGTTGAAAGCCATTTTGCTACAACCCAGGGAGTGGAAATTTTTTTGTTTTTCATATAAAGAAAAACCTTCTCAACTTTTCTTGCAATAAAAAAGTAAAGAATCAAAGAAACAATAAGGGCGCTAATATAGCCTATAAAGGACTTGGCAATCATCATTCCTATTATTGTGTTGCTTGAAAATATACTTATTATTAAAAAAGCTGTTGCAACAGGGATTCCTTTTCTTGTTAAATAAAGAAGAATTATGGGGGGCAGAATATGCCACCAGTAGAAAGTTTCAGGATGTGGAATTCTATCCAGCAGTCCAAAAGCCATATCTCCGTCATTTAAAAACCAGCCGATAGAAAAAGTTAGAACAAGAATAGTTCCTGTGTATAACCATACCTGCCAGACGGGTCTATCTTTTGTTGTAACCAGAAAAGTTCCAAGGGTCTGAATAACATCATTAGAAACACAAGCATATAGGGACAATAAAAACCCTATAATCATAAATATGTAACTTGGTGTTAGTTCAATCATACAACCTATCAATCAAGTGAATCCAGAAGTTCATCATCTGCTTCAAAATTGGAATAGACATTTTGAATATCATCATGCTCATCCAGTTTTTCAAGCAAAAGAACAATTTTTTTAGCAATAGCACTATCTGTAATTTGACACGAATTAGAAGGGATTCTTGTCAAGTCTGCACTTTTTATGCTATAGCCCAGTTTTTCAAGACCATTTGCGGTATTTTCCAAATTTTCAGGAGTAGTTTTAATTCGATAATCGTTTTCATCCTCATCTTGATAGACATCAACAGGATCAAAGGCGATTGAGTCTTCAAAAAGAGTGTCAAAGTCGAATTGTTTTGATATTTCCTTATCTCTTTTAGATACTTCTTTTGGTTTATCAATTGCAATAAGACCAAAGGGTTCAAAAATCCAGCCCACACAGCCATTTTCTCCTAAATTACCACCGAATTTGGTAAAGTAGCTTCTAATATCTCCTGCTGTTCTGTTTCTGTTATCTGTTGCAGCTTCAATAAAAACTGCAACTCCTCCCGCTCCGTATCCTTCATAGGTAATTTCTTCGAAATTTGAACTTTGTGAATTACCAGAGCCTTTATCAATTGCTCTTTTAATTGTGTCATTAGGAAGGCCACCGGCTTTTGCTTTTTCAACAGCAGTTCTTAATCTAAAGTTTCCCTGCAGGTCAGGACCTCCGATTTTTGCTGCTATTATAATCTCTCTTGAAAATTTTGCAAAATTGACTCCCCTAACAGCGTCAACTTTTGCTTTTTTCCTTTTAATATTGGCCCATTTAGAATGTCCCGACATAAATTCTTCCTTAATATCTTTTTCTTAATTAAACCACGGTAGAAATTAATTGGCAAGAAAGATATATTAAAATTTTATTTTTGTGTAATAATAAAACTATGGCTCAAGAATTATCAAGAATTGATTATATAAGAGAACTGATCGCTGATTGCAGGTTTGATGATGCTCTGGAGCTGCTTCAAATCGCAGCAGATGAAGAACCTGATAACATTGACTACAATTACGAATTAGCCCGAATATTTATGGAGCTGGGTAATTACCCTGGTGCTGTTTCTAATTTAGAATTAGTAGCAGATAAGATAAGAAACCATTTAGTTTATTATATGTTAGCTGAGGCTTACCAAGCAGATGGACAAATTGATAAAGCGATTGGCGCTTGTTTAAAAGCTATCATGCTTCAAGAAAAATTTCCTCTTGCTTATAAAACACTGGGGATTTTGTTTCTTTCAAGGAATGACAAGGTTTCAGCCGTTGAATATTTTGAAGACTATCTGAAATTGGATATACCGAAAGATGAGAAAGTAAGTATTAGACAAGTTTTAGATAGGATAAAAAATGAAAAAAGTTGAAATTTACACTCTTGATTACTGCCCTTATTGTCAGAAAACAAAAATTTTTCTAGATGAGCACAAAATTCCATACACGGAAATCCCCTGTGATGATACAGAGGAGGAAAAAAGAAAAGAATTGACAAAAAAGTATAATCTTCCTTGTCTAGCTACTTTTCCTCAAATTATTATAGATGATGTAAATATTGGCGGATATAGCGATTTAATGGAAAAATACAACAATAATTTAATTAGTTTTGAATAAAAAAATCCCCTCCGGCATCAAGGAGGGGATTTTAGGTTATGGGATATTATTTGCCAAGATAAACGAGAGTTTCTAATAGACTATTAGCGCCTGAGAATACTTGAGAATTAGCCTGCACTAATCTTTGAGCAAGAATCATGTTAGAGAATTGCTGAGCTAAGTCAACATTGGAAGATTCAAGTGCTCCTGTTACAACTGCTCCAACCCCGTTTGTGTTAGCAGCAGTGTAGACAACCTGTCCTGCATTAGGACCTGCGGTGTACATGTTGTTCCCTTGTGCAACAAGACCTGAGTCATTTGTTACTTTTGCAAACTGCATTTGCATGCTTGATTTTGTTGTAACATTGGGATCAACATATAATGATGCATCATCTGAGTTAGCTGTGTTTCCATCAATTATAATTCCGCTTGGATCCTGATAGGTGAAGTAGGTTGATCCGTCATCATTTGCTTTAATGCTCAGAATTGATCCATCGCCATATGTAACTGAAATTAGACCGTCTTTTCCAACTGAAAAACTCTTATAAAGATGAGTTGTATCAGCTGTTACATTGTCAACCTGGCTGATTGTTGCTGTGTAGTTAAGAACACGGGAATTAAAAGCCCCGTTTAAATTAGAAGCTGAACCAATTTGAGTTACTTCAACAAAATTGGAGCCTCCATCTTTTTCAGGAATGCTTTCAAATTGGAGTTCTGTTACTCCAGGGGCAATTTGGAATGACATTGCACCATCTTGGAAAGAAACATTGAATTTTCCTCCTGATTGAGCTTGAATGTTAGCTCTTATCTGCTCCATTGTTTGAGCGGTCGTATCTCCCAGATCAATTGTCATTGGAGTTTTAACACCATTTTCCACTACGACAACTGTAAATTTTCCGCTTGTAATACCAACATCGGCATATGTTGCACCAAGCCCGTTTAGCTCAGTTGGTTTCATATTGCCCAGTTTTCCTGCTTCTGTTCCGTTTTCAACCACTTTAATTGCTGTAGGAATTCTAATTGGAGTGGTTGAACTTGCTAAGGATTCCATTTGGCTCATCCCTAGAACTTTGCAGCCATTTGCGGTACACAAGTATCCGTTTTCATCCAGAGAAAAAGTGCCGTCTCTTGTAAATAGTACTTCTCCATCTGAGTTCATTACTGTAAACCAGCCATTACCGGTTAGTGCCATATCTTCTGTTCTTCCTGTTGTATTTGTTGTTGAAGCAGTAAAGTTTTTGGTAATCGCTGAAGTTTGAACACCAACACCAACCTGATATGGGTTCGTTCCTCCCATTACTTTGGTTGAGTTTGTACCGGTTGTTTGTGTTTGGTACCAGATGTCTTGAAAATCAACACGGGAGGTTTTGTATGCTGTTGTGTTCATATTTGCAACATTATCAGAAACAACTGTCAATTGCTCTGTTCCAGCATTCATGCCTGTCATAGACGTAAATAATGCTTGTGTCATTATATATCCTTTCTTTATTGTTGTGTATCTGTTGTATTGTCTGTATCTGTATCTTTGTCTGAGCCGCTGTCAGGTTTTTCGGGGGTTTCGATTCCAAGATAACTGTTTAGTTTTTTTCCGATATCTGCAATATTGCCTGCAATATTAAGTACAGCATCAACAAAAAAGTTTCTGTATTCTTCTTCAACTTTAGTGTCCGGCGGATAAACCTTAGTAATACTATTTAAGGGATACATTTTTCCTTCTATGCTTACGCTTGCACCTTTGGCATCTGAATAGTCAATAAACTCAACTTTACCTTTGGTGGTGTCATTATCAACTTCAACTTCAACAGTTTGACCCAGTAAAGAGTTTGCTTGATAAACACTTGAAAATTTTGAAAAATTGCTTGTTAGTGCTTCCATTTGCTCTAATGTTGCAAATTGGGCTTCTTGCGCAAGCATTTGAGAGTTGTCCATAGGATTCATAGGGTCTTGATATTGGAGCTGCTGGGTTAATAAGAACAAAAAATCTTGTGAAGCAATAGAAGAACTTGAACTTTTAACCTGGTTTTGCTGCTGGGCAGCTTTTGTTATGGTTGAGTTATTCTGATTAGTAATTATTTGATCGTGAACTGATGTCATTTCTTAATCCTTCTAGTTTAGTTCATAGCTTATTGTTTTGTTTAATACATTTGCAAATTCTTTTGTGTAGTTAAGGTCGTAGTTTGATAAATTTGCTAATGTTTCTTGTTTTTCTTTATTAAACTGCTGGTTTTTCTGCTGCTGGTTTTGATTGTTGTTGTCTTTCGGCTCTTCCTTGCTGTCTTGATGATTGGCCCCTTCCCAGTTAGTGGTGTCAGAGCTCCCTTGGGTTTTTATTTGAATGTTATTAACATTTACTCCTGAATCAGAGAGTTGTTTTTGCAATGTCGATATATTTTTTTCAATGTAAGCTCTAACATCCTCATTCTGAGCGACAATGTAGCCATTAAGCCCGCGTGCACCTGTTGTAAGTTCAATTGATAAACGCCCTAAGTCGTTTGGTCTTAGAATCATTGTAAGTTTTTGTCCCCGACCGTCTTTAAGTTCTGAGAGTTTATCTCCAATTTGATTAAGAATATTATAAGAATCAAATTTTGAAGTTTCACTTTTAATTGTTTTTAAATTCAATAAATTGTTAATATCAACCCCTTTGCTATTTTTGGAAAGTGCTTCAATTGGAGCACTTTGAACTGTATAATCCGGTTTTTCATTAATTGCCATTTTAATGACTTCATCACTTGCACTTAATGCTCCTGATTCAGCAGGAATTTTTTGACTCTTGAATTCAACCCTTAATTCTTCTTTAACTTTTTCAATAAACGATTCTTTATTTGGATTTTTTCTTTCCTGCTGATTTTGATTGTTATTTTCTTTTTTGGTATTATCAATTGGTTCTATATCAATTTCTTGAATAGTTTCAGCTGAAGTTTCAAGTGTTTTATCAACAAGTTTTAGTTCAGCTTTACTATCAAGCTCTTCTTTATTAGAGACAGAATTTTTTGCAAGTTTATCAAAAACCTTCGCAATATCAGCAATTTTTTCTTCTTCTAAAGTTTGCACTTTTGCGGGTGTTTCGATTTTAATTTTTGAATTAGAATTTATTTCAATATCTTGATTATTGGGGGGTTGAACCTTTGAATTAGATTCAGTTTCTAAGGTTTGATCTTTTTGATTGAAATTATTAATTAAAGCAACTGCACTGGATAGTGCTTCTTTATCTTCTGTTGATAAACTTGATTGTTCAACCATAGCTTCAACTTTACTTAAAATTTCACTGGCTTGTTCAATCGTTTCAATATTAGATACAAGTTCTTCGATTTTTGTTTTCAACTCCTCATCTTGTGATAAATCAATCTCTAAAACATTGAATAAATTCTCAATTGCTTCTTTAACTTCTTCTTTTTCCTTGCTTGTAATTTCTTGTTTTTCATCAACAGTTGTATTGTCTATATCATCTGTATTTTTAACCTCAGCTTTAGAATCTGTTTTTTTGTTGTCAATATTGGATTTATTATCGGTTTTGCTGTTTTTATTAATTTCTCTATCTACTCTTTGATTATGGTTATCTTTTAGTGCATACTTATTGATTGAACTTGTATTAGTTTTAGCTGCTTTTGTAACAAAACTGCTCTGTGTTTTTTCAACATTGGCACTAAGTGTATTAATAAGATTAGAAAAAGACTTTGCATCCCTTTGATCTGCCAGGGTTTTTACACTTTGTAATAGATTGTTTATTGAATTATCGATTTTTTCTGTTATTATAGCCATTCTACACACCTTTTTTATGCTGTAATTCTTTTAGAGTTTACAATATCGTCCATTTCTTTAATTTCTTCCAGTAAAACCTCTTGTTTATAGGTTTCTTTTTGTTTTTCTTTAAGTTTTTCTAAAGTTTCAACTTTAATATAAGCCTGTTTAACAACTTCGCGTCTATTTGTGAGGTCAATTTTTGTTTTATCAATAATTTGTTTTTGGGTGTTAATATCATTATAAAGTTTGTTTGAAAAAGCGTTATAGTTGCTTATTATCTGGGGATTAAAGTTTTCTTTAGTCAGTTTTTCGCTTTCTTCTTTTAGGGAATTATATCTGAAAACCATAGCTTCTAATACCTCGTTTTGCTCCTTTAAGATATTCAATAGTGAAACGAGTTTAACTCTCTCGTCTTCAAGTTTCTTTTTCCTTACTGTTAGTACACCTTCAAGTGTAAATTTAAATTTTTTCAAGCTAATCCTGCCCACTATAAATCTATTTACTAGATAGAATACCTTATTTAAGAGCTTATAATCATCATCTATATTGCTTAAAAAATTTTTAATAATCCTATATATGAACTATCCCATATAAAAAAGAATGTCTATGATTAAATCAGCTGCAAGGATATAAATTGTGCAAATTATTGCGGATTTAGTTGTTGATTCTCCGACATTTTTAGCTCCGCCTCTTGTTAGATAGCCTTGAGTAGCACAGACAAGGGAAATTAGCCCTCCAAAAACAAGTCCTTTTAATAAACTTATCCAGATATCTTTTAAAACAAGCATTAACCAAACAGAATTGAAGTATCTTACAGGATGGAGCCCTATTGAAAAATAGGAAACCAGCGCTCCTCCTAAAATCCCTGTTAATTCAGCCAGAAGGACAATGCAAAAAACACTAATTGCTCCTGCTATTATTCTTGGGGCGAAAAAATATCCCACAGAATCAACTTTTAAAACTTCAATAGCATCAATTTGATTAGTTACCTGCATGTTAGCGACCTGAGCGCTAATTGCAGTTCCCGCTCTTGCAGCAAGTGCTAAAGCAGCAAATCCAGGAGCAATTTCTCGAATTAGTGCAACTGCTAAAAATCCTCCAATGTAGCTGTCTCCTCCTGACATTAAGAATTGTCTTGCTACTTGAAGAGCAATAACACAAGCACTTAGAAAAACAATGGATAAAGAAATTCCAAGCGAATCAAACCCAATTGCGCTGATTTGTGCTAGAATGCTTGATAAACGCACGTTTCCCTTAATGGTATATTTGAGCGCTTTAGTAAAGTTTATTACACATTGACCCAGAAAACTTAACATAGTGCAATTATATCAAAAAAAACTGGATTTTTATTTCTATTTTTAATAAAATACATTTATGATAGTATTTGATACATTATTTACATTATTAATCATATATTTATTCATTTACTGTATTTATCAGCTTTTTTTCTATTTGAAGGCAAGGGGTATTAATAACTTTTTCTCCTTGCAGGAAAGAACAAGAAGCGTTATTAAGGATAAAAACAAACTTTGTGTCATGATTTATGCTACACACAAAGACAAAGAACTAGATAGGCTCTTGGAGGTTTTAAATACCCAGACATATGAAAAAGAGAACTATGAAGTCCATGTTGCTTATAAAAAAGAAGAAACAGATACAACTATAGAACGCGATTTTGCTATTGGAGCACAGTTTCACAATATTCAGAATCCTGATTATTTTTCTAAGGATAAAGCGGTTAATTTACTGCTTCAAAAAATGCTTATGGATTCTCAATTTGATGCTTATGTTTTTTTAGGCGCCAATCGCATAGTGGGAGAAAGGTATCTGGAAAATATTAACAAGTCTTTATTAAACTCGGAAGTCTTAGTCGGGACAAAACTTTCTTCTAACTCTAAAAATCAGCTTTCAAAAAAAATTAAGAATGCAATTATCTCTTCTTATTTAAAATATAACAATGCAACATACAATATTGCAAGAACAATGTTTGACCTTCCTTTTTTTATAGACGGAGATAACTTTGTTATTACAAAAAGTGCTCTTGAAAAAGTAGGTTATGTTGGAATTGAAGATAAAGATTCAATGCTTGAGTTTTCTTTAGAATTGGCAGCAAGCGGTGTAAAGTCTACTTTTTGTCCTTATGTCATAACGGCAGTTGATGTTAAAAACTACGACTTTTCCTCTCCTTCTTTTTCTAATAAATTTTCTTTATTTGTACACTACTTTCCCTATCTTGCTTTTAAAAATTCGGCTTTTCGAGAATTATTGCTATTTTTAATCAAGCCTAACTCTTTAATCGTATTATTCAGTTTTATTTTTCTTGCTATTCTATCAATTTATTTCCCTCATCATATTGAAAAAAAAGCAGTTTTTCTTCTGGGATTGTTTTTATTTATTAACTTTATCGTATCTGTTAATATCGCAAGAATGAAGTTTGCTGAAATTTTCTGGCTTGGTTTCTATCCTCTGTGTTTAACCTGGCAAAAATTAAAGATTTTAATTAACAATCTTACAATGCGCTCAATTATAGATAGCTGCTATGAAGAAGAGAATATTAATTCTGCAACAATTAATGCTGTCGTTAATAACGGTAAAAAGGACTTTATTGCAAAACTTGACCTTGTTTCAGAAGATGGTATGAGAAAAGTTGTATACAGAGAAGGAAACCGCTTTATTGTGACAGATTCATACCTTCGAATGTACGATGCTCTGGCGGATATGACTTATAAGTTAAATTCTAAGGGTTTGACTCTTAAAACCTGTCAAAACTGCCAGCACTTTACTTTGTGCCCTGACGGCACTCTTGATTGTCTTAATGGCAAATGCCAGATTTCTAAAAACGATATTCTTGTGTGGAATGGATGTCAATATTTCTACCTGCATCCTGATAAAAAAGAAGAATAAAGAGTTGTTATATAATTCCTTCGTTTTTTAAAAATTCTTTTAGTTTTATTGTAAATTCATTTTCATTTTGATTATTAATAATCGGCTCTCCAATTTCAGCAAGCAGGTAGTTTAAATTAACTTTGTATTCCTGTGCAAGTGTCTTTAGAGTCTGCTCGCTTACAAAACTTTTATCTTTTTCACATTTGGATATACTGGAGCGAGTTAGATTGAGCCTATTAGCTAAGTCTTCCTGCGATAAGCCTAAAATTGTTCTAATTTTTTTTAACCTGCTTCCAAATGTTGTCATACTTTTCCTTTACACTTAACTGTTTTACAGGAAACAAAACAACAAATTAGAGTTTATTGTGAATAATAGTTGACAAAAAGTGAATATTACTCTACAATAAAATTTGTTAATTAGTTTAACTGTCTTATAACTAATTAATATCATAAAAACACATAAACGACAATTTTTTGCCGTTTAGTTTGTTTGCAAAAATATAAGGAATTTTTTATGAAAAAGAAAGGCTTTTCTTTAATCGAGCTATTAATAAGCTTGATTACAATCTCAGTCATCTTGGCTAGTTTAGCTCCCGTTGTCACACATAAACTAAAACACGGGGGAGTAAGTGTGGGATCAAAGAAGCTCACTATGACTTGTCCTAATACAGTGGGTAGTTCTTGTACTCTTTGTTTGGGTAATCAGTGTATTGCTTGTCCTATTGGATGTGGATCTGGTTTTAAAAATACTCTTACTTGTAAGTGTGAAACTTGTACTGTATCAAACTGTGCTAATTGTAATAGCGGATCTAATCAGTGTGATACCTGCAGGAGCGGATGTACAAAAATAAGCAGTAGTGAATGTAAGTGTTGTCCTAATGGTCAATATATTACAGGAACTACTTGTACTAATTGTCCTAAGGGGTATAAGTGTTCTAATAATACTGCAGTAAAATGCAGCGGGACACAGTATCAAAATGAAACAGGAAAAAGTGATTGTAAAGAGTGTGAGGGGGTGGTAAGTTCTGATAGGACATCTTGCAGTAATTGTGCTCTAGGAACTTATTGGCATTCAACAAATAAAACCTGTACAACTTGTTCTACAGGAAATAAATGCACGGGAAATAATCAGCAGACCCCCTGTACAAATAGTGAATATCAGGATGAAAGCGGAAAGTCTTCTTGTAAAACTTGCAGCGGAGTTGTTAATTCTTCTCATAATTCTTGCAGAAATTGTAATTATTTTGGATCCAGTTGTTCAACCTGTACTTATGATAGTTGTTTAAGTTACAACTGCTCTGTGGGTCAATACCCTGCATCAAGCGGATGTCTAAGCTGCAGCAGCAAGTTTGGATCCCAATGTGCAGCTTGCACTGCTTCGTCTTGTTCAAGCTGGACTCCCTGTTCAAACGGAAAGTATATAAATAGTTCAGGAAATTGTTCTAATTGTACGGATTTTGGCTCCGCTTGTACAAATTGTACAAAAGACGGCTGTAGTTCTTTTTCTAGTTGTCCTGATGGAAAGTATGGATCTAAATGCGACAATAACTGCCCCACAGGATGCAAGAAATGCACAAGTGCAACCAATTGCACGGAGTGCAATGAAGACTACGCACTAAGCAATAATACCTGCAAGTATGATCCGTGTACTAAACATAATGCAATTTTAATTCAAGACGGAACAACTAAGTTTTGTATGAAAAAATACAATGCAGGAGATGCTGGCGGACCAAGTATAAATAATATTGCGCTTGGAGAACAAACAGTAAAAAATGGAAACACATGGGTTGAATATACCGATGCGCACTGTTGGACGAATGCTTCACCTACTTCTTCAACTTGTACAAGTTCTAGTGCACTTAAAAGCAGTTTTCCAGGTTGGGATTATGAAAGCTGCAATAGAACTGTTTGCAATTGGTGGGCGGCAAATTATATCTGTACGGTTAATGAACCCGGATGGTCTTTGCCTACTATAGAACAACTTAAAATATTACATGAAAAATATGATAATATTTCAAAAAATCAAGGTGCAAATGGTTTACAATTATGTGATAAAAAAGCAAATTATGGTGCTCCACAATGCGAAGCTGATTCAAATCTCTGCAGAGGTTCCTATTATGGCTGCGATGCATCTACTCTTTGGAGTTCAACTTGTAAAAATAATCTTTGTGTTTATTTCTGGGTATCAGCAGGCTCAACACCAGAGTGCAGCAGTACTTATAGTGCTGCATATTATACAAAAAGCAGGGCATATTCGGTTCGCTGTGTTTTGAATTTACCATAGGGGCTTAAAGTCAATCTTATATATTTTTGTGTTTTGGTATTTGAGGGTCATATTTAGTTTAGACCCTCTTTTTTTGCAATATTTGTATAGGAAAATAGAACCAGATGGGAGCAGCTAGAACACTAAAGATAAAGTTTAGTTGAGATGCTGCTGTTATTAAACCATTCTAGACATTCTATTTATAATATATGGATTTATTGAAAAAAGTTTTGGATATTTTTTAATATAATCGTCCAAATCGGTGCAGAAAGCTTCAAAATCAAAGCTGTGTTTAGGTTTTATAGGGCTAAGTTTTACATTATAACTATGATAAATTGCTTTAGTTATAACATTGGCAATCGAGTCATTACCTTTTTTATAGGGCGATTCTTGAGCTATAAGCCAGTGAATCGTTGCTATTGATTTATTAATTTCTTTAATATCAGGATTTTTTGTATTGATTAATTTTGTATACTCCTTTGCTGCAAGGGAAAAATTGGAAACAGTACTTTTTCCATATTCAATTAAAAAACCGTCAGAATGCTGTGTATAAGTAATTTTGCACGTAGCTGCGTTTTTATATTCACTATTTGATTTAATAGCGAATTTTGTTAAAGGCTTTCCTTCTAAAACCCACCTGTTGTAGAATTTTTCGTGGTATTCTTCTCCTCTTGTGTTCTTTTGAAAAAAGAATTTATTAAGTTTGGTTAGTATCCTTTTTTCGCAATAAGCACTGCCATTGTTTATTCTTTTAAGTTCTGCTTCTGCTTTTTGGACAATGTTAGAAAAAGTTGTTTTTTCACTAACCAAATCCGAGAGTTTATAGGTTAAATCAATCATATCCTGTGCCCAGTTTAGCTTATCTGGATAGTGATTCATCCTAATAAAGAATAAATCCAAAGGAAGCTCTTGGTTTTTTGATATGTAAGGAAATTTTGTTAATTTGTTGTTATTGGATGCTACCGGTTTTATTGCAACATTTGATAAAGTTTTTAAGACAGGTTTTGCACCAATTTTAGAAACAATATTTGGCATAATTCTATAAAACCACAAAAAAAATTATTTTGCTTTTTTGACAAATAATTCTGAAAGTAAGTCCAACAGCTGCAAGAAAAGCTTTTTAATTAATTCTAATAATCCTTGTTGAGTTTGTGTTTTGTCTTGTTTGACAAAAGAATCCTCACTATAGTTTTTGCTAAAGTTGAGCTCTACTTCTTCTTTTGTATTTTCCCTTCTAAAGTAGCCCGTATTTCCAGCACCGCCGTCTTGAGACTTGCTTGAAGCCTGCACATTGGATAAATTTCTGCTTGGGGGATTGATATTGAAAGACATTTGCCGTATTTCCTATATATCTACTATAATTATAGCAGAAAATACGAATTTTTTCAACCTACTGGCAGTTTGGGACCTTTAAGTGGTTTTGCAGTTCAAGAATTACTTTCTCTCCTTGTTTTGCTTTATAGTGAAGCCCTGGGGAAACAATACCCGATAAAAGCCCTACACCGCCTCCAACAGAGCCCCCTATTATAAGACCTGTTATTGTTTGACCGGCTGCAACTCCAATTGCAGCACCTAAACCTGAGCCGATTCCACCGATTGAAAGAGTGTAAGCAGCGATTTTTCCTGTAGTTTCTTTAGCGCCTTCTTGCAAATACTTCTTTTTAGATGCCAATTGCAAAGCAACAGGGATGTTGGTCCCATCTTCAAGAAGAATGTGTGTGAATTCAAGAAAAACTTTTGCGTTTCTTGAAAACCACTTGGGATTCTCAATACAGGATACTCTTGCGATTAAAGAGGAATTGCAGGGAATAAGCAGCGTTCCTTCTTTGGTTCTTACTTCATTATCGAAGTTAAATTGAACATAATCACCCATTTTATAGTATTTGGAGTTGAAGTTCTGTGCGAAGTTGACAACTAATAAATTTTCTTTTTGAATTACATTTCCGCACTCAGTAATTTTTACTAAATCAACTTTAGTGTTTTTAGTTTCTTTAGTAGTTTGAATATGTTCCACTTCATTATCGTAATAATCATATGCGCCAACTTGCAAAGCTAGAAAGGACGATAGAATAATTGCACCAAAAACTTTTTTATGCATAATAAACCTCTTATGTTAATAGTCTTTTTTATAATAGCACATTATTCGATTTTTTACGAGTCATTAGAGATTATAAAAAGAGTTTTATTTATACGGTTTAATAAATCCTGTTTTTTTAAATCAATGTTGTATTTGCTGTATTGCCCCTCTCTGAGCGGAATGTAGCGTGCATAATAATTAGAGTCGTACATCAAGTTGCCAAGTACTTTGGCATAATAAGTAGTATTAAGAATTTCAATATAGCTTTCTAATAGTGATTCAGATTTATTTTCATACTTTGTTTTTAAGTTTTTACTATACAAATCAAGCAAATTAACTACTGCGTTATAGTGCTGGATATCATCATTGTTCTCGATACAGGTTTTAAGCTGTTTTAGGGCAAATTTTGTTTTTTGAATATCATTAACCCAATTTGAAGTTTTGTCTTTTTTTATAATTACATCTAAAAAAAGAGCATCATCAAAAGGAGCGGGTTTTAAGTCCGTTTCTTCTTTGATATCTTCAGGAAGAAGAAGTTCATCTTCTTTAGGTTTAGGTGAATCTGTTTTTTGTTTTAAGTATTCAAAATCGCGCTCAATATCAGGCAAAACTCCCTTGTAGCCTTTTTTTGGCTCGTCTTTTTTTTTGAATCTTGAAAAAAAGGAAGCATCGGCACTTAAGGGTATAAAAAAACAAATTATTATTATAATTGATAATAATTTTTTCATATTCTAGCTTAACAGCTCCATTGCGGATTCAAGAAGCTGTTTGTAGGTAGACATTATCTTACCTGATAAATCAAGCTGGGTTTTTGCCTGCTGCCAATAGGTTGCATTGGCTTTAAAATCGATATTGGATAGCTCAATTAACCCGCTTCGAACTTCACCTTTGCCTATAACAGGTTTTCCTGAATAAGCGGTTTCTAAATATTGACCTTGTTTGTATTCGAACAATTCCTGAGGGTTGTGGAAGTTCATCAATGCTAATTTATATAAAGGAGTACAATCTTTTCCGTTGTTTGCTTTTCCATATAGGATTCCATCTTCTTTAATTTCAAATTCGTCATATTTCCCTAAGTATTTGCCATTGTCAGGGTCAATCCATAGCTTAATTTCAGTAGTCGGAATTGCAAGAGCACCGCCTTGTGCTATTGTGTTTTCGTAAATATCATTTGATAAAGATTTAGTGCCGGACATTATCTCCCCTTTATCATTAAGGATATAACCCTGGACTTTAGATCCATCCGCTGCTTTATAGACCCCTTCGCCGTCAAATTTAAACTCGCCTAATCGAGTGTAAGCTATTCGTCCTTCTTCGTTTCTTAAGACAAAGTAACCGTTTCCTTCAAGATAAACATTTTCCTCTGATGTTCCAGGTATTGCTTTTCCTTGTCCCGGGTTTTTAAGCACTCTATCAGGAACGGCAGCATCAAGGTAGGTTTTAAAGGTGACCTGGTTTTCTCTGTAGCCGGGTGTGTATAAATTAACAAGGTTTTCAGATATTGCATTCATCCAATGAACCGTGTTTTTTTGGATATTCATTGCATTAATATAGGAATCTTTCATTGTTCTTTACCCTTTCTAGATTTTTTCTGTCTGTTTCTTGAATTGGAATATCCAAGATAGGAATAGTTTATCCCTTCTTCCTCAAAGGTTTGTTTAAGGGCTGGAATATTGTTTTTTAAATACATTTCACATTCTTTATTCCCAGGGATAAAATGTGCCTGCACTTTTCCTTTGTTATCCAGTTTTATAATAACCGTAACATTAGAATCAAAGTCCAGTCTTACTGCTTTTTTTGAATCATAAGAAGTTTTTAATAGATTAAGCAAAGAATTAGTAGCATTTATTGTTTTATTATCTAAAGAAACACTAAGTTTATTATCTTCTACTTTATAGTCAATTAAGTTGTTTTGATTTAATAAATTAACAAAGAAAATTGCATCATTAACGCCAATTTTCGCTGCATCAATATCAAATTCGCTTCCAAAATCAAGATTGAGGAATTTTTCATTAATTCTATCATCTAAACTCAGCTCTTCTTTTTTGTTGATTAAGTTATCAATTAAATCCATCATTTTTACTTTTATATCGCAAAAATTGCCCATAGGAGCTTTCTTGCAGGCTTTGGGGGTGTAATTATATTCATTTTTTTGAATTTCTAAGGGCATTTAGTTCCTCTAGTTCTTCTTGATCTATTTTTTCTTTGTTTCGAATAAAATATTTTTGAGATCCGATTTCATTCAGCTGTTTTAGCTCAAGTGCTTTTTGTTCTTTAATATAATCTTCTTTTTGATTCTCTTTGTGCTTTTCTAATACATTAACTTCCTGTTCTTTAATTCTTAGTACCTCTTTTTCTTTGTTAAGATTATCTAAAGCCTCCTGTTTTTGGGTTTTTAGCTTAGAATCTTCTTCCCACAGGTGTTTTATAAATTTGTCATACTGATCATACATCATAGGGCTTGCCTGTCTCATTTGAGCAGTAAGGCTTTTAATTTGATCTAGGTTTTTAATTATCAAAAGTTCGATTCTATCAACTTCTTCTTGCGCTTTAATAACAACTTGAAGCTGTTCTTCTTTTTTTCTTATTCTAAGATCTAGAATCTTTTGTAGTCTGTAGTGAAAAGCCATTGGGACTCTTTTTAATATACTTATCCTTTATTTTTTTCGGTCTTTTATAGAATTTATTTAATGAAAATTTAAATTTTGTCAAAAAAATCAATCAAATATATGATTTGAAAAGATAAGAATATAGTCGATAATTCTAGTAGTATGATAAGGGGAATTATAAAAAAAAGTATAGTTTTTTTGTTTCTGTTTTTTATAAACAGTTCTTGTTTTGCTCTTGAAAAAATAGGAATTATAACAGACACTCTATTAACCCCTGTAAACTATTACAACGCTTACTTTAGAACCCCTGAGTTTTTTGCTGTTGATATAAGAGGAAAACTGATGGATAAAAACGTATCTGTTGTTCCTGTTGATATTGCAGCAGCAAATCTAAAAAAAGCGGGCTTGAGACAATACGACTTAGAAGCTCTTCAGGGTCTGAATCAAGGATATAATCTTGATTTTACTCTTCTTAAAAAAATTGCAAGAAACATTGGAGTTAAAAAACTCGTTGTTGTAGTGAGCTCAGTTGATGTCCAGAGGGATTTTCTAAAAAACACCCTATGGAATACACTTAATATTTCCGGTTTTGATGTAGTTAACCCAACACACAGGGTCAGTGTTTACTGCGCTTTTGTTGATGTTAATCGAGAAATTGTACTGTGGGAGAGCATTTATGCTAAAAATATAAGAAATAATAAGATGAAAAATTTAGATACAACAATATCTAACAACTACGAAGGAATGTTAAGATTAAAAGAGTATTCTAAGTATATTAGTCCTGATATTGCTTATAATGTTAAAATGAAACTCTTGAATCAATACTACGTTGAACCTCCGACAGCTATCACAAGAGAGAATATTAAACAGTATGCAAAAGATAAGCACAATATCGGTGTAAAGAAAGAATTATCAGAAATTGAGCGTCAGAAGTGGGATAGTGAAAAACTTAAGGAAGATACAAAGGAAAATATAATTGAATTTACAAACAACACAAAAGATGGTATCGTAACAGTTAGCAATAAAACCAAAAAGGGAATTACAAAAGCAGCTAATAAAACAAAACAAGGTGCATCTACAATTAAAACGAAATTTTTCAAAAGGAGCAAATAATGACAAAACCCATAGATGATAAAGATAGTAAAAATCCTAATCAAAAAAAACCAATTGAACTTAGTTCTAATACTATGATGATTCTAAATAACGCAGTTATAATTGTAGTTTTAATTATTTCAATGGTTATAATGTATATTCTTCTTGATAATTCGTTTGAAAAAAAACTAAAGAAGTTTTTCCCTGATCAAGAACAAGAGGAACTATCAGAAGAAGACGAAGTTAAACAGGAAGGAATTCTTCTGGATTTAGGAGAATTTATCCTCAATCTTGTTGATTCTAATCAAAGAAGATACTTAAAAGTCAGTGTTGCAATAGAACTATCAAAAACAGAAGAAGAAACAGCTCTTTTAGACCAACCCGCTAAAGCCCAGGGCCATGGAGCTGCTCCTGTTGATAATAATGCTCTTATTATTGCTGAAATGGAGCGATATAAACCCGCGATAAGGGACGCTGTTATTTCTATCCTATCGAATAAAACAAGCGATGAACTATCCACTCCTACAGGTAAAGAAATTGCAAAAGAAGAGATTCTAGAAACTATAAATGGAATATTCGATGGACAAAGAGAAGTTTTAAGAGTAAGTTTTGGTCAGTTTATAATTCAATAAAAGAAAAAAATGGAACAAGAAAACGAAAATCAAGAACAAGAAAATATACAAACTCAAAAACCGCTTGCGATTGAGCCGGTTGAGGTAAATTTAGAAGATAATCAGCCCTCAAATCCTCAAGAGCTTGTTTCGGTTCGTCCTGTGAGGTTTCAAAAATTTGATAAGGATGTACAAAATAGAACAATTAAAAAAAACCTTGATATCCTGCAGGATGTTTCAATGCATGTTAGTGTGGAGCTGGGAAGAACTAAAAGTTCTATTAAACAGGTAATGGATTTAGAAACAGGCTCAATTGTAGAACTCGATAAAATCGCAGGGGAACAGGTTGAAATATTCGTTAATGAAAAACTAGTAGCAAAAGGTGAAGTTATTGTAATTGAGGATAAATTTGGAGTAAGGGTTACAAGTACAAATCTTAATACAGTTAATTAATTTTTCTTTTTGTTATAATCAAGAGATTTTAAGTAGAATTTGCTTTTTTCAATATGATTTTTGTAAAGTTTTTCGAAGTTATCCTGTGAATATTTGTAATTATCAAAAGTCATCATGATTGTTTTATTTGCAAGCAAAAGAGCATAGGGAGCAGAGAGGATAATTACTGTTAAAATTATTATAAGATGAATCAAAGCTTCAATTTTTTTCATTTTTTTCTTTTTTTCACTAAGAAAATCGAGCTTTATCTGGATTGCATCGTTAATATATGCACTTCTTTCGTTTTTGTTCATTTTATCTAATAATGGAATAAAGTCTTTTGAAATATAAAAAAGATACTTCTTAACAACCGAATTGTCATCTTTAAGTTCTTCCCAGACTGATAAATCCTCAAGCAGTTCTTCTTTGGGCTTTTTTTGAGGGTCTTTGGAAGTTACAAACTCTAAAGAATCTGATTGCTGGTTATTATCTTCTTGATTATCCAAAATAAACTCCTTTATAATTTTTTATTATAACACTTTTTATAATAATGCTATAATAATTCTATGAGAATTTTAATCCTAGGTAATAATTATAGCACAAAAGTGTTTTTTGATTTATTTTCGAAAAACAAAGACGATATTGTTTTTTGCGATAATCCAAATTGCACTAATGCAGTTTTTTTTAATGATTTTACAGATATCATAGAGTTTTGCAGCGCTAATATTATCGATTTTGTTTTAATAATTGATAATAACTATATAATCCAAGGTTTAGGAGAGCTTTTGAGTTCTAAAAACATCAGCGTTTTTTCCCCTGATAAAGATGCTGCTTTAATTACAACTTCTAAATTTGAAGCTAAAAAGTTTGCGTATAAAAATAGAATTAAAACTCCTAAGTTTACAATTGCGCAAAACCCTAAACAAGCGCTTGATTATATTAAAGCTTCCACAGTAGTTGCAATAAAACCTGATATTGCAACCGCTCTTGAAGGTACAAAGTTTATTGAGACTTATTCTTATGGTTTAAAAATTATAAACGAACTGTTTCAAGGGGGAAATGAGAGGGTTTTATTGGAGGATTATATCGAAGGAAAAAGCTTTACTATTTGGACTTTAACTGATGGTTACAGTGCAAAAATTATCGGAGTAAATGCAACATATGGAGATAGTATTTCTTTATTTAATCCTGACTTTATTAATGAGGAAACTAAGGAAAAAATTATTAATAGCATAGTTAATCCGACAATTAATGCTCTTGTTGAAAAGAATAATGAATACATTGGAGTTTTGGGGTTTGATTGCATTATAGATAGGTACAGTAATATTTACTTATTGAGCTATAAAAACTTTTTTGATGACCATAGCGTTAACTATTTCCTTGAAGCCTATGATTTTAGCTGGATTGATGTTTTTAACAGCATTGTTCTCGGGGATGTTTTTCTTAAGTACAAATTCAATCCTCAAACTTTATATGCGCTAACAATAAAACAGGGAGATTCAATTGATTTTATTACAGCAAAAACAAAAAATGCACTTGAAAAAAAATTAATTGAACTTGATTATGAACTAGATGAGTTCTATGAGGCAAAAAAGAAGTGGAAAAACTAAAAGAGATACTTGCGATAATCCCAGCCAGGGGCGGGTCTAAAAGAATTGAGAGAAAGAATTTAAAGTTAATTTTAAACAAACCCTTAATTGCTTACTCAATTGAAGCTTCAAAAAAATCAAAATTCATTACAAAAACTATTGTTTCAAGCGAAGATAAAGAGATTCTATCTACAGCGCAAAATTTTGGAGCAGATATTATCATTCGTCCAAAAGAACTGGCACAGGATACAACAAAAACAGCGCCTGTTCTTGTGCAGGTAATTGAAAAACTGGAGTCTAATAACTATAAACCTGACTATATTGTCCTTTTGCAGCCAACAAGCCCTGAGAGGGATGAAAAGTATATTGATAGTGCTCTAAAGTACTTTTTTCAAAAAGAACAGGAGGGTTTTGACAGCTGTTTTTCAGCTTTTAAACTTGGAGTAACACAAGCAAAGTGGAGGATTAATCTTGATAATAAACTCACCCCCCTCTATGACCATAGAAAACGCCCCCGCTGGCAGGATACATCCGAACATTGTCCTTTAATAGCTGAAAATGGAGCTTTTTATGCACTAACTTATGAAGCATTCAAAAAAACCAATGACTTTATAGGTTTAAACCCCTGCGCTTATATCACAGATAAAATGATTGATATTGATACAATAGAAGATTTTATAAAGGTTGAAGAAAAACTAAAGAATGCTAAAAAAACTCTGTCTTAAACTAATTTCAATTTATAGATACTTTTCAAAATTCACTCCAAGTGTCTGCAGGTTTGAACCCACCTGCTCTAAATACACTTATCAAGCGATTGAAAAATTCGGAGTGTTAAAAGGGGTTTATTTGGGAATTAAAAGGATTCTAAGATGCCATCCGTATAATCCCGGAGGATACGATCCAATCCCAAAAGAGTTTAAGTGGTAGGTTAAAAACTGACAAAGATATTAATCTTTGTCAGTTTTTTTAAGTTTTTAATAATTGCTTAAATACCTGTCAAGTTCCCAGGCGGTTACATATGTTCTATATTTATCCCATTCAATATGTTTTGATGTTACAAATTCATTGAGTATATGCTCTCCTAAAGAATCCTTAACAACTTCGTTTTTTTCAAGTAAATCTACTGCTTCGATTAATGTTCCTGGAAGAGAATCAATCTTTGCTTTCTTTAGTTCACGAGGAGTCATTTCATAAATATTTTCCTCAACTTGTGTCGGAGGTTCAATTTTATTTTCAATTCCATCTAGTATTGCTCCTAAGATTGCAGCAAGGGCTAAATAAGGATTGCAGGAAGGATCAGGAGATCTTAGCTCAATTCTTGTAGCAATCCCTCGTTTAGCAGGAACTCTTATTAAAGCGGAGCGATTAGCTAAACTCCACGCAAGATAAACCGGAGCTTCATAGCCAGGGACTAATCTTTTGTAGCTGTTAACAATGGGATTAGTAATTGCTGTGAATGATTTAACGTGTTTTAAAACTCCTCCTATTGAATAAAGAGCTTCTTTGGATAGTTGAAAATCAGCTTCAGGAGCGAAGAATATGTTTTTTCCGTCTTTAAATAAAGATAGGTTGCAATGCATCCCAGAGCCGTTAATTCCAAAAATCGGCTTTGGCATAAAAGTAGCATGGACCCCATATTCATTTGCAATGCTTTTAACAACATACTTAAAGGTAATAATATTATCAGCTGTAGTTAAGGCATCAGCGTATTTAAAGTCGATTTCATGCTGACCTTTAGCTACTTCATGGTGGCTTGCTTCGATTTCAAAGTCCATTGCTTCTAAAGTTTGGACGATATCTCGTCTTATATCTTCTGCCATATCAACAGGGGCTGCATCATAGTAACCTGCTGAATCGTGGGGAATTGTTGTAGGGTCTCCTTTTTCATCTAATTTGAAGATGAAAAACTCTGCCTCAGGACCGACATTCATGCTATAGCCAAGTTTTCGTGCTCTTTCAAGCATTCTTTTAAGGTTGCAGCGCGGGCATCCTTCAAAGGGAGTTCCATCTGCATTATGAATATCACAAATAATTCTTGCAACGTTTTCCCCATCTCTTTCGCACCAGGGAAGAATTGTAAAGGTATCAAGGTCCGGAAAAAAGTACATATCCGAAGTTTCGATGCTTCTAAAACCCTTAATTGATGAGCCATCCAGCATGATTTCATTATTCAAAACCTTATCGAGCTGGCTTATTGGCAAAGACAGGTTTTTAATTGTTCCGTTAATATCGCAGAACTGTAGTCTAATAATTCCAACGTTGTTTTCCTCGCATAATTTTGCAATTTTTTCTTTGGTAGTTGTCATCTTTTTCCTCCTTCAATAACTTTTCTCATTCTATATTAAAAAATAAAAAAAAGAAGTTTTTTTAATACAAACTTAATATCTATTTAATTAAAGAGGTTGCAGTGAAGTCATCGTCAAAATCGATTCGAATAATTTTATAAGCGTGGTTTTTAGAGTAACTTTCAGTAATTATATGATAAATACCATCAATTTTTTGTTCTTCGTTATATCCATAATGCCCTGAAACAATCATTCTAACATTATTATACTTTTTTAATACCTTATAATACTCCTCAACCTTTGGAGTTTGAAGCCATTGGGAATTAGTTTGGGTTATAGGGAAGTGCTGCAGGATTACAACGTTTTTGTTTTTGTACTTATTAAGTGTTTTATCTAAAAAACGAAGTTCTTCTTGATTATAGTAGCCGTTTGAGGATTGAAAATACTGTTTGGATCCATCCATGACAACAAAAACGCAGTCTTTTTTTGTAAAAACATAGTTAGGTTTTAAACTGTGGTTGAAAAAACGGGCTCTATTCACTCTTTTTAAATAATACTTTTTATCAATTCCATTTGATGCAAGAACATCGCTTGACCCAAGCAGGACATAGGTTTTTTTGTTGACTTTTTTAAGTAAATATAAAAAAGTATTAAGGTTATCAATATTTGTTTTTGAGATATTATTACCCCCAAAAACTACAAAGTCGATATCTGAATAAGAATTAATTTCTTTAATTGTTCGAAGCAAACCAACCGCATTACTGGTGTTGAGGTTAATATCTGTAATATGGATAAACTTTAGTTCCCTGCATAGAGCGCTTGTTGTTAGAAAACAAAAAACCAGCAAAAATTTAAAAATCAATTTCATAATAATAAGAATAATATAAAAGCAAAAAATTTACAAAATGTTAAATTATTAATTTATTTTCTAATTTTTTAAAATTTATGTGCTAGAATGGTTTAGCCCGAAAAAGAGAGGGGTTTATTGATAATGAATAGATTTTTGAATGTTTTATTAACAACATTGTTTTTACTTTTAAACACAGCACAGGCTATGAATATTGATGCTTTTATGGATAAACACGTAGCACCATTTTCAGATAAGATTGCATCTATTATTTTTTATTCTGTCAATTTTTTTGGAGTACAAGTTCCTTTGATAATTTTCTGGATTCTTATAGCAGGAATCTTTTTCACTTTCTATCTTCAAGGAATTGCATTCTGGGGATTAAAACATTCAATTGAAGTTTTAAGAAAACCAACAGATTCAAGCTCTAATGACGGTGAAGTTTCTTCTTTTCAAGCTCTTGCTACAGCACTATCAGGAACAATAGGATTGGGCTCAATCGCTGGAGTTGCAATTGCAATTTCAATGGGAGGCCCGGGAGCTGCCTTTTGGATTGTAGTAGGCGCAGTTTTTGGAATGAGCTTAAAATTTGTTGAAGCTTCCCTTGCTCTTAAATATCGAAGATTCAACCCGGATGGAACCATTTCAGGCGGTCCGATGCATTATATGGCACACGGATTAACAAGAAAGAAAATGAGAAAACTTGGAAGGGTTTTATCCGTTGTTTTTGCGATTCTTTGTATAGGAGGAGCGCTCACAGGCGGTAATATGATACAAATCAACCAAACAACAGAACAAATCGTTAATATTACAGGCGGTGTCGATAGTTTCTTTTATGGTCAAAACTGGATTATAGGAATTATTGTAGCACTTATCGTGGGAGCTATTACTGTAGGAGGGATTAAAAGCATAGCACGTGTTACAGAAAAAATCGTTCCTTTTATGTGCGCTTTGTATATTATCAGCGGATTATATGTAATTTTAGTTAATTTTGGTTCAATTCCAGCTGCAATAGGGGTAATTCTAAAACAAGCTTTTGCTCCTGCTCCGATTTATGGCGGGATTGCAGGAACAATAATCATGGGTCTTAGAAGAAGCGTTCAAACAAACGAAGCAGGGACCGGTTCTGCTCCAATTGCTTATGCTGCTGTTAAAACCAAAGAGCCGATTTCACAAGGATTTGTTTCTTTGATTGAACCTTTATTAACAGGGCTTTTGTGCTTGTTGACTGCTTTTGTTATTGTTATAACAGACTCCTATGACAACTCATCCAATGCTGTTGTCGGAATTCAGGTAACTTCAAGCGCTTTTTGTTCTGTTTTTCCTTACTTTAAGTATGTTTTATCGGTTGTTGTGTGCTTATTTGCACTCTCAACATTAATCTCTTGGGCATATTACGGGCAAAAAGCCTGGACATTTATGTTTGGTGAAGGAAAGAAAAGAATTATAGCTTTTCAGCTCTTCTACTGCACTTTTATTGTTATAGGCTCTTTTTTGAATGTAACTTCTGTTATTAATATTACAGATGCTATGATGATAGCAGTAAGCATTCCTAATATTATAACAATGTATATCCTTGCGCCTGAAATTAAAAGGGATTTGATAAGTTATTGCAAAAAGTACAAAGCAGGGAAGGTTTTTAGATAAAATTTTCCTCATACTTTTAATTGTCCGTGTGGCGGTTTGTAGATTTTGTTGCCATAGCGGACAATTAAATAATGGACGAGCAATTATTGCAAAAATTTGCAAAAAGAATTAAAAATCTAAGAAAACTAAAAGGATACACCCAAGATGAGCTTTCTTATCGTGCTAATATTGGTCGTTCTACTCTTGCTAATCTTGAAACAGCCAGCAATGATGTAACTTTAACAAAAATAAACCAGATTGCCTGCGCTTTTGAAATTTCCTTAGCTGAACTATTTAATTTTTAATTTTTTCCAATACGGCTGAAAATTTTTTATTAAATTGTATGCCTTATTGTAATCGCCATCAAAATTAATTGCTCTATCATCAAGAATGACAGAAGCAAAAGGGTTTTTTATATTAGTTACTTCTTCTATGTAATTATTTAAATCATTTTCTTTTAGCCACTCAATTGTTGTTTTAATATCTCTTGCTGTAAATATCAATATTCTATAATCCTGGTGCAGTTTTTTAATAAAGTCAAGAGTTCCGGGTCTTATTTTGGATATTTTATTCGCATCGTATTTTCCGTTATACAAATTTAAAACACCGTCTAAATCAATCAACAAAAGCTTTTTGAAGTATTTTTTGTCCGTACCACAGTTTGTCATATTGTCATTATAGCAGACAATTTAAAAATGGACAAGCAATTATCAAAAAAACTTGCCAGAAGAATTAAATCCTTAAGAAGAAAGAATAAATTTACGCAGGACGATTTATCCTTTCTTGCAAATCTTCCAAGGTCAACTATTGGTAATCTTGAAAGCGCATGCAGTGATGTAACTTTAAGTAAAGTAAACAAAATTGCATCTGCTTTTAATCTTAGTTTGTCTGAATTTTTAGATTTTTAGAATAAAAACCCTCTTTTGATTAATGACTTCAAAAGAGGGTTAATTTTTTCAGAGATTGTATAAAGCAATTTACTTTAAAGTCAGCTTATTAACTGCTTTAGTTAATCTTGATTTTTTTCTCGCAGCGGTATTTTTATGAAGAATACCTTTAGAAACTGCTTTGTCGCAAAGCTGATAAGCTTTAGATAAAGCAGCGTTTAGTTCTGTTTTATCTTCTTGTTGAGCTATAGTTAAAACTTTTTTAATCGCAGTTTTGATTGAAGTTTTAAAAGCCGTATTTCTTTCAGTATTTCTTTGTGCGACAAGCACTCTTTTTTTTGCAGATTTTATATTTGCCATAGTTTTTTCCTTTCGAATATCTTAACTACTTATCTGCTGTTACGAGGTTTAAGTGAGTACTTATATAATACTCAAAAAAGATTTTTTTTGCAATTTAATTTTGCCTGCTAAACAATTCTTTATGTTTTGTAATCCAAACAGAAAGCCTGGGAACATCAAAAGCATCAATTATAAGCTCAATATAGCACATTTTATCTTCTTTTTCGATTCTATTTAAAACCTCAATCAATTCTTGTTTTGTTTGAACTTTTGCTGTAAAACAATCTCCATAAAAGACCTTAGGAAGCATAGAATAATTCCAATGGGATATATTATTATAGTTTTCATAAGGATTATTGCACAAAAGTCTTTCAATAGTGTATCCATTGTTGTTAATTACAAAAATAACAGGTTTTAGGTTGTTTCTCATTATTGTTGCAAGTTCCTGAGCTGTCAATTGATGAGAGCCGTCTCCTGTTATTAGTATTGTTCTTGCACTTTTATCAGCTAAACAACACCCTAAGGTACAAGGGGTTGCCCAGCCGATTGAACCCCAGAGGATTTGATTTTCGATTCTAATATTATCAGGGAACTCGAAAGGTAAAGATCCCAAGGGAGGAAGCCCCACTTCTGTTATTAAAATATCGTCTTTTTTTAAAAAAGAATTTAGTTTGCTATAAAAAAAGTCGCAGGTTAAATTGTCTTTTTTATCTTCTATATAAGCACAATAGGAGCTTTTTATTTGGTTTTTATAGCTGTAATCAATTTTTTGTACTAAATTCTTAATAAAATCAGAAATTAAAATATTATCATAAGTTTTATCTTTAATTTTTGTATAATTGTATTGGATATTAATATGATTATCTAAATTGAACTTATAATCAAAACCAAAAGTGTTTAAATCCGATAAAACGGTACCCAAGGCTATAATGCAATCAGATTCATTAAGAATTTGATAAGCGGTTTTGTTGTCCTTATTACCGCAATAAACCCCGAGGTAGTTAGGGGTGGAATTGTTAATAACATCAACTCCTCTTAATAAACTAACGCTTGGAATTTTGGTTTTTTGCAAAAAATCGTTAACTTCTTTTTTGATACTAAACCTTTTAGCTAATCCATCCACTAAAACTACAGGGTTTTTTGCGTTTTTAATTAAGTTAATAGTTTCAATAAGCGCTGTGTTAAGATTAAACTTATCTGATTCAACAATAGTTTCGATAATGCTATCATCAACCTCCAATAGCGCAACATCCATTGGAAGAGCGATATAGACAGGTTTTTTGTGTTGTTTTAATGTATCAAATATTCTATCTATTTCTTTTTTAGGATTAACCTCATCAAGAAAACAAGCTTCTTTAACAACATTGCAATAGGCTCTATAAAAAGCTTTATAATCTGCATTATCAAGGTTGTGATGCACTAAAGTCTTGTTTTTTATAAAACTTGTTTTTGGAACTCCGACAATTTTTACGATAGGAACATTTTCTGCCATTGACCCTGCTACAGCATTTATTGCAGATAGTTCTCCAACCCCGAATGTTGTAACTATTGCTGCGTATCCTTTAATTCTTGCATACCCGTCAGCCGCATATCCTGCGTTTAGTTCGTTTGTGCATCCAATCCAATTAATTTTATCGTCCTTTTCAATTGCTTCAACTATTTCAAAGTTATAATCCCCAGGAAGCCCAAAAACCTCTTCAATATTGAGTGCTTTTAGTTTTTTTATAAGATAGTCTGCTACTGTTATCATTTTTTTAAGCTCCTTTATTTAAACACACAAAAAATTTTGGGTTAATAATAAAATTATTAACCCAATAATTTTATTATTATAATAACCTATTTTTCTAATGCTTTTTTAACTTCTTTTTTGTACTTTTCAACATTTGGCTGAAGAACTTCATTAAGCGGGCTGTCAAGGGGTGAAACATTACCTTTTTGTGCTCTTAGAATCCAGCCTGTGTATAGAGTTTCAAAGTGTTTAAGTTCAATAAACCTTGCGATTGATTTAAGTGATAAATCATCCAAAACAATTTTTGATACAGGATGCTGTGCGCTATATGCTGCAATAACGCCTTCCATTACCGCATTCATTATTTTATCATCTGTTTTTAAGTAAACAAAAGTAAAGAAAGAATCATTGTTATTAACATCTAAATCAGCTTCAGCGTTGTAGTGCAAATACCCTGGTCCAACGTTTGTGTCTGTTAAAATTGCAGCTTTTAGAGATTCATTTTTAAGCTGTTTTTCCCACAATGTTGTTCCTGAAAATACATCTGAAAAGTATTCGACAAAGTGCTTATTTTTTCCCTGATTCTTAGCTTTAACATTGAATTTTGCCAATTGAAGCGCTTGGTTTTTTTCAATATCAGGGTTTAGGAATTCTTTTTGAGCACTAAGTGAAGCTTCAAGCATTCCCTTAACTTCATCTTTTGAATAGCCAAGGAAGAAAAGGGTAAAAATTGTAGCATCATCAAAAATAGAGAATCTTCCGCCAACATCATCATGGACAAAACCTGAAAGTTTAATTTCACCTGAGTCTACAATTCTTCTTAGTGCTGACTTTTGAGCGTTTTTATCAGTCATTGCAACAAAATTAGAAGAAGTATCCTTAGAATTTAGGAATTTTTCAACAACTTCTTTGGTTTTGTTGTATCCAACTGTAGTTTCTAATGTTGTACCTGATTTTGAAACAACTAAGAACAAAGTTTTATCTAAGTTTAGCTTTTTTATGAATCTATCAAAACTAGTGGGTTCAACAGAAGAAAAAAAGTGAACATTATCATTAACTCCAAGTAAAGTTGTAATGTTTTCTGTTGTATGGCGAGATCCTCCGATTCCAAGAATCGCTAAATCGCTGAATTTATCCCCTTTAGCTTCTTTTGCTAAAGAATAGAGGTGGTCAAGATTGTCAATTTGATTCTTAGGCAAAACTTCAATCCAATTAAGGAATTGACCTTCCCTGCCTTTTCTTTTGTTAATATCTTCAACAGCTTCGTTTGCCAATTTTTGAAACTTAGAACAGCAGCATTTTTTAACAACTTCAATGTTCATATTTTTACTCCCTCAATGATTCTATTATAGAATTATAATCCAATAAATATATTAAAATTACAAGTTTAATCTTATAATCTTTATATTTTCCTTATGCAGCAGATAAATTTGAAGTGTTTTCATAGATTTTATCGCAATGATACTTCATTTCCTCAAGCTTGTTAAAATCTAGTTCAGGCGGGATTTTTCCCTGCATTTCGCATTCTTCAATTGTAGGAAGATGCTTTTTGCCTTTTTTCTTTGTTTGTTCAAATTCAAGAGCAGGTTTCTTTCTTTGATAAGCATAGGCTTTGGAAGTGTACTCTTGAAAATCTGATTCAAGGTTTGGATAATCAGGGTTTTTTAAGTTTTGTCTAAAGTATTCAACAAAAGGTTTATATGCAGGATTTCCCCCTTTAATATCTTTTCCTTGTTTTATTTTGTAGCAAAAATCTTCAACTTCTTTTAATTGTTCAATATCAACCCCTACAAACTGGATTTCACCTCTGTATCCGTTATTTTTAACAATACAATCAGGACTTGATAAGTCAACATCTATATGAAGCGCCATATAACCTGCTTTTGTTGATTGAATGGAAAGTTCAACTTCGCGGCTGCCTTTAGGGCGGACTTCATTTGCAGCTTTTTTCAATCTTTCCAGGTCTTTTTTAGAAAAATAATGAAGTTCTTCAGGGATTGAGGAAGGCGCATAACTTTCAATTTTTGTAATTTTTAAACTGCCGTTTTTTACTTGTTCAATTAAAGAATTAATAATTTTTTCAGTTTCTTTTTTATTAATTTCACGAAGAACAACACGTGCTCCAACAATATCGCCTAAGGTTTTTTTAATGTCTTCTGAGTTTTTAGGATTAAAAAACTTTGGATTTTCTTTGGATAGTAAGCTTTCAAATTCACTTGCGACTTTTTCTTTAATACTTTCGGGCGTCTTAACCCTGGTTTCAATATCTCGAATAATTCCTTTTGGGTTAGATTTGCTTGCTGTAAAATCGCTTAATGAAGTATTTAGGATTTTAGTCAGTCTGGCATTTGCATTTTTAGCGTTTTCGCTAACTTCGCTGCAAACCTCTTCATTAGCAAGTGCCTGCATTAAACCGCGATTTAGCCTATTGAACCCGCTAAAGCTTACTGTGTCTGCTTTTAGGGGTGCTAAATTACTATAGCTTTTGTTAGGAAAGCTTTGTTTTGCAGGTGTATATTTCTTTATATTATTAAAATTTAAAAAACCAATATTCAACATAATTTTTCGTTCCATAAATATAAAACCACAAAAAGAAAAAATTTGTCAAATAAAAATAAAATTTACAATAATATACAACTTATTTACAATTTGCATTGTCTATAACACAATAGTGCTATGGGAAAATGTAAGAAAAGAACAATCCATAAGACAAATAATTCTTATTATATAACCCGAGAAGAAGCAATTAGCAATATTTATAAAATTCTCAATACAAAAACTTCCCCTAACTATTCTACTGCTCTTGATTTAATAAGTTTATTCGGAATTAGCGCTGAGGAATTATCAGAAGCGGGTTTATCTTATGAAAACTTAAAAGCATTAGGTAGCAGTATTAACTAGGCAAGGTTATCGAAGTTTGTCTGTCTGTTTGTTTCAATGCTTTGAGTTTCTTGTTCTTCAGGGTTCAATGTTTTATCAACAACCTCGCAAACCTTGCCTCCAACTATAATTGACCCTAGAGCATCACCAAACATCCCCCCGACAAAAGCTCCAACAGGACCAAAGATTACACCAACAGCACTTCCTAAGGTTCTACCAAGAGCACCTCCAATGCCATAGGAAACAAAATCTGATCCTGTTTGAAAAACTGCTTTAGAAAGTTCTTTTATTCCTCCTGTGAATCCTTCTTCTTTAAAAGCCGGGACTACTTTATTGACTAAATTAGGAACAAAAGTTGTAAGTGTTGTTATAGCAAGGTTGAACTTACTTGACATTTCTTTTTTGAATAAAGTTTTAACAGTGTTTTTAAATCCGCCCTTAGCTGCGCTTGTTGCGGTTTTTGCAGCATTGGCTGTGCCTTGAAGCGAGTTTACAAAATCCCTTGTAATTTCACTTCCCTGATCAATAGCTTTAGTTGTTGCGCTTAAATTCTTGGAAGCTAGTAAATTAGCTTCTTTTGCTCCTTTTTTTAAACTTTTATAATCTACTTTATTTTTTCTAAATAAATTAAAAAATTTTTCTTTTAAGGGTAAATCCCCTTTTTTTGTTAGTTTGGATAGTTTTTTTTCTGCTTTTTTTGCTGTTTTATAGATATCTTTATAGTTTTCATAGCTGTTAGACAGTGCTAATCCTCTTGAAAAGATATCTTTTTTAGGACCCTGTTTTAAGGCTGTGTTTAGCTTTTTAAATTTTTCAAGTTCAAGAGCATCAATTGCTCCTTTAATCCCATTGGATCTTTTAATTGCAAAAGCAACACTTCCAGCTTCCGTTGCAGCGGGAAACATTAAAGCCATTTTGACATTCTGACCAAAAGTATTCGATTTTGGATGTTGAATCTCTTCAGCCATATAAACTCCTTAAATTAATAAAGTGTTTTTTTTGTAAAAAATTGCTTTTTTATGTTAACTTTTGTTATCATTGAATAATGGAGTATAATTTAAAACACTATGCTTATATCGGTGATTGCGTTTGGGAGCTTTTTATTAGAAAAATTGCAATTAAAAAAACCAAACTTCAAACAAAAATGCACGAATACTCAACCAGTTTTGTGTGCGCTAAAAAACAAAGTGAAATTGTCAATTTAATCCTGGATAAGCTAAACCCAGAGGAACTTGCTCTTCAAAAAAGAGGGAGGAATTTAAAAATTACTATTAATAAAAAAAATAATCCAAAAATTCACTCTCTTGCCACTTCTTTTGAAGTTTTAATCGGTTTTTGGTATCTTGAAGATAAAAAAAGATTAGATGAAATTCTAAGTTATATTGAAAGTGATATAATTAACTTATGAACATTAAAGAAGAATTCATATCCACCTTATCCCATGAGATAAGAACGCCATTAACAAGCATTAAAGGCTTTTTGCAAACACTTATATCCAATTGGGATTTATTGGATGAAAATAAAAAAAAGGAGTTTTTAAAAATTGCCCTTAATCAATCTAACAGGCTTATTGATCTGGTTGAGAATGTATTAAGTGTTGCAAAAATTGACTCCAGTGAGGATAGTTTTGTTTTATTAAAGGTTGATTTTAATAAACTCATTGATAACTGCATTAAAGTTATTAAAATGAACTACAAAGACTATGAATTTGATTTTATCAAAGGAAAAGAGCTTTTTTGCTACTGTGATGACTATAAAACCCAGCAAATAATCCTTAATATCCTTGATAATGCAGCTAAGTATTCGATTAATTCAAAAAAAATTGAAATTAAAACTTATTCAAATAAAGATTACAATGTTTGTTCTATTAAGAATTATGGAAGTTTTATTGAGGATAAAGACAAAGAAAAAATTTTCGATAAATTCTATAGGATTGATTCATACTTAAAAACAACAACGCAAGGGAGCGGTTTAGGGCTTTATATTGCAAATAATCTAGCTAAAAAAATGAGAGGAAGAATTGAACTTATATCAGACAAAAAAGATTCTATGGTCGAATTTTTAGTTTACCTTCCTGCTTTTGATGTTGAAAAGTCGACAAAAATAATAGGGGAATAATTTGTTTAAAAATCAAATTTTAATAATAAGTGATAGAAAAGAACTCTCAATTAAGTACAAAAAGCTGCTTAGCGCCAAAGGTCATGAGGTTTTATACACAAATGATTTATCAAGTGCGCTGTCAATTCTTCAAAAAGAAGAAATTGAACTCATTATAATTTCTGATACAATTAAAGAAAAACTGAGCTCTTTTATAAGAAAAATAAGAGCTCTGACCTATAACTCCCGTCCTATTATAATAGCTGTTTCAAAATCCAATGACCTTGAAGATAAACTGAGTGCGCTTCAAGAAGGTGCGGATGATTTTTTAGGTGAGGAAATATCAAAAACGGAGTTTCAACTAAGAGTTCTAGCGCACTTAAGGCGCTACAGCGAAAGCTTTTTGAACCCTGTAACAAGACTTGCAGATAAGAATATTACAATTAAAACAATTAAAAAATCTCTTAATAAAGAGGATAATTTTGCCTATTTGCTAATAAGAATCAAAGGAATTGAGACTTATTTAAAAACCCACGGTCAAATTGCTTATGAAAAACTCCTGCAGACCTTAAGCGCTATTATCAGCTCTACCTTAGCAGATAATGACTTTATCGGCCAATTACAGGAGGATGATTTTTTCCTCATTACCAATCCTTATCAAACTGAAAAACTGGCTTCTTTTTTAGTTTTTGCTTTTGATAATATAATTAATAAATTCTACTCAAAAATAGAACTTGAAAACAATTTTGTCCTTAAATCAAGTGATAATAAAGAAGAAAAAAAAGAAAGTTTAATGAAAATTAATGTTTCAGCACTTGAAAAAAACGAAAACGAAAAAAACTACAGAGACATTATCAATCGATTGGTGGAACTTATAAAACCGCTTCAAAATAAGGATATTTCATCCTATATTATTGATAGAGTAAAACTCCAGGGAAAAACCTCCAATCTCAAGAATAATGTTTTGGTTTTTGAGCTTGATTCAAGTTTATCTTATTTATTAAGGAGTGTTTGTGAGATTAATAGTATTGAATCCTACTTTGCTCAATCGGAAACTGAGTTTTTTGAAATTTATAAAAAGAAAAGTCCAAGGGTTGTTGTTATAGACTGGGGGGATGGCAAAACCGGTTTAAATATTGCAAGAAAAATTGCAAAAGATAATATTAAACTCATTTTTTCTTCTTCTTATCTTAACAAAAAAGAAATTCTTAAATCAGGAGCAGATGTATACATTCCAAAGCCCTATGAAATTGATGATATGATAAGCTGGATTAAAAAGTTTTTAGATCAATAAAAAGGGGTTTTTAAAAACCCCTTAAAACTTACATTATGAAGTTATTTCCATACTTCAAAGAGCCTGTCAGATAACACTCTTTTAAAGTCTGTTTAAGTGAAGTATAAGACTTCACTTTTGTTCCTGTCTGCGATTCCTCTATTTCCGCCTTAGCTGACATATACTTATCAGCTATAAAATTCTTGTTTAAGTTTAAATCCAGGTTTATTAAAATTGAGCTTGTTCTGCTGTCCATTTTTTGATATCCTTTTTTTGTTTTCTCTATACTTTAATAAAAACAAAATCCAGGTTGATATATCAAAATTATATAATTTTGTTACAATACTTCACATAAGCTCATAATCCGCTAAATTAACGGTTCTTAGTGTGTGTCTTAAGTTATCGTTTTTATCATCAATAAAAATTTTAATATAGTTTCTTGTAACAGCAGTGTATAAACCTGTTTTTTTAGACCTTTTTTCAATTAGTACTTCTGCGTTTTCGCTTTTGTTTTTGTCTAAAAAATCCTTATGAAGTTTTTTTGATAATTCAAGAATCTTTTCCACTCTCTTTGTTTTAATTGAGTCTTGAACCTGCTCCATATAATAAGCAGGGGTGTTTTCCCTTCTTGAATAAGGAAAACAATGGATTGAGGAGAGTTTTGCTTTTTTTAAATTATTTAGGGTGATATTAAAGTCATCGTCTGTTTCAAGCGGGAATCCTGCAATAATATCGCATCCAAGATAAGGATTGTTGAACTTTTTGTGGAGTTTTTTAATTGTATTAAGCGCGCAGGCTGAGCTATAGTTTCGATTCATAGCCTTTAAGGTTTTATCGCACAAAGATTGTAAGGATAAGTGAAAATGAGGACAAAACTTATCAGATTGAGCTAAAAAATCAATAGTTTTATCATCCAATTCATTAATATATAATGACCCAAGACGATACCTTGCAATTTTTGTTTGTTCAATTATTTTAAGCAAATCAACCAAAGTTTGATTAAACTCAAATCCCCATTGTCCTATATGAATCCCTGTTAGGACAATTTCTTTAATCCCTTTGGCGCAAACGAGTTCAATTTGATTGATAATATTATCAACACTGTTAGATCTGGATTTTCCTCTTGCATAGGGGATAATGCAGTATGAGCAGTTGTTGTTGCACCCGTCTTGAATTTTAATACTTACCCTTGTTGAAGTTGGATTAAGCAGGAATTTGTTGTCAAAAGTTTTTTCTTTAATAATATCTCCGACAAAAAACCCTTCTTTGTTAATATAGTTAACAATATCCATTTTTTCTTTGTTGCCTAAAACAAGTTCATAGTTAGAATAAACAAAAGTTGAATGTTCCTTATAAGTTTGACTGACACAGCCTAATAGTGCAACTTTAATATTAGGATTAGTTTTTTTTGCATGGTTATACAAATAATTAACCGTTGAATCAGCCTGAGAAGTAACAGAACAGGAGTTAATAAGAAAAATATCCGCTTTTTTCAGCTCTGTTTCTATAAAACCTATAGATTTTAAACTATCGGCAATAATTTGACCTTCTAATTGGTTTTGTTTGCACCCTAAAGACTTTAAGTAAAAATTTTTCATAGCATTATTCTACCATATTAGTTTTTAAAAGGATTGACCTCTCCTTTTTTTAGTTTGTAAATTTCACCACACTTAGAACAAGCAAGGATTCTGCCTGTTGAATCAATGGGCAGGAAAAGATGAGAGCAGCTTTCAGTTTCAGATTCAACTTTAACAACTTTTTCCTTTTTTTTAAAATTATCTTTAATTTTTACAAATAATTCTATGATATACACGATTTTTAAATTATAATTTAATTATGGATAAAAAACTACATAGATTTATATCATCAACAGTATCATACCACAATTTTCAAGAAGCTGTCGATATTGCTTCTAGTTTAGGGTGCGGAATTGAGATTTCAAGATTCGGGAAGTTATCCTGCATTGAGGAAAACTTTGAAAAAAACAAAAAAGAATACTCATCTGTCCTTGCTGATTTTGATAAGGAAATTACCCTCCACGGGTTTTTTTCTAATTTAAATATCGCTTCAAAAGACCCTTTAATTAAAGAAGTCAGCATTAAAAGGTATTATCAGAGTTTAGAATTAGCACTTGAATTCGGGTGTTCTAATGTCGTTTTTCACACTTGTTACAACAATTTACTTAAACACAAACAATATCAGGACATGTTTTTTCTATCTAATATTGAATTCTATAAGGAATTCATTAAAAACTTCGAACAATCAAAAATCACAGCAACAATTGAAAATGTGCATGAGTCTGATTCTAGTTTTATAAGAAATTTGGTCGGGGCAATTAATTCACCCAGCCTTGGAACTACGATTGATATTGGTCATTGCAATCTGCATTCTAATATTAAAGTAGAAGATTGGATTCTTGATTATGGAATAATGCTAAAACATATGCATTTTCACAACAACTATAAAACCGAAGATTCTCATTCAAGTTTATTAAAAGGATCAATAGAAATTAAACCGATTCTAAAAACCCTTAAAGAACTTGAACTTTATCCTAAAATCGTTTTTGAAATTTTTAATAAAGAAGAATTAATTGAGTCTGTTGAATACTTTAACTCCTTGTGTGATGAACTTGGAATCGAATATTGCTAGAATTCAACTAAAACCTTAAGTGTACCTTTCTGCTGGTTTTTTTCAAAAGCGGATTCAAAGTCATCAACTTTATAAATTCCTGAAACCAGAGGAGAAACATCAATTCTTCCTTTTTTTAAAAGCTCCAGAATTGGTTTAAACTGACCACAGCGAGACCCTATAATTGTAATTTCATTAACAACTATAGATGATAAATTCAACCCTTCTTTTGCTGCAATTGTGCTTTTTAGAACCAAAATTCCTCTTGGTTTTACTAAACTTGCGCTTTTTTCAAAACCACTTGTAGATCCTGTTGCTTCAACTACAATATCAAAAGAAGCATTGTCTTTTTCACTAAGTTCTTCAACTAAAAGAACTTTAGCTCCTAAATCCTTTGTAATTTGCAGCTTTTCAGGGTGTTTTCCAACATGGGTATAGTTAATATTCAGCGCATTAAAAACAAGACTGATACAAAGTCCGAGTTTTCCATCCCCTACAATTGCAACCTTAGAATCAGGTTTAATATGGACTTGTTCAATAATCTCATATGCTGCAGCAAGAGGTTCTGTAAAAACTGCTGTAATATTATCAATATTATCAGAAATTGGAATAACATTTTTATAAGGAAGGCTGAAGTATTCGCAAAAACACCCGTCTTTTTTGAAAATTCCTAAAGTAGACCGGTTAGGACAGTGTCTTTGAAGGCCTTTATGACAATAAGAGCAGTTATTGCAAGCAAGATTAATTTCTCCTACAACCCTTTTTGATAAAAGCTCCAAAGGTGCGTTTTTACCTACTTTTTCAACAACACCCACAAACTCATGACCCAAAACACCATTGTAGCCCATATACCCTTTGGTAATCTCATAGTCAGTGTTGCAAATCCCTGTCATTATTGTTTTTATTAAGACTTCATCATCTTTAAGCTCAGGAATCGGATAATTTTTATCCAGTTTTAGGGTGTTGTTAAAAACTAATGCTTTCATTTACTTTACTACAGCCTCCTTTTGATTAATTATATACTTACTTGCCTCAACTCCTGCAATCGCGCCGTCTGAAACAGCGGTTATTACCTGTCTTAGGGGAGTGTTTCTGACATCTCCAATGGCAAAAACCCCTTCAACACTTGTTTTCATAGCACAATCAGTCTTAATAAACCCTTGTTTATCCTGCTCAACCTGTGCTATAAACTGCTCAACATTAGGCTCAAGACCAATATAAGGAAAAACCCCGTCTGTTTTTAAGGTTGTTGTTTTATTAGATAAAACATTCTTAATTCTAATTTCTTTTACTTTTTTATCAGCAATAATTTCTTCTATTGTTGAGTTTAATATAAGTTCGATTTTTTTGTTATCTAAAACCCTTTTTTGGATAATTTCATCTGCTCTAAATTTATCTCTTCTATGAATCAAATAAACTTTTTTTGCAAATCTTGTCAAGTAAAGTGCTTCTTCAAGAGCTGAATTGCCCCCTCCTACAACAGCTGTAACTTTATCCTTATAGAATGCTCCATCACAAACGGCACAGTAGCTTACTCCTTTACCTATGTTTTCAAGTTCTCCTTTAACACCTAGTTTTTTAGCTTTTGCTCCTGTTGCAATGATTACTGTTTTTGCTAAAAGTTCTTTATCTAAGGTTTTAATTTTTTTGATTGCTGAAACTAAATCCACACTTTGAATCTCTTCGAATGGAAATTTTTCAATATTGAAATTATCAACATGCTGCTCAAATTTTTCACAAAGCTCACTTCCTTCAATTTTATTGAATCCTAAATAGTTTTCAATTTCACAATAATTAAAAGGAGTGCCCCCAAGTGTTGAAATATCAACAATTGCAGTTTTTAAGTTTGCCCTTGCGCAGTAAAGAGCGCTTGACAATCCCGCAGGACCTCCGCCCAGAATTATACAGTCAAAAACTTTGTCTGTTTTTTTATCCATTTTCTCTCAACCCTTCATATTTTATTTTATCACAAATCTTTTTAATATTGACGTTGTAAAGATAAATTTGTTCCCAAAAAAAATAGTTTTTATGTCCAAATATCCAGTAAAAATTTTATTTAAGCTCTGGTAGAATCAGATAATGGAAAAAAGGATAGTATTTATGTTAGATTTAAATGAATTTGAAAAAGCGTATTATAACATTAGTTTTAGTTTTACTTTAATCAGATTGATAATAGAGTTTTTAGAGCATCATTATGAAGATATTGAAGAAATGGATGATATTATTCCTATTCTTAAGTGCGCTAATGAAAAACTAGGAAGTACATATGCTGATTTTATTAATAAGAATATAATATAAAATTAAAACCCTCTTTTGATTAATGGCTAAAGCGTTTTTTTAATATTACAATGGAGGAGCTTTTTAAGACTCTTTAGTTTTTTCGATTAATTCAATTGAGTTGTTATCAGGGTCTGATAAAAAAGCAATTCTTGTATTAATTTGAGCTAGATAAAACGGTTCTACATCCCATTTGTAATTAAAAAGTTCCATTTTTTTATTAATATCATCTAAGTCTTCGCACAAAAAAGCAAAGTGACCAAAAGCATTTCCGTTTTTATAACCTTCTTTAGGAATTGAATCATTAATTGTAAGTTCAATTTCAACTTTTGTAATATCATCATAAAGATATTGCAGGCAGCTGTCTTCAAGTCTTAGTCTTCTGCCTTTTTTTAGTCCTAAAAAATCGCAGTAGAATTTAGTTGATTCCTTTTCGTCTTTAGCTCTTATCATTGTATGTAAAAACTGCATATCTTTTTCCTTTACTATGCCGATGATGCGATTTGAACGCACGACCTATTGATTACGAATCAATTGCTCTACCTGCTGAGCTACATCGGCAAAAAAACAAGTTCAATTATACTTCGTATAAAGTATAAATTCAAGTATTTGTTGACCGGGTGGTTTTTTTAAAGTTAATATATTATTTATATATTAAGGACTTTATACAGGGGTGAAGGATGAGATTTACAAGAAAAAAAGCTCTAGTTATTATATTGCTTATAATTATTGTTCCAATTATTTATAATAAAGTTTCAGCGCTTTTTTTAGGATTAGCTCAAAAACAGGCAATGTCTAAACCAAAAGAGGTTGTTGTCGGATCTCCTTTAATGCAGGATGTCCTAATAACCGCGCAATCGACAGGCAGAATTGAAGCTAAGTATTCAGTTGATGTTGTAGCAAGGGTTAGCGGGTTTTTAATGAAAAAATACTTTAAGGAAGGGGATTTTGTTAAAAAAGGCCAGACTTTATTTCAAATTGACCCCAGGGAGTATCAAATTCAGGTTAATAATTCAAGAGCCAGTGTTAATCAATACAGCGCTTTGTTAAAAAACTCCCAGCAGGAGCTTAATCGGGCACAAGCTCTTGTTAAGGAGGATTTAATCTCTCGATCAGATGCTGATTTGAGTCTTGCTACAAGAAACCAGAATAAAGCTTTATTAGATGCCGCAAGACAGCAATTGGAGCTGTCAAAAGTGAATTTAAGCTATACAACAATAAAATCTCCAATTGAAGGAAGAATCGGCAAGGTTAATATTACCGAAGGAAACTATGTCACCGCTCAATCTGGGTCTTTGGTTAATATTTCAAGTACAAATCCTGTTTATGTTTCTTTTAGTTTAAAAGGAGACGATTTTGTCAAACTCCTTCAATCAAGCGACAAACTAAAAGACGTTGAGGTAAAAATTCAGTTTGATAACGGGGATTGGTATTATAAATCAGGAAAAGTTGAATTTGTTGATAATAAAATTGACAAAGATTCAGGTTCAATTGCCCTAAGGGCTGTTTTTGATAATGAAAAAGGCTGGTTAGTTCCTGGAAACTATATGAAAGTTGAACTTGTTGCACCTAAAACAGTTAGCTACTTAACTGTTCCTCAAAGCTGTACTAAGGGAGATGCTATGAGCGGGTATTATGTATGGAGTGTTGTTGATAATAAAGCAGTAAGAAAAGATATTAAGGTTTCAAAAGATATTAACAATAACTGGGTTGTAGATGAGGGTCTTGATAAGACAGATACAATTGTAACTGCGGGGATTCAAAATATTATTAGCCAGGGACAGAACCTTAAGGTTATATCGAATGAAGAATATTTAAGCAAACAAGGTAAACAATAATGAAAAAAGTTTTTGATTTTAATAAACTGTTTCTTTTTATAAGAAAACCGCGTTTTGCTCTTGTAATTTCAGTTTGTATTGTTATTGTAGGGTTAATTTCTCTAGCTGCTTTAAAACAGGAAAGCTACCCTGATGTCACCCCTCCGCAGATCTCTGTAAGCGCAAGTTATATGGGAGCAAATGCCGAGGTTATTGAGTCATCCATTGCTACGGTTTTAGAAAACAAGCTGAATGGAGTTGAGAATTTGTCTTATATGACTTCAACTTCAACTGATGGTAATTATTCTTTAACAATGTACTTTAAAGTAGGGTCTGATAAAAATATTAACTTAATGAATGTTCAAAATAGAATCCAGCAGGTGCAATCGCAATTGCCGGAGGATGTTAAAAGAACAGGGGTTAGTGCAATCAGCAGATCAAGTGGATCAGGAGCCTTAATTCTCACCCTTGTTCCTCAAAAGGGCAATTGGTCACAGCTTGATTTAACTAACTATGGATCAATTTACATTAAAGATGAGCTTAAAAGGGTAGACGGAGTAGCCGATGTAAGTGTTTACGGCGCCGGGGACTATTCAATGAGAATCTGGCTTGATCCGACTAAAATGGCAGGACTTAATGTTTCAACATCTGAAATAAAAACAGCAATTGCAAACCAAAATACCCAAGTAACAGCAGGAGCCTTAGGGGCTCTTCCGACAAAAGAAAAACAAGCCCTTCAAATTACACTTAAAACCAAAGGAAGATTAGCAGATGTTGAGGAGTTTGAAAATATCATCATTAGATCTAACTATGATGGGTCTAATGTTAAAATAAAAGATGTGGCTTCAGTTGAACTTGGAGCGCAAAGCTACTCTAATCTTGGTTTGGTAGATGGAAAACCTTCAGCAATTATCATGGTTTCACAACTTCCTGATGCAAATGTCATTAATTTATCTAAGGCAGTTCGAAAAAAGGTGGATGAGATTAACTCCCGTCTTGATAACGGACTTAAGATAGCGGTTTTAAAGGATGATGCTGAATATATTGAAGAATCTATCCATGAGGTAGAGTTTACAATTCTATTAACCGCTTTAATTGTTGTTTTAATTATTTTCTTATTCTTAAATGATATTCGAGCAACTTTTGTTCCCTGTGTCACAATTCCTGTATCTTTAATAGGGACATTTGCAGCTCTTAGCGCGCTTAATATGAGCATTAATTTATTATCCTTATTTGCTCTTGTTTTGGCGGTCGGTGTTGTTGTTGATGATGCTATTGTTGTTATTGAAAATACTAAAAGACACTTAGAAGAAGGAAAGTCGGCTATCATTGCAACACAGCTTACGATGGAGGAAGTAGGATCTTCTTTAGTTGCAATGGCGCTTGTTTTAATGGCGGTTTTTGTTCCTATTGTTTTTATGGGCGGAATGACAGGGGTAATGTATAAGCAGTTTGCAGTTTGTATTGCTGTTTCAATTGCAATTTCTGCAATTTGTGCTCTAACTTTATCTCCTGCAATGTGTTCCAGTTTTTTAAAGAAGGAAGATAAAGAGACTGTAAAAAAACAAAGTGTAGTAAATGCAATTGTTGAAAAATTCAATCAAGCATTTGATAAAGTTGAGGATTTTTATGTAGAATTTGTTGAAAAATTTGTATACAACAAAAAACTTACAATTATTACTTATCTTATAGTTGTTGCACTTGTTGTTTTGTCTTTTAAGATTATTCCAACTGGTTTTATTCCAGACGAAGACCAAGGAGTGCTATTAGCAAGTATAACACTGCCTGATGGAGCTTCACTATCAAGAACTCAGGAAGTTGCAGAGAACTTTGTAGGTAAAATTGAAAACTTTGAAGGAATTGATAAAGAACGTCTTATTGTATTTGGAGGCAATGGCGCAGTGAATAGTGCTACTGCTATTATAATGCTTAAAGACTATAAGGATAGAAAAATTGGTATTGTTGATTGGATTAATAGAAAAATTCACAACAAACAAACAGATTTATCCCATACTGCGATTCTAAACAGGATAAGAATGGTAGCAGCTAATACTAAAGAAGCTTCAATCATGGCTTTTTCACCCCCTGCAATAATGGGAATGAGCATGATGGGGGGATTTGAATTCCAGATGCTATCTAAAGGAGAATACTCTCCCCAAGAGCTTGAATCCTGGGCAAATAAACTTGTTGCAGCTGCTAATTCGGACCCTAGCTTATCAAGTGTTTACACTTCTTTTCAGGCTAATGTTCCGCAGTATATTGTTGATATTGATATTCAAAAAGCAATGGCGCAGAATGTCGATTTATCGGAGCTTTATTCAACCTTATCTTCAATGTTAGGAACTTATTATATTAATGACTTTAATAAATACGGAAGAGTATTTAAAGTTCAAATGCAGGCATTGGATGAGTTTAGAAGCAAAGCAGGGGATTTATCGGGAATTTATGTTAAAAATAGAATAGGTGTAATGGTTCCTGTATTATCTATGGTTAAGTTGAACCAAACCATTGGTACTGCTTCAATTACAAGGTACAATATGTATGAATCTGTTCAAATTCAAGGACAGCAGGCATCCGGCAAAAGTTCAGGCGAAGCAATGAATGCAATGGAAGAAGTTGCAAAAAAAGTATTACCCTCTGATATGAGTTTTGATTGGTCTGGAACCTCAGCGCAGGAAAGAGAAGCTTCAGGTCAAACTATTGCAATTGTTGTTATGGCGCTTATTTTTGTATATCTATTCTTAGTTGCACTTTATGAAAGTTATACAATTCCTATTGCAGTATTATTAATTTCACCAGTTGCGGTTTTAGGTGCTTTAGTTTTTCAAATGATGATAAATCAATCTTTTGATATTTATTCACAGGTTGGTATGATAACTTTAATCGGTTTAGCTGCTAAACAAGCGATTCTTATTGTTGAGTTTGCTAAAGTTGAACACGAACAAAACGGATTGGATGTTAAAAAAGCTGCGCTAAAGGCTGCAAAACTAAGATTTAGAGCTATTATGATGACAGAACTAGCGTTTATTTTAGGGGTTATGCCTATGCTTTTTGCCGTAGGAGCAGGCGCAAATTCAAGAATCTCTGTAGGATCCACGGTTTTTGGGGGAATGATAGCAGCAGCTACAATCGGAGCAGTTTTGACCCCTGCTTTTTATGTTCTGGTTCAGGAATTTGTTGATAAGTTCCCTGCGAAAAAAATTACACAAGAAGATTTGGAATATTAATTATGAAAAAGTTTTTAAATTTATTTTTAGCTATAGTACTTATTCAAAACATTGGTTTTGCTAAAAACCTTGTATTTTTAAAGAAAAAAGAGCAAAAAAGCCCTGCTACAAAAGAAAAAATCGGCAAAGCCGATAAAAAAACCAATATTAAAATTAAGAAAAAAACGAAAGATGAAAAAGTACAAATAGTTGAACCTGAAAAAGAAAAAAAAGTTAACTTTAAAAAAGAACAAAAAAAACAAACAAACAACAATAATGCGAAAAATCAATCATCAATTGAAGCTGAGGGGATGTATGAAACAAAATTCCCTAAGGTAGATAGTGACATTGACTACTCACAAATTGAACAAGGGGTAACATTAAAAGATTGCATCAAACTTGCAATTTCTAACCATCCTTCAATAATGTCATCCATTAGTAATTCTGAAATTTATAAAACAAGGATAGGACAGGCTTGGTCTAATTATTTTCCTACTGTAGGAGCAGGAATTAACTATTCAAGAAACAATCCTTTAGTAACTTCTAAGTTAATGAGTGATAGTTCATATAACACTTACTATGTTCCAACGCTTAGTGCTGACTTACTTTTGTTTGATTTTGGAAAAACCAAAACCCAGGCCGATATTGCGAAAAGAACCTATGAATCTTCAAGATTTGATGCTGAAAATAATATTGAACTTGTAATTTATAATGTTAAGTGCGCTTATTATAATATGCTTTTTGCTGCTGCTCAAAAGTTTGTGTATGAAGATACCGTTAAATCTTATGAATTGCAGCAAAAACAGGCTCAGGCGTTTTTTAAGATAGGGAAAAAAGCAAAAATTGATGTTACAACAGCTGAATACAACCTCGGAAATGCCAAGGTTAACTTAATTAAAGCAAAAAATACCCTTGAACTATCAAGTGTTAAACTGGCTAATACTGTAGGGATTCCTGAGCTTGAAAATGTTGTATTAAAAGATGATTTAAACACAAAAAAGTATGATGTTAACTTTAATGAACTGATTGAAATAGCAAATGTTTCAAGACCTTCTTTATTGAGTGCGCAAAAAAAGCTGGATACAGCAGAACTCAATGTTAGAAGTGCTAAAAGAGAATTCAGTCCTAATATTAGCGCTTTTGGGGATTATTATAGAGGTGGCAGAACCGCAAATGATGATGATGGATTTCAAGCTGGAATTGCGCTTAGTTACAATAACTTTAATTTGTTTTATTTAAAAAAACAGGTAGATGAAGCTAAAGCTGCTTATAAAAAGTATGTTGCGGATTATGAACTTGAAAAACAAAAAGTCTATCTTGAGGTAAAAAGTGCTTTTATAAACCTTGAAAATTCTTATGACAGTTTTGTTTCAGCCCGTCTTGCGCTTCAAAGAGCAAAAGAACAGCAATACCAGGCTTATAGAAGATATGAAGTGGGTTTAGGTAATGCAATTGAGTTTAAAGATGCGCAGAACACTTATCTTAATGCACAATTGAACTATTATTCAAATTTATTGGACTATAATATTAATGCCGCTGAACTTGAGCGCGTTGTGGGAGCTCCAATTAAAGAATCAGATGTTAACTTATAATTCTTGTTTAATTTTTGTTGTTGAAATATCCGGAGTGCGCTTAAGATAGATAACTTCGCAATACTTGGATAGAAAATCGAATTTGTTTTTCCAATCATCACCCATCACAAAAATATCTGCTTCATATTTTATTATATCTTTTTTCTTTTGTTCCCAATTAGATTCAGGAATGACCAAATCAACGTATCTGCAGGCTTCAAGTATCATTTTTCTTTGAATATAAGTATAATAGGATTCTTTGTTTTTGATTTTGTTGAAATCATCCGTTGATAATCCTACAATTAAATAATCACCAAGGGCTTTTGCTCTTTTTAAAAGGTTTATATGTCCATAGTGCAAAACATCAAATGTCCCATAGGTAATTACTCTTTTCACAGTCCGATTTCCTTTATTTTTTCTATAATTATATTTGCTTTATTTTCCCAGGAGTTTTCCTTTGCCTGGTTTTTTAAGCATTCAACAATTCTTGAATCCTGTTTTAATAAAACCGCTTTTTTGATATCTTCAATAAAACTTTCACTATTATTGCTTACAAAAACTCCCTTGTAGTTTTTGCACTCGACTAAATCTTTAGTGCAGACACAAGGAATTCCTTTTGCCATATATTCAAAAAGCTTGTTAGGACTTGTAGCTTTTGCAATTTTCCCTTCTTTAAAAGGAATTATAGCGCAATTAAAAAAAGATGAATATTTGTATAAATCTTTGTAGTTTTTATATCCCAGATAATGATAGTTTGGATATTTTCTTAAATTATTGTCATTAAGGTAATTTATGAATTTTCCAATAAAAACAAAATTGCAACAGGGTAGTTTTTTTAAACATTCCTCAATTAAGTAAAAATCAATCCAGTTGGATAAATATCCGTAGTATCCGACAATTGGCTTATCAAGCAAGGTTTTAATGTCATCGGGCGGGTTATTGAGTGTTTTTTCAAAATCTTCAATTGTAACCCCGTTTTTAATTAACAAAGGATTCTTTATTTTTAAATCAATCAAATCATTGTATAGTTTAGCGCTTGATGCAATTGTAATATCGATTTTTAGTTTATTTAGGATTTTATGCGCATTGAGGGCATTTTTCGAGTTTGCAATGTCGTCTGAAATCTCATCATAATAGTCATAAATGACTTTGTAACTTGCTTTTTTGAGTTCTTTAAATTCATTTACCGATAAACAATTAACACTTGATAAATAATAGAAAATTTTGTTGTTTGTTTTAATTACAGGTAAATAAGGAACTTCAAAAACATTGTCCTTAAAGGGTTTTGGCGTTTGGACTCTATAGGAAATATAAAAAACATAATCGAAGTAGTTTTTTAAAAAATTGACTAAATGATGCGGTCTTTGCTGAAACATTCCTTCAATAATCGGACTTGCGTTTACTAGAAGGATTTTTTTGTTTTGAAATTGAGCTAAAAACTCAATTGTTTTTTGTTTTTTGTAATAATTAAGAGCACAATTATAGAACAATCTTTTAAATAGGCTGCAATCAAAGTATCTTTTTATTTTTGTAATAATCCCCATAAACAATAGTATAAACCCCGATTTTAATTAGAGCAATTTTTTAATTTGTCTTAATTTGAAGCTTATGATAGTATTTTTTTATGGATTTATTAAAGTATTTAAAGCTTAATAATGCCCAAAAACAGATTGACAGATTGGCAAATAAGCTTAAAAATAAAAAAGTTGTATTGTATGGAATAGGGAAATATTATCAAACGATTATTGAAAACTACGATTTATCAAAGCTCAATATTATTGCTGTTTGTGATAAAAAATTTGAAAATATTTCCAACTATCCTTCCTTAACTTATAAAGCAATTACTCCTTATGAACTTAAAACTTATGATTATGACTGCATTGTAGTTTCTTTGATTAATGATATTGAAGTTATTAAAAAAATTGATAAGGAAATTCTTGAAGGGACTAAAAACGAGAAAAAAAGAGTTTTTCCTTTGATTAATCCTCGCTGGGGCTATATTCTAAAGCTGTTTTTTAATAAAATTTAAAATATTATCACTTGATAAACCGATATCCAGTTCTTTAATCAAGTTTAATCGTTTGGTTTTTAAACTATCATTATTTTTAACCAAAATTTCATCAAACCAATACTCAAGTTCTTGTTCGTTTTTTGCGCTATAGTAAGTTTTTATAATCTTTTGATTCAATAGGGAATGATTGTTTAAATCGTTTTTGAGCAAATGAATACAAGGGTTTTTGGTGAATAAATATTCAACTATAAAAGACCCGCAGTCAGTAATTAAAAGATTGGAGGATAAAAAAAGATCGAAGTAGCTGCCTTTTGTTTCAATGGAACCAATTTTTTGCCACCTGAGTAAAAAATTATCTAAATCTTTTTTTGTGTAGGCTGTATCTTTAATTAGTTTTTCAAAACACCCAGGGTGCGGTTTTAAAATCCAGCTAAAACAGGGGTATTTTTTGGCAAGGTTTAATACAGTGTCAGCACTCCATAAAAAAGTTGCCCAGTTTAAGCTTTTTTCACTAAAGGAGTGATGAGGCGCGTAAATTATTGTTTTTTTATCTTTTTGTATTGTTTTTTTGTTGATAATATTATCCAGCTTAGGATGAGAGACAACAACGAGGTTTTTTAGGGTTTTATCAAAATCAAGGTATTGTTTTTTAGCACTTTTATCAACTAGAAAGTGGCAGTAAAGAAGGGAAAAAAAGTCTTTTGTTTGATTGAATACAAAAGAACTTTCGCTAATTGCATAAGGACAGTAAAAAGTTAATGCTTGTCTGCTTGTGTGGAATATATTCTGGCAATAATCCAATTCCCAGGGCTGCTGGTAGAAAAGAAGATCAATATTAAACTTATTAATATCGATATAGGTGTTTGTTTTTTCATCAAATGCTTTTATTGGTTCAATATTTTGATTTTTGAAAAAATTGTAGAGTTTAATAAAACATTCTTTATCGTTTCTTTTTGTTGTTCTTTTTGTAATTAAAACCAGGGGCTCAAATGAACGATTATTGGAAAATTTTTCATAAAGAGCGCCATACTGCCACTTTTCAGCTTCATTAACCAAAAACCCGATTCTTAGTTTCTTTTTTGTTTTAATTTTTTCAATAACACTGGAATAATTTTTATTAACAACCCTCTTTTTATCCTCTAAAGAAGGTGAAACCCATTCAATAAGAGCTTTTGTGTTGTTTATTAAAAACTGTTTAACGCTTGGGTAGTTAACTAAAGTAACAATAATAACATCAACATCAAGATTTTTAATATTAGAAGGTTTTATTGTTTTGTAGTTTTTATAATAATCCTCATTACCCTGCTCAAACCTTAAATCGCTTATTCCTATTATATTTAGCTCTTTAAAACTATGGTTTTCAAGAATCTTATCAAAATATTGACCTGCGCCGTACAATAAAACCCGTTTATTTTTGTATTTTTTAATTAATTTTTCAAAATTGGTTTTAAAAATTTCTTCTTTTATATCAAAATCCATTTTTTTCTTTCTTTAAATAAAAATATTCCTTAGCTTAATTTTGTATTTATCAAGCTCCAGCTTAACTACAGGGTAGCTTTCAGGATAGTTAGTCCAGATTGTATGAAAAACTTCATCAATCTTTTGTTTATCTAGTATTGAAGGAGGAAAAACCTTATAACCATAAAAAGTTTTCCCTTGTAAAGCTTTGTTTTTATCAATTATACCAAGAATATTAACCCTTTTTTTGTTATTAAGGATTTTTTGAATAAAAAGACTAAAACCATAAAACATTACCTTTTTATTACCAATTAGTTGATTCAGATAATCAATATTGATTTTTTCATTAATCAGCCCGGGGGTAAAAATCTCCCAATCGTTGTATTGTTTAAGTTTGGCTAAAAAATCCCTGTAGTTTTTTTTATTTGCAAAAACTACCTCCCATCTTAAGTGGTTTAAGTAAGTTTCAAGGGCATTCGGGATAAAACTATCTAGGGAATTATCAGTTAAGAATTTTTTTAGAATGTAAAAAGATTCTATAATATCAATAGTGTATTTTCCTCGATAAGTTGCCATAGAGCCTTTTCTATTGAACCTATAATTAATAAGTTCTTTATCAAATACAAGTACTTTTTGCGCGCTTATTAAAGCACTGTAAAAAAAACTTACATCCTCTGCTATTGTTAAGTTTGGATAGGTAATTCTGTGGTTTTTTAATAAACTTGTCCTATAAAGCTTGTTCCAGGGAACCGGGGTTAAAAAAGAAAAAATATTTTTGTAATCAAGCGGTCTAAAGACTTTGTTTAGAGGACAAAAAGCTAGTTTTATCGGGGAATTAGGGTTTTTTGTTTCAATAATATCTCCTCTATCATTAACTTTTCGAGATGAACAAACGGTAATATCAGTATCGAATTTTTGAGCACGATTATAAAGTTCTTTTAATAAATTGAGCTCGAAATAATCGTCAGAATCAAGAAATATTGTGTATTTGCTCTTTGACTTTTCCAACCCCAGATTCCTTGCCTGTGATACTCCTTTGTTAATATTTTTAATAACCTTGAATCTTGAATCCACGCTTTGAAATTCTTCTATAATCGAATATGAATTATCAGTTGAAAAATCATCAATCAGAATAACTTCAAAATCATTGAATGTTTGATTTTTTATACTGTTAAGACATTGTCTTAAGTATTTTTCAACATTATAAACAGGTATTATAATACTAATTTCAGCCATTTTTTATCCTTGTAACAATTTTACAGGATAATTTTTAATTTTACAAATGTTTACAATATTTAAAAAAATAAAGTGTATAATTATAATAAAGATAGTTAATATACAAAAAAATCATATTTGAAAAAAGTATATGAATAGGGAAATGGCCAAAACGGTTATTCCGTGTTAATGTAAGCAAATTTTTCTATTCACGCGTTTTTATTTAAATATGGATTATTTTGTACAGTGGAAGAAAGAAATATGCCTACTCCTAAACAACGATTAGATATTGTTTTAGAATACACAGGTATGAATTTAGAGGAGCTGAGTAAGAAGCTCGGGTATGATAAGGAAACTTTGTCTGCTATATACAATGGTTTGACGGATAATTTTCCTCCCCAGCTTGCACAGCTGTTGAATCAGGAGTATAAGTTCAATACCAAATGGCTTTTAGACAATGTTGATGTTTTTGCAAAAAAACAACATGAAGATATTAATAAAGATATTTTTGACAATCAAAACTAAACTTTATTAATATTATCTAAAAACATCTTATCCAAAAGACCGTATTTTTTCAATAAAGTTTTGATATTAGAATTGCTAATATCATTAATTCGTCTGCTTTCAAGACAAGAAAGAACATAAATCAGTTTTTGCATATCAATTCTATATTCTTTCTTTTTGAATTGTAGTTTGAAATATTCCAATGTTGTCATAAACTTATCCTTTTTGCTTTTTTAAACTCTTTAATAACTATATCATAGCAAAAATTGTATTTGCTTTAATAACGCTTGTTAATAATTTTTGTCAAATTGGCTTTAAAACATTATATAGATTAAAAATTGTTTTTAAAAAGTTCGCTTAATGGAATTTAAAGCGATTTCAAATAGTATAAATAATTTGAATTCTTTAATAAAACTTAACAATTAAACAATAAAAAAAAGAGGGTTTTACCCCTCTTTTTTTTATAATATTAACCTGATTATTTTACAACAATATTAACAAGTTTATTAGGAATAACAATAGTTTTAACAATCGTTTTATCCTTTATGACATCTTTAACTTTAGCTGAATCAAGAGCAATTTTTTCAAGTTCTGTTTTTTCTAAGTCTTGCGCTATTGATATTTTGTCTTTAATTTTTCCATTAACCTGCACAATTAAGGTGGTCATAGAAGTCTTAGCTAAGTTTTCATCAAATTGGCACCAGGGTTCTTCATGGATTGATTTTTCAGGATTAAATTGAGAATAAATTTCCTCTGTCATAAAAACAAGAACAGGTGATAACAGCTTTAATAATGTTAGAAGTACAAAACTTAAAACTTCATTGTTAATTGTTTTTTCATCTTTTATATACTCATAAATTGCATTGGTAAATTCGCGATATCTTGAAATCACAGTGTTGAACTGGAATTCTTGTTCAATATCGTTTGTAATTTTTTTAATTGCAATATGTGTTTCGCGAACTATATTCTCATCTTTTTTTGATAGAGAGTTAATGTCAAACTTGTAGTTTAGATTAATTCTATCCTGGAATTTTGAAAATAACCTGTAAACTCTGCAAATAAACTTATAGCAGCCTTCAACGCCGGCATCTGTCCAGTCAAAATCTCTTGCAGGGGGTGAATCAGATAGGATAAATAATCTTGCAGTATCTGCTCCGTAGTTTTGATAAATTTCATCTGGATCAACAGTGTTTCCTTTAGATTTAGACATTTTGGAACCGTCTTTTAAAACCATACCCTGGGTTAGCAGGTTTTCGAAGGGTTCGTCAAAATCTAATAAATTCATATCCCTTAGAGCTTTTGTAAAGAATCTTGAATATAATAAATGCAATATCGCATGTTCAATTCCTCCAACGTATTGGTTAACAGGCATCCATTTATTGATAATTTCTCGATTGAAGCATTCTTTATCGTTTTTAGCATCACAATAGCGCATATAATACCAGCTGGAACAAACAAAAGTGTCCATGGTATCAACGTCTCTTGTAGCCATCCCGCCGCACTTAGGACAGGTTGTGTATTTAAAAGTCGGACTGGTTTCAATAGGGGATTTTCCCTGGACTGAAAAATCTACATCCTCAGGAAGTCTTACTGGTAAATCTTTTTCATCAAGCGCAACTTCGCCACACTTGGGACAATAAACAATAGGAATCGGAGCTCCCCAGTACCTTTGTCTTGAAATCAGCCAGTCTCTTAGCCTGAACTGGGTTTTAAATTCCCCAAAGCCTTTATCAACTGCATACTGGGTAATTTTTTCAATAGCATCAGATGCTTTTAAACCGTCAAATTCTCCGCTGTTAATTAAAGTTCCTTCTTTGTTTGTATAAACCTTGTCTTTTTCGAAATCTTCTCCGTTTATAACTTGAATCATTTCTAAGTTATATTTTTTAGCAAAATCAAAGTCCCTTTCATCGTGGTATGGAACTGCCATGACTGCTCCTGTTCCGTAATCAACTAAAGCATAATCTGCTGTCCATATGGGGCATTTTTTTCCTGTAAAGGGGCTGATTATATGGGTTCCTAAGGGAACTCCGGTTTTTATTCTTGCTGTTGATAATCTTTCAATCTCTGATAATTTTTTAGCATTATTTCTATAGTTTTCAACTGCTTCTTTGTTTTTCGGTAATGTCAGTTTTTCAATATCTTTATATTCAGGAGCTACAACAAGATAAGTAATTCCATAGGAAGTATCCGGTCTTGTTGTATAAACCGGGATTTCAAGTCCATCAAGCTCTGCTACTTTGAACTTTATAATTGCTCCTGTGGATTTTCCAATCCAGTTTTTCTGCATTGTTTTAACATTATCCCCCCAGCCTTTTAACAGTTCAAGGTCATCTAGTAATTCTTCACAATAATCGGTAATTTTAAAGAACCACTGTGATAAATTTTTCTTAGTGACAATAGAATCGCATCTCCAGCATTTGCCCTCTATTACCTGTTCGTTCGCAAGGACAGTTGCACACTTTTCGCACCAGTTAACAGGAGCTGTTTTTTTATAAGCAAGTCCTTTTTTGTATAATTGCAAAAACAACCACTGGGTCCATTTATAATAATCATCAAGACAGGTTGTAACTTCTCTATCCCAGTCAATGCTTAATCCTAGCATTTTAAGCTGGCGTTTCATATAGGAAATATTAGATAAAGTCCATTCTTTAGGATTTGCACCGTGTTGAATTGCTGCGTTTTCAGCAGGCAAGCCAAAACTATCCCAGCCAATTGGATGCAATACATTAAAGCCCTGTGCTTTTTTGAATCTCGCTATAACATCTGTTATTGTGTAGTTTCGAACATGACCCATATGAAGTTTTCCAGATGGATAGGGAAGCATTGAAAGTGCATAATACTTGGGTTTATCTGAATTGTTAATTGCTTTATAAGGGTTTGTTTTATCCCATATCTCATACCATTTTTTTTCAATGTGCTGAGGATAATATTCTTTTTCTAACATTTTTAATTCCTATTTATTTATAATTTTAATAATATCATCAATTTTAGAGCTTGTCTTATAAACCTGTGCATTTGAGTGCTCAATCGCGGTTGTCGGGTCTTTTAATCCGTTCCCTGTTAGAATGCAGACTACAGTCGAGTTTTCCTTCACTTTGTCTTTGAGCTTTATTAATCCCGCAACACTCGCACAAGACCCAGGTTCGGCAAAAATTCCTTCATGACGGGTTAGGAGTCTATAGGCATTTAAAATTTCTTCATCTGATACCATATCAATGGTTCCTTTGGATTCATCGCGGGCTGCTTCGGCTTTTTTCCAGCTTGCAGGATTTCCGATTCTAATTGCTGTTGCAATGGTTTCGGGGTTATCGACTTTATGACCTAAAACAATAGGAGCAGCGCCTTGAGCTTGAATTCCCATCATTTGAGGGAGTTTAGTGCATTTTTTATTATTGAAATATTCTTTATAGCCCTTCCAATAAGCTGTAATATTACCCGCATTTCCTACAGGGATAAAGTGGTAATCCGGAGCTTGCTCAAGTGCATCAACAATTTCAAATGCCCCTGTTTTTTGTCCTTCAATTCGATAAGGATTAACAGAATTAACAAGTGTTATAGGATAGTTTGCTGAAATTTCTCTAACAGCATCAAGGGCTTCATCAAAATTGCCGTTAATTGCAATTATATTTGCTCCATACATCATTGCCTGGGATAGTTTTCCCATTGCAATATGACCATCAGGGATTAATACGTGGCATTTAATTTTAGCCTTAGCAGCATAAGCTGCAGCAGAAGCTGAGGTGTTTCCAGTTGAAGCGCAGATTATTGCACTTGACCCTTCCTCAACCGCCTTGGTAACTGCCATGGTCATTCCTCTATCTTTAAAACTTCCTGTGGGATTTAACCCCTCATACTTTAAGTAAAGGTTAATATTTAATCCTATAGCACAGGCTAAATTGTCAGCTTTAATTAAAGGGGTGTTGCCCTCATTGAGTGTAATAACGGGAGTTTTATCATCGACAGGCAAAAATTCTCTATATTTATTAATTAATCCAGTGTATCTCATTTTCACATTACCCTTATTCTATTAACCACTTTTGTTGTTTTGTCTTTTTGCAGTCTTGTTATCATATTATTCATATCTGCTTCAAAGCATTCTTCTGTAATTACAATAATTGTAGCTCTATCCTGCTGGTTTTTGTTTTTTTGTATGATATATGATAAATTAATTCCAAACTCAGCACTTGCTGTGCCGATTCTGCCGATTACGCCAGGTTCGTTGTTGGCATCAATTCTTAAATAGTAACAGTTAACTGTTTTTTCAATATCAATTTGATAAGCATATTTGTCATGATGACAAACAGTCATCGGAAGAGGATTTTTACAATTATCAATTTCTGATTTAATTGTTAATATATCCCCCACAACAGAACTTGCAGTTGGAAACTCACCTGCACCTGGTCCTGTAAACATTACCTTATCAACAGGAAAACCTGTTAATAAAACAGCGTTTGTTGCGTTTTTAACATCTGCAATGGATTTATTCTTCGATACAAGCATTGGATGAACGCGAATGTCTAAAACATCGTCTCTGTTGTCATAGTTTAGTTTTTTTGCACTTGCAATAAGTTTAATTTTATATCCAAGCTCATCGGCAATTCTAATATCAACCTCAGATATATTCGTTATGCCTTCTCGATAAATTCTGTTAATATCAATTCGTTTGTTAAAAACGATATTTGCAAGAATTGCAATTTTATACATTGCATCATAGCCTTCAACATCGCCTGTAGGATCAGTTTCAGCATAACCAAGAGCCTGAGCTTTACTTAAACAATCGCTGTAGGAAAGCTGTTCTTCTTCCATCTTGGTTAGGATATAATTAGTCGTACCATTTAATATTCCTGCAACACTAACAAACTCATTAGCGCTAAGAGTTGTTTTAATGGGCATTATAATAGGAATTCCCCCTGCAACCGCTGCTTCATAGAGAATTGCAACCCCGTTTTCCCTTGCAAGGTCAAAAAGCTTTGCTCCGTGTCGGGCTAATAGTTCTTTGTTTGCTGTTACAATATGTTTTTTATTTTCAATAGCTAAAGACAAGACTTCTAAGATCCCGACTCCTCCTGCAACTTCAACTACAACATCAATTGAAGGGTCTTTTGCAATTTCCATTGCATCTTTAGTTAAATTTTTAACTTCAACATCTCTTTTTTTAGAAAGATTCTTAACAGCACAAGATACAATTTCAATATCATCGTATTTGCTTAAAACTTTGACTACACCTTGACCTACAGTGCCAAGTCCAATTATTCCGATTTTTAGTTTATTATTCATAGAAAAATAATAACATAAAATTTTTTTTGTTGTACTATTATTAATAAAAAAGTAATTAATAAAGGATTGTAATAATGACTGAACAAAAAACAAGAGTAAGAATTGCCCCGAGTCCTTCAGGGAATTTGCACATTGGAACTGCAAGAACTGCTTTATTTAACTATTTGTTTGCAAAAAAAACAAAAGGTGATTATGTTCTTCGAATTGAAGATACAGACTTAGATAGAAGTTCAGAAGCTTATAAACAAAATATTTTCGATAGTTTAAAAGCTCTTGGTTTAAGCTGGGATGAAGGTCCTGATATCGGGGGTCAATACGGTCCTTATAAACAGTCAGAAAGATTTGATATTTACCCTAAGTATGCTCAAATGCTGATTGATAAGGGTTATGCTTATGAATGTTTCTGCTCAAATGAGGATCTAGATAAAGAACACGAAATTGCTAATGAAAAAAAGATTCCTTACAAGTATTCAAGAAAATGTCTTAACTTAACCCCTGAGCAAAAAGCAGAACTTAAAGCAAAAGGGATAAAACCTTCAATTCGATTCAAGGTTGACTATAAAGAGCTTGTTTTTTGCGACCTTGTTAAGGGCGAGCTAAAGTTCGACACAAGTTTAATAGGTGATTTTGCAATAATGAAATCAAATGGCACTCCTACCTATAACTTTGCTGTTGTGGTGGATGATATGCTGATGAAAATCAGCCATGTTATAAGAGGGGAAGATCATATTTCAAATACCCCGAAACAAATCCTGATTTATGAAGCTCTAGGAGCACAGGTTCCTAAATTCGCTCATTTGGGTATGATTCTAGCTCCTGATAGAAGCAAATTATCCAAACGCCATGGAGCAACTGCAGTTTCAGACTTTATTAAAGAAGGCTATCTGACAGAAGCACTTCTTAACTTTGTAGCGCTTTTAGGCTGGTCACCGAGCGATGGTGTTGAAATTAAAAATGTAGATGAAATTGCAGCTGATTTTAGAATCAAAGAGCTTTCAAGTTCTAATTCGGTTTTTGAATACGATAAACTTAACTGGATGAACGGGCAGTACATTAAAAAAATGGATATTAAAAAACTAACTGACTTAGCCCTTCCGTTTTTAAAAGAATATGATACTTCTTTATATTCAAGAGAAAAGCTGGAAAAAATTATTGAAGTAACAAGAGAACCTATAACAGTTTTAAAAGACCTTGTTTTTGATACTCAATATTTCTTTGAAAAACCAGATTATAGCGAGGTTCAAGAGCTATTAAACTCTGAATTATCAAAAAAAGTTTTAGAAAAATTTAAAGGGGATATTAAAGACTATGACTTTAATAATACCCAGGAGCTCCACGATAAACTTGCGGATTTTAGAGCTTACTTTAAAGAAAACTATGGTTACAAACCCAAAGAAACAATGTGGGCTATAAGAGCGGCAATTACAGGAAGAACAAGAGGAGCCGACATGGTGGAAATTCTTCTAATCCTGGGTAAACAAGAAGTAATTGAAAGACTTGAAGGTATTAGTTAATAATACCTTCTTTTTTTAATATTTTTCGTACTTTAAGGGTTAATTCATCATCAGGGAGGTTGTTTTCAAGATTAAACATTTTCCCGATTCCTCCTATAAGATAATTCAAATTTACATTGTAGTCATTAAATAACAATACTAATTTTTCATTATTCAGCATTGTTCTATCAGTTTCAATATTGGAATAAAACTGCTTTGAGATACCGAGTTTTGCTCCAAATTGCTCCTGGGTAAGATTAAGGGACACTCTAATGTTTTTAAGTCTTTTGCCTTGTGTTGTCATATTTTTATCTATAAGTATGTAACAGTATTGACAAGTATTGCTATTTATGTATAATGAATGTATACGGTAATATCAAACTCTAATTTAACTATACCATAATAGACGCGAATTTGTATAAAAATCGCTCTAATTTATTGTGCTAATGTAAAGGAAAAAAGTATGAAAAAAGCTTTCTCTTTAATCGAGCTCTTAATAAGCTTGA
>CAJTNR010000008.1:18722-73359 GCA_910577635.1 uncultured Vampirovibrio sp. | reverse complement strand
GATTGTAATCAAGCTTATTAATAGCTCGATTAAAGAGAAAGCTTTTTTCATACTTAAAAAATCCTTATATTTGAAATATTTTTTCAAAAGTATGATAACATAAATTATTAAAATTTGCACTTATTTTTTTGAGTGCAAAAATAGAGTATATAAATATGTGAAAATTACACGTAACATGGATATGGGGTGTGTAATTATGTTTAAAGTTAGAAAACCGGAAATGATTAATAAAACATTTAGATTGCCATTGGATTTAGTGCAGGAACTCCAAACAATTGCACAAAACAAAGAAGTTTCTTTGAATAATCTTGTCCAGCAGTGCTGTGAATACGCACTTTTGCACCTGGATAAAGAATAGTAAAACCAATCAAATGTTTGATTTTAAATTATTAAAAAATGTTACAATAATTTTGACTTTATTTTTTTTATAATTAAAAACTCTATAAAAGGATTTTAAATTATGTTGTCCAATTTAGTTTCATTGCTTACAAAATCATTATCAACAACAAGTGCAGCTTCCCCTATTGCACCAGCTGCAAAAACGAATAATCCCTTCACAAACACAAATAATGAGAATCCTTTTTTATCAGCCACATTCGGATCAAGCGCATATTATGGCAAAAACCAACCTGTTCAAGGAGGGTATTTTGCAGGATACTACAACGGAAAGCCAAATATTGTCGGTCGGAAGCTTTTTATTGAAGTTTAATATTATCTTGCATTTGCTTTTCCTGATTTATAATTGCAGGGTTTCTATTATCCCCGTTGTTTAAAAATTTTCTCATCCAAATATTAACTTTTGGCTGTAAAACTCCCATTGCCCAAGCAGCAAGACCAACATTGCCAAGTGTTGCAAAAATCTTGAAGGCTTTAATTTTGGACAAGTTTTTAATATTAGCATTCAAAGATTCAATATTTTTTAAGGTCTTATTGAGGGCTTCTTCATCAATTTGTTTAAAGAAGCTTATTGCTTCAATTGAGTTTGTTTGTTTATTTTTAATTGTTGATATAACACCGTTTTTATCCAATAGTTCAATTAAGGGGTTGTTAATGTTTTTAGATGCAATTTTATAAATTTCATCCGCCAAATTGTCTTTAAAGACTGTCTTTTGATTACCTTTTTCATCCGTAATTATCTGTTTTAAATTATCAATATCAAAGCAGGCATTATGAACCTTATCGGCTAAATTGTCACTAAACAATACCATTGGATCAAGTTCGATAGGAGTTTTTAGTTTTGCTCCTAATTTTTCAAACATTAACTGGATTGGCTTAGCTAGAGCATATATGAAAAATAGCTGAAAAAGCTCTTTTAGGGCAACTTCCTTTTTTTCTCCTTTTCTTGCTTCAACCAGCCTTGTTCCTGTTATAACACCATCAAGTATGGAAGTATTAAAAATCGGGTTATACATAAAAGCATCAGCAACAGCAGCTTCAGCACCGCAAAAAGAAAGATTGATATTATTTTTCTTTTTTTCTTTATTAATTGCATTGTTAATAAGGATTTTAGATGAATTTTTTTGATAGAAGTCTTTTTCTATTCTATCCTGTGTAGTTTTTTGTTTATATCTTATTATAGCACTCAGTGCAATTGCACTTAGGGCAGTTGAAATTCCAAATTTTGAAACATTTAATGCTTTATATAGTTTTGAATTAGTGAATGATTTAAGGACGGAATTTTTATCATCAAGTGCAAGAATTACTTCTTTTTCATGCGCTAAAGCAGGGTTTTTTGATTTAGCAAGTTCAGTTTTGATTTTATTTAGTTTTTTTTCATCTTTTAATAATCTAACATCTAAATCAGGGTCAAGTTTTAACAGCGGATAAATTGTTTTATCCAGAATCTTTTTAACCAGAGGGATTCCAAAAAGCCAGACAGCCCCCGTCCCGAATTCCTCAATTGCTCTTTCTCTTGCATCGTGTTTTGAGCCTTCTTTTGCATATGTATAAACAATAGCACCGTTTGAAATGGTGTCTTTAAATACCATTGGCATTATTGAATCGTTATTATTTGCCAGTCCTGATAATAGCTTAACAGAATTATTTGTTATAATTTTTGATATACTCATTTCTTACCTTTACAATAAAACTATAGTCCCCAAATTAAGTTCATTAATCTTTGAACTTGTCGATTTATTTGTAAATCAAGAATCAATTTCTTCATCTTACTAACCTTTACTATTATTATTAACAATCTAAAATTTTTTTTATTGCCTTTTTTATCTGCAATTATTTAATATTTTTAACAATAAAAAAGACCTTTGTTATTCAAAAGGTCTTTTTTTAAAAATATTTAAGTTTAATTATTTTTTCTCAATTGGAATATAAACCAGACCTTTTGTTTGTGAAAGGCTGATACGTCGCAATAATTCGATAAATAATTTAATCATTCTTACCTCTTTTTAGAATCGCAATAAACATAATACATTACTTTAATATTTTTGTCCAGTTTTTTTTAGTTTTCCTGAAAAGCCTTAACTTGATAGGTTGATAAGATTTTCTTTATGAAATTTTCTTTTTGTTTTTCATTAAGAAACTTGAGCTTATCAATTTTAGCTTTTATTTTTTCTTCAATCGCAGAATCAACAACTACTTCTTCGATTCTACTCTTGTCAATTTCAATCAGCTTATCCTCAATTCCTTTTTCTGTAATAGTTTGAGTGGCGCTAAAGTTTTTATAGTTAAAAATAATATCTTTTATTTCAATTCCTAAGGGTTTTGAGTATGAATTGATTTTTTCAATTAATTTTGATTTGTATAAACTCAGCTCCTGGACAATTACAGGACTTTTTACGCTGACATATAACTTTGAATACTTGATATTATAAGGCTTTGTGAACTTTGTAAATTTTTGTCCGACAACATTCGCCCAGAAAGAAAATATTGTCGATTGTTTAACAACATAGTTAATTTTACGGTCTTTTTTTTCACCAAAAACCGATGAATTAATCAAATCTCCTATTGATGATGTGTCGTTAATTTGTCTCATTTTAATTTTTTTATTATATTAGATGAGCGCTTCTATTGCAAGCGCTCATATTAAAATTTCTTAACAATTAACAAGTTCTCTGGCTTTTTCAGCTAAAGTTTCAGCCATTTGGGTTTGTTCCCAGGGGATTATAAAATCTTCCCTTCCGACATGACCATATGCAGCTAATTTTTGATAGAATTTTCCGCCATTTTTTAAAGGCAGGTTTCTTAAATCAAACTGCTCAATAATTGCAGCAGGTCTTAAATCAAAAGTTTGAGAAACTATACTAGAAAGCTTTTCATCATCAATTATACCTGTATTAAAAGTATCAACAAGAATTGACACAGGCTGTGATTTTCCTATTGCATAAGCTAATTCAATCTCACATTTTTTTGCAAGTCCTGCCCTGACAATGTTTTTAGCAACCCAGCGGGCAGCATAAGCAGCTGATCTGTCAACTTTGGTTGGATCTTTGCCTGAAAACGCACCGCCACCGTGTCGAGCATAGCCGCCATAGGTATCAACGATTATTTTTCTTCCTGTAAGTCCGGCATCTCCCTGGGGGCCTCCTATTACAAATCTTCCTGAAGGATTAATTAAATATTTTGTAGACTCATCCGGTTTTACCTCGTAGTTTTCAAAAACCGGTTTAATTACAAGATTAATAATATCATTTCTTATAATCTGCTGGATTTTTTGATTATCAACTTCACCATTAACTATAGGGTCATGCTGGGTTGAAATTACAATTGTATCAATTCTTTTGGGTTTTCCATCAACATATTCAACACTAACCTGGCTTTTGCCGTCTGGTCTTAAATAGTCAACCAGTTTGTGTTTTCTAACCTCAGCTAGTCTATAAGCAAGTTTATGCGCTAAGGATATAGGTAAAGGCATAAGTTCAGGGGTTTCATCACAGGCAAAACCAAACATAATCCCTTGATCACCTGCCCCGATATCAAGAGTTTCATCTTTTGATGTATCGGAGTTATCCTCTCTTGCTTCAAGTGCTTTATTAACACCCCCTGCAATATCGCTTGACTGTTCATCTATTGAAGTTAAAACAGCACAGGTTTTATAATCAAACCCCCCGCCTTCTTCACCGTTATATCCTATTGATTTTATTGTATTTCGAACAATTGAAGGAATATCAACATAGCAATTAGAGGTAATTTCCCCGCAAACAAGAGCTAATCCTGTTGTAACAGTTGTTTCGGCAGCAACACGGGATTTTGGATCCTTAGTTAAAAACTCATCTAAGATAGCATCTGAAATCTGATCACAAACTTTATCCGGATGTCCTTCAGTAACCGATTCTGAAGTAAATAGAAAATTTTTAAGCGTCATTTTTTATCTCCTTAATTTATATCCAACCGGTAAGGTTTTTAATTCCGACCCGGTATTGTACCTCTACAATATTTTAGTACAAAATAAAACGAAAACCAAATATTAAGTTTTGTATATTTTAGTTTGTAAAATATACAAAAAAAATTATCACAAGTATTATATAAAAAAGCTTAGAATAAGGGGGTATTTATGAAGATACAAAACATTAACACACGCAACAGTTTTAAGGGTTCATGCTATTATTCAAGAACAAAAGAAACAAAAGCGGTTATCGAAAGCCTTAATGAAAAACAAAGAGCAGAATTTATTAAGCAATTAAAAGATCTTGAAACAACAATCAAAGAACAAACCCCTAAAGACAGAGCTTATGAAATATTTTTAATGGATAATACAAGAAATTCAATATATGATAACCCGGCTTTAAAAACAATAGGAGTGTATTGCGCTCAGGTAAATTTTACTCCAATGATAAGAGAAAACATTGATTTTGAAGGAACACTAAGCAAAAATGAGTATATTCAAAAACAAAAAGCTGTACGCACAAAAGAAAATATTAATAATGGAATAAGAGAAATTGAGGATAAAATTTTAACTGAGAGCAAAAACAGTCCTTTTAATAAATATCCTAATTCGATTGATGAATTAATGAAAAAATAAAAAATTTGTCTAAAATTATATTTTTATTCTATAATTATTGTAAATAAAATTTAATTAAGAGGGAAATTATGGAATTAACATATAAAAAACAAAGCTGCACGGAATTAAGCGAAAATAGTATCGGACAAAATGCGCTTTTAGCAGGCTGGGCAAGTACAATAAGAGACTTAGGCGGGATTATTTTTGTTGAATTACGAGATAAAACAGGGCTTTTTCAACTCGTTGCAGATCCTCAGATCAACCCTGAGGTTCACAGCGTTTTATCAAAAATTAAACCTGAATATGTTATCCAAGTTGAAGGAGAGGTTTCAAAACGCCCCCAAGATACGATTAATGAAAAACTAAAAACCGGCACAATTGAAATGTATCCTAAAAAAGTTAATATCCTATCAAGTGCTCAAACATTGCCTTTTGTATTGGATGATGACAATGTTTCTGAGGATATCAGGCTCAAGTACCGATATTTAGACTTAAGAAGAGAAAAAATGGTTAACAATTTCCGCCTTCGTCATAATATCGTAACTGCAATAAGAAACTACTTAAATAAGCTTGATTTTATTGAAGTTGAAACCCCGATTCTAATTAAAGCAACACCCGAAGGCGCAAGAGACTACCTTGTTCCTTCAAGAATCCATGACGGAAAGTTCTATGCGCTTCCTCAATCACCCCAAATTTTTAAACAACTCTTAATGGTTTCAGGGTTTGAAAAATACTACCAAATTGCAAAGTGTTTTAGAGACGAAGACCTAAGAGCAGACAGACAGCCAGAGTTTACCCAGGTTGATATGGAGATGTCTTTTGTTGGTCAAGAAGATGTTATTAACATGACAGAAGGATTGATTCAAGAAGCATTTCTTGCTGCAGGAGTTGAAGTTAAGCCTCCCTTTAGAAGAATTACTTACAAAGAAGCAATGGATAGATTTGGCTCTGATAAACCCGACACCCGTTTTGGTCTGGAGTTATTCAATGTTTCAGACATCATGGAACAATCAACATTTGAAGCTTTTAAAGCAGTGATTGCTAAAGGCGGTACAGTTAGAGCGATTAAAATCCCGGGAATTGCAAATTATTCAAGAAAAGAAATGGATGACATTAGAAACCTTGCGATTTCCTTTGGTGCTAAAGGTTTAGCCTGGATTACCTATTTAGAAGACGGAAGTGTTAAGTCTCCTGTATTAAAATTCTTAAATGATAATCAAATTAATGAAATCCGATCAAGAGCACAGGCTCAAAATGGTGATATTGTCTTTTTTGTAGCAGATTTGCCCCAGGTTGTTTTTGATGTTTTAGGAAGATTCAGACTCTACTTTGGTGAAAAACTAAATTTAATAGATAAATCTAAACACGATTTATTGTGGGTCGTTGATTTTCCGCTATTTGAATACAACTATGAGGACAACAGCTATAAATCCGTTCATCATCCTTTTACAATGCCCTCTCTAGAAGACATTGACAAGCTTGAAACCGATAAAGGAAACGTAAAATCTATTGCTTATGATATTATCTACAACGGCAATGAATTAGGCGGAGGCTCAATTAGAATTCACGATTCTGAGATTCAAAGAAAAGTATTCAAGGCTCTTGGATTATCTGAAGAAGATATTAAAGAAAAATTCGAATTTATGATTGATGCGTTTAAATACGGAACCCCTCCACACGGCGGTTTGGCTATTGGATTAGATAGACTTGTAGCATTGTTGCTAAGAGCAAATTCAATAAGAGAAGTTATTGCTTTTCCGAAAAACTCGCAAGCTAAAGACCTTATGACCAACGCACCTTCAAGCGCCAGTGAAGAACAGTTACGAGAACTGCACTTAAAGCTTAGAAACTTGCCTAAGGTATAATTTTGTTAAACAATAAAAAAATTATAGTCATAATGCCTGCTTATAATGCTCAAAGCACGCTTTATGACGTATATCAAGGAATTGATAAAACTATTGTTGATAGAATTATTCTGGTTGATGATTGTTCGATTGATAAAACAGTTGAAATTGCAAAAGAACTTGGAATTGAAACCATTGTGCACAATAAAAACCTTGGCTATGGCGCTAATCAAAAAACCTGTTACAAAGAAGCTCTTAAGGATAAGGATTCTGTTATTGTAATGCTGCATCCTGATAATCAATACGACCCAAAATTAGCTGTATCACTAGCTTCAATGGTTGCAAGCGGAGTTTATGATTGTGCTATAGCTTCAAGAGTGCTCCTCAATAGCGCATGGAGGTCTAAAATGCCCCGATACAAGTATTTTTTTAACAGATTATTAACTAATTTTCAAAATTTATTGCTTAAAAAAAAATTATCAGAATACCATAGCGGATACAGAGCATACAGCAGCCATGTTCTTGAAAAAATCGATTTTGAATCCCTGGATAATGATTTTATCTTTGACAACCAGCTTCTATCATTAATTTGCTACAACAATTATTCAATTGGAGAAATTTCCTGTCCTTGCAAATACTTTAAAGATATGAGCTCGATTTCTTTTGCAGCTTCAATTAAATATGGCTTAGGGGTTATCGGGGTTTCAATCGGATATTTTTTAGCAAAACTCGGGTTTAAAAACTCAATTTATAAATAAAAAAGTGATTCAATAGCTGAATTATCACAGTATTTTTTAAAAACTTCCTACGGCTTAAAAAAACAATAATTAACAACTCTTTTTTAGGTTTAGGATAAAAAGAAAGTTCTAAAGTACAAAAGAGAAAATTTAATAACAACTTTATATATTTGTTGCAAGACTTGGTGCAATGATTATAAATTGTCTTACGAGTTTTTTATCCCATTGAACACCAGCGCCCATCTTTAGAATCTCACAAGCTTTTTTAACTGATAAACCTTTTCTGTAAGGTCTATCGGAAATAAGCGCATGATAAGCATCAGCAATAGCTACAATTCTCGCCGACAGCGGAATTTCATCCCCCTTTAATCCATATGGATAACCAGATCCGTCAATATGTTCATGGTGATATTTAACAATAGGGATTAAATCATGTAAGGATTTATTAGGCTTTAAAACTTTATCCGCCCCAATTGAAGGATGCTGTTTCATTATTGACCATTCATCATCAGATAGAGCAGTTGGTTTTCTTAGAATTTGTTCAGGAATGCCGATTTTTCCAACATCGTGCAATAATGCTCCTAATTTAATTCTTTCAACATCATCAGAAGGAAGATTAATTGCTCTTGCAAGAGCTTCTGAGTATCTTGAAACAGAAGCGCTGTGACCTTTTGTATAAGTGTCTTTAGCATCAATTGCCGCAGCTAAAGAAGATACAACATCAAGCATATGATCGTTAGATGTTATTTTTTCACTATGAAACTGATCAATAAGCTCATCTTCAATGTTAATTCCAATTGAAGCGTGTTTTTTGGTTAGAATGTGGGCAAAACACTTAAGTGCTTCATCATCCCAGAAGTTGTAATCATTTGTTGTAACAATTTCCGATTGACCGGAAGAACTTCTTTTGCTTTTAGCAATATAAAGAGCTTGTTCAGCTAAAATTGTCAGTTTTTCCTGTTTGATTGTCGAGTGTGGAAACATTGAAATCCCGCAGGAGAACTTGAGCTGTCCTAAGTCGTCAAACATCGTACAAGAGAGGTTATAGAGTAAAAACTCGCACACATACTTAGCTTCTTCTATTGAGGTATCGCTCATAATTATAGCAATCTCATCCCCGCCATAACGACCGAGAATATCAGTATTTCTAACATTTTTCTTAATTTTTTTAGCAACTTCTTTAATTACAAGGTCCCCTTTAGCATGACCTAATTCATTATTAATTTCAGAAATATTTGCAATATCAAAAATACAGAAAGCAAGGTTTTTTTCCTCATCTGTACAATGAGCAATTTCACTTGCTAAGTCTTCTTGAAGTTTTTTATGGGTTGATAAACCGGTCAAAGAATCAGTATCCGTGTTTTTGCCAACCAAGTCCACAAGAATACGATTTTTATAAAAAATTGCATAATAATTTGCAATCAATTTATACAAATCAAGAAAATGACTGTTGTTATTATCAGAAAAAATCATAACCCCGAGACACTCATTAAAAACCATTAAAGGGATAATATGAGTCGGGGCATTGTTTAAATAGTTAATCTTAAGATAGCTGCTATCTGTTGTTGTAATAATTGTAGCTTCACTAAAAGCCTTTATAATAAGATTTTCAGTTTCACTCATTAAGATTTTAGAATTATAAGAAGTTCCGGCTTTGTTAATTAACTTAACATTTATATAATTAGAATCTTTATTGTAAAGCCCGAGGGCAGAAAAGTTTAAGTTTGTTTTAGTTCTTATGTTGTTATGAATTGCATAGAACAAATTGACAGAATCTATTTGTTCTACAAAGGAATTATTCAAAGAACTTATCATCTCAATAAAATTTATATCACCAGGTTTGGTAAAAGTTCCTGAATAATTGTTATACATCCTATTAGGAGTAGTCCTTGTATTAATTGGCATTATTCGTGTTATATCAATAGGATTGGTTGATTTGCCGCCTGCGACAGCTCCAGCAGGGGACTTACTTGTATCGACTTTTGTTTTGTTTGAATCCACTTACCTTACCTCTACGTTTTGTTTTATTTAGTTTAAACCCTATGAATAAAAAAAATGCTATTTTGTCGCAAAAATTATAACACTTCTTTACAATTAGAAACAATATTTAAAAATATTATTTATTCACATCATAACTTGAATTGTTTTAATAGAAGATTTTTCTCCGCTGATTATTCTTATTCTAGACTTAGGAATTTTTAAAGTCTTGCTTAAGAATTCTATAACTGCTTTATTTGCTCTGCCTTCAATTGGAGGCACTGTTATCTTTATTTTAATTAATTCATCTGTAAAGTCAATAGAATTATTCTTAGAATTAGCAGCAACTTTTATTCTAAATTTAGAATTTTTGGCAATTATTTCTTTTAGTTTTTCAATATTATTTATATTCTGTTCCATGTTTTTTAGAATAATTATATCGCAAATATCAATATAGTGTTATAATCATTATAAAAATCGAGAAATTTATGACATATCAAAAAACATTTGACGAAATTAAACAAGAACTAATTAAACAAAAAAGAACAAAAGAAGATATTGCTCAGATTGAGTCTGCTTATTTATGGGCTTTAAAACTCCATGACGGTCAATACCGAATTTCCCAAGAGCCTTACATAATTCATCCTGTCGAGGTTGCAAAAATTCTTGTTGATTTAAAATTTGATAAAGATACAATTATTGCTGCTTTTTTGCATGATATTCTTGAAGATACAGAAACTACAGCAACTCAAATGGAGGAAAAATTTGGTCCCGATGTTGTAGTTCTTGTTCAAGGGGTGACAAAACTGAGCAAGTATCAGTTTAAATCAAAAGAAGAACGTCAGGCTGAGAACTTTAGACGAATGTTTATTGCAATGGCGCAGGATATTAGAATTGTCGTTTTAAAACTTGCCGATAGATTGCACAATATGAGAACATTGTCTTTTATGACAGCAGTTAAGCAGAAAAAAATTGCCAAAGAAACTATTGATATTTTTGCTCCTTTGGCTAATCGATTAGGAATGGGGAAAATTAAAGCAGAACTTGAAGATTTATCTTTAAGATACTTGAATCCTGAAAAATATTATGAAATTGCAAAACTTGTAGCTGAAACTAAAGCTATGAGAGATTCAACCGTCAATGCTTTAATTGAAACAATCAAAAAAGAACTTGATAAGCACAAAATCAAAGCAGCAATTAAAGGGAGGGCAAAGCATTATTATTCAATCTATAACAAAATGGAGCGTTTAAATGTAAGTTTTGACCAATTGTATGATATTACAGCAGTAAGAGTTATAGTCGATACAGAAGCTGTTTGTTATCAGGTTTTAGGGATAATCCACCAGCTTTTTAAACCCATACCCAATAGATTTAAAGACTATATTGCAATGCCCAAAGGCAATTTGTACCGCTCTTTACATACATCTGTAATTGGAGCTAAAAACAAGCCTGTCGAAATTCAAATTAGAACCCATAAAATGCACGAAGTAGCAGAGTATGGGGTGGCAGCACACTGGAGATACAAAGAATCGGGTTCAATTAAAGCAAACAATAAAAAAGATTTGCAGTTTTCCTGGATGAGAAAAGTAATTGAACTGGATGAAGATACAACAGATGCAAGAGAATTTGTAGAAAGTGTTAAATTCGATCTTTTTCAAGACCAGGTTTTTGTTTTTACCCCCAACGGAGATGTTTTTGAGCTTCCTAAAGACTCAACGCCTGTAGATTTTGCTTATAGAATCCACACAGAAGTCGGTCATAGAACTGTAGGAGCTTTGATTAACGGTCGAATTGCACAATTAGATACAAAACTTAAAAACGGAGATATTGTTGAAATTCTAACTTCTAAACAGTTTGCGCCTAAAATCGATTGGTTAAGTTTTATTGTTACAAAAAACGCAAGTTCAAAAATCCGCCAATGGTTTAAAAAATTTAATCGAGAAGATAACATTCAACTTGGAAAAACTAATTTAGAACTTGAACTTACAAAAGCCTGTCTTGATGAGTTTATTAAAGCAGGATTTATTGAAAAAGTTTCCAAAGAGATGAATTATAAATCTCAAGATGATCTTTTTGCAGCGCTGGGCTATGGCGAAACCACAGTTCATAAGGTTATTAATGTTTTAAAAAAATATGAAGCACCAAAAACAGACGAACAACTTGCGCAAGAACAAAACACCCGTCAGAATCGAAAAGCTAAAAATAAAAAGAATGATATTATAGGTCTTGAAGGATTATTATGGTCTTTAGCTAAATGCTGTTCTCCGATTCCAGGGGAGCCTATAATTGGTGTTATTACAAAATCAAAAGGAGTTAGTGTTCACAGACTGGATTGCAAATGCCTTTATAATATTGAACCTGAAAGAATGATTGATATTAATTGGTCGCAGGATGTCAAAAAAGCTCAATATATGGCGCATATTAGAATCGAATGCCAGGATAGAATGGGAATATTAAGAGATATTCTAATGAAAACAGGAGATTTAAACATCAATATTATCTATTCTAATACTTATCTTAAAGGCAGAAAATTTGGGATTATTGATCTTGGAATTGAACTGGATGGAGTTGATACATTAAAAAAAGTAATTTCTGAAGTTCAATCAATTAATGATGTCTATTCAGTGAGACGCTTGCAGCAAAAAGAAAATCTCAACCAGCCGAAAAATACTAAACGAAAAAATTATTACAAAACCAAAAACAATAAGGACGATAAATAATAATGGAAGTAATAAGAAAAGCTGCGCCTAATAAAAAACTTGCTCTTGGTCTTGGATATTTCGATGGAATCCATATTGCACATAAAAAAATTATTACTCTTTTAATTCAGCAGGCAAGACAAAAAGGAATAAAAAGCGCAATCATTACTTTTGATAAAAACCCGGCTGATTACTTTAATGACAATAAAACTCCCAATATTCAAACCTTTAAAGATAGAGAATTGCTACTATCATCCCTTGGCGTGGATTACCTTTATGAGCTGGATTTTGAACTATACAAAGATTTATCAGCAAAAGAATATATAGAAAATATATTAATTAAAAATTTTGAACCTGAATTAATTATTGCAGGGTTTAACCACACATTCGGAAAAAACAGAACAGGTGATGGTGAGCTATTAAAAGAACTAGCAAAAAAATACAACTATGAATGCACAATTGTTACAGAACAAAAGTACAATGAAGAACAGCAGGTAAGTTCGAGCATTATAAGAAAAAAAATTGAACAAGGGGATTTAGATGGCACCAAAACACTCTTAGGAAGAAGTTTTTCTATAAGAAACTCTGTTATTAAAGGCGATAAGCTGGCATCTAAACTCGGATACCCCACTGCAAATATTATTTGGTCCGATAGTCTTGTAAAACTTCCTTACGGGGTATACTTCGGTAAGGTTCAGATTGATTCAACAATTAAACCTGCGCTAATTTCCTGGGGAACAAAACCAACTCTAACTAAAGGCGAAGAGGAAATTCTAGAAGCCCATATTTATGATTTTAATGAGAATCTTTATGGAAAAATAATAAAAGTTATATTTGAGAAAAAATTAAGAAATCAAGAAAACTTCGGAAGTATTCTTGTTCTTAAAACGCAGCTGCAAAAAGATTACAGCCAATTTGAAAAATGGGCAAAACTAATAACATAATACATATTTCTTAATAAAACCATTTTTTTATTTGCAATTATAAATCAATATGATAGAATAATTTTTGCGAAAAAATTTTGTATTGTTAAGAATTTAAAAAATTATTCCAAAAACTAGCAAATAAAAAAATTTTCAGGTTTTTATTTATTTGTGTTTAAAAGGGGAAGTGAACTTAAATGAAGTTATCGTCCGTTAATACTGCCGGAGTTTCCGGTAATAGTAACATTAACAACAATAAAAGAAATGCTCAAAACGACACTCAGGTAAATTTTAAAGGCGGCGCCGTTAATGGTCTTATTAACTTTTGGCAGTTTATTGACAATGGCGGTCGTGCGCTTCAATTTACCGCTGAAGATATGACAGGAACAAACCTGCCAAGAAGCGGCAAGGGTTTGTTTAACGGAAGAAAACGAACAGGGAAATTCAACTGGAAATCTTTTTGGCAGGAATTTACAAGAGAATTTTTAACAGGACCTACAATGTGTGTTGTTCCTGTATTGGTTCTTAATACGGCTATTAAATTAGCAGGAAAAACTGCTGATACCCATATTGAAAATATAAAAAACCTGTCTTATTTACTTGAAAAAGCCGGCAAAATAGACTCTTTGCGCGAAGAAGCTGTTAAAGATATGCTAAAACAATCAATTGGTAATGAAGCAAAACAAAAAGATATCGATAGCATCAAAGAAGGAATCGACAACTACACAAAAGCTGCCAAGAAAAAGGACAAGAAAAATATACTCAGTGATCTTCAAAAAACTTTTGAAAGTATAATTAAGAAAAATAAAGACAACTACAAGAATGTTAACTTCCTGAGTGCTAAATATTCAATTGACAAAGACACCATAGGTGCAACTAACTTTAAAAACTACATTGAATACATTGAAGCCTATATTCAAGACTACACAAAACAATTCGGCTCCAATGTTACAGCGGATAATATTAAATCATTCAAGAATTCCTGGATTGGAAAACGCTTGTTTACAATAGGCGGAATGATATTTATAACAGGAATGCTAATGTTCCAGATTCCAAAAATTTACACTAAAGTATCAGGCAAAGTAAACCCCAATGCTAGTGTTATTTATGATGAAGCCAAAAAAAGAAACGAAGGAGGTAAATAATGGGTTTAGACATTAACAAAATTACCTCCAATGGAGCTTATAAGGCAGTTGCAGATAAAATGAGCAAAGCAAGCAGTACACTGGGTAATAAAATTGAAAATTCATCCATAAAAGAAGGGGTTTATAAATTCATAAAGAATATTGAACCGACAGGAGCAAATAATTCTTTTTCAATCCTTACCCTGCTTATGGTTGGGGCTGTAATTGTGCCAAGAGTTTTGACTGCTCTTAAAAGAAACCCTGATGATAAAGAAGCTACAAAAGACGAACTTAAAGAAATTATGCTAAGAGACATTCAAACAGTTTTGATTGTTTTATTTGCCCTAAAATCAATAAACTCTCTTGTTGCAGCAGGAGCCTCTAAGGCAAGCGGACTTCCTATGAAAAATAGACCTTATCAAAAAGTTTTTGACAAGGATATTCCTTTTGGTGAAAAACTAAAAGCCATAGGGAAAAATATCCTTGATACGCTTCATCCTACAGAAGGAGTAAGGGCTCTAACCAATGATGAGTTTGTTTCTAAGTATTCAGGCTATAGTTCAATTGATGAAATCGAAAAAATGTTTAAAGAAATTGAATCCAATGGCGGGAATACAAAAAAAGTATTCAACAATGTTGTTAATTCATTAATTAAACAACAAGAAGAAATTATTAATGGAAACAATAAAAAAGGTATTCCAGGCTTGATTCAAAAAGCCAATGCTACAGTTTCATGCGATGGAAGCAATCCTTCAATTATAAATGAACAGATAGAAAACGCTAATAAACTTCTTGAATCATTAAAAGAATTGCAGGATAAAGATTATACCTCATTGCAGGATATTTCAAATGCTGCTAAAAACACTATTATTCAGTTCTTTAAAAACCCTGATAACGATTTGGTTTTAAAGGCTAAAGGAATGAATGCAATTCTAAGAACAGGAGCACTTGCTTTTGAAGCTGGTTATCTTGGATTTGGACTGCCTGCACTTAATGAAAGAAGATTAGAAAAGAAGTATTTAGAAAATAATAAGCTTCAAGAAAACAAGCAGACTTCAAAAAACCAGACAAAAACAACTCCTTTTAGCGGACAAAAAATCAAAGGTCAGGAAGCTAAAATTTTTAAAAAATTTGTATAAATAAAAATCCTTGTTTTAAAAAAAGAACTATATTAGAATAGTGTTCTATAGATTAGCAAGGAAAATAGCATGATAGAAAATATAATACTGGCTGTTGTAAATTGGATTCAAGCAGTAATAAACCACCTTGGAGTCTTCGGGGTTGCTCTTTTAATGGCTATTGAATCCTGTAATATTCCCCTTCCAAGTGAAGCAATTCTGCCTTTTGCAGGTTATTTAGTAACTAAAGGAGTTTTCTCAATCCACGCTGCAGCTTTTTTTGGAGCGCTGGGCTGCGTTTTAGGGTCAATTCCTTCCTATTACATTGGATATTACAAAGGAAGAGAGTTTATTGAAAAGTATGGAAAGTATTTTCTTGTATCAAAAAAAGATTTGCAAATTGCCGATAAATGGGTTGATAGATACGGAGATTGGGCGTTTTTTATCTGCAGAATGCTTCCTGTTATAAGAACATTCATTTCTCTGCCCGCAGGGATTTTAAAAGCTAAAAAAAGATTCTTTTTTACTTTTACTTTTCTTGGTTCTTTAATTTGGAGTTATTTGCTTGTTTTTGTCGGAGTGAAACTTGGTGAAAACACGCAAACCCTAAAACATTTATGGCATAAATTTGATGCTTTAATAATTATTGTTTGTTTTGTTTTAGGAATTATCTATATTTATCATCATATAAAAAATCTAAAAGAATCTTAATCAATATTTGTTACAAAGCTACCTTTTTTATAATTTTGTGAGACAATATTAATATATTAAATTAGGGGAGTTAAATGTCATATATTGAACTTGATAAAAACAAATGTAAATCCTGTTATTTATGCATTGATACCTGTCCTAAAAAATTAATAACAAAAAGCAGTGAAATTGGGTCAAACGGTAATTATGTAGTTCAGTTTAAAGATGAGAAAAAAGAATGCCTTGGCTGTGCTATGTGTGCTATGATCTGCCCTGATATAGCAATTACAAGTGTTTATAAAGATGAGTGAAAAACAATTATTAAAAGGAAATATTGCAATAGCAAAGGCAGCTTTAAAAGCAGGCTGCAAATGTTACTTTGGCTACCCAATTACACCACAGTCAGAAATTGGAGAATTTTTGAGTCTTGAAATGCAGCAGAAAAACCTTGGCTATGTTTGTGCTGAATCTGAAATTGGCGCTATTAATATGGCGCTTGGTGCAGTTGCAGCCGGAGCCAAAGCAATGGTTTCAAGTTCATCCTGTGCTGTTTCTTTAATGCAGGAAACCCTATCCTATGCTGCTTCAGATGAGCTTCCCATTGTTCTTGTTAATGTCATGAGAGCAGGTCCTGGACAAGGCTATATTTACCCTTCTCAAGGCGATTATAACCAGGCTGTAATTGGCGGCGGAAATGGCGATTATCATACAATTGTATTATCCCCTTCAAGTGTCGAAGAATGTGCCTTAATGACTTACCAGGCTTTTTATCTATCACAAAAATATAGAAATCCTGTAATTCTTTTAGTTGACGGATTCTTAGGACAAATGGCAGAAGCTGTTGAAATTAAAGAAAATCCTTATCCTGAAATTGATAATTCTTCCTGGTGTTTACAAGGAGCTGATAACAGACCGTCACGAAAAATTCATTCACTTGAGCCTAATCAGGATAAGCTGAATCAGCATATTATTAATCTCAACAAAAAATATCACACTATTGAACAAGCAGAAGCTGATTATGAATCTTATTATTGCGATGATGCAGATATTATAATTACAGCATTTGGCTCAATGGCAAGAATTACAAAAGCAATTTGCAATCATTATAAAAAAAGAGGAATTAAAATAGGCCTATTGAGGCCAAAGACTTTGTGGCCTTTTCCTTATCAAAAACTTAGAGAACTATCCAAAAAGACAAAAATCTTTATAGATATTGAAATGAATTCAGGTCAAATGCTAAAAGATGTCAAACTTTCTATTCGAGACGATGCCTCTATTTCCTTTATAGGAAAGCCTGTTGGTGATTTTTTAAAGTTTGAAGAAATAACATATGCGATAGATAATATCATTAAGGAGAGTAATCTTGCAAGTTTATAGCACTCCAAAATCAATAAAAAAAGATTCAAAATTTACTTTTTGCCCAGGCTGTGACCACGGACTTGCAATTAAACTTACAGCAGAGGTTATAGATGAGCTTAATTTAAGAGAAAAAACCCTTGCTGTAGCATCAAGCGGGTGTTCTGTTTTTTTGTATAATTTTTTAGATGTTGACTGCATTGAATCCCCCCATGGAAGAGCAGCAGCTGTTGCAACAGGGGCTAAAAGAGCATTCAGAGCGCAAAATAAAGACCGATTTGTTTTCACTTATCAAGGAGACGGGGATTTTGCTTCAATTGGACTTGGAGAATCATTACATAGCGCTCTTAGGGGAGAAAATATAAGCATAATTTGCATTAATAACACAAATTATGGCATGACAGGAGGACAAATGGGTCCCACCAGCACAATAGGACAAATCACCACAACAAGTCCTCTGGGCAGAAACAAGAATTATCACGGTTTTCCAATTAAAGCTGCCGAGCACATTGCGCTCTGCGAAGGAACAGCCTTTAGCGCTCGATGCACTTTATATGATATTAAGAATATAATTAATACAAAAAAACAAATTAAACGCGCTTTTGATTGTCAATTAAAGGGTTTGGGATTCAGTTTTGTAGAAATTTTATCCAGCTGTCCGACAAACTGGAAGCTGAGCCCTAAAGATGCTCATAAAAAAATTGAAAACGAATTAAGCAAAATTTATCCTATAGGAATTTTTAAGGACATTAGCAATGATTAAAAACTTTATTATCTCAGGAGCCGGTGGACAAGGAGTGTTATCCTTGGGGATTGCCCTTGCTAATATTTTCATACTGGCAGACAAATACGTATCCTTTTGTCCTTGCTATGGAGCTGAAATGAGAGGCGGGGCTGTTAATTGCGAGATAAATATGTCAGATAATGAACTTTTTATCCTGCAGAATTCTAAAGCAGACTTTGTTGTTGCTATGAATCAGCTTTCTTTTGATAAATTTATTTCCAAAGTAAAAGAAAACGGTACAATAATTGTAAATTCTTCCCTTGCGGAAATTAAAAAAACAAGAGATGATATTAAATATATATTTATGCCCTTAACCCAGGAAGCACTTAAACTTGGTAATGTTAAAACGGCAAATTCAATTGCTCTTGGAATTTTATCAGGACTTGTAGGTAATATTCTTTTTGATAACGTTAAAAAGATATTTGAAAAAGCATTAAAAAACAAAAAAGAACTCTTACAAAAAAATCTTGATGCCTATTTACTTGGCTTCAAGTATATTCAAGAAAAGGAATGTATATAAATGACAGGAACAAAAATTGTTGCACTCGATTTTGAAGTTGCAAATAACACAATAACCAATAATGATTTAGAAAAAATTCTGGATACTTCAGATGAATGGATTACAACAAGAACAGGAATTAAAGAAAGAAAGGTTATATCAAAAGATGAAACTTCAGTTGATTTAGGAATTGAAGCAGCTAAAAAAGCGATAAAAAGAAGCAATTATGATGTTAATAAAATTGATCTAATAATAGCCGCAGCTTCTGCTCCTGAAGAGATTTATCCTTCGGTTTCCTGCTTAATCCAGGCTGCAATAGGTGCTAAAAACGCTGCTTGTTTTGATTTAAAAGCGGCATGTTCTGGGTTTATTTACTCCCTTAGCACAGCCAGGGCTTTTATAAAGTCTAATACCTATAAAAATATTCTTATTGTTGCAACTGATGCTACAACTAAATTCACTGACTGGTCGGATAGGTCTGTTTGTGTTTTATTTGGAGATGGCGCAGGTGCAATGATTATTGAAGCAGATTCTGATAGAGAAGATATTGTAGGGGTTAATTTAATTTCAAACGGATCTCACGGAGATTACATCACACTTAAAGTCCAGGGTGAGAATTGTCCTTTGGTTGAAGGGATTCAAACAAAAGTCAAACCATACATCCAAATGAAAGGTAAGGACGTATACAAATTTGTCATGACTGAAATTCCTCCTAAGATTGAAGAACTCCTCAAAGATACAAATACCAATGTTGATGATATTGACTACTTTATACCGCATCAATCCAATCAAAGAATGATAGATGCTCTGGCTCATAGATTAACAATTGATGAATCAAAAACAATATCCAATATTGAAAAATACGGCAATATGTCTGCCGCTTCAATTCCTGCAGCAATAAGAGAAGGGATTGATAAAGGAACTATAAAACTACCTGCAACTATTGTAATTAGCGCTTTTGGAGCAGGTATGACAGGCGCTAATGCTATTATAAAACTGGATAATATATAACAAACAGGAGAAAAATGAAAGTATGAAAAGACGAGTTGTCGTAACCGGCATGGGCTGCGTTTCGCCTTTTGGTGTTGGAGTAGAAACTCTTTGGGAAAATTTGAAAGCCGGAAATAGCGGGGTTAGATACTTAACACTGGACAAAGAAAAACATCTTGTGCACATTGGAGGACAGGTTCCTGAGTTTGACTCAAGCAAGTATGTTGATTCAAAAGATGCAAGAAGAATGGATAAATTCATCCTATGTTCTGTTGTAGCTGCAAGTTTAGCTATAGAAGATTCAGGACTTGACTTACAAAAAGAAGATTTAACAAGAATTGGCGTAATTGCAGGATCTGCCGCAGGAGGATTGGAAACAATTCAAAAAAACCACGAAACCATGCAGGTTAGAGGCTATCATAAATGCTCTCCTTTTATGGTTCCTATGATGATAACAAATATGGCAGCAGGAAAAATATCCATTAAATACGGATTAAAAGGTCCTTCTAAGTCTGTTGTAACTGCTTGTGCTACAGGAGCACATTCAATTGGAGATGCATATAGAGCAATTCAGTACAATGATGCTGATATAATGATTGCAGGCGGCGCTGAAGCAGGAATTTGCGATCTTGGAATAGGAGCGTTTACCTCAGCTAAAACATTATCCAAACACAATGACGAACCAAAAAAAGCTTCCCGCCCTTACGACAAGGATAGAGACGGATTTATAATGAGCGAAGGAGCTGGAATCCTTGTTTTAGAAGAAAGAGAACACGCACTTAAAAGAGGAGCAAAGATATACGCTGAACTTACAGGCTATGGTCAATCCTCAGACGCTTATGATATGGTAGCTCCAGATCCTAATGGCAATGGCGCAATTCTTGCTATGGAACTTGCACTTAAAGATGCAGGGCTAAAACCGGATGATATTGATTACATTAACGCCCATGGAACTTCAACCCATGTTGGAGATATTGCAGAATCAAGAGCAATAGAAAAAGTATTTGGTGATAAAAACGAAAACAAAAAATTATCTGTTTCATCAACTAAATCCATGACAGGTCATATGCTTGGAGGCGCAGGGTCAGTTGAAGCTATTATTGCAATCAAAGCAATGCTTGAAGGGATAGTTCCTCCAACAATCAATCTTGATAATCAAGATCCTGAGGTTGCAAACCTGGATTATACTCCTTATAATGCTAAGAAAAAAGAGATGAATGCGGTTGTATCAAACTCTTTTGGCTTTGGCGGGTGCAACGCGGTTTTAGTATTTAAAAAATAGCTCTAAAAAAGCAGTGTTAACTATAACACTGCTTTTTGCTCAATATTCTTTTCAATTAATTTAAAAGAAGGATAAACCATACCTTTTTCGTATTTTTTTGGTGCTTCCTGCAATAATTCAAACAGCAATTTATCAAATCGATAATTATTATAATTTTCATCTTTAAAGTCTTCTTTTTTTGCTTCCTGCAATAATTTAGAGCGATTATCATTGGGAATAAAGTTATCAAAAGCACATATAAACTTTTTATCAGGATAAATAGGATTTTGATTATCGTCTAATAAAGGAGTATTGTTAATATAGATTTGTTTAAGCGTACAAGTTTTGTTTATTTTGTCAATATCCACTTCAACCCCAACATTGGTTGAAAACTGCAAAAATGTTGAATTTTGCTCTCCTAATAAAACTCTATTTCTAAGCGCACTGTTAAAAACTTCCTTAAGAGCATCTGTGTTTAGCTCAGCCTTTTGAATAGTTGAATCAAAAGTAATTACCTTTCTTAAATCATAGTTTTTAATATTCCCGTTTTCTTTGTATCTCAAGGGGACTCTTATAATATTGGATGCAAAAAATGCAATATCAGATTCGGTCTTATCTTTTATTCCATCAGCCAAAAACCCTCCCAAAGGGCAAGGATGAGCATAGAGCTTCGCTAAATCCAAAGTAGATTGAGCAATGACCTCGTTTAACTTGCAGTCTTTCTCATAATATGATACAAGTTTATCAAGTTCAGGCAAAATTTTTACATTTTCAGTTTTAATTTCATTTAAACTCAATATTTTGCTTACATTATCTTTAATTTTTAAATCAATTTCAAACATTGAACTGGAAAACGACCCGGGATAGAATATCCTTCTTTTTTTATCCATAGGAATTCTGTTGTGGTCGTGCCCTCCTATAATTAAATCCGGATGAAAAAGAGAGTGGATGTTGACACTTGAATCAAGATAATCATGATTAAGAATTATAACCGAATCCGGTTTTTCAAGTTCAATATATTGCTGCAGTTTATTTATAGCCTCGCTATTACTTAAAACATTAATATTTAAGGCTTTATTATCTAATCTATCAATACAAAAACCAGATATAAAATTCTATCTCCGTCCCTCTCAACAATACTATAGGGTTTAATCCAGCCGGGATAATTATTAGTAGTTTTATCGACAATATTGGAACAAACAACATTTATTCCTTTTGATTCAAATTTTTCGATTGTTTTTTTCAAAAAATCAATGGAATTATATTGCAAAGCTTTGTTGGAATTAAAATACTTGTCCTTTTGGCTTATTGAATCGTTATTACCAATAGTTGCAACAATTTCGACATTAGGGGCAAGCTCTTTAAATTTTAAATAAGTATCAATCATTGATTCTCTAGGGTAAACACCGCAAAATAAATCTCCACAGTTGAGAAAAAGTATATTGTCTTTAGTTTTTGATTGTTTTATAACCCTTGAAATTAATTGAGCCTCCTTTCTTGTTTCCTGGTGAGAATCACTAACCGCTCTTATTGCAGTTATTCCCTGGAATTTTAAATCATGGTTACAATTAAGTCTCATATGAATACTTGTCCTTAAGATATTTTCTACAAGTATATAAAACAACTGAAAAAAATTATTACAGTCCTAATTTTAGCAAAACTAAAATAATTGCATTTCTCAATAAACTTAAAAGAAAAAAAGCAACAATAGGGGAAATGTCAACCATTCCAATAGGAGGAATCAATTTTCTAAAAGGAGCCAGAAAAATTTCACTAAAAGCTCTCATAGATCGAAAAGGCTCATTTTCCCATTTAATATTAGGAAACCAGGATAATAGAATAGTTATAAACAAAACTAAAAAGATTAAATCAAATATTCTAGCTACAGCATATGTTATCCCCATTAAATTATCCTTTATATTTTAAATTACCACTTAGCAATATTATTACAAGAACAAGTCCTATTCTCATCAATATTCTCGACAATTGAGAATAACAATTTTTGAAGTTTTATTATATTATTACTGAACACTTTCATAACTTCCTGATGAGAAACAGGATTGCAATCTCCAACAAGCCCTGCATCATAATCAGTTATTAATGAAATATTCAAAGGGCACATATTAAGTTCTTTAACTAAGTGAGCTTCCGGGTATTGGGTCATATTAATCACTTCCCAGCCTTGATTTGTAAAAAATTTGCTCTCAGCTTTAGTTGAAAATCTAGGCCCCTGAACTACAACAACTGTTCCCTTTTCATGGATTGAATATCCAAGTTTTTTAGCACAATCGATTGCAGTCTTTCGAAGCTCAGGACAATATGGTTCAGCAGCTGAAATATGCTGGATATCTTCTTTATCAAAAAAAGTGTCCAATCTTCCTGATGTCCAGTTGATATATTGATCACAAAAAACAATATCACCCGGTTTTACGTGTTTTTGCAAGGATCCAGCAGCACAAGGAGAAATTACAGCTTTACATCCAATGGATTTCATTGCCCAAACATTAGCTCTATAATTGACATTATGAGGGGCAATTGTGTGGTTTCTTGAATGCCTTGGCATAAAAGCAACTTTTCTTCCTGCAATAACACCCAGCATTATAGCATCTGAAGTTTTTCCATAAGGAGTTTCTATGTTGATTTCTTCAATGTTATCAAGAAATTTATAAAAACCTGAACCACCAAATATTCCAATTGAAGCTAAATTTTTATTTTCCATTTTTAACCTTTAATTATTCTTTTGTGCTGCTTTTAATAACCAATCATCTGCTCTTTTACCTGGGATGATTTTTCCATCTGCTCTAATTCCGTATCCAAAAGGACGCTCACCGCTTCCATATGTATCTACATCAAAACAAATTACTTTATAAACAGCATCATTTCCAAATTTGTCACGAAGCTCTGCTCTGCCTGGAACTCCGGTTGCTCCGCCGCTATTTGCAGGAGCTGTAAAGAGTCTTACAGTTGTACCTGGATAATATTCACCAAATGTATATTGGGGGTTTGCTTCAAACCAGCTTATACTATCAGAACTTACAATCTGAGGCGATTTTATTACACTTTGAACATTAGAACAATCAGTATCAACATCAAGTTTTAATTGATTAAGAAGTGCTGCTGTAGGATCTCCGTTATTGGCATTAATTGTTCTTCTGTAGGTTCCTGAACCATTAGAATTAACACAATTAACAGATTTGGTGGACATAATATCTGCTAAGGAATTACAGAAATATTTAACATGTGCATCTGTATTATCCTTAAGCAAAGTACCATCATACTTTGTACCTAAATCACCATTTTTATAGTATCTATCTGAATTTACCAATTCACGGACTAAAGTTCCTAATGTAGAATTAGCCTTTTTAAATTTCATGACATCCTCATCCGGGGCTGCCTGGAATGCCACAGGAAGCAATATTGCCGTTAAAACACCAATGACTGTTAAAACAATCATTATCTCAGCCAAAGTAAAAGCTTTTTTCATATTTCCACCTTTTAAAAATAAAGAGTTTATATTAAACCCATTAAACGTAAATCTCTTGCTATATTAGCATCTACTATACTTGCATAGGCTAAATCTGCGCTGCAATTACCGCTATAGCGATGAACTCCCCTGTGGGCAAATGCTGTGTTGTTACTTTCAAATCTTGTTTGATTATTAGTTTTTTTCACATTGCTATATCTGCCAATTACAGGTTGTATACGCATTTTCGACCCTCGTCAAGTAAGTATATTAACTAATATATAATATCATATTTTTTTTATTGTTGCAATAAATATTTTAGCTAATTTATTTTCCCAATTTCTTCTTTTTGCTTAATTAAAGCAAAAGCAACAGAAGCGCAAACCCCGAGGTTTAAGGATTCTACATTATTATCCATTAAAAAAGTCAATTTTTCATCACTTAACTCAATAATTTTATCACTAAGTCCGCATGCTTCAGAACCAAACATTATGACAAAATTTTTATTGAATTTGTAATCAAAAAAATCTTTATTTGAATCAACTACGGTTGAAATAAACTTATGGCTTTTTTTAAGTTTATATAAAAAATCGATATCTCTTGTTTGAATTATTGGGATTTTGAAAATATTCTGTGTTGTTGCTCTTATGGTCTTTGAGTTATACAGATCCACACAGTTTCCAAATAGAATTATCCCTTCGATTGAAAAAGCACAAGCGCTTCTTATAATTGTTCCTAAATTCCCGGGATCTTTAATATCTTCAATTAAAGCAATTTTTGATAAATTAAAAAAGATATTTTTATCAATTTCTTTTTCCTTAATAACGCCTACAACATTTGCCGGCGTTATAGTTGTTGAAATTTTAGCAAGAATTGCATCTGTAACATAGACAAGGTTTTTTGTTTTAATATTTTTGTATTTATTATCCGTTTTTTTTATAAACAAATATTCAAATTCAATATCATCCTCAATAAAACCTTCAATAGTTTTATTGCCATCTGCAAGTATCAATTTTTTTTCTTTTCTATACTTAGGATTTTTAAGCTTTACGATTTCTTTAATCAAATCGTTTTGCAAACTCGTAATTTCAATTGTTTCCATAAAAACTACCCTGCCAGTTTTGGATAAAATCTTTTTCTTGTTTGTTAAGAAGAGAATAATCAATTAAAATTTCTTCAAAAGGATAATTGGATAAAGAAAAACGTTTATGATTTAAATCAAAATAAACACAATTCTCAATTCGAACACCAAACTCCAAATCGCCTTTTTTCCCATACAAGCCAGGCTCAATTGAGTGTGTTTGATAAGGATTAATTGTATCAGTAGAATTTATGCTAAGACAAGGAGGACTTTGATGACAGCTTGTGCCGATACCGTGTCCTAATCCGTGGTTAAAGTAGAAGCCTTCTTTGTTGAATTGACTCAAATAGTCTCTTATAAGCTTATCAAGGTTTTTTGCTTCTTTTTCTTTTGATAAAAAACCCATTATAAAAGCTTTTAAGACACTTGTATATATCTTTTTATATAAAATAGGAGGATTAACTCCAAAATAAAAAGTTCTTGTAATATCTGTTGCAAAACCGTCTTTATAATACGCCCCGCAATCAAGCAGTAATAATGATTCCGGTTTTAAAAGCTTTTCTTTATCATAACTTGAATAATGAATTGAAGCGGTGTTTTCGTTAATTGAAAGAATGGTTTTAAAAGAAGTTGTGCTGGCTTTTTGTTTTATAAGTTCATTTTCAAACATTTCCACCAGTTGAAGCTCAGATAACCCTTCTTTAAGTTGATTTTTAAAGTTAAAAATCGCATTATCAAGTTTATTAGAAGCTTTTTTCATTGCTTCTATTGCTCCAATCGATTTAATTGAGGCAATTAAAGGAGCTTGGTTTTTTTTGATTTCACAAGGTTTTTTAATTGATAAAAACTTATCAAGTGCAATATCTTTATATTCAATATAAATTTTATCTTCTTGAGATTGAATAAAAGCTGCAAACTCATCCAGTTTTTGAAAGTTCAAACCTTTAATATTAATTTTTTTAGGAATTTTATCAAGAAAAAGAATATAATTAGAATTTTTATAATCAAGATACAAAATTGATTTAAACAAAGAAGAATGCTTCATTTGAAAACTTCTCAAATTGGTTAAATAAGCGATAATATCAAGATTAAAAATAATTGTTCTATCAACTTCAATGCTTGAGTTTTTTAGTTTTTCAATTTTATACAAAAACTCACTTTCATTAATTTTTTTATCAATTAAATAAATAGAAGCTTTTTTATTGTAATCATCATTTTTTAAAAAACTTTTTTTGAGCTTATAAGTCCTTAAATCAAAATATTCACTCAATTTCATATACTCAACAAGATTAATATCATAAGGCAGATGAAGAATCGTATCTTTTTTATAAACTTTTTTAAATGCATCCAAAAAAGTTTCCCCTAAAGACATCTTGTATAGGCTGACATCTGAAAACGCCTGTTTTTGAGATAGGATATGATACCTTGTATCAACAAAAAGAGTAATCCTTCCGTTTTTTTCAATTACTGCTTCTCCTTCGCTTCCTGAAAAATTAGTTATTACATTAAGAGGAGAATGGCTGTAATGGTTTTTAAAATAAGCATCTTTTGACTTAAGAAGAAGAATTTCATTATCTTTAATTAAATTTAAGTAATATTGTAATTGTTTTTTTCTATCCATAGAACTAATATACCACACAAACAACAATTGTACGAACACGGGGTTTGGAATCAAAATCAACTAGAACGATTTTTTGCCAGCTGTTAAGTTCAATCCTTCCTTCTATAACACTTAAGGCAATATTATTACCCAAAAGGGAAGCTTTTAGGTGCGCATAAGCATTTCCTTCATGCCAGGTTTCATCATGCTTATATATTTTATTTAACGGAACGATCTCTTCTAGAAGCTGCGCTAAATCAGCATTTATTCCAGGTTCGCATTCAAGAGTAAGAATAGATGCTTCACTTGCTGTAACTTGAATATTTAAAAGAGCATCTTTTAGTCCAAAGCCGCTAACTATTCCTTGGACTTTAGAAGTGATATCTATAATATCATTGAAACCTAGTGTTGAAATATTAAATTTTTCAATTTTTACTGTCATTATTCTATTCTACAAGTAATTTAGGAGTATTTGACAAACCATATTCTCTTTTTAATGCATTCATCTTTTTATCATCCAAAAAAGAAGTAATTGAAGTATTAACAACTTGAAGCAATTCTTTGGATTTATCAGATTTTCGAAGCGCAACTGCATAGTATTCTTTAGAATAAGCTCGGTTGATAATGCGAAAACGTCCATCGTTGTAGCCTTTTAAAACACAATCATCCCCTAAGACAGCATCAACCAAATTATTCTCAAGAAGATTAACTGCTTCTTTATATGTTCTAACAGCTACAATTCTAGCATTAGGAGCAGCAAGATGCAAAACATTCTCCCCGGTTGTACCAAGGATAACAGCAATTGTCCCTTTGGTGTTAAAATAACTTAAGTGAGAAATCTTAGAATCTTTATTCACCATGATTTTTTGTCCTGTGCTAAAGTAAGGGATTGAAAAATCAATTATAAGTTTTCTTTTATCATTAATACTTACTATTGCTGCTAAAAAATCAACTTCACCTGAGTTAAGTTTTGAAAAACGATTCTGCGGAGTTACACTTACAAATTTTATATTTGTATAATAAGGATTATCGAAAATATTATCAGCAATATATTTAGATAATTCAATATCAATCCCTGTAAGCTTTTCGTCCTTATAAAAGCCGAAAGGCGGCGAGTCTTCTTTAACCCCGACAATTAAATAACCTCTTTCTTTAATTGTTTCAAGGTCGTTTAACTCCCGTTTTTTTGAACAGGCAGAACAAAAAAAAGTCATAACAAAAATTAACATTAAAACTATGTACTTTTTCATAAAATTATTCTATCATAAAAATTATGAAAGAAATAAGTATAAATATAATATTCTGCACTCTGGGTGCGTTTTTAGCAGCTTTTGCACTTGAATGTTTTTTAGTCCCCAATAAAATTATTGACGGGGGAATTGTCGGTATCTCAATTATGGCAAGCTATATTACCAAACTAAACCTTGGAATGTTTCTTGTAGTTTTAAATATTCCCTTTTTGCTTTTAGCGCTTAGTGAATTCGGTAAAAAATTTATAGTCCTAGCTTTATACAGCGTAAGTGCTCTTGCTTTTTTTGTTAATATAATTTCAACTAACATTAACCCTGTTACCCATGATTTACTCCTATCGGCTTTATTTGGCGGTGGAATTTTAGGAGTTGGAGTTGGTTTGGTTCTTAAAAACAACAGTTGTTTAGATGGAACAGAAATTCTTGCTATGAAAGTATCCAAAAAAATGCCTTATTCAGTAGGTGAAATTATTATGTTTATTAATATTTTCATATTTGCCTGTGCGGGTTTTTTATACGGCTGGGAACAAGCAATGTATTCAACTCTTACTTACTTAGTTGCATACAGGGCAATTGATACAATAGTTCAAGGTTTAAGTGAAGAAAAATCCATAAGAATTGTATCTGATAAAGGGCATGAACTTGGTTCAGCTATAATTAAAAACTTAAATAAAACAGTAACTTATATTGAAGCTCAAGGAGGATACTCTAAAGCTAAAAAAACAATGATTTACTGTGTTGTTCCAAGAATTGAGCTTTATAAACTGAGAGAAGTTGTTGCTTCTGTTGATAAAGATGCTTTTTTATCAATTGAGAATGTTCATGAAGTTTATGGAAAACGTTATAAAAAATAAATAGGTGGAATATATAAATTATATAATCCACTGTACAAACCGGTTGAACGCGCTCGGGATTAATTATCCCGGGTGCGTTTTTTCAATTTTATTAATTAGCGATAAAATTAACGATATCAGCTATTGCACTGCTATTTGCTTTAAGAAGCTGAACACCGGGTCCTCCTTGAGGGTATTGTTTAATTACCGGCTTTATTTCAGTATAAAAATTGAATAGAATTTTATCTGTTTTAGATAATAAAACTAAAAACTTGGTTTCTCGATAATTTGCAACCTTGACAGGAATATAGAGCCCTTTAAAGTTTAACATTGGTGATATCATTACAAATTTTACAGGTTTTTTCTTTAAAGTTTCACCCGCGATGATCCCGGCGCTTGCCCCTAAATCCGCACCTATAATAATTACTTCATTGCAGTTAATATTAGGATAGTTGCTTTTTATATAATTAATAGATTCGCTAACATCGCTTGGGAGTTTTTGCCAGTCTGAATTTTTAAACTTAAATCTTGATTTTAATTTCAAATTCTCATTATAAACGCTTCTGCCATGACCTCTTAAGTCCATAGCAAGAACATTGTACCCCTTAAGTCTTAGCTGCTGTGCTAAAGATTGCCAGCTTGAGCTGTTAAGAGCAAAAGAATGAAGTGCTATAACAAGAGGTTTATCTGTTTTGGGTTTTGCAAGATAAAGATCGCCTACAAGAATAAACTTATCTTTTGTTGTGAATTCAATTTTGTGCTTAGTTTGATTTTTTTTGGCTTTAGGTGCAGCAAAAACAGAACTTTGCATTAAAGTGCCAAAAATAAAAAAAGCAAATAAAAATACTGTAATTATTTTTCTCATATTCTAATTCTAACAAATTTGATATTTTTTTTGCTTATTTTTTTAAAATTACATCATTTGGAGGAAATTAAAAAATAAATGTTAAAGTTTTGACTTTTGTGGGACGATTATATAAACATAAATAAATTTTTTGTTTAAGAGGTTAACTCTTAACAAAACCTCCTCCCCAAGTCTAGTAGCTGCCTTATTTTAGGCGGCTTTTTTTTATTCATTATCAAACAATTGAGCTAAAAGCTCGTCTATTATTACTTTAGCATCATATACGATCTTATAATCGCAGTAATCAAATATTGGAGCATTTTCATCCGTATTTATTGCAACAATCGTTTTTGAGTTTTTCATTCCGCATATGTGCTGCAGCGCGCCTGATACGCCAAAACCAATATAAATATCAGCTTGAACAGTAGATCCTGTTTGACCGATTTGGTTTGCTCTTGAAACTAAGTTAAAATCAACAAGTTTTCTTGTGCAGGCAAATTTAGCTCCCGTTAAATGAGCTAGTTTTTGGAGCTTATCAAGATATTCTCGGTTTTTATTCCCTGCTATACCAAGACCGGCACATAAAACTATTTTTGCATTAGAAAAATCGGATAAGTCTTCTTTATCATCAACAAGTGTTTTTAAGAGCTTTATTCTATAATCCGGATAGGTAAAATAATCAAATTCAACAAATTCACCCTCTAAAGACTCATACTCCTTAATTTTGAAGGTGTGAGGACGAATTGTAGCACATTCGGGTAATTTTTTAGATAGAATCGTTGCCATTAACTCAGAACCAAAGGTTGGTCTTGTAGGAGCAAGTTTTAATTCTCTATCTTTTACAATAAACTCAACTCCCGTGCAATCTGCAACAAGCCCGGTATCAAGCATTGTTGTAATTCTTGGAGCAATTAACCTTCCTTGGAAAGTAGCAGGGAATAGAATTATTCTTGAATTGTTATGCTTATAGTATTCTATAAAAGCAGCAGACATAATAGTTTGGCTGAATGCATTAAAGATTCTGTTCTTAATTAAAATAACCCTGTTAGCTCCACACCTGTAAGCTTTTTTAACACATTCAAGAGGCAGCTCGTCCGCTATTACAACGGCATCAATTTCAAATTGAGCACCACACAAAGAACTTGCCTGATTTTTTAGCTCAAATGCTTTAGATATAAGCTCATAGGAAACTTCCCCTAAGACTCTATTTCTATAGTCAAATTCACAATATATTGCAATTTTTTCCATCATTATTTACCCTTCAATAAAAAATCCATTATTGTTCTGGAATAATTTTCTTTAATTTCAATTGTATTTTTTTCAATAACAGGTCTATAGGATTGATAAACAACAGTAGGAGATCCGATAAACCCCACCTCTTCTTTTTGCAGTTCTAGATCAACTGCTCCGTAACGCTCAACAGCTGCCCCCTGCGCTCTTATATAATCGGCAATCTTTGGAACATAGCTCTTATCGCATTCTTTTTTAACACTAAACAAACAAGGATTCTGTAATTCTATCATCCTTATTGTATTGTCAATTTTTTGGGCAACTAAAGTTTGATTCTTATCAATTTTATAAACATCAACAATGTGATTAGCATCAGCTAAACCCAATAGCTGCGCTAAACTAACAGGAACCTGTGCTGTATCTCCATCGGGAGCTAGCTGACCTGTAAGGATTAAATCAAAATCAGGAACAAATTTTTTAATAGCACAAGATAAAATTTTTGCAGTAACCAAAGTATCAGATGCAGCAAAAAATTTATCTGATAGTAAAATTGCCCTGTCAGCTCCTTTTGCTAAGCAATACCTAAGTGATTCTTCAGCTTGATTAGGACCCATTGAAATAACGGTAATGATAACATTATCAACACTTTTTGACTTTTTTATTTTAATTGCATAATCAAGAGCCCATTCGTCATAAGGGTTAATTTTAGATAGCATTTGGGTTCTATCTAAATTGTTCTCTTTGGTCCATTTTATATCATCAACATCGGGTACTTGTTTAATACATACTACAATATTCATTTTTATTACCTGCCATCTATAACTTTTTCAAGTCCTTTAGGGTTATCCACGTTTCTTTTTAAATTGGTTGCAATTTTTAGCGCAAGGAGCTGAATTACTATAATTATATTTAGTATAGTTGCAATTCTTGAGTGTGTTTTTGGGATTTTCACAAGGATATCGCAATTATAGTCTTCATAGACATCAGAAATTACAACGGATTTTGTCTTATAAGATTTTAATATCTTCTTAAGCAGATTAAGCTCAACTATTGAACAATTATTGGTTACAAAAGTTAAGAATACCTTTGATTTATTTAATAGCGCATAATGACCATGGATAAATTCCCCCATTGGATAAGTACCAATATTTATATAGGAAGTTTCCTGAATTTTAAGCGCTGCTTCTTTAGCTAAAGGATAGTTAATTCCTAATCCAAAGGCGCTAAAGTCTTTTTGTTTGGATAAAAACTTCGCTGCATAATCCAAATTATCCACTTGCTCGATTGTTTCTTTAATGCTTTTAGCAACAGTATAAATATTTTCAGTTTCTTTGGTTATATCAATATGTTTACCATGTGCAATCTTACAGGCAATAACCCAGAGAGTAAAAACACTTGCACTAAAAGTTTTAGTTGCAGCAATTGCATTTTCCACCCCTGCATCAAGGTCAAATTTGTAATCAGCAAGATGATACATAGGAGAATCAGTGTTATTCGTAATACTCAATACAGGAATTTTTGCTTCCTTAACTTTCTGCATTGAATAAAGTGTATCAGCGCTTTTTCCTGATTGACTTATAAAAATATAAAGAGCTTCATTGTCAAATCCTTGATTGTCCATATAGGCAAACTCACTTGCATATTCAACACTAGTTGAGGTTTTTGCAATATTTTCAAAGAAATATTTACCCATTAAACCGGCATTATAAGAAGAACCGCTTGCAACAATGATAATCTTTTTAACCACAAGAGGCAGCGTAATAAGAATACAATAGTTCTTAATGTATTTGTTAATTAACTTCTCAATAATCGACCCTTGAGAGTTTATTTCTGTTTCCATTATGTAATTATTTACCATGTCTATATTATAATAAAAAAAATGATAAAGGGCATCTATATTCACATACCTTTCTGTAAAAAAAAGTGCAATTACTGCGCGTTTTGTTCATTTGAGCAGTTTAAATACAAAGAGCAATATGTTAAGAGTTTGCTTAATGAAATTAAACATTTCTACAAAAAAGAACAAGTTAAAACCCTTTATTTTGGGGGCGGAACGCCATATTTACTAAATGTTAACGATTTTGAAAAAATATTGTCTTGTTTTAACTTATCTAACGACACTGAAACTACTTTAGAGCTAAACCCCAATGACATTAACCAAGAAAAGCTAAAAACGCTGAAAAGTCTTGGTTTTAATAGATTGAGCATAGGGGTGCAGAGTTTTTGCAATGAAACCTTAAAAATAATTGGAAGAAACCATAGTAAAAAAGATATTTATACAGCAATTGAAAAAATTAAAAACTGCAATTATAAAAATATCAGTATCGATTTAATGTATGGGCTTCCAAATCAAACCATAGAAGCTTTTGAAGCTGACTTAAAAAAAGCTCTTGCACTTGATATTGAACATATTTCCTTGTATGGATTAAAAATTGAACAAGGGACATATTTTTACAAAAACCCTCCAAAAAACCTTCCTAACCTAGATTTGCAGGCAAAAATGTATGAAAATGCGCTAACTTTACTAAAAGAAAAATTTATCCACTACGAATTTTCAAACTTTGCAAAGAAACAAGAGTTTATATCCAGTCATAACTGTCTTTATTGGAATAATGAAAACTACTACGGGTTCGGTTTAAGTGCGGCAGGATATATTGACAACAAACGCTACAATAATACCTGCAATTTAAAAAAATATTTCAATAATCCTCTTGAAAAAAACTATACAATATTAACTAAAGAACAAATGATTGAAGAAGAAGTTTTTCTTGGTTTAAGGTTAATTAAAGGGCTTGATTTTTCAAAAATTAACAAAAAATTTAATATTGATATTGAACAATATTACAAAAAAGAATTTGATAAGTTTTTGTCTTTAAATTTACTTAAAAAAACAAAAAAAGGAATACAACTGACTAAAAAAGGGGTTTTAGTTTCAAATGAAGTTTTGTGCGAGTTTATTAAAATTTAATTTTTGTTAACATAATTGCTATTATAAAAAAAAAGACATAGAATCAATAGTATGGACAATAATTATAATTATAAAAGGTGGTATGACACAAAACCTTACACCAATGAGGTTTTGTCAATTCTTAAGGATTTATCCCTGCAATCTCACTATGATATTGCAAGAGAAGTTTTAAGAATTATTGAAATAATTAAGGTAAATTCAAGAGAATTGCCCCAGCCGCCCTTAAGCTTAGGAATAGACAGGGTAATGGGATTATTTTCCCAAAACTACAGCAGAAGATGGTATGACAGAAACCTTCCCATTGCAAGGATTTTTAAAAGTGCGTCTTGTTTACAGGACGAAGACTTTCAAAATATCATGCAAGGGATGTTTACAAGTTTAAAACGAGAAAATGGACAATAATAAAGAACAAATTATCGAAAACTTACAAAAAGTTGTCAATCAAATGAAACTAGATGATATTGAAGAGAATCCAGACAGTGAATTTGAATACTTTACCTGCAGCGCATGCGCTAAAGATGCACCTTTAGCGGGATCTATCCAATATTCAAAATACAGGTTATGTAACGACTGCGTTTTATTGTATGAAGCAGGTTTGGAATTAAACAAAGTTTCAAATATTGACCAATTCATTGAAAAAACCGAGGATACCCGTCTTCATACAATTTGTGATTTTATTAAGAAAGAAAACACCAAAGAAAACAACTAATTATGGAAAAAATTATAATACTGGGATCCACAGGCTCCATTGGAACACAAACCTTAGAAGTAATTGAAAAACTCAATAATTACAAAGTGCTGGGTCTTAGCGCAGGGAAGAATATTAAACTTTTAAAAGATCAAATAAGAAAATTTCACCCTCAAGTGGTTTGTGTACAAAAAGAAGAAGATATTAAAGAAATTAAAGCTGAATTTGATATTGAGGTATTATATGGGAATGAAGGTTTAGTTGAACTATCCAACAAAACAAACTACAATACTTTAGTTGTTGCAACAAGCGGGATTGTTTCTGTTCGAGCTGTAGTTAATGCAATTAAAAACAAAAAAAGAATAGCACTGGCTAACAAAGAAACCCTTGTTATGGCAGGGGATATAGTAATGGAGCTGGCTCGAAAAAACTCTGTCAGTATAGTTCCAATTGATTCTGAACATTCAGCGATTCTGCAGTGCATGAACAATAAAAACAACGAATCCGCAAAAAGACTCTGGATTACAGCCTCAGGAGGCCCCTTTCTTAATAGCTCAAGAGAAGATATGAAAAACTTTAGCGCAAAAGATGCACTAAATCACCCCCGCTGGTCAATGGGTAAAAAAATAACAGTTGATTGCGCAACTTTAGTAAACAAAGGATTAGAAGTAATTGAAGCCCACCATTTGTACAACTTTAGCTATGATGATATTAAAGTTGTTATTCACCCCCAAAGCATTGTGCATTCTTTGGTTGAATTTATAGACGGTTCGTTTTTAGCGCAACTTGGGCTTCCTTCAATGCATATTCCAATTCAATATGCGCTCACTTATCCTAAGCGGTTAGAAGGAATTAAAACAGATAGCTTTAATATTTACAACAACAAACTGGAGTTTTTAGAACCCGACTATGAAAAATTTCCTCTATTGACTTTAACCATTGAATGCGGAAAAACCGGAGGCACAGCCCCTGTAGTTTTGAATGCAGCAAATGAAGTTGCGGTTAATAAATTTTTGAATAATGAAATCGGTTTTTTAGATATTGAAAAACTAATAACAAAAACGCTTGAAAAAACAAAGATTATAAAAAACCCGACCTTAGAAGAAATTTTTGAAGTCGATAGATTAATAAGACAAGATCTATCTTAAACCTCCGCATTATTAAGATTAACAACTTGTCTTGATTATCATAACTTATACTTTAATGCACTTTACAATTGACAATATTAAACAAATGTTTTCTTGATAAACTAATTGCCACTGCTGCTTTTGATATGGTTATATTATTTTCTTTAAAACATAGTTCATTAAGTATTATTCTAAGATGCGCAAGGTTAAACACATTCATATCTTATTTGTAAATATAGATAACTTTAAAAAATATTATAAAATTAAAAATATTCTTTTTCACATAAAGTTAATATAATCCAATATTTTTGCTTCAATTCCTCAACAGTAAAATTAAAATTGAGAATATCATTTTGAATTAATGCCTTATCGGAATAATTTTTTGTAATATTTTCCATTGTATCAAACAATTCAGTGTGCAGTTCGATTACTTCTCTAAAAAGAAGAATAAGTCGTTTAATTTCTAGTGCCATATACAATTAACCATACATTATAAGATTATACATTAATATATATAAAAATTATGATAATGTCAATAGAAATACAGGTAAAGTATATGACAATTGACAGAAAATTAATGCGAAACGGAAACGGTTGGGCACTAAGCATAAATTCAACAATTCTTGGTTTATTGGATATAAACCCTGAAACCGATATGGTTAGATATAACATTGAAAACAAAAAATTAATTATTGAAAAAAGCGACAAACAAATTACACCAAAAGAATAAGGTTAATTATACATTGAATCATACAAAGTAATATTATAAATTAATATTTACAAAAAATATGATATTTATGTAACTTAATACAGGTAAAGTATATGACAATTGACAGAAAATTAATGCGAAACGGAAACGGTTGGGCACTAAGCATAAATTCAACTTTTTTAGGTTTATTAGATGTAAACCCTGAAACTGATATGGTTAGGTATAATGTTGAGTATGACAAATTAATTATTACAAAAAGTGATAAAAAAATAAAAGACAAATAAACCAGCAAACAATTTTATATATTAAAACAAATTGATATTACCTGCCCGCATCTTTAAATTACAGCTAGACTTGCTGGTTTTCATCATAAATTTGAACACCAAATTTTGCCCTAAACAAATGTCTTATTGTTTCTGATTGAATTTCTGCCATAAGAGCATTAAAAAGATTATAAGCTTCTTTTTTGTACTCAATTAAAGGGTCTTTTTGCCCGTAGGCAACTAATCCGATTGAATCTTTAAGCATATCGATATTTCCCAAATGATCAATCCACTTAGCATCAACCACCTGCAGGAGAATATCTCTTTCAATGTGTCTTATGATATTGTCATCTTTATCAGGAACCTGTGGAACAAAATCCGCTCCATAATACTTTTGCATTGCTTCGTTAAATTCATTAATTGTATCAATTTCATAGTTTTTATAGCATTCAAGTGCCAAATTTTTAAGTTTTTCGCTGATTTCAGATACTCTTAGGTTTTTAATTTCCTCAACTTTTATTCTATCTGCAAGCTGCGGAAAAACACTTACAAATTCTTTAACAAACATAACTAAATCATCCTCAATGTATTCTTGAGGAGCCATGTCTTTGCTAATATATTGAGATAGGATTCTATCAACCTCTTTTAATAGCATAAACTTAATATCTTCTCTTAAATCCTTGCTTATAAGGACTTTTCTTCTTTGATAATAGAATTTTTCCCTTTGAATATTCATAACATCATCGTATTCTAAAACTGATTTTCTAATATCAAAGTGGTAGGTTTCAACTTTCTTTTGGGCAGATTCAATTTGTCTTGTAATTAAGACATTCTCAATTGCAGTATCGTTATCGACATTCATCATTGTCATTAAGTTTGCAATTTTTTCTCCGCCAAAAATCCTCATTAAGTCATCTTCTAAAGATAAGAAAAACTTAGTTGACCCGGGGTCTCCTTGACGTGCCGCTCTTCCTCTTAACTGGTTATCAATACGGCGTGATTCGTGGCGTTCTGTCCCAATAACATGCAATCCGCCCAGCTGCACTACTTTATCGTGTTCTTTTAAGGTAATTTCCCTTGCTTTATCTAAAGCTTGGTTTTTTAAGTTTTCATAATCGGGATGATCTTTTGTAACTCCTTGTTTATCCAATTCTTCTTTAGCAAGGTATTCAGCATTTCCTCCAAGAAGAATATCTGTTCCTCGCCCTGCCATATTAGTAGCAATTGTAACTGCTCCGACTCTTCCAGCTTGAGCGATAATATAAGCTTCTTTTTCATGGTGTTTTGCATTTAGTACGTTGTGTTTAATTCCCATTTTTTTTAATAATGAAGATAAATATTCACTTTTTTCAATTGATATTGTCCCAACTAAAGTAGGTCTTCCAATAGCAGCCATTTGAGCTATTTCTTTTGCTACAAACTCGTACTTTTTCTCTTTTGTTTTATAGATTACATCAGGGTAATTAACCCTAGCATCTTCTTTATTAGTCGGGATTTGGGTTACAGCTAAATTGTAAATTTTTCCAAACTCCGCTTCTTCTGTCATTGCAGTTCCTGTCATACCCGATAGTTTAGGGTATAGTCTAAACAGATTCTGAAAAGTAATAGAAGCAAGTGTCTGGGTTTCATCTTGAATTTTAACCCCTTCTTTTGCTTCAATTGCCTGATGCAAGCCCTCAGACCAGCGTCTGCCTTCCATTATACGGCCTGTAAACTCATCTACAATCATAACTTCGTTGTTTTTAACAACATAGTCGGTATCTTTAATAAAAAGCTCTTTTGCCTTAAGCGCCTGCAATAAGTGGTGCGCATACTGAGTTTTCATATCGAACAGCTCATCAACTTTTAAGAGCTCTTCTGCTTTTATAACGCCTTCTTCTGTAAGAATTATATTTTTATTTTTTTCATCTACTTCATAGTGTTTATCTTTTTCTAACAATGGAGCAATTTTTGCCATCAATTGGTAAGTTTGAGCTGATTTTTCCAATCTTCCTGAAATTATTAAAGGAGTTCTTGCTTCATCAATCAGAATTGAATCGACTTCATCAATTATTGCATAATTATAGGGTCTTTGAACAAGAGAGTTAATATCACTTGCCATATTATCCCTTAAATAATCAAAACCGAATTCATTATTGGTTCCATAGGTAATATCGCACTTATAAGCTTCTTTTTTATTCTCGTAACTGTTATACTCACCGCTTGACAGGATTACCCCGACACTTAAGCCTAAAAATTCATAGATTCGACCCATCCAGTCTCTATCACGCTTAGCAAGGTAATCATTAACAGTAACAACATGCACTCCCTTGCCCGTTAAGGCATTTAAGTATGCAGGAAGTGTTGCAACAAGGGTTTTTCCCTCCCCTGTTCTCATTTCTGCAATATGACCTTCATGCAAAAAGATTCCGCCAATCAATTGAACATCAAAGTGGCGCAAATTAAGAACTCTTTTGCCGGCTTCTCGAACTGTTGCAAAAGCATCGGGGAGAATATCATCCAGCGCTTGTTTTTCTAAAATTCTATCTTGTTTTGAATCTTTTGAAGTTGGTCTTTTAGATAAAATCTCTCTAAATTCGGCAGTTTTAGCCTTTAGCTGTTCATCGGATAACTTTGAATACTCTTCTTCAAGAGCATTTATTCTATCTACAACGGGCATGATTTTATTAATTTTTCTAACATTAGGGTCTTTGAATATTTTAAGCAGTATATCAATAAATGCCATAGTTTTCCTCTTTTAATGTTTTTTTTAGAATTATTCTATCATAAAAATTTTTTATTTATAGTATAATTTTACTTAGTTAATTATTAAAATATCCTTGGGAGTTTGAAAATGACAGAAGAAAAACAACTTAAAGATACACTTAATCTTCCTAAAACAACACTAGCTATGAGAGCTAACGCTGTTAATAGGGAGGTTGAAATTCAAAAATTTTGGCAAGATAATAACATATATCAAAAATCCTTAGAAAAAAACAAAGGTAAAAAAAGCTTTATTCTCCATGACGGACCGCCGTACTTAAGTTCCGATAAAATCCATATTGGAACAGCTATGAATAAAATTCTTAAGGATATTGTTATAAAATACAAAACCCAGCAGGGTTTTTATACTCCTTATATCCCGGGGTATGACGCACACGGACTTCCTATTGAAAATGCGGTTGTAAAGAATATTAAAGGGGGAAGAAGTGCTCTAACTCCTTTAGAGTTAAGGCAAAAATGCCGCGAATTTGCAGCAAAAAACTTAAAAGGACAGGAAGAAAACTTCCGCCGTTTGGGAGTTTTGGGCGATTGGGAACATCCTTATGTTACAATTGCACCTGATTTTGAAGCTCATCAAATTGAACTTTTTTACCAAATGTATGAAAAAGGATATATCCAAAAAGGATTAAAACCAGTTTATTGGTGCGCTGATTGTGAAACTGCACTGGCTGAAGCGGAAGTTGAATACGGGGATATTGCCTCTGATTCAATTTATGTTAGATTTGAAGTACAAGAAGCTCAAAAACTATACCAAAAAGCAGGAATTGATTCAAAAAACAAGCTTTATTCAATAATTTGGACAACAACTCCCTGGACAATTCCTTCTAATCTTGGAATTTGTTTAAATGCAAGATATGATTACACAATTTTTGAATACAACAATGAAAATTACTTTGTTGCATCTGATCTACTGGAAAAATTCGCTTCTGAAGTTGGCTGGGATAATATTAAGCCCTTAGGCACCTTAAAAGGCTCTCAATTCGAGAATTTCAAAGCAAAACATCCCTTATACGATAGAGAATCACTTCTAATCTTAGGAGACCACGTAACACTAGATGCCGGAACAGGTTCGGTTCATACAGCACCGGGTCATGGTTTAGAAGACTGGGAAGCAGGACAGAAATATGGACTTGAAACATTCTCTCCTTTTGATTCTAAAGGCTGCTGGAGTGCTGAAATCCCTGATTTAGAAGGAACTCCTTATTATAAAGGAAATCAAATTGTTATTGAAAAGCTTGATAAAATCGGCGCTTTAATTAAATCTCAAACTATAACTCATTCATACCCTCATTGCTGGAGATGCAAGCATCCTGTAATGTATCGCTCCACCCCTCAATGGTTTGTTAAGGTTTCAATGTTTAAAGATAAAGCATTGGATAATATTAAAAATGTGAGCTGGTTTCCTTCATCCGGGGAAAAAAGAATTTCTAACATGGTTGAAAACCGCTCTGAATGGTGCATTTCAAGACAAAGAGCATGGGGTGTTCCAATTCCTGTTTTATATTGCAAGGATTGTAAAAAACCAATTATTAATGAAAAGACAATTAGCTTGATTGTTGAAAAATTTAAATCCGAATCCTCAGATGCCTGGGTGAAGTATGAAGCAAAAGACTTTATCCCTGATGATTTTAAGTGCGATTGCGGATGCAGTGAATTTATTAAAGAAACAGATATTATGGATGTCTGGTTTGATTCAGGTTCCAGCTGGAGCGCTGTAGTTGAAGCAAGAAAAGACGAGTTTCAAACAGACGGCTCAGCTGTAATTCCAGTCGATATGTACTTAGAAGGCTCAGACCAGCACAGAGGCTGGTTTCAATCCTCACTTTTAATTGCAAGCGCAACCAAAGGAATTGCTCCTTATAAAAACGTATTAACACACGGGTTTGTACTGGATGGAGAAGGCAGGAAAATGTCTAAATCATTAGGCAACTTTATAACCCCGCAGGAAATAATAAAAGTATATGGAGCAGATGTTTTAAGGCTCTGGGCAGCGAGTGTTGATTATCGAAATGATGTTAAAATCGGGGATAATTTAATCAAGCAGCTTGTTGAAGTGTTCAAAAAAACAAGAAATACAATAAGATTTTTAATGGGTAACTTGTATGACTTCAATCCAAAAACTGATTATGTTGAGTACAGTAATCTTGAAGACCTTGATAAGTTTGCACTGTCAAGATTAGCCCGGCTTATTGAAAACGTTAATAAAGCATTTGAAAACTACGAGTTCTATAAATATTTTCAACACCTGCAAAACTTTGCAAGCGCCGATTTGAGTTCTTTTTATCTTGATATTGTAAAAGACAGGTTATACACAAAAGGCAAAAAATCAATTTCAAGAAGAGCTTGTCAGACTGTACTATATGAGATACTGCAAACCTTGATAAAGATTCTTGTTCCTGTAATGCCTCATCAGGCTGAGGATATCTGGCTTAATATGATAGATTGTCAAAAAACCGCTGAATCTGCTCTTTTGCTTGACTGGGTTAGCGCAAAAGACGAATGGATAAACGATAAACTAGAAGAAGAATTTAGCTCTTTATTAAAAACAAGAGAAATTGTAGCTAGAGCCATTGAACCTTTAAGATCAAGCGAACCCAAGGTTGTGGGGTCATCTTTAGAAGTTGATATTGTTATAACTTCAAGTTCAAATGAAAAAATGGCATTATTGGAAAAATATTCTATCCTATTGGGCGATTTATATATCGTTTCCCATGTTTATATTAAAGAAAACAACGAAGAAGTGCTCAATGAGTATCATCAGGATGATTACACTATAAAAGTCCTTAAAGCCAAAGGACACAAGTGTGAACGTTGTTGGAAATACAGAGACCTTAATGAAAACGGTATCTGCAATGAATGTACAAATGCTATAGAAGAAGGGTAGAAAATGGATTTAAAAGATTCTAAAACCGAGAAAAACTTATGGGAAGCACTAAAAGGAGAATCTGTTGCAAGAAACAAATACACTTATTATGCTTCTCAGGCAAAAAAGGATGGATTCATCCAAATGGCGCAGATTTTTGAAGAAACAGCAAACAATGAAAAAGAACACGCAAAAATCTGGTTTAAGTTATTACACGGATCTAAAATGCCTTCAACAATTGAAAATTTAGCTGATTGTATAGCAGGCGAAAACTATGAGCACACTTCAATGTATCCTGAGTTTGCCCGAGTTGCCCATGAAGAAGGGTTCGATGAAATTGCAAGGTTATTTGAATGTGTGGCAAAAATTGAAGCACACCATGAAGAGCGTTATCAAAGGCTTTTGGATAATTTAAAAAATAACGAAGTTTTTAATAAACCCGAAAAACAAACCTGGGAATGCTCTAATTGCGGTTTTGGCATTGTTGGAGAACAAGCTCCTGAGACTTGTCCTGTTTGTGCACATCCTAAGGCATACTTTTTTATAAGAGAAGAGAATTATTAAAAATTTACAATAAAAAGTAAAGAGGATTTATGAAAAAGAGAATTTTTGCCTTTGATATGGGCAAAGCAAGTATTGGCTACGCAATTAGAGAAGATAATGAAATTAAAGCTGCAGGCTCAATAATAATTGACCCTGATCATGGTGAAATTGCCTCTAAAAGAGATAGAAGAAGAATTTCAAGAACTCTTCTAGCTCATAAATCAAGAGAAGCATTTTTAAAAGAGACTTGGCAAAAATGCAATCTTGAAGTATTAAAAAAAGATGATGAGAAATTTAAAAAAGAGTTTCCTTCAAAAAACGAGACTACAATCTACACTTCTTGTTTATTAAGGATTGCACTTCTGCAAAACAAACCTCTTGAAAACTGGCAAATCTATAAAGCACTCCACAACGCAATTCAAAAAAGAGGATATGACCCTGATGTGCCTTGGAAAACCGATCAAAGCGAAGATGATAGAACAAACATTGAACTTATTAAAAAATACACTCAGGAAAATAATATTGAGCTGATAAACTCAGATGAATTTAAGTATCCTTGTTATTATGATGCACTGCGATTGGGGCTCTGGAGTGAAGATAAACCCTATCGATTCAACCGCTCAATACCATTTGACAATTTTAATAAAGTGCGATCAACCAACTATGTCCACCCAAGAAAGTTTATTGTCAAGGAACTTTGTGCACTTTGGAAAAATGCTCAAAAACAGATTTCAGAACTTGAAAAAATCTCAGTTGAAGAATTTTTATATGGAAACTATAAAGAAGCATACGGGTCATACAAAAATCCATATTTAAAAAAATATAGAGGAAAAAAAGAAGACTGGACCGGAGTTTTAGGACAAAAAATCCCAAGGTTTGACAATAGAATAATTTCTAAATGCAGACTCCTGCCTAAAAGAAATGTTTGCAGTGCTAATTGCATTGAAAATGTAACCACTGTTCTTTTAATGAAGTTAAAAAACTTGAGATTAAAACTAAGCGATATTGAAGGCAATAAAATTTCTTTAAGCAGTGAGAATATAAATCAAATTTATAATAATTGGCTTAAAAAAATGCAAGAAAAAGGAAAGCTGGATGCAACCATAACCCAAAAAGAAATTGAAAAAGTTATAGGGGTTAAACTACTGGGAAAAATTGAGCCAATGAGTGCAAATATATCTAAAAGAAGTTCTTTTTGCAGGCGCGCTTGTAATATTATTAATAAAATTATACTAGAAGGAATTGAGCCAGCAGAGCTGGATATTAACGAATTTCTTGATTCCAAAGGCACAAAAGATGGAATTTTTGAAGAAGAAATAAGGCAAATGCTCACTCGAATCGGCAATTGGGAAAATTTATATATAAGCTATGACAAGAAAAAAAATAATCAGGATTTTGATTCTATAAGAACTCAAACTGACTTAATAATAGGAAATATTACAAATTCAATTGTTAAAAACAGATTGCAGATTTTTAGAGATTTATTGTTTCATTTGATTGAAAAATACGATATTGCAGATGAAATTATTTTTGAATTTCCAAGAGACGATTCGCTCTATAGCGCAAAAAGAGTACTGGATTGGCAAACAAGGGTAAAAAACAACAAAAAACAAAACGAAACAATAGCAAAAGAACTTGAGGGAATAAACAAACTAAGCCCTAACAATATTATTAAAATAAAGCTATTACAACAGCAGACAGGAAAATGCATTTACAGCGGGAAATCAATTGGAATGGAGGATTTGGATAGATGCGAAATCGATCATATTTATCCAAGAACAAAAAAAGGAAATGACGCACTAACAAACAAAGTTCTCTGCTATAGCGAGTATAATCAACAAAAAGGAGCAAGAACTCCCTATGAATGGCTTTACAATACAGAAAATTGGGGAGCTTATTTAAACAGGGTAAATAGTTTAAAAGAAAGCTTAGGAAAAGGCGAAAAAGATTCATCTAAAAACTTGAAATTTCAGCTTCTAATAAGCCCTCCTGAAGTTTGCGAAGAATTAATCGACAGTTATAGAGGATTAGCTGAAACAGGATATATTGCAAGTGTAGCGCAGCAAATTTGTTCTGTAGTTTTTGAGTGGGGCCTAGGCGAAAAGGGCAAAAAACGCCATATTTTTGTAAATAATGGCAGAAACACTTCTCAAATAAGAAAAAAGTATGAATTAAACTCTTTATTAGGTAATAGTGAAGAAAAAAACAGAGATAACGATAAACACCATGCACTGGATGCAATTTGTATCAGTTTTTCAAGAGATTATAAAAATGGTCATATTGAAGGATTTGACAAGAAAAAAGTAGAAAATGCGATTAATAAAATTATTCCTTATCCATACAGTCACAAAAAGCCTTTGAAAAAAAATACAAATCCTCTTGAAACAATTTATGGAAAAAGAGTATATGACACTAAAGCCTGTATTGTCAATCGAGTAAATATTACATCAATCGAGCAAAAAACAAGCAAGATTGAATCAATTGTTGATAGTGTTATAAAAAATGATTTATTAGAAAAGCTCTCTTGTAATTTAGACAAAAAAGCCTGGATTAATATGTTAGAAAACTATATTCATCCCAAAAAGAAAACCAGAGTTAAAAAAGTCTTGACTATTGTAACAAATGGAATTCTTGAAAAAAACGAAAGCGGAATTGAGCGGATTGGCGAGTTTTGTGATTTTGGATCTAAAGGTACAAAAGGACAATTCAAGCACTCCAAAGGTCATAAAGGACAAATTCTTTATTATAATGAAAAAAATACTATTAAAGTAATGCCTGTCTTTTCAAATCAAAAAACTCAAGAAGCTAAAGACAAACTAATACAAACAGGATGCAAACCATACCTTAGAGGACAAATTTTTTACTCAGGTATACTTGTTGAAATTCCAAATGATTTTCAAGGAGGAAAAAATACATATTCTAAAGGCATTTATAAACTAAGAACAATAACTACAGCAGGACAAATTAAGCTTGAGGATAATAATGGAAACGAAATTTTAACAAGTGCTTCAAATCTGGTTGAAAAAGGATTTAAGAAAGCAAATATTGACTTTTAAAAAATAATCCTTATTTAACAATTATGAGCTATCATATTCTCCATTTAACTACTCCTAACTGTCATATTTCAGTCGATAAAGGCTTATTATCCTGCGAATATAAAGATAAAAGCATAAACTTAATTCCTTTGCTTGATTTAAAAGCAATAATAGCTGCAGCATTTGCAATAAGCTTTACCAATTCAGCCCTTTCAAAACTGCTTGAAAATAATGTTGTCATACTTCATTGCAATAACCACTACAAACCTGTCGGCTGGTCAGTACCGATAGAGCGGATTGTTAAAACCAAGGTCTTTTATAACCAGATTGCAAGAAACGAAGAGTTTGAAAGAGAATTGTGGAACAAAATATTGAAAAGAAAAGTCTTAAATCAAGCTCAATGTTTAGAACTATTAGGAAATACGGATAATAATTTATTAAGGTTAATAAACAAACCCCTGATAAGCGAAGCAAATATCGCCCGTCAATACTGGCAAAACTATTTTTCAGAACTCGGTTTAACTTTAAAACGAGAATACCAAAACGCACAAAGTTTTGAGAACATTTGCCTAAATTATGGCTATGCGGTAATAAATTCCCTCATTTATCGATCAATCCTTATTCATGGTTTAATAGCAGGGCTTGGAATCTATCATATTGGAAAATTTAAAAGCACTCCTTTGGTTTATGATCTAATGGAGCCATACAGACCCTTTGTTGATTATTATTTTTATAATTTCCAAAACGAATACGAACAAGACTATGAGTGCCAAAATCATAAAGCTTGGTTTGAGTATCTTGCAGACTGTATTAAAAATTATCGTATTAAAATCAATAACAATAATTATAAAATAATTGATAGTATAGATATTTATATTGAAAAAATAGTTCAAACCTATTTAAAATTCAACACAGAAAGTATTTTTCTTCCCGAGCTGAAAAAACAATTTTTTCAAGCTGAAACTCAAAGGAACGAAGAATTTGGGGAGTAAGTATCGTATGGGATGGATTTTAGTATGCTTTGATTTGCCGGTATTTGAAAAAGAGCAAATGCATCAGGCAAATAGATTCAGAAAAGAACTTTTAAACCAGGGTTATTTTATGCTGCAAAACTCAATCTATGTACGCTCATGCGTAACTTATGACAAAACAACAACCCATATTAGAAACTTGAAATTAATCGCACCCAAGACAGGGTTGATTAATGCTTTTTATATTACAGACAGACAGTGGAGCCTTTCAGTTTGCATTGAACAAACAGGATACAAAAAATCCAAATACAAAAAGAAAGCTGCACAACAAATGGAACAACAAATGACTTTTTGGTAAGTTTGTGTTAAAATTAATGTATATTTAATTTTTAAAGGTAGAGAATGAATCAATTCGTACATATAAGTAGAGGAGTTAACTATTCTCTTGTCAATTATGATTGGCCACTTAATTTCAAATATTTTACTTTTTTATTATATACTATTTATTTATTTTTGTATATCCTATTATAACATATTTTAAATTAAGTGGAAATCAAAACAGCTCCTTTGTATAGTTTTCTGATTATTTTATTATAACATATTTTAAATTAAGTGGAAATCAAAACTTTACTTGGCTTATACTAAGTACCTCTATTATTATAACATATTTTAAATTAAGTGGAAATCAAAACTAAATATCTCAGGAATAATTACATTTTGCATTATAACATATTTTAAATTAAGTGGAAATCAAAACTAATACTCATCATGAATTTGCTTTGTAAATTATAACATATATTTATCAAACAAAGTAATAGCTGCTGAACTTTTATCGCATTCAATATTACCAAGATTCTTGTATCAATATTTAGCTCATCGGCTGATTGAGCCTTAGTAGATTCATTTAAAAGAATTTTTGTAATATTTTATTTTAAAGCAAAACAACTTTTAAACAATTACAACTTCAAATGGTAAATATACATAATTTTTTATAATCATATAAAAAATATAGCTCTTACAAAAAAATCAATCATTGTAAATAAGTATTACTATAAGATTAGTTACAATTTGCTATTAACAATAGATTAATGTATTATAGAATCAGGATATGAATAGCAAAGTTTTAAAAATATTTCTTTTAATACTTATTGTGCTGGTTTGTTGGGTAGCAATTAAGGCTGCCAAATTCAAATGTGATACCGAAGCCAAAAGAATATACTCCCAAGGACAAGGGTTTTATTATGATAGAAACTTTTCGGATGCTTATTATAACTTTAAACAAATTAAAAAATTCTCAAAGTTTTATTCTCTAGCACTTTTGAAACAATACCAATGTGCAATTCAATTGTCTGATAAAAAAACAGCATATACAAAAATTAGCGAGCTGGCAAAAACAACAAAAGACGAAAATCTTAAACCCTTTGCTCTTTATAACGAAGCATCATTAGCGCTTGAGCTAAAAATTGATGATGAAGTTATGAGTTTAAAAAAATATAAATATATCTACAAAAACTACCCTGATACCGACTTTGGACTTGCAAGCGCTTATAGAATTGCAAGGCTGACTTCCAATAATAACGCAAAAAAAGAAAAGTATATTGAATACTTAAAGAATGTTCCTAATGGTAAATTTGCACTTAGTGCACTGGATTCTATATCCAAAGAAGATTTTATCTTAACCAAAGAGGATAGAGAAATAATTGCAAGTGCTTATCTTGATAATAACAAGTATAAACAAGCGCTAAATTACTATCTTGATACGGATTTCAACAAAAACTGGTACAAAATTTCCAAATGCTACAGAGGGCTTGAAAGAAAAGAAGCAGAAAAAGAAACAATTCTCAAAGGATTAAATCTTGAAGAAAGTTCTGTTGAGGAAAAGGAAATCGACTGGGCAATTGACAGACTTGCAGCTCTTAGCAATTCTGGAAAAATTCAGCTATTGCAGACACTGTATAGAAAATACCCCAATTCTTATATCTATCCTACTATTCTATATAAACTGGCAGAGAGCAGCAGTTCTATTCGGGCTATTAAATTCTATGAATATATAACAGAAAAATATCCGACCTCTATTTGGGCATCTAATTCTCTGTGGGAATTATTCTGGTACAATTACAAACTATCAAGATTTCAGGTTTGTGAAGACTTGGCTAAAAAACACTTTGAACTCTACCCCGATACCCAAGATGCCCCAAGGATTCAATACTGGTATGGAAAAACTTTATCTAATCAAAAAAGAACAAAGGAAGCTCTTGTTGCTTTTTATAAAGTAACAAAAAACTACCCCTTAAGCTATTATGCGTTTTTGAGCACAAAAGAATCAAGAGAAATTAAGAAACCAAACAGTCACAAAAGCTTATTCATTAAAAATAAAATTTTTAAAGGAGAATACTTGCTCATTGCTGAACAAACACTATTTAAAGATGAGCTCCTTATGTTCTTATCCGCACAAGGAGATTATCAAACAATAGATGAGCTAAGAATTAAAGATGAATATGTTGACTCCTGGATTGCAAACAGAAAAAGAAACTTCCCTCTATCAATCAAAACTGCAAGAGATAAATTTTTATCAACTCTTAAAGAACAAGGTGATTATAAGTGTGAATTCTCAGATTATAGATTAAGATTAATTTATCCAATTGTTTATGAAAAAGAAATTAACAGGTACTGCGAAAAATACAATATCAGTCCTTATCTATTCTTAAGTTTAGTTAGAGAAGAAAGCCACTTTGACAGAAACTCAAAAAGCTCGGTAGGTGCATTGGGTTTATCACAGCTGATGCCTGCTACAGCTGAATTCATTGAAAAAAAACCGGTTGGCACTAAAACTTTATACAATGAAGACGAAAATTTAAGAATGGGAGTAAAATACTTTGCTTATCTGCTTGAGCGCTTTGAAAACAGCGAATATCTTGCAATTCTAGCTTATAACGCCGGACCTGGAAAGATTGATAAATGGCTTAAAAATGATTCCATTGCTAATGGTGAAATTGATGTTTTTGTTGAAAATATTCCTTATATTGAGACAAAAAACTATATTAAAAAAATATTATCAAGCTACTGGGTATATTTGAATGTTTACAGACCGCAGAAAATAAAATAAATAAATTAAAAGACCTTAAAAATTGCTTTCTAAGGTCTTTTATTATTTTCACTAAATTATTCAACCGATTTTTGTTTTATTTAAGCAGCCTGTGCTTGCTGCTGTTCTTGAACTTGCGTATCTTGCTGAGCTGCCTGCGCTTGTTGTGCAAAAGAGCTTATTGCTTCTTGCGCTGCTGCTTTAACGCCTTCATCATCTGATGCCAAAGCTTTTTCTAAAGCCTTTGTAACCAGTGCTTCATCTTCTGCTGAGCTAATGAATCTTAATGCTTGAATAGCAGCGATTTTTACTTCAGGTCTCAAGTCATTATCAATTACATCAACAAGTTCTTTATACCCTACAGAATCTTGAAGAGGTGTTATTAGCTGCTGGGCACTTGGATCTTGTGCTGCAAGTCTTTGAAGTTCATCTTTTTGCAGTTTTAGAATCATAGCAAGGGTATACATTGCAAAAATTCTATTTTTATTTACTTTGTCCCTTGGAGACAATTGTTCAGCCAGTGCGTCTTCTTCAGGGGTCAATTGCTGACCTTCCGCCACTTTTCTTGCAATTTCAACCTGTTTATCAGTAGGTCCTTCAAGAGCACTTGTGTCTTCTTTAATTATATCAACTAATCCTTGCATTATTGGCTCTGAAACCACCTGAAGAGCAATATCTGGAGCATCTTGAACGTGCTCTGCTATTTTGTTAATTGCTGCAGCTTTTTGGTCAACATCATTGCTTTTTAATTGATTAACAAGAGCTTCTGTATCTACCACGGGTCCTTGGGCTGCCGGTTCTTCTACAACAGGTTCTGCCGGCTGCTGTACTTGTTCTATAGGTTGTTGTTGAGGAGCTTGTTCAATTACACTATCCTGTACAACCTGTGGTGCAGGAACTGAAACCATTTGCGGCTGTTGATACTGGCTTAAATCCGAAGCAGGATACTGTGCAAGGATAGGATTTTGAGCAGGCATCATATACTGCTGGTAATACTGCTGTTGATATGGGTCCTGAGGCATCATTTGCGGTTGATAAACCGACGCCTGTGGAATTTGATAATAAGAATTAGTATAATTAGGAACCTGAGGTGTAGTCTGAGGTGTATTTCCATACGCTTGCGGATTGTAGATATTAATGCTTACAGCATTTGCTCCACCCTGTTGAGGATATGGTTGTTGAGCATTGGTTGGTTGAATCATTTAGTTCTCCTTTTTGTGTAATCTTCCACACAATCTGTTTAAAACTTGTGAATAAAAATAATTGCCTGTTTTTTTAAAATATTATTAACTTTTCTTCAAATTTCTATTATCAATTTAACAATCTTTCTATTATATCAAGGTTTTTGCCCCCTTTACAATCTGTTACATCATTTAAGATAGTCATTTCTTCGAAATATTCCTGTTGAGTTTTTGATAAAATCATACAGTTCCAATATCGCCAAACCTACAGAGGACGCATTTGCAAGTTTTTTATTTTTGAATAACATTGCACCTGTAATTAATCCAAAATTAGGAGCATATCGAACGGCAGCAACCCCAAAGCCTTTTAGATACCCCCCGATTCTGCCTAAAGTCTCAACTGCGCCTTGCATAAACTGATTTTTTAAAAGCCAGTTTTTCCGATTCGCATCTTTAGGGGATAACTTGTCTGTTTTTTGGTTAGAAACCGCACGGGCAATATAGGTATCACTTGATGCTTTAGCATAGGCGTTGTTAGAATAAATAACGGCAGTTTGGTGAATATCCTTAACACAGGATATTAAACTTAAGGTCCCTGCTGCTTTTGATATTAATGTCATTATTTATCACCGTCTTTTAAAACTTCAACCTGCTCGGGCGCCGAAAGGTTTAATAGTATTTGAGAAGCTAATAAGGAATCTTCTCCAAATTTATCCTGATTCTGGGCTTGAATTGCCTTTAAAATCTCTACAGTTTCATTGTCGCCTACACAATAGCCCAATTGAAGAGTAGTCAGTCCTAAAAATCTTACAGCAGCTGAAGTATCCTTTAACACTTTATTCAACAGAGGGATTAAAGAAGGATTGTCTTTTCGATTGTCATCCTCTTTAAATCTTTCCATAAGTTCTTTAGCACCGATTAATCTAATTTTTGGATTATCATTATTTAAATAGTTCTCCAATGATTGAACATATTCGTTTGTTAAAGGAGTAATTTTTTTAGTTTTTTCTTCTTCTGTTTTTTTATCTTCTTCTTTTTTTTCCTCAATTGGCTCTTCAACAGCTTTTTTAGGAAGTTTTTCATTATTAAAAGCATTTAAAGAGTTAGAAGGAAAAAAGTTATTATAATTAGAAGGATATATAAACCCTGGATTAGGATTAACTCCATACATCGGGTAATAATTGGGTATTTGCTGCGATTGAGAACAAGGAGCAGTACCATAAGCTTGAGGCGATATAATATTTATACTAACAGCATTAGGCCCTTGAATTGGATAACAGCCTTGGTTATTTGAAATTGGATTATTAGAACAATTCTGCATAAATACCCCTTTTTATAATAACTAAAAAGAAATAGGAGAAAAAATTGCCTTTGATTTTAAAATTTATTAAGCATTGTTAAACTCAATTGTATTTTTGTGATAGAATTAAAACAAAAATCTTCAAAAGGAGTAAAAATGTCTAATTATAAAGATAAGTATGAAATGGTTATCGGTTTAGAAGTCCATGCGCAACTAAAAACAAAGAGTAAAATCTTTGGAAGAGAAGGTTGTGAATTCGGACGCGAGCCAAATACAGAAACAGGGCCAATAACTTTAGGATTGCCCGGGGTTTTACCTGTTTTGAATAAAGAATGTGTTAATATGGCTATTCTTGTTGGTTTAGCGCTTAATTCAAAAATTCCAAATAGATGTAAATTCGATAGAAAACAATACTTCTATCCTGACTTGCCGAAAGGATACCAGATTTCCCAGTTTGACGAGCCGATTTGCGAAGGCGGCTGGGTAGAAATTTCCAATAAAAAAATCGGTATTACAAGAGCACATCTTGAAGAAGATGCAGGAAAACTTGTCCATGCCGGTGCATCAGGACTCTATGGCTCAAGTTATTCTTTAGTCGATTTAAACAGAGCCGGAACTCCGCTGTTGGAAATCGTTTCAGAGCCTGATATGAGAAGTGCTCAGGAAGCAAGAGAGTATGTTGAAAGCTTGAGAAATATTCTAAGATACATCGGAGTCTGTGACGGAAACTTAGAAGAAGGCTCTATGAGGGCAGATGCCAATGTTTCAATTCGTCCTATAGGACAAAAAGAATTTGGAACAAGGGCTGAAATTAAAAATGTTAACAGCTTTAAATCCTTAACAAGAGCAATTGAATACGAATTTGAGCGTCAGGCTGAAATTCTTGAAGAAGGAGGAGTAGTAATCCAAGAAACCAGACTCTGGGACGATAATTCAGGCACAACTTCATCTATGAGAGGAAAAGAAGATGCGCATGATTACAGATACTTTCCTGAACCTGATTTAATGCCTTTAGAAATATCTAAAGAATGGATTGAGGAAATTAGAGCAAAAATGCCTGAACTTCCGCAGCAAAAACTTCAAAGATACAAAGATCAAGGCTTAAGCGACTATGATGCTTCAGTTATTGTTAATCAAATGGATATGGCTTTGTACTATGACAAATTATTAGATAAAGGAGTAGATGCAAAAACCGCTTCTAATTTCCTAATGGGTGAAGTTGCGGCATTTTTAAAAGAAGAAAAAATTACAATTGAAGAATCTAAACTAACAGTTGACAATTTTTCTAAATTGCTTGAATTATTAAAAAAAGGAACAATTTCTAATAATATTGCAAAAAGTTTGATTATTGATATCCTAAAAACCGGTGAAGATGCTCAAAAGCTGGTTGAAAAGAAAGGTTTATCTGTAATTTCAGACGAAAGCTCAATCCTTCCTGTTATACAAAAAATCATTGCAGATAACCCGCAGCAAGTTGCAGCTTATAAAGGAGGCAAGGATAAGCTTTTTGGATTCTTTGTCGGTCAAGCCATGAAAGAAACAAAAGGAAGAGCTAATCCGCAGTTATTGAATAAATTATTAAAAAGTGAACTTGAAAAATAACTTTTTTATAGTACAATTATTCTATCTTAAATAAATTTGCCGATGTGATGAAATTGGTAGACGTGCCAGACTCAAAATCTGGTGTGGTTCACCCCACGTGCCGGTTCGACTCCGGCCATCGGCAAATTTTTTTGCATTCTTAAGATTTTTTTGGGACCAGGAGTCGAACCGTCGGTTCTTACCTCTCAGAAAAAGTGCGATTCAACGCACTTTTTCTTCGGCAGAGTGGCCATCGGCAAATTTTTTTGCATTCTTAAGATTTTTTTGGGACCAGGAGTCGAA
>CAJTNR010000008.1:0-18622 GCA_910577635.1 uncultured Vampirovibrio sp. | reverse complement strand
ACGCACTTTTTCTTCGGCAGAGTGGCCATCGGCAAATTTTTTTGCATTCTTAAGACCATTTGAATTTAATATGACAATACCAGAAGAAAAATTATTGCTTTATAAAAAATGGAAACCTTTATCATTAAAGTATATAAATAGTTTTGAAGCTAATATAGAAATTGAAGCCTTCTGTAGTGCTTATTATCAATTATTTGAAATAATTATAGTGAATCATAAAAAAATTTTATTCAACTTAGGTTAATTAAAAATGAACTTAACAGTAGATATCCAATGCAATAAACAAATACTGTTATTTTTATTTTATTAATTCCTGATACATTTCCATTAGTTTAGCTGCTGTTTCAGATTCAGTTAGATAGCGGGTTTTGCCCGTTTGTTCATCTTTAATTTTAAATCCATAAGCTTCCATTGCAGCTTTATCGTTTTCCTGGTGGGCTTTTCGAAGCTCAGAGGGCATTGTTAGCTCGTCGTATAAATCTGCTAAAGAACAATCGGGGTATAACGCGCGGGCATCTAAAATCACTTGTGCTGTTTTTTCTATTTTTTCTTTTTGTTTTTCACTAGGATTGCACCAGGGGAAGTTATTATAGACAATATCTTTTGAATAGCGATAATCAGATTTTAGCCTTCCGCAAACAGCTCTCATCCAAGCCATATGGACATTAGAGGTTAGAATGCCAAAATCGTAAATATCGGCGTTGGGGATAATCAAGACCCCCATAACCGGAATTGTTTCTTTATCCAAAAAACCAATAGGAATATATTTTCTTTTTTCAGATGATACACAAGGAATCAATAAATATCTTTCAGGATTGATTTGTTCTCTAAAAAGAGCCGGAGTATTTGCTAATTTTATAGATTCATTTGTATTTGCTTTCAATCTATCATTTTTGCATTGCTCAACTCTTTTTAATACAAGGGGCATTGATTTTAGCTCATTTGGTGAGCATCCGACAAGCCATAAGCAATAGCGCTCTTTATTATTGATAAACTCTTGTGCTCCAACCATTTTTTTTATCCATTTTTTTGATTGCGGACACTGATTTATAAATTTATCATACTCATTTGCTTCAATTTTTAAATTGTTATAATCGCAGGGTTTATTCGGTGCTATCATTTTCTTTTGGTTAGCTATATTTTTATTTGAACTTAAAATAAAAATATCAGGAGCATTAATTAAATATGCATTTATGTTATCAACAATCGATTTAGTTTCTTTATCATAAATAATCTTTTGTTTTTTTAGTTTTTTATCACAAAAACCAATAATTACACAATGCACATGCGCTTTTAAGCTGGCTTCACTATCCCAAAGAAAAGTTTTATGCGCAAAGATAATATTAATTCCTAAATCAAAAAGAGGTTTAAAAAGGATTTCTGCTTGTTCACCTTGGGTTATAGAATTCGTAGAAACAAAAGCACAAACTATGTCTGTATTAACAATGTATTTTGCTGCCAAATAATACCAGCAGGAAACATAATCTAAAGTTCTATATTTTATAGTTTTGTTACTTTGATAAACAAAATCAAGGTCTTTTTTTTGATTTTCATCTGCATATTTTGACCCAACGAATGGCGGGTTGCCTATGATGTAGTTCAATTTTTCTTTAGGGATAACTTCATCCCAGTTAATCCTTAGGGCATTTGCTTCAATGATATTTGCATAAGTTTTTAGGGGAAGAAAATCTAAATCCATATGAACAATATCTTCTGTTTTTTTCATCATTTGAGATTCTGCTATCCAAAGGGCGGTTTTAGCTACAGTCACGGCAAAATCATTAATTTCAATTCCAAAAAACTGTTTTATTGTTACTTTTATTGGATTTAATTCACCTTCAAACCCCAGTTTTCCCTGTCCTTTAAATAAAAGACTTAAAACTTCATTTTCAAGTTTTCTTAATGAAATATAAGTTTCGGTTAAAAAATTTCCGCTGCCGCAAGCCGGGTCAAGAAAAGTCAGGTTTGATAACTTTAATTGAAAAGATTTTAATTTTTTAGTTTTAGAACTTGGGTTTTTCTCTAACTTAATTTTTTCGAATTCTTCAATTAATTCATTCATAAACAAAGGGTCGATAACTTTGTGGATATTTTCAATTGAAGTATAGTGCATTCCGCCTTTTCGTCTTGTTATAGGGTTCAATGTGCTTTCAAAAACGGCTCCAAAAATTGTCGGGCTGATTTGTGACCAATCAAAATTTGCACTTGCTTTTTCTAAAAGCAAATCTCGAATTTCATCGCTAAATTGCGGAATTTCAATATGCTCCTGCGCAAAAAGACCGCCATTTACATAAGGAAATGCTTTTAAATCATCCTCTAAATATGGGTCTCTATCTTCAAATTTTGTATTTAAAACCTCAAAAAGCTCAATGAGCGCTTTTCGCATTCTTCCTGTTTCAAAATGTTTTAGATAATCAAGGAACATATCGTGTCTGCCAAAGATTCCTGCGTCTTCTGCGTACAAACAAAACACCAATCTTACACACAAAATATTCAAGGATTTTAGCGATTCTTCATTATTGCAGTCTTTATACTGTTTCAATAAAGCATCATATAAAAGTCCGACAATTTCACCTGCTTTTATTGAAACTTCCATTTCTTTTCTTAAGTGTTCATTTCCAATATCAACTAAAAACGAAAGTCTGTAATATTCTTTTTCTAAGTCTTTAAGCAGGATTTCCTGCACTTCGCCATTTGGTCGTTCCATATCATAAATACAGAATTTTTGAAAATTGCAAGTGACAACCCAGCGGGGATGTTGCGATAAGGGAAGTTCTGTAATATATCTTTTTGCTTGTTGAAATGGGTTAAGAAAACTTCCGTCTGATTGTTTAATTGCTTTATACAAGTCTTTATCTGAACTTTTTTGTTCAATTAAAACTTTTGTTGCAGGAATGCGAGCATCAATAAAACTTGTATGGTCTAAGTGAACCTGGTCTTCAAAAGAAATAAACTGCTCCGGATTTTCAACACCTAAAACCTCTCTTAAAAGCTGAATCCAAAACTTTTGACTCTCTCCTTTTTCATAGCCCTTATCTATCCAATCTTTAACAAACTTTTTTGCTGCTATTCTCTGTTTTACCTGTGCTATTAATTCTCCTATTGCTTTAATATAATATGAAAATAAGTGAAAGTATACAAATTTTTAAGGATTTTTATATAAAAGCAATTCTACATTAGAATTGGTTTTATTTTATATATGAAAATAAATAATAGATTGTATCCAGAAGTAAGTTTAAGAAAAAAAACAATAAATGCTCAAAAAAGTCCGTTGTTTTGCGGTTGTATGCAAAACGGATTGCAAATAAAAGCTAATGAGAATAAATACCTTGTTCACAAAAACACGCTTATTAAAAAAGAGGCAGAAAAAATTAAAAAAATATATGAACAGCTGCCCAAATGCGAACGAATTGAACTAAACGAACTTCCCAGCGATAAAACAATAGTTTATATTTACAATTCAATAAAAAATTTCATAGGCAAAGATTATAATTGCAATGATTTTAATATTGCTTTAATTATGACGGGCTGGTTTGAATGGTTTAAGAAAACACCTGAAAAAGAAATTGAAGAAATTTTAAATTCAAAGTATATTAAGACACTTTCTCTATTAAATATACATTCATCAATAAAAGAAATATTTTGTGGGAATATAGGCAATATAAATAATTCACAGCTTGATATTATAGAAAAAGAACTTCATAGTAAAATTTTTCAATCTTGTTTTATACAATACTATTCAAAAGGCAATAATTATACAAATGTGTTATCTTCTGATAGTCTTGAATGCTTCAAAAAGGCAATGACTCCTGTGATTGAGTTTTCTAAAAAAGAAAATGCCAAATTATTTGAAGATTCAATTTCCAAAAGAAACATTGAAGATATATTTCAAATAATTGAAATTCTAAACAAAAGAATTGACAAAATTAATGATAAAGATCTAAACCAATTTTGCAAAGTTGCAAATGAGCTTATAAGCGCAAAAAACCCTGAGGGCAACTTTCTATTCGGATACAGCAGCGCATCCGACAGTGGTTCTAAAATTATGTTGAACGGCTTGGAAAAAATACTAGATGCGATGCAAGGTAATACAGAAGAATTTGAAAAATTAATGGAGTTGTTGAATCTTTCGAAAGAAGGAAAGATTCCTCCTTTCGTTCTTGGAAATATTGCAAAAAAAGGAAGTTTTAGCCCTGATTTTATAAAAAAAGTCAACAGAAGAATAAACAATTTACCAATAATATCTAAATATAATACCCTAGATGAAGCAAAGCTAAAAAAGCACAAAGAAGGCGATATTTTGCAAATTGGACAAACGCTATTTTGTAAATCGCAAAATAGGCTGTTAAAACTAGATATAGATAATGAAACATTTGACAAATTATTCCCCGAGATTGAATCAATTGCATTATCTCAAGGAGAAAACGGGGATTGTTACTTAATTAGCGCCATTTATGATTTTATGAAAAACCCTTCTATAAGAGCAAAAATTTATCAAATGTTTCAAAAAAAAGATAATGATATTATTGTTACAATTCCTGATGCAAAAGAATTTCCGATAAAATTTTCAAATTGCTCAATAGATAAAAGCAAAAGAAACGTCAATGCATCACTTGGCATACAAATGCTTGAAGAAGCTTATAGTCAGACAAGGGCTTTAAAGTATGGAACTAAAAATGAGTTGGGTGCTATTTGTGGCGGCGAGCAGATGATTGTATATAATGCTTTTTATCCTAATAAAAATTCAAAATCATATGAAGTTGGTGCTAAAGAAGATATAACTATCAATGAAATTAAAGATTCAATAGAATCTATAGAAAAAGAAATTGAAGCTGAGAAAAAATTTATAGAAAAATACAAACATTCTACAAGATACAGCGATAAAATAAAAAATGCTGTTGAAAAAGCTAAAAAAACAATAGAAGATTTAGAGTCTTTAAAAAGATTAGCTTATGAATATTTAAAATTAAACAAGAATTTTATATCCGTAGATTCACAAGATAAATTGCTTAATATTTTGCTAAAAAAATCATCAAATCCACTGAATATTATTTCAATTGGTACAAAAGAAGATAAAACCTGGCTTGATATTGATAAGCTCATTGCACCCTCTCATGCATATAGTATCAATAGAATAGATAGAGAAAAAGAAACAATTTTTATAGTTAACCCATGGAATAGTGCGAGTGAAGTTGAAATTTCATTTGATGAATTCAGGAAATATTTTTGTTCTGTTAATATTGCCGAAATAGACTAACCAGATGATTAGTGCAAATTTTTACAAATTTTAGAGAATAATAATTAAAAATAAAAAGGGATTATCGAAAAATGGAATATCATACTAAAGAAAAAATTGAAAAATTAGTTGATTATAAAGAAGAATCGATTAATGCTAAGGTTTTATTAAAAAAAGAAGATAGCGCGCTTTTGTTAATTGCAATTAAAAAAGATCAATTAATGCCCGATCATATTAGCCCGACAGATGCTTTTTTATATGTAATTGAAGGTGAAGTTGAGTTTAGGACAAAAAACAATAACTATGAAGTTGATAAAAACGAAATTTTTGCAATAAAAGCAAATGAGCCCCACTGCGTTTTTGGAAAGCAGGACTCAAAAATTATGGTTGTTAGAATTTAGTTTTTTAAGCAGCAACCCTTACAAAGGAATTGATTCTTGAAGTATTAAGTTTATAAGTTCTTCTTGAAACTTTGTTGCTTGAGTTACCTTCGATTGTCTCAACGGTTCCATCTGAGTTAATTGCTGTTACAATTCCAATGTGCCTTGCTTGACCCCTATTGGTGTTAAATATAATTAAATCACCCGCTTGAGCTTTGGATCCATCTGTAAAGGCACTATCGTTTTTATTAGCAGCAGCCAAAACCTCAGAACAAGAGTTATAGTTGCAGTTTGTATACCAATCAGGAAGATTGTCGCCATAGGTTTCTTTTAAGGCAAACTTACAAAAAGCAGCACACCAGAGACCATCGGGTAGATTGTAACCGCAGACTGATTCAACATCTTTTTCGCTATACCCTTCAAATTTAGAGGCAAAATCGACCAGCTCATCTCCTTGAGGCTGAGTTGAATAGTTTTCTTTAATGTTGTCATTCGCTTCTGATTTAGCAATCGCAACTTCGACTTCTCGAACATAGTCTTTTGCTTTATCCAGTTCTTGCTGCGCTTTTTCAATGTTTTCATCAAATACTTTTGTTTTTTCAATTGTTTCCTGACGGGCTTCATCGTACTTTCTTTTGTATTCTTCAACCTCAGGATGAGCACTAACTGCTTGCTGTTCAACCTGATCCAGCTCTTCTTGCGCTTGTTGTAATTCAAGGTCCAGTTCTTCTTTTTCTACTTGCAGTTCTTCCAGTTTTTCTTTTGATTCTTCAAGTTCTTCCTGTGCTTGTTCTAATTCTTCCTGTGCACCTTGGATTTGTTCTTCAACACCTCCAATTTGTTCTTCAACACCTCCAATTTGCTCATCTAAACTTGCAATTTGTTCATCAAGCCTTTGGATTTCCTGCTCAACCTGCTGAATTTGTGCTTCAATAGCAGCAATTTGAGCGCTTAGCTTTCCATCTTCATTCTGACTTTGTAAACTTGCAAGCTGTGATTCCAGGCTTGATAAGTTAGCTTGCGCACTTGATTTTTGAGATTCAGCCTGGGTTTTTTGACTTTCAAGTTCTGTTTTTTGAGTTTCATACTGGGTTTTTTGCTCTTCTAAACCTTCAATATTAGATTCAATATCTTCAATATTTTGTTCCTGATTATTAATTAGTTCTTCTTGATTATCAATTTCTTCTTGTTTTGCATCAACTGCTTCTTGTTTTTGATCAACTTTTTCCTGCGCTGCAATTAATTCTTGAGATAACCCAGAATCGCCTGATAGAGCACTCAATAAGTCCTTATAAGCTTGTTGTTCTGCTTCTTTTAGTTTTTGAATACCCGAGGACTTATCGTTTTTTGCTTTTTCAAGTGCGTTTTCTTTTTCACTTACTTCTTGTTTAGCACTCGTAAGTTCTTTTTGGAGCTCTTCTGTGGTCATATTCTCCAATATTGCCTTGCCGTTTTCATCATGGGTTATTCTATCAGGAGTCACTGTTGGAATTGTAACAGAAGGTTTCATTGTACTTCCTGAAGTTTTAGTTAGACCAATTTCATCTGCAAGCGGAGTATCTCCTATAATTTCTTCAATTTCAGTATCAGTTACAAAAGTAAAAACGCCGTTTTGAATATCCTCAATTGCTCCTAAGAGGTCTTCAAGGGAAATAGTATTCTCGTCTTCATCATAACATTTTATAGTGTCGAAGAATTTTTCCAGCATCTCTTTTGTAATTTCCTCACCTTCTTCAAGCCCTAAAGCTTCTCTAAAGGTATCATCATTAAGAAGGTCATTAATTACACTAACAACCAAATCCGGATCTTCTACATTAACATTATTCTTATCAGTATAATTTTTAATATCCTTATCAGTTATATCTTTAGTTTCAGTGTTCTTTTCAACACCCTCTGTTTCATTGAGCGCATTTGTATCTACCAGCTGCCCTTCAACAATATCGAGTTTTAAGATATCATCAATACTCTTTGAACAAATTGAATTATCAAAATTTAGTTCAGTTTGCAAGAACTCTTTAAATTTATCATCATATTCAAAGAATATACTTGAGTTATCTTTCACTAAATCAATATTTTTTTGTCCGTTTAAGTCATCAAGAGTAGTATTTTTAATATATTCTATGAAATTAGCTTTTAATGATTGAAAATTCATTTGTTCACCCTTTTCTTCCTTATACAATTTAATATATCGGCATAAAATTTTATTTTATTAGGAAAATTAAATAAAAATTAACAATTTGTTACATAAATATTAAAAAAATATATTTTAATGTTTTTATAAAATTGGTTTTACTAAATTAGGTACAAAACTTATGGCACAATATAATCATTTAAATATCTACAAAGCATCTTTTGACTTTTTGGTCTGTCTTAGCCGGCAATTAAAGCATTTTCAAAGAGAATTCAGATACACAATAGGAGAAAAACTGAGCAATAACTCAATTGAATTTATAGCATTAATCTACAAAGCAAACTCAGCTAAAAGCTCTGTTTTACGCAAGGAATATCTGGAAAATATGCTTGATAAGCTTCAATATATAAACATTCTCCTTCGATTATCAAGCGAACTTAAAAATATTTCGCAAGAAAAATACATATTACTTGCCAAAAACACCTAGAATATAGAGCAGCAGCTGCAAGGCTGGTTAGTACAGACAATTAAAAGAATAAATGAAAAATAAAATACCAAAAGAATTTAGCTTCAAAGTCCTGCTTGAAGCATACTATGATTGCAGAAAGAACAAAAGAAATACGCTTCAAGCAATAGAGTTTGAATTTGAACTCGAGAAGAATATTACAAAACTATATGAACAAATAAAAAATGATGAATACGAGATTGGCAAAAGCATTTGTTTTATTTGCACAGACCCAAAACTAAGAGAAATTTGGGCAGGTGCCTTTAGAGATAGAATAGTTCATCATCTGGTTTATAATGCAATTAAAGATAGATTCACCAATCAATTCATACTTGACACATATAGCTGCATTCCAAATAGAGGAACATTATTTGGAATAAACAGAGTAACAAACTTTGCAAAAAAAGTTACCAGAAACTACAGCACAAACGCTTATTACCTAAAAGCCGACATTGGTAATTACTTCAACAGTATTGATAAGTTTATTCTTTTTGAGGAAATTAAAAAACTGGTGTTTGAACCCTGGCTTTTAAATCTTATTGAAAAAATAATTTTCCATGACCCTAAAACAAATGTGAGAATAAAATCTCCTAAGAGTTTAATTAAAAAACTCCCGCCTTATAAAAGTCTTTACAACACAGAACAATACAAAGGATTGCCTATTGGGAACCTAACAAGCCAGTTTTTTTCAAACATCTACCTTAATAAAATGGACCAATATGCGAAACATATACTCAAGTGCAAATACTACGCAAGATACGTCGATGACATTATAATCCTTGATAAAGACCATGGTTTTTTAAACCATGCTTATTATAAACTTGATAATTTTATCAAATCCGAACTAAATTTGTGGTTAAACAATAAAAAAAAAGGATATTAACAAAATTTCCAAAGGATTCGATTTTATTGGCTGCTGCATTAAACCAGGACACAGACATTTGAGAAAAAGAATTATCAATAAAAGCTATAAAGCGCTCAATGACTGGAAAAAAGACCCTAAAAGGTTTGATTTGGATAATTTAGAAAATTACAGAAATAAAATCAACAGCTACCTTGGGATGTTCAAGCACACAAATGACTACAATACAAGAAAAAAAATTATAGATAATTCACTATCATTGTTTACGACAACTAATAAAAATTATTCAAAAATTGATATTGTAAACTACAAAGATTAAAATTTTTTATGATACTATAATTGTATGTATTCAATTGGAACTGATATAGAAGATATTAATCGTTTTTATAATAAAGATGAAAAATTCTTAAACAGGATTTTTACCCAAAGAGAACTTGACTATTGTTTAAATAAAAAAAACCCTTCCTGTCATCTCTGCGCAAGATTCTGTGCTAAAGAAGCGGTTATTAAAGCGCTTGGAGAAAAAATCCCTTATAATAAAATTGAAATATTAAAAAAAGAAAATAATTCCCCTTATGTTAACATTCTTATTGATAAATACAAAAACAACTCTTTTTCAATTTCTCTATCCCATGAAAAAGATAAAGCAATCGCCTGTGTTATAATGGAAAAAAATAAGGAGTAATGATAATGTATAATGTTTATGTAAAAAAACAAGGTTCCTACAATCCAGATTTAATGGGAGAATTCTCAAATATCCAAGATGCAATTCAGCTGGCAAATGAGATAAAGAGCAAAGATGAATCAATTTCATATACAATTGAAGAAACTACAGGTCATTTTGACAGCTATGGAGAACCTTTATCAACAGTGGTTAAAAGAGGATAAATTAATTATTAAACCTCTAAAAATTTTCACTAAAAAAATCGGGCTTTTTTATTAACCTAAAGCCCGATTTTTAATTTTTATTTTTTTCTAAGCTTCTTTAGCTGACTGAATATCTTTCATTGATAAACCGATTCTATGTTCTTGCGGAGTGAATTTTTTAATTAATACTTCAACTTCATCTCCTAAATTAAACATAGAGCTGATATTTACCTGGCCATCTGCAATTTCAGAAGAAGGCAATAGTGCTTCAACGCCGGGGTAGATATTAATAAACGCGCCAAAAGAAGTTATTTTATTAATGGTTCCTTTGATGATATCGCCTTCTTTAAATTTATCTACAATTTCATCCCAAGGGTTAGCGCCCATTCTTTTTAAGGATAGAGAAATTCTCTTTAAGTCTTCATCAATTTTAATAATTTTAACTTCGATTTTTTGACCCAGTTGAATAACATCGCTAGGATGTTTAATTCTTTCCCAGGAAATTTCAGAAATCGGCAATAAACCATCAATTCCTTCAATATCTACAAACGCGCCAAAATCAGCAATTCTTACAACTTCACCAACAACTACCTGATCAACTGCTAATCTTGATATGATTTCATCTGCCACCATTTCTCTTTGTTGAGTATAAACTTGTCTTTGAGATAAGATAAGTTTATTTCTTTTAGGATCAGCTTCAAGAATCTTAACTTCAATTTCCTGACCAATTTGCATTTCACTTGGAGCACCTGTTCTTAGCTGGCTTGAAGGAATAAATCCTCTAAGTCCTTCGATTTCAGCAATTAAACCGCCCTTAACAGATGATAATACCTTAGCAAAAACATTTTCATTGTTTGCTTTAATATCAGCAAGTTTTTGCCAAGCCTGCGCACAGGAAACTTTTTTCAAAGATAAAACAGCAACTTCATCGTCTTCTTCGTCTTTAATAATATAGAATTCTTTTTCATCCCATAACTTAACAATTTCATCAACGTTTTTGTCAGGAAAATTGGATATTTCACGATTAGGCAGAAAAGCTTCTGTTTTAGCTCCAATATCAACTAAAAATCCATCTTTTTCTTTTTTTACAACAACGCCTTTAACGACATCTGCGATGTTAATTTTGTAAGTGTAGGAATTAAGCAGTAAATCTTCAAATTCCTGGTTTGACATAGTTTCTTTTGTCATTTAGTTTATCCTTTCTAATTTATTTATTACTTTATTAATTATTTTATCAGGTGTTGAAGCTCCGGCTGTTACGCCTATGTTTTGAGCTTTAACAATTAAACTTTGGTAATTATCCAGTTCAATATCATCTTCAATATGGATTGTTTTGGTAATTTCTTTTAACAACTCGGCCAGATGTGTTGTATTAGCACTTTTTTTAGAACCTACAACTACCATTAAATCGGACTCTAAAGCAAGTTTTTTCGCTTCCTGCTGTCTTAGAGAAGTTGAAGGGCAAATTGTATTTTCAACCTTTAGAATCCTGCAAATATCGCTCAAATAATTGATTACTTCAAACAAGTATTCCTTTGTTTGGGTTGTTTGCAGCACCACTCCGACTTTTTTTTGTTTTTTTATAATTTCTTCAATTTCCTTTAGTTCATCAATTGATGATGCTACAAAAACAGAATCACTGTCTTTAGCGCACTTAAGAGCATTTGCTCTTATTGCTTTAACTTCCGGGTGTTCTTTTTTTCCTAAGATAATAACAAAGTATTGTCCTAGAACAAGTTCTTGCGCTTTTTGCTGAACCTTTTTAACATCAAAACAGGTTAGATCGACAAGTTCAAAACCACAAGAGAGAATTTTATCAAAAGTATGCGGACTTTCCCCATGGCTTCTTACAATACAAATCCCTTCCCCTTTTGAAGGCAGTTCCTTAAGTGTTTTAATACCAAGAGTTTCCAGCTCGCAAATTACATGTGAATTATGAATGAGCTCTCCAAGTATGCTTATATTTTTATTTTTATTATCAGCTTTTAATTTTTTGGTAGACTCTACCGCTCTTTTAACACCATAGCAAAACCCTGCATGATGCGCCAGTTTAATGTTTCGTTTAATGGTTTTAAACCAACTTTCTGTTTGAAGTCAATATTAATAAAAAATATTGCTAATTATATTCAAACACAAATATTTTTTTAGTACAATAAAAATATAAATTATTAAGGATTTTTTATTAAAATGGAATTATCACAAAAAGAAAATATTATCTATTGGGCAAAAAGACTCTATCAAAGACAAATGTCTCCTTCAACAAGCGGAAACATCTCAATTAAAACAAAAAACTCAATACTAATCACAGCAAGCGGGACCTGTGCTAATGATTTAGAAAAAGATGATATTGTTCTTATAGACTTTAACGGGAACCTTGTTGAGGGCAATAAAAAACCATCGAGCGAAAAAATAATGCATTGCGAAATTTACACTAAAAGAGATGATATTGGAGCTATAATCCATTGCCATTGCCCTGTTTTGTGTGCATGGAGTGTTGCTAATGCGCCTATGAAAATGCCAATTTTACCAGATTTTGCCGTTTTGTTTGATGAAATTCCTATTGTTCCTTATTATTGTCCTTCTACAATAGAGCTGGCACAAGTAACAGGCGAATACTTTGAAGACGGATGCAACGCGGTATTACTGCAAAACCATGGGATTGTTTTAGGCGCGGTTAACTTAAAAGAAGCTTTCTATCAACTGGATTTAATAAGAGCCTATGCTGAAACATGGTTTGGAGCAGAAATTCTTGGAGGCGCTAAACCTATACGAAAAAAAGAAGTGGAAGAACTAAGACAACTTTATCGAAAAAAATAAAATTGACCTTAAGTATTAATTTTAATATAATATATACTATGCAGCCTTTAATATCCATAGAGAATGTTGAAAAAGTAGTAAGTGAAATCCTTAAAGACACCCACAGCTGGAGAAAAGGGATGATTCACTATATTAAAAATGAAAATCCTGAATTAAATACTGCGATTATTGAAATTGCCCAAAAAACTGATCTGGACCCAAAAGCTACAGCATTGGGAGCATATATGGCATATAAATTGTTAGAAAACGAAACAAATTATATGGCATTTGAAGATGAACAAGGTTAAAATATTAATATGACAAATTTAAATGATAATGAAATTAAACAGGCAAAAAAACTGATATCAATGTCTATGATGTCACAAATTTTAGAGAACATAAGACAGGTTATTGCAAAAGATAGAAAACAAAAACAACCCTTAATTCTAAGGGTTAATGAGGGTTTTATTTTTAACATTGCAAGAAAAGCAATTCTTGAAAAAAACTCAACTTTCCTGCTATCAATTGCAGGTGAAAGTGCCTCAGGGAAAACCACTCTTGTTAAAAACTCCGCTAAAGCTTGTTTGAAATCTAGAACAGATGACATATACACAATTATCTGCTGTGATGATTATTACAAAGATGCATCAAAGGAATTGAGGCAAGCAGGAAACTACGAAAGGCTCTTTGAATCAGGTTTTAGCTTTGATACCCCAGATGCAATAGATCTTGATTTAATGAAAGAACATCTTATCAAGCTAAAAGAAGGCAAAGAGATTTATTCACCCCTGTATGATTTTGTAACTTGCGAGAGCAAAAAAGATACAATTCTAAAAAAGCCTGCTAAACTTATAATTAATGAAGGATTATATGTGCTTCATGAAAAAATAAGAAATATTTCAGATGTTAGAATATACGTCTACACTCCTTTTGAAATGATTAAAGACAGGTGGTTTGCAAGAGCTGCCAGCAGAGGAAAAACTGGAACTGCAGCAAAAATGCAGTTTCATGATGTTAATCAAACAGCTTTTAGACATATCCGTCCGACAATGGATATAGCAGATGTTGTAATTAATGGGATGACAACACAAACCTATATTGAAGACTTAATTAAAGAATTTATTGAAGCAATTGTTAGTGTTACCAAAGACAAACATCTTCTTTTTTAACTTGACAAAACTTATTTATATATTATGATAATTTTACAATATTGGGATGTCGCCAAGTGGTAAGGCACCTGGTTTTGGTCCAGGCATTTCGGAGGTTCGAGTCCTTCCATCCCAGATAAAAAACACCTAAGGCAAAACTTAGGTGTTTTTTATTATTAATTATTAATAATGCTTGACAATTTAAGTCGTTATAATATAAACTGTTTATAGGAATAGCCAAGTTATACGACGTTTGTCGTTAATCAGAGAGGACAAAAAATGGAAGAAAAAAAATTTTGCCAAAAATGCGGAGCTGAAATTTTAAAAGACGCTGAAATTTGCCCGCAATGCGGATGCAGACAAGCTGATGCCAATAGCGTAAATGGCGTTAACACAAGATGGTTAACAACACTATTATTGTGTATCTTTATTGGTGCTTTTGGTGCACATAGATTCTATGTTGGCAAAACAAACACTGCTGTTGCAATGCTTTTAGTAAGTTTGCTTCTTGGATGGACTGGTGTTGGTTTTCTTGTAACAGGAATTTGGGCATTAGTTGACTTAGTCCAAATTATCTGTGGAAACTTTACAGATGCCAATAATCAAAAAATTGCAATGAAATAATAATTTCTTTGCTAATGTCAAAACATCAAAAATAAGTCCAAACTGATTCAGTTTGGACTTATTTAATAATAAAATATTATAAAAAAAAGCTATTGCATTAACAATACAATAGGCTCTAATAAGGATGACAATAAAGTTATATGGTGTGTATGTTTTAATTTTAAATTATTTACATACAAGTATACGTACCAAAAAAAATAAAACTTTAACAATTATTTTTAAATATCCTCTATTTGTAGTATAATTTTTGTGTGTTAAGATTAATTCTAGTTTTAATATCTTGAGGAGTTATGGAAAAAGAACAAATTATAGAATACATTGATAAGCTGGCTGTGCCTAAAATCCTTATTATAGGAGACTTTGCCCTTGATGAGATGGTTTTTGGAAATACTGAGAGAATATCAAGAGAAGCTCCGGTTTTAATTCTGGAACACTATGAAACCAAAAAAATCTTAGGAGCTGCTTCTAATGCTGCTTATAATGTATCTAAATTGAATTTTGGAAAAGCCTCTGCTCTTGGAGTTTACGGTGATGATTACTATGGAGTTAAACTTCTTGAAGTTTTAGAGGATAAAAAAATTGATACAAGTTTAATGGTTTTAGATAAAACAAGAAAAACAACCACAAAAACAAGAATCTCAGGAACCTGCAACCAAAGCATTACACAACAAATTGTAAGAATAGATAGACAAACAAAAACCCCTTTGTCGATTGAAACTGAAAAAAAAGTAATTGATAATATCAAAAAATCAGCTAAAAATTTTGATGGAATTATCCTATCTGATTATCACTTAGGGTGTTTAACGGATAATGTCATAAAAACAGCAATTGAGCAGGCGAAAAAACACAATATAATTATTGTTGCAGATATTCAAAAGTCAATGGAAAAATACAAAGGAGTAACAGCAATCACTCCTAATCAGCCTGATAGCGAAAAACAGGTCGGTTTTTTTATTAAAGACGATAAAACCCTATTTGAAGCAGGAAAAGAATTAATTGAGCAGCTAAAAGTCGAAAAAGTACTTTTAACAAGAGGTGAATCCGGCATGGCTCTTTTTGAAAAAAAAGAAGGAAAAATTGAGCTGAAAAAAATCCCTGCTTATAACAAAAAAGAGGTTTTTGACGTTACAGGAGCAGGGGATACTGTTGTTGCAACATTCACTCTTGCGCTTTGCGCAGGATTAGATGCTCACAAGGCAATGAGACTCGGTAACTTAGCTGCAAGTATTGTAATTCGCTACTTTGGCTGTCATACAGTTACAATTGAGGACTTAAAAAAAGAACTTAAGCTATAGAAGGAGAAATTAATGGAATTTATAAAAAAAATAAAACCTTTTGATTATCTAATAATTGCAATTCTTTTAATTGCACTTGTGGTCGGAATTTTAACTTATTTTGGAAAAAGAGCCACTTCATCTAATCAAATTGAAGCAACAGTTAATGTTGAACTTGAAATTTATCTAAGAGGGGTGACATCAACTTCCAAAACTCCAATTTTTAAAGCCGGGGAGGAAACTTTTATAACAATTAGAAATGTTCCTTATACAAAACTAAAAATTACAGATGTAAAGTTTGATAAAAGAAAAGCCCTTATTCCAGCAATGAACGCTAAAAAACCGTATGTAGTAGTGAATGATGAAACCCTGCCTTATCAATACGACTATTTAGTTAAAGTTATAGATTCAGCAAAAATTACAAAAGACGGAGATGCTGTTTTGGGCGGAAACAAAGTAAAAATCGGGATTCCAATGACGCTTGAAGGTGCTAAGTACAAATTAAACGGAGTAATAACAAACGTTATTGTAAGTCCGCAGCCAAGTAATTCTACACATTCTGATTTAGACAAACACACGAAGTTAAACCAAGATGTTCAATAGTATTAAAAAATTTGTCAATAATAGCTGTTTTATGGATAATATCGACAATATTACCTACTTTGTCTTATTATCGCTATTGTTCTGCTGTCTTTTTTTTGAATCGGGTTTATTAGGACTAATTGCTCTTGTTTTTTGTTTTCTTGTATTATTCAAGATTATTTTTAGAATCAGTATAAAAGAACTTAAACTTGAAACTTTTGAAAAAGCTTTTTTAGTTTACTTTCTTATTGTAACAATTAGTTTGTTTGCTTCAACACTTTTTAAGCTAAGTCTTCATGGCTACATTAAAACTCTTACTTACTGTTTGTTTTTCTATAGTGCGGGAGTGTTTTTTAAGTTCAACAAAAATAAAATTTTTCCGACAATAGTTCTTGTATCGCTTTTTATAAGCTATGAATCAATCATTGCAATAATTCAAAACGCCAAAGGAGTTGTTGAAATTTCAGGCTGGCAGGATATGACAAATATTAACCCGGAACAAGTGATTTCCCGCTCTTATGGAACGCTAAAACCCTACAATCCCAATCTTTTAGCTGGATATTTACTTTGCGGTTTGTCAAGTTATATTTATCTTATTCTTAACTTTTTAAAAACAAAAAAAAGACCCTTAGCGCTTTTTTTCCTTGGCTTGTTTTTTATAAGCTTAATTGCAATTATAGATACAGGCTGTAGAGGAGCTTATCTTGGGTTTTTATTTTTCTTTCCCTGTCTTTTTTATTTTCTTTTTGTTGAAGCAAAAAAATACTTAGATAAAAAGAAGATAAAAAAATACAAAGCAGTAGCGCTTTTAGGGCTTTTTTCAATTTTTGGATTCATTATATATAATCCTGCTTTAATTAAAAGAGTTCAATCGATTTTTTCAATGAGAACAGATAGCTCAATCTCTTTTCGAATGAACGTTTATGAATCTTCCTGGCATATGTTCTTAGACAATCCTTTTTTAGGAATAGGCGTTGGCAACCAAAATTTTAGAGAAATTTATGGTCTTTATATGAAAACCGGCTATGATGCCCTGGGTTCTTATTGTGTATTTCTTGAAATGATTGTAGAAAGCGGAATTTTTTCTCTTGTTGTCTTTTTAATATTTATTTATTTTGTTATTAAAAAATGTATTAGAATTGAAGATAAAATCCTTGGTTTGTGCGTGATTCTTACAATTGCAGCAACCTTAGGACACGGTTTATTCGATACTATCTGGTTTAGACCGCAGCTGCAATTTTTATTCTGGAGTTACATTGCAATGTTAAAAAGCAAGGATTAATTCTTCAAATTGCGCAGTAAACCGACAATTTGCCCGATTACAATAAAAGATGTTATTTCTTTTTTGTTAATAAATCTTATTGGATAAATTTCATTGTCCGATTTAATTGCAATTTGGTCAATATTATTAACAAGGCGTTTTGTGAAAATTTCATTATTAAAACAAAAAACATAAACCCGATTGTCAATTATTTGCCCTCCGCACCAGTGTTCTACAATTAACTTATCCCTATCTTTAATATAAGGGTTCATTGTATCCCCTTGAGCTGTTATAATTGAGTAGTGTTTAAGTTTAGAAAAATTCTCAAAACATTTTTTTGGAATTTTAAGAGATTTTTTATTCTTAGAAAAGATAAATCGATTCTTATTAAAACAACCAAAATCCTCAGGATAAAAATCAATATCAATTAAGTCTGTTTCTTCAACAAAAGAAGTGTTATAGAACTGTTCAATTTTTTTAATCTCATCTTTTTTCAAATACCCGTCATTAGAAAGTCTGTTTGACAGAGCATTTGCTGAAACATTGATAATTTTTGCGATATCTGTGTGTGTTGGTTTAAAATTAAGAATAGAATTTAGAGTGTCCAAACAATATTTATATTTTAATTTCATAGTATTTAATACCGTTTTTCTATTATTTTTCTATTTCAAAATAGAAAAATCTATTGACATTCTATTTGATAATGTGTATACTTAAAGCATTAAACAGGTTTATAGTATATTTTTGAGCTATATTAAACAGTTTAATATAAATTAAGTAAATTAAAGTACCAAAACCCGCAAAAAACTTAAGTTTTACTTAGTAATTATACAAAAAGTAAACACAATGTGCAATAGAGTTTTTTATTGCACGTTATTCAATTTTGTCAAAACACAATTAAATAAGGAATTTTTTATGAAAAAGAAAGGCTTTTCTTTAATCGAGCTATTAATAAG
>CAJTNR010000007.1:20484-90694 GCA_910577635.1 uncultured Vampirovibrio sp. | reverse complement strand
TTCTCTATTGGCACAAGCTAACCAGGCACCTGGAATTGCGCTAAGTTTAGTGTAGAATAATAAAAATTTACTTATTGCCCCTGAATTTTTTTAGGGGTTTTTATTATGTTTTTTAAAAAAGATAATCTGTGATACTTAGATACTCCCTGATTTTGAATAGCCTCAATGTGAGCTTTAGTCAGATATCCTTTATTTTTTTTCCAATTATAACAGGGAAATTCTTTATCAATTTTATCCATATACCTATCCCTGTTTACTTTTGCAAGAATGCTAGCTGCTGCAATAGAAGCGGATTTGGAATCCCCTTTAACTACAAATTTTTGAGGATAGCTAAAATTATTGATTAACTTATTACCATCTACTAAAACCATTATATCTTTGTTGTGTATTTGATTTATTACATCTAAAACTGCATAGTTCATAGCTAATAAAGAAGCCTGCAGGATGTTAATTTCCTCAATCTTTTCAACTGTTACAGCTTTTATTGAATAATAAGAATTTTCTTTTATTGTATCATACAAGCTTTCGCGTTTTTTAGAGGTAAGTTTTTTTGAGTCGTTTAATTCGCTAAATAAGGATAAATCGATATTATCAAAAAAACAAACAGCACTTGCCCAAACTCCGCCTGCTGCAGGACCTCTTCCAGCTTCATCGGTACCTATAATGATTTTTGCTTGTTGTTTTTTGTCGAATTCAAATAAGCTCATATTCTTTTGGAGTTTCTAATGTAAATTTTCCTATTTTCCCACTTTGAAAAGCAGATAGAATAATTTGCGAAGTTCTTTTAGTATCAGGCTTTTGTCCTTTTAGAATCCAGTTTTGTTTAATTGCAATTGATTCAATATTGACTGATTCTTCTTCTTTGAATCCATAATAGGTTCTTAGTTCTTTGGGATAGAATCTAAGCAGAATATTAAGTAAATTTTCTGCTGCAAATTCACTATCGAAAGCATTCTCACCAATTGAGTTAACAATGGCAAGTTTAAGTGCCTGATACTGGTCGTCTTGTGTTGTCGGGATGATTCCCGGTGTATCTAAAAGTTCAATTTTATTGTTAATTCTAACCCATTGCTGGGTTCTTGTCACTCCTGCTTTGGGTCCTGTTTTTGTCTTAGCTTTTTTAACAAGTCTATTTATAGTGCTTGATTTTCCAACATTTGGCATGCCAATTACCATGGTTCTTGTAGGTCGAATTAAAAGTCCTTTTTCAAGTCTTTTGAGCATAATTTCTTTAGATAGTTCCAGAATATTATCAGTAATCAGCTTAATATCCCCCTGATTTTTTAAGCTGGTGATAATTACTTTACAATTAGAAAGATCAGATATTGTTTTTGCCCAAGCAGTGTTTAAGTTAGGATCTGAAACATCGGATTTGTTCATTAATAGTAATCTTGGTTTGTTAGAACATAGTTTATCTGTAGTTTTATACCAGCTTGAATAAGGAATTCTTGAATCAATTACTTCAATAATTACATCAACAAGATTAAGTTTTTCTTTAAGTTCCCTTGTGGCTTTTGCAATATGCCCCGGGAACCAGTGAATGTGCCCCATATAGAATCCTTTTATAAATAATGCCTTGAATTTGCAATAAAACTCAAGGCATTAAAAAACTAAATTTTAAAAAAGAGTTTATCTTTTTTCCATTTTTTCTCTAATACGAGTAGCTTTGCCTGAACGTTCTCTTAAGTAGTAAAGCTTAGCACGTCTTACATCACCTTTTCTTAGAACTTGAATTTTTTCAATTCTTGGTGAATAAATTGCAAAAACACGCTCAACACCAATTCCTTGGAAAACTTTTCTTACTGTAATTGTTTTGTTGATTGAGCTTCCGCGTTTTTTAATTACTGTTCCTTCAAACGCCTGTGTTCTTTCTTTGTTTCCTTCAATAATTCTAACAAATACCTTAACTGTGTCGCCTGGGTTAATTTCAGGCATTTCACGGTTTGTATATTCTTTTTCTAATTCTTCAATAATCGGATTCATTTTCTTACCCTTTTTATTAGTTCTTCTAGCAAATTCTATCTTATATTAAACAAAATTAATAAACAAGTACTTAAAGTAAAGTTTTATTAACAAATTCATTTTTTTATATTATTATTCTGTAATGAAAAAGAAAATTATCGCTGTAATCGTTTTATTGACAATGTTTTTGGGTTTTATTATTTATTATTATAAAACCCCTCAAAAAACTTCTTATAAAGTCCTTAAGGTTAAAGAGGCCGATTTATTATATATTGATTTGAATAAGAATAATCGTATTGATGATAATGAACTTATAAAACTTGCAGATGTCAGTGCATTTAGACCAATCAAGAACGATTTTTCAACTAATTGGTCAAAAAAATTGAACCTTAGTATAGAACAATATTTAAAAACTGGCTATCTTGCAAGAAACTGGGCAATTGCTGCTTTAGAAGGACAGGATGTCTCTTTAGATATTGATAGAATTGAATATTCTAAAGATAAAAAATACGGATATTCTTATATAACCTTTAAAAATCAAGACTATGGAATAATGTTGTTAAAAAATGGTCTTGGTTTTAGCTATAAAAATTCAAAGAATAAAAACTATTATATTTATCAAAACTTATCTCAAGTTAAGAATAATTCTAAAGAACTTGATAAGCTTAGTTTTGTTTTGTTCAATTCCAGCTCGGGAATTATTCACAAGCTTGATTGTGAATTTGTAAATAGTATAAAAAATGCTGAGCTGATATTAAAAAAAGATGCTTTAGTACACCATACCCCTTGTAAAGCCTGTTTTTTATCAGAGAAAATTATTAATGAGTACAGCATCCCTAAAAGTATTGGTAAATACCCTCGTTCTGTTTATAAAAAAGACGGTTTTATTGAAATGTATTTAATTAATCCGCTTGAGCTTAAAAAACCAAACCCAAATTGCGACACATTGGTTTGTAAAAGACTGGTAGAGGAAATTAATTCTTCTAATAGCACTATAGATATGGCTTTATATGGAGTCGGGGATCAAAAAGCAGTTATAGAAGCGCTTCGCATGGCAAAAAAACGAGGGGTTGTAATCCGTGCGGTTGTTGATTATAGCAAAAATCAGGATTCAACTTATCCTAAAACTAAAGAATTTAGTGAAGAATTCAGCGCTGTAGTTGATAAAACCTCTTCTTTAATGCATAATAAATTTTTTATTTTTGACAATAAAAAAGTTATAACAGGTTCAACCAATTTATCTTCAACAGGGACTGGAGGGTATAATGCAAATATTTTTCTTGTAATTAATTCAGGTATTATTGCCAATACTTACAAACAAGAATTTGATCAAATGTTTAATTCAAAATTTTCTATAAAGAAAATTGAAAATAAAATAGGGCAGTATAAATGGGTAAAAGCTTATTTTTCTCCAAAAAACGATGTTTATAATAACCTCATTCAAAATAAGATTAAAAATGCAAACAAGGAGATATTTTTATCTATTTTTTATTTAACAGATAAAAATTTGATTAATGAATTAATTCTTGCAAAAAAAAGAGGAGTTGAGGTTTTGGTTTTATTGGATGCACTTTGTGCTAATAACTTTAAAAACAATGTCAAACTTCTAAGGGAAGCAAAAATTCCTGTGATAGTTGAGAATTGGGGAGGTAAGAACCATGAAAAAACAATGGTTATTGATTCTAATTTTTTAATTAGCGGAAGTTTGAATTTTTCAAAGAGCGGTTTTTATAAAAATGATGAAAACATATTGCTGATTGAAAATAAAGTCCTTGCTTCTTATTATAGGGATTATTATTTATACTTATTCAGCTCAATTGATAAAAAATTTTTAAAACTTATCCCAAGGGCAGAGGGGTTTGACTCTAAGAATTCTTGTTATGACGGCATTGATAACAATTTTGACGGAAAAATCGACAGCGAGGATGATGGGTGCAAAGTTCAAAAACCCAATAAATAAATGTTTTTTGTAAAGCAATTTGCCAATTGAGTATTATTTTTGTTATTATATTTATATATAATTATTTAGAGGAAAAACAATGGAATTTTTCAGAAAGCACAGAAGAATAATTGTAATAGTCTTAACTGTTTTTATAGTTGCCTGGATGGTAGGAATTGGAGCTTTATTAAGCGTACTTTTTTAAATTATGAACTATTGTCGAATTATAAAAAGTTTATATTTTTATTTTTTATGTTTTGCTGTTTGTATAAATTTTGCAACATCTTTTTGCTATGGTAATGATAAACTAGATATCAAAAGAAGTGAGATTGAACTCAAACAAAGCAAGGCAAAAAAAGAAATTCGAAAATTAAAGTTATTGGAAAAAATTGAAACAAACAGACTGTATAAAAACCAGCAAAAACTTGAATACACCCAGCAGAATCTCCAGAAGAACAAAAAACAATATAAAAGCGCGCAGAATGAAGTTATCAATCTTGAGCGCAAACTTGAAATTTTATTAATGGAAAACAAAAAGCATCAGTCTTATACTTCCAAACGTCTTGTGCAGATTTTTAAACATAAAAGAAACAGTTATGTTGAATTTCTGCTTAATTCTAACGATATTAACGCTTTTTTAGATAGACTTTATTTTGAGAATATAATAATTGCTTATGATAAAAAAAGACTTGTTGAAACACGGCTTTGTGCTAAGGAAATCCTTGCCGTGAAGGCTCGTATTGAAACACAGAAAAGAAACCTTGAATCATCAATTGCTTCAATTAATAAACAACAAGTAGATATTCAAGATGCAATTTCACGTAATGAAAAATTGATTGAAAAACTAAAAACTGATAGAGCTACTTGGGAAAAGGCTGAAAAAGACCTTGCCCGTCAGTCAAGAGCTATTTCTCAAATGATCAATCAGCAGGTTACAAAATCCGGAAAAGATGGAGTGAATGTTACTGTTACAAGTGGATTTATCCGTCCTGTGGTCGGAAGAATCACCTCTCCTTTTGGCTGGAGGGTTCATCCTATTTTCAAAAGAAGAATTTTCCACTCCGGACTTGATATCGCAGTGCCATACGGAACTCCTATTAAAGCTGCTAACTCAGGAAGAGTTATCTTTACCGGCTGGTATAGCGGTTATGGAAAAGTTGTTATTATTGATCATGGTAAAATTAATGGTGTTCCAACAACAACTTTATATGCTCATATGTCGACAATTAGTGCAAAACAAGGAGCAAATGTTGTTCGCGGATCTGTGATAGGTAAAGTTGGTACAACCGGCTATTCAACAGGGCCTCATTTGCACTTTGAAGTTCGTCAAAAGGGTAATCCTGTTAATCCGACAAATTTCGTAAGATAATTTGTAATCTAAGTTTTTTTGTTGTAAATTAAGGATAATACATTATACTGGACTAAGAGTTAAAATTGTTAAAATATTCAGGTAAGAAGTTTTTTATTTTCATATTTATTCTGGTATTTATATCCCAGTTTCGTAATTATACCTGTGCTTCTTATGAAGTTGTCAAGGCTAGAACTGTTGACAATGAAAACATAGTAGAAAAACAAGAAGCTCCGGTTATTCCGACTTTCAATGATCCTGAACTTCCTAATTTTAGTGTTGAAGATAGTGTTGGCTATAAGATTGAACAGAAAGCTAGAAATTTTTTCAATAAAAGAAAGAAAAAAAATAGTGCAGTTGAAGATGAAATTCCTAATGAGGATATAAAAAATCCAAACAAAACTGATGTAACAACAGCTGTTGAAACTGTGAGTGACAAAAACAAGTTCCAGATAAATGCGGATAAAATTACTTATGATGATACAGAAGGCAATGTATATGCCAAAGGCAATGTTGAAATTATAGCTAAATCTCAGGGTGTAACCCTAAAAGCAGATGAAGCTGTTTTAGATAAAGCGAGCCAGACAATTAAACTTCATAAAAACGTTAAAATTATAAAAGATGGGGTTGAAATGAAGGGTGAATTTATGCTTGTTGATCTTAATGAGCAAAATATCCTTATGGATGACCCTGTAATTGAAGCGTATTCTTTTACCGTAAGAGCCCAGGAAGGATACTTAATAGCTAATGATATTCAGATGATTAACGGGAACTTAAAATCTAACAAAAAAACTCAATATCCATTGGTTAGTGCAGGTTTTGCTAAAATTGAGCCAAGGGGTGCTCTTGGTTTGTATGAGGATTTAAAGAACGACATGTCCGCGCTTAATCCTCCCAAAAAACAAGTTTACACTATTAATTCCAAAGAGATTGTAATTACAAGTTATAAAGACCATGATTCAATCCTGCTTAAAGGTTCCAATGTGCTTTATAACAATCATAAAATAATCCATAATTCAGATATTGAGATAATTTCAGATAAGCAAAATCAGGTAATTGAAACTAATATGCCTGAAGCTGGTACTATGAGAAATTTTGGTACATATTTTGGTTATGGTTTGGTTTATAAGCTTCCAAAAGGACAAACTTTAAAACTGATGCCTGCAATAATTTACCAAGACGGCATGGGTGTTGGTGTTATAGGGAGACATCAGAGTAAAAATGGTACTGTAGAAGGCGGCTGGGGAACTTCCAGTTCTAATTTGGTTGTCCGCGGTAAATATCGTCTATCAGATTCTTTGTCTTTAAAGTATACACGTAATTCCTATATTTCAGAAGGTTTTATGGGAGCAAGAAGACCTGGATACGGTGCGCAATTAGAATATGTTAAAAGTTATGGAGTTAGTGATCTTGGCATAACTTTTACAAATGGAGTGTATGCGGGTATTTTTAGTGATTATCAAAAGCACGATCAAGAGCATGCTTATGCTACTACAAGATTCAGATATAATGCAGAAATGTACAAAACACTTCTAAGTTATGAAAACAAAGAGCAGGATTTAAGTATATCCTTAAATGGACTTGCACAGGGTTCTGCTACTGTTTATGGTTCCGGACAAACCAGCGGAGTTGTTCGCGTTGGTCCTTTTGTTACTACAAAGCTAAAATCCTGGGAGTCAAGCATTGGCTATATTCTAGCCGGTATCCACGGTGATAGTCCCTTTGTTTTTGATAAGTATCGATATGGTAAATCATCTATTGTTTTGAATGAAAAATTTAATATTACAAATAAATTTGCACTAGGGTTTCGTGCAACCGTTACTCCTTCTAAAGATAACTATGAAAGAGATTTATTGACTGAATCCAGATTATACCTAATGTTCGGACCGCAGGATTTAAAAGTTGCACTATCATACGACTTTGTAAGAGATGTTGCCCATGCTGACTTTATGTTTTTAGTTGGATCAGATAGCGCTAAAATTAACTTTGAAAAACTAATAACCCAAGGAGCTGACAGATCTCAAGAAAAAAGAGACTTCTATAAACATTCAAAGAGAATAAAAATTGAAGATAATGAAAATATTTAGTTTTCTATTTCTTTTTTGAATTTTTCGTAATCTTCAATAGTATCAATTCCAGTGGGATTAAGGTTGGTAAGAGCTACTTTAATTTTCATTGAGTTTTGTAATGCTCTTAGTTGTTCTAAGCTTTCCTGACGCTCTAAATTAGTCTGTTTTAATTCTGTCATTCTGATTAGCGACTCTTTTTTGTAGCAATAAATCCCAATATGAGCATAATAGTCAGATTCCTGCTCGTTTCTTTGGTATGGAATAGGGCATCTTGAAAAGTATAGGGCATTAAAATTGTTATCAAAAACACATTTTACACAATTTGGATTATTAATTTGCTCTCTATCAACAATCTTTCTAACCAGAGTTGAGATATCGGCTGTTTTATCATTGATTAAAGTTTTAATGGCTAAATCAATTGCTTCAGCAGTTATCTGCGGTTCATCTCCTTGTAAGTTTAAGATGTAGTTATATTCTTCGTTTCTTTTTGCAACTTCTGCAATCCTATCTGAACCTGATTTATGATTATTGTCCGTTAGCTCATATTGCCCGCCAAAACTGGTAACTTCTTTAGCGATTCTTTCATCATCAGTTGCTATTATTACTTTTTGAGCTAATTTTGATTTTTTTGCAGCTTCCCAAACGTATTGTATTATTGATTTTCCATTAACTTTTAATAATGGTTTTGCAATTAATCTTGTTGAGTTGTATCGAGCTGGTATTATAATAGCTGTTTTTTCCATAAAACTAGTTCCTTAATAATATTTTTTACCCAAGATAAGAACTTTTTTCTGCACTTCTTTAATGAGCTCTTTTTCCTCTGGTTCAATTGATAAGAATTTTTCATAAATTACAAGAGCGCTTCTTTCATCATTAATTTTTTCATAGGCCTTGCCCAGCTGATAATAAGCCATATAAAAAGAAGGATCAAGCTCTATTGCTTTTTGTAAATCAATAATCTGTGCTGCGTTTCTATTCATTGCATCACAAACAAGAGCTCTGTAGTAGTAAATTTGAGCATTGTCCGGATAAGTTTTTAACCCTTCATTAAGAGTATCAAATGCTTCAACATATCTTTTATTTTCATAAGCGCTATAAGCTTTATTAAGAAGCTTTGTTACAAGTTTTTGGTCAACAAAAGCAAGAAGTTTTTTTGCTTTTGTATTATCATTGTTTAAACTAATTGATTTATTAAGATAACTTTTAGCTGTTTCATTGCTGTTTAACTCCATATATGTTAAACCAATATTGTAGTAAATATCGGAGTTCTGAGGCGCTAATTTAAGAGCTTTTTTGTAGTTTTTAAGAGCATTATAAGGATCTTCCATAAGCTTATAAGTGTTAGCTATTGCAATGTAAATGCTGGCATCTTTGTTTTCAATGCTTAAATATTTATCAAGAATAACTTGGTATTGAGGATACTTTTTAGCATTCTTGGATACTTCGCTATGAACCTCTTCTTTGGGCTGCTCTTTTGGAGGCTTGATTATCTGCTCTTCTTTTTTTTCTTGTTCTAGTTCAAGTTTTTCTTTAAGAATGGGTTGTTTTTTTGTTCTTTCTTCTTCTATTTTTTTCTTAGTTGTCTTATTTTTTAATGCAGGAGCAGGTTTTGGCTTGGGTTTGGATGCTTCTTGCAGTTTGTTAGCATAATATCTGCAATTATCAGCACCTGTGTAATCATTTAGCTCTTCTAATAATTTTGCAAAAGCCATATATTCCTTAACAGTAGGTTTGTAATTAGGCTTATTATGGTTTATTTTTTCTAATATTTTATCAATGCTTAGTTTATTTTCATAAAGCTTGTAAATCCCATACTTTGCCTGATTTGAATTAGGGTATTGGTCAAGAATTGTCATGTATTCTTTATCTGCACTTAGAATCTCGCCTTTTTTGGCAAGAATTTTTGCTTTAGTTGCTCTAATTTGAGAATCATAAGGATTCTGTTTGAGAATTGAATCATACACTATTAAGGCATTATCATCTTCTTTGTTTTCAAATAACAGGTCTCCAAAGTAGTACTTTAAGTAAATATCGTTATTGTTTTCATTGATTGCTTTATCAAAGGCGCCATAGGAGTCTTGAACTTTGTTTAGTTTAACATAAATTAAACCTAGAATTTCATAAAGATTATTTGCTTCAAAATTATCTGCTGGTGTAATTCCATTCTGGACTAGATTTTCAATTTCTTGAAGTAATCCTTTATTGTCTGTTTTTTTGACAATATGTTTTAAATACTCAATTCCAAGAACATTTTTATTTTCCCTAAAGTAAAGTTTTGCAAGTTTATATACAGCACTCAAGTTTTCCTTGTCGCATTGAATTGATGCTTTGTAGTATTCCAGAGCTCGTTTTTGATTTTTGTAGTTTATTGTGTAGATATCTGCTGTCAGCTCATAAGCTTTGCTAAGTTCAGTATTATTTTCAATTAGTTCACTTAATTCCCATAAGGCAATATCGTATTTTTGTTCGCAAATTAATCTTTCAATATCTTGTATGCGAAAAGAATCAGAATAGTTGATTTCGTGTTTTGTTAGGAATTTTTCCAGTTTTTCTTTTGTTTTAATATAATCTTTTGAATTTTTGTTTTTTTGAATAGATAATTCTTGTCTTATAGAATCAAATTCTTTAGTGCTGTAGTTTGCTGCAGCAAAACAAAAAGCGCTTAACTGAACTAATAAGCACAAAGAAAAAATTTTATTAAATTTTTTATAACCGTATGATTGCAAAAAATACCTCAATATTTATCCAATTCTATTCTAATACAAAAATTTATTAAAATAAATAAATCAATAGTTGCATTTTCTTCTAATAAGTTTAATAATATTGTCTATGAAAAAGAAATTTTTAGTTTACGGTTTAATTTGTTTTAGTTTGGCAGCTCAGGTTTCTTTCGCAAAAATGAACCCTCAGTCTAATAAGCTTTATAATAGCGCACTATTACAGGAACAAGAGGGAAATCTCCCGCAAGCGCTAAGTCATATTCAAAAAGCACTGCAATATTCTCCTGATGATGCAGTTTTGAATATAAAACTTGCTGGTTTATATCAGAACATGGGTAAATATGATGAAGCCATATCTGCCTATCAAAAAGCAATATCAATAAGACCTCAGGATGGTTTTTTATACATCAGCCTTGGCAATTTATATATGCAGAAATATGATTATAAAAATGCACTTGCACAATATGATAAAGCTCAATTTATCATGCCTGAATATAAGTATAATTATACAAATATTGCAAACGCTAAAGCTCTTCTCAATGATTCCAAAGGAGCAATTGAAGCTTATGGGCAGTTTTTAGATGCATATCCGGATAATATTGAAGGAAAATGTGCAATAGCAAATATTTATATGGATGAAAAAGACTATGACAGTGCAATACAATACTTTGCTCTTGCTCTTAGATCAAATCCTAAGGATTTTAAGGATTATTCTAATTATGGTCTTGCGCTTTTGAGAAAAGGCGACTATCCAAAAGCTGAAATCGCTTTTAAAAGCGCTGTCGGCATAAATAAAAATGATGCAATGAGCTATGGTAATCTTGGAATTGCCCAAATGAAACAAAACAGACTGGATGAAGCTTTAGTGTCTTTTCAAAGAGCGCTTGAATTAGACAGCGATTTACATTCAATTCGTTTTGATTATGGAGTTTTGTTAACAAAAAAGAACTTGGATAAAAAAGCTATAGAACAATACAAAATTTTTATAGAACATTATCCATCCTATATCAGTGCATATACTAATCTGGCTAATTTGTATACTAAAAACGAGGATTACAAAAGCGCAATTAGTGTCTTGGAAAGAGCTCTTAAGGAAAAACCTAATGATGAGTTTTTGAAACTCGAACTTGCAAGAAGCTATCAGAATAATGCAAACTTTAAAGAAGCTTTAAAAAATTATGATGAGCTTCTGCTCAACAATAAAAATAACTATGTTGCTTTGTATAATAAAGCTGTAGTTAAATCGAATCTTAATGAATATCAAGAAGCTTCAACACTCTATAATCAGCTTCTTAAGGTGGATGAATCCGAGTTATCCAAAAACAGGATTTATCAGACTGATATAAAAAATGATATTTTTGAAAATCAACTTAAAATGGCGCAGGATTATGCGCAAAAAGGAGATGTCAAAAAAGCCAGAACATTGTTTTTAGAGCTTTCGAGTTCTTCTCATAATGATTCAAGGGTTTATAGCGGTCTTGGATATACTTCTTTGGCTCTTGGAATGAACACTTATGCCAGAAACTACTTTGAACAGGCGGTTTCACTGGATAATACCAATATTGAGCTATTAAACGGTTACATTCAAGCTCTGCTTGCACTAAAAGACTACGAAAGCGCAGATGCCGCTATTGATAAAGCAATTGAAATTGATAAGAATGATGATAAGCTTTATTATAATAAATCTTTAATAAAATATGAACTTAAGCAATACGAAAAAGCTGCTGAAAATATAAGCAAAGCAATCAGCTTAAATGTTAATGAACCGGACTACTTTTATCTTCAAGGTTTAATCTATGATGTTATGGATAACTATAAAGATGCAATTTTTGCTTATGAAAGATTTATTGAATCAACAGATGATGTTAACTTAAAATCTCAAGTTCAAATTAAAGTTAAGACTTTGTATGATAAACTGGTTCAATGAGAAAAGTTTTATTAACAATATTATTATCTATACTGGTTTCAATTGCAGCTTATGCAAAAAAACAAAATAAACCTGTGATTATTATGTCTTCTTATGATCCGACGGTTGTTGAAGCGTATAATAATACAATTACAAGTCACAATATTTTTGCTGTCAACTCAAGAATTTATTTTACAATTTATAATCCAAAGGGTTTTAAATCTGACTATATTAAATATCAAATTATAAAACAAGATGATAACGCTCATATTGGAGGATATACAAGAATTAGAAACTTAACAAAAAAAGTAAATGATAAATATTCCTATACTGATTATTTTGTTCTAGCTTCAAAAGGCAAGTACTATATTCAGGTATTTGATATAACAAATCTTCATCAATGGCTGGCAATAGATGAGTTTCGGGTGATTGATGATTAAAGATATTAAAATTTTTTTCGAAGATATTTTTCTTGATATAAAAAACAAACTTTTTTCCTCTAAGTATGTTCTTAAAGGTAAATGCAAAAAATGCGGCTATTGCTGCAAAAATATTCTTTTTTCAACAAAAGAAGGCTATGTTAAAGATAGAGCGCTTTTTGAAAAAATGCAAAAAAAGTACAAATGTTACAGACACTTTAGAATTTCAGGCATAATTAAAGATGAAGCGCATTTTAGAGATGGAGCTCTGACTTTTGAATGCAAATTTCTATCTAAAAATAACAAATGTTTAATTTATCCTATTCGCCCAATTTATTGCAGGGATTATCCTAATATCATGCCTGAGTTAATATATGGAGGACTTAAACCCCTTAAGGAATGCGGCTATTATTTTGATATTAATAAAAAATTCAGTGAATATTTAGAGTGAAGCTTAAACTTTTTGCAGTTCTTCAAAAATTTCAGTTGTTGTTTTGCCGTTTTTATAGCTTTCAAAAAGCTTGTTAATGTGTATGTTTCTTCTTGCATTCAGTGTCTGTCTTTTTATTGCATCATCCATATTGCAAGGTGCAATAAAGCCAAAATCAATAAAGAACCCGTTTTTATTATTTTCTTTTTTAATATCATAACACCACAAACCCTTATCAGCGAGCCAATGTAAAAAATTATTTAGTGAATGACAACAATTTTTACTGCTAACATCTTCGACAATTTCCCAGGAACCCTTTTGAAAAATTTCATTGTTTTTCGATTGAAAGCTTTCATTTAAGGGATTGGCAAAGAAAAATTTTGCAATGTCTGAACATTTTGCTCTTGTTGCTTCTCTTTCAATTGCAATATTTCCAAAAATATCGCTTGAGCCTATCGCATTAGGATGATTATAAATTTTTATAATAACACTTGAACAATCATCTTCTTTATTAATTCTATAAACGCTTTTTTCTGCTCCGGTTTTAATAAAATCAGCACTGTAGCCGATATTTGCAATTTTGAATCTAATAGCAGAATCTTGCTCTAGACAACCTTCTTTTCTTAAGATAAAAGAAAGTGCATCCAATGATGAAAAAAGTTCTGTTTCTTTAATTCCTTTAAAAATTTCAGGAATAGTTTCTTTAATGTATGAATTTCCCTTTGTTTGTTTTTGATTATTAATACCAATTGCAAATTTATAAGGAAGGTCATAGAACTCTCCTTCTTTTGAATATGTTCTAATTAAGCTGTTATCAAGAGTTATTTTTTCGCCATGTTCAAAAATCGATAGCAATTCAGGATTTTGTTTTTTGATAATACTTAAAATTACTTTTTTATTTCTGAATTCAGAATTTTTGTCCACAGGTGCTAAACTGTCATTAAAATCTAATAAATTAAAAGATTTGATATTTTTTTGCGAAAAGTATCTTTCTTTGGCTTTTTGTTGAATTAAAGACAGTTCTTCAATTGATAGTTTTTCTTGAATAGTTTCGCTTAAATCATCATTAAAAAAATCTTGTTTTAAAATATTATAAAAATCAATTCTATTCTGCTTTGATAAATTTCTTAAAGAAGCCATTTTTTCTAATATTTTTTTATTTTTTTCAAATATCATAGCTTCTTTAAGGCTTCTTGTTTTTGAAAAAAATCCTTCTTCAAAGTTTTGTAGAATTTGAGTTGAGTTTTTAATTTTTTGATTCAATAAAAATTTTTGTACGAAATTTAACTTAGGACTGCCGGTTTTGCCGGATAAAAAAACACTATCAACTTGCAGTGGTTTTGTTTTAGCTAAAAATCCCGAGTTTATCCTTAACGGCTGTTTTTTTATATTTGCAAAAAATATTGGTTTTATCATTCGTATCTTATATTTGCTTCTTTTAGTCTTTTAAAAACTTCTTGCAGTCTTAGAATTGGCTGCACTAAAGAGACTCTAAAGTGATCATCGGACATTTCTCCAAAAGCACTTCCTGGAGTCAGCATTACCCCTGTTTTATCAAGTACGTATTTGCAAAAATCCATTGAGCTGTTAAATCTTGATGGAATTTTTATCCAAAAATACATCGTAGCATCGCTTCGAGGAGCATAGAAACCAAGGTCTGAAAATCCTTTAGCGACAATTTCTCTTCTTGCATCATACTTATCCATAATCCCTTTAACATATTCTTGAGGCATTGTAAGTGCTGCTATGCAAGCGTCTTGAACAATTGTTGAAGTTCCATAGTCAATATTGGACTTCATTGAGTATAAATTAGAGATAAATTCTTTTTTGCCAACTGCAAAACCGCACCTCCAGCCTGCCATATTAAAGGTTTTTGTAAAAGAATGAAACTCCATTGCAATATCCTTAGCTCCTTCAATATTAAAAATTGAATAAGGACGATAATTGGAAAAACATACTTCCCCATAAGCTAGATCAGATATAAGAAGAATATTATTTTCTCTGCAAAAATTGACAACATCCCTTAAAAAACTCTTAGGTGCAACTGCGCCTGTGGGGTTGTTAGGGTAGTTAATAAAAAACATTTTTGCTTTTTTTGCAATATCACTTGGAATATCGTTTAAATCAATCAAAAAACGATTTTCTTCTTTTAAATTAACAAAGAAGGGTTTTCCTCCTGCAATTAAAGTGCCCCTGCATAAAACCGGATAATAAGGATCAGGAATGATATTAATATCCCCAGGGTTAGTGTATGTTAGTGCAATATTTGCTAATCCTTCTTTTTCTCCAATTAAAGTCTGAACTTCGCAATCAGGATCAATATCAACAAAATATCTTTTTTTCATCCAATCAGAGATTGCTTGTCTTAACTCTGGTTTTCCTCGAAAATTCGGATAGCCGTGATTGATTGGATTTTGAATAGCTTCAAGTGCGACTTTAACAACAGGATCAGGAGTTGCGCCATCCGGGTTTCCGATTGACATGTCAATTACATCAACTCCATTGGCTATTGCTTGCTGCTTTAGTTCTGCCAGTTGAGCAAAAATATACTTAGGCATTGAACTTATTCTTTCAGCTGGTTTAATAGATATTTTATTTTCTGTGGTTTCCATTATAATTAATCCTTTTAATATTTTGTATAAAAAAAGAGCCTCGAGTTTTTTCGAGGCTCTTTGAGTGTTCTAAAAACTTCTATGCCTCGCTTGCAGCTGCCGCTTCTTCTTGGGCTGCCGCTTGCGCTTTTTCTTCTTCTAGTTTAGCTTGCGCTTTTTTAGAAAGCTTTTTGGTTTCAGGTTTTTTGTAGTTCAAAGTGCCGTCTTCGTTTGAGTTGTTGATTAAATACATAACAGTTTCGGTTGCCTGCGCACCTTGTGAAAGTCTTGCACGAACTCTTTCAACGTTCAATTTCATTTCTTTTGTTTTAGGATTATAAAAACCCAATTCTTCAATAGGAGCGCCTTCTCTTTTACAACGGCTGTCTATTGCAATTATTCTGTAGCTCGGATTCTTTTTATAACCCAGTCTTTTAAGTCTGATTTTAACCACTTTGTTAAATTCCTTTTTGTTATAGTACTGTCTTAATTCTATCAAACTATAAACATATTTATTTTGCAAGCAAATATATTAAAAAAAATAATATTATGTTAATATTATTTTATGATAAATTCTGCAATTAACAAACTATTGAGTAAAAATGACCTTGAATCTACTATTATCTATGAAGTTTTTGAGGAAATTTTATCAGGAATCGCAACTCCGATTCAAACCTCTTCTTTCCTTACTGCTCTTAAAACAAAACCTGAAACATTGGAAGAACTTTTTTATTCAATTGATGCATCAAGAGGTTTTGTAAAAAAAATTAATCTTCCTTATTCTTGTGATAATTTAATTGAGAATATCACAATGAATGAGGATAGCTCTATAATTGATATTTCTTTTGCTGTTGATATAATTTGTTCTGCTAATAACTTAGGGGTGCTTAAGTATTCATTTAATATGGATAAAGCATTCCAAACTTTAAGTTTTTTTAGTGAAAATTTTTTCAATAAAACTCTTAATAACTTTGAAAGACTTTGTTTTGGCTATTTTTTACTGGATAAGAATGAGCCGTATTATAAATATAGTTCCATTGTTGATAAGAACCTGACTTTTGATAATATTTTTTCTATAATTGACAAATTTCTTAATCCATACGGAGCTAAAAATCAGGTTATAGGAGTAAATAGAGGGGAGTTAGTTGAAAAAATTGCACTTCTTTGTTTAAAGCTTAAAAACTCAAATAGTTTAGTTATGAGTGCAAAAAATAATTTTCCTTATATTTCACTTGAATCTGAAACATATGTAGCAGAAGCCTGGAAGGATAAAATTTTTACTTATACACTAACCCCTGAACTTTTAGGGTTTAAGAACCATTCAATTGATGAAATTAAATGTGACAATATTTCTCACAGCGCTCTTATAATTAAAGATGTGTTTGAGAACAAAACTAAAAACGCTTCTTATTGTGCTATTGTACTTAATAGTGCTATGGCTCTTTATATTGCAAAAAAAGCTCCTTCAATAATTGATGGGATTGAATTAGCTAAAAAAACAATAGATTCTAATCTTGCAATAGAAAAACTTGAACAAATTATAAAATCATATTCTAATTAAATTGAAAAAATATAATTTTAAAACTATAATATTATTCCTATGAAAAAAATCAGCTTAATTTTAATACTTTTTTTTGTAATGACTTGTAATATTGGTATTGGAAGTCAAAAAGAAGCATACAAAAACGATTATTTGTACTCAGAAGCATACTTTGACTATCTGATTGAATGCGCGCAGGATAATAAAGAAAAAAAGAAAGAAAAACCAATAGAACTTGAAATTGATCAAGTAAGTGCAGTTGACTTAGAACCTTTTAAACTTAGAGTTGAGAATGATTCTAATGTTAATCCTTATAAGGAAAGCTTTAAAAAAGTTGATTCTAAAACTATTATTCCTGTTAATGATTCTTTCAGTTTTGTTCAGAATACTTCTAAAACCAGAAATAAGTATAATAGCAACGATTACAAGATTCTAATGGGAGCTGAGTACCATCCTTATAAAAGTCTTGGTTTTGCAGGCGGCCTTGAAACAAACTACCGAGGAATTGACCAGAACCCGACATCAAGAAAACTCTACTTTACTCCAAGCATTTATATTAACGATATATTATCCCTTAGCTTTCATAATAAAGTTAATATTCAGAGTTATTCAACTGACCATGACATTGGGTTGAATATTTCGCCTTTTAAATCCAAAGTAATGGATTTTGGAGTTTACGCTGGTATAACCAGAAACAATAATGGAGCTCATAGTGAAAGTATTAATTTTTCCACTAATTTATACTTTTTTTAAAAAATTTTTATTATATTGACCCAACAGCTCAAGACTTGTCATAAGAACTTGATTTGTATTGTTATAACCGCTTGATCCGTTTGCTTCTGCTTGAATTGATGCAAGTTCCTGACTTAAATTTTGAAGCTCTTTAAGTGCAGTTTCATTGTTTTTATTAGCTTCAAGTTTTTGAGTGATTATTGATTCAATTATTTTTATAAGAGAATTAAAGTCTGCTTCTTTATTAACATTAATACCCAGTTTTTGTGCTAGTGCTTTTGCTTGATCAAACAAGTCATTCTTTGATTGATTGTCGTCTTTTTTGGTGTTATTGTTCGAATTGGCACTCTTTTGTGCGTTTTTTATAAGATTCTGGCCTTGTTGTTCTGAAATAGTGTTATCAAATGGTATGCCAAGTTCGATTAACTTGTTTTTTGTTTCTTGAGTTAATCTTTGATTATAGGCTCCATATGAAGCTCCCATTGAAATATTAATTGAATTAACACTCATACACAATTTCCTTAATTATTATTCCTTTATTGTCAACTTTAATAGTTATCGGATTTTTTTCAGCAAAACTTAGAATTTTTATACTAATATTAATAATTCTTTACAATTTAGTTAATATTTTAATGTTTTAATAAGATTATGAAATTTCTTCACTTAGCGGATTTGCACTTAGGAAAAAGAGTTAATGATATATCAATGATTGATGATCAAAAGTTTGTTATTGAACAAATTGTTGATTTAGTTAATGAAGAAATTGATACAGTGCTGATTTCAGGTGATATTTTTGATAAATCCATTCCTAACACGCAAGCTTTAGAATTATTCGGAGATTTTTTAAAAAGGCTGAATGATACAAAAACGAATATTTTTATAATCTCAGGCAACCACGATAACTCTCAAAGACTTTCTTATCTTAATCCGCTTCTAAAAAAAGCTAATATCTTCATTTCAGATAATTTTGAAGGAAAAATTCAATCAATTCAAGTTGATAATGATATTTGCATTCATTTAATGCCTTATTTAAATCCTATGATTATAAAAAACTATTATCCCAATCTTGATTCTAATGACTATAATGCTGCAATTAAAAAGGTTCTTGATTCAATAACAATTGATAGAAAAAAAATCAATATTCTTCTTTCTCATCAGTTTGTATCAACCAAAGGAATAATACTATCAGATAGCGAGCAAAAAAGCGTCGGAGGAGTTGATTCAGTTGATTACGGACTCTTTGAAAAATTTGATTATGTTGCACTGGGGCACCTGCATTGTCCTCAAAAAGCGGGATTGGATAAAATCCGCTATTCTGGGTCAATTCTTAAGTATTCTTTTAGTGAAATTAATCAAAAGAAAAAATTTACAATTTTTGAATTCGATAAGGATAAAAATCTGAAATTGAGCTATAAAGATATTATCCCAAAACACGACTTAGTCCGATACAGAGGGTATTTAGACCAGTTTTTGGATGAAAAATTTTATTCAAAAATCAAAGTTGATGACTATATTCATTTTATCTTACTTGATAATAATTTATTTGATGCTAAAAAAACACTATCTGCAATTTATCCTAATATCATGATTCTTGAATTTGATAATGAATATACAAGACAAAAAGGTTTTACTTTAAAAAACGATTACACAAAAGAAAAAACAATTTATAATCATTTTTTAGATTTTTACAAAACCCAAATTGGACTTAGTATTGATTCAAAGAAAAAAGAAATTGTAAGGGAGATAATTAATGCTTCCTCTTAAACTTACAATGCAAGCTTTTGGAGCGTATTTAAACAAAGTTGTTATTCCATTTGAAAAACTTGGTACAAATAATATCTACCTTATTTGCGGACCTTGCGGGTCAGGAAAAACTACAATTTTTGATGCAATTTGCTATGCTCTTTTTAGCTCTGCTTCGACTGCTGCAAGAGGAAATTCATCCTTAAGAAGCCATTATGCAACAAACAATACAGTTAGTTTTGTAGAATTTGAGTTTTTGTACAATAATGAAAGGTATATAATTACAAGATATCCTTCCCAAGAAAGGAAAAAGACAAGAGGAGCTGGCGTTTTAGTGCAGCCTCCCAAAGCGCAGATAAAACTTCCTAACAACAAACTTATTGCTGGGGTTAAAGAGGTTGATGAGTTCATACTGGAGCTTTTAGGGGTCAATAAAAACCAGTTTTCACAGATTGCACTATTAGCGCAAGGGGAATTTTTAAAGCTTCTTAATGCTGATACTAAAACCAGAGGAGAAATCTTTAGAAATATCTTTAAAACTGCTGATTGTCTGGATTTTCAGCTAAAATTAAAAGATAAAACACTAAACTATAAACAGGATCTCGATAATTTAAATAGTGTTCTTGTAAATTCTATATCAATGCTTAATTATGACAGGAAAGATATTAAAGAAGCGATTGAAGTTTATAATAAAACCACAGAACTTTACAAAGTGGAAAGTTTTATAAAAAAAGTCAAGAAGGAAAATATTAAAGACATTAAAAGTAAAGAAAAAATTTATAATAAAATTAAAAAGTTAGAATTGACTTATATTGAACTTGAAAAAGAGCTTGAAAAGATAAAAAATAAAGAATCTCTAATAAACAGGCTTGTTTTAGTTAAAGAAGCGATATTGCTTCAAAAAAAAGTTTTCTATCCTATAAAAAAAGCTTATTTAACTCTTGATCAAAAACAACTTAAACTCGATAATTTAAAAACAAAGTTTCAATCATTAAGTGCTGATTTTGAAAAAATTAATTCAATAAAAGCTTCAAGAGCTGCTCTTGAAAATAAAAACGAAGAGCTAAAAAACCTTGATTTAAAACTAAAAGAGCTAATCATTAAAAAAACAAAAATTAAAAAAGAACATCTTAACTATCTATATCAAACTTATATTAATTGCAAAAAAGAATTAGAACAAGAAAAAAAGGAATTTACACAGCTGCAAAAACAATATATCCTTGATAATAATGACTATGAAAAAAAATATCAGTCTTATTTATCTAATCAAGCAGGTGTCCTTGCTTCTTTGCTGAAAGATAATACCCCCTGTCCTGTCTGCGGGTCAAAAAATCATCCTAAAAAAGCTGTTATTACTAATAAAGAAACTACAAAAGAACTAATTGACAGATTAAAAAAAGAACTTAGAAAAAAAGAAGAACTTTTAAATAAGAAAGCTTCTTTTTGTGCGGTTTTAGCTCAAAAAACCAAATTAAAACAAACTGAATTTAATGCTCTTAAAACAAGATATAAACTTGCTTTTGCAAAAAAAATCCCCCTTGAATTGGACTATAGTAAAGAACTGGATGGTATTTGCTCATTAATTGAAAAAACTAAAAACCAAATACAAAAACTAAACCTTGAATTAGTAAGTATTAAAACTAGGATTGAAACATTAAAAATAGGATTAAAAAATTCGAAAAATATAGTTTCAATCTACAAAAAAACCAAAAATCAAATTGATTGTCTTAATAATCAAATTAATCTTATAAGTTCAGGTTATCTTAAGGAAAATTCGATTCTGGAAGGGTATTTATCTAAAAAAGAACTCCTAATAAACCAAATTGAGAGTTTATCTTGTATTGATATTAAAAAGCATAAAAAAATTGAGAATATGATAAATGGTATTCTTGATACTAATTCTAAATATAGAAACGATTATCAAACTTTATCATCAAGGATTGATTCTAATGTTAAATTAATAAAAAAAATTGAAATCGATTATAGAAACTATAGTGAGCTTTATAAGGTTTATTCAAATTATAAGATTCTTAGCGATTGCGCTAATGGAAGCCTAAAAGGCAAACCAAGAGTGGCTTTTGAGCAATATATTCAAAGTTATTATCTTGATATGGTGCTTTATTATGCCAATAAGATTTTTAAAGTCATGACTTTAAATCAATTTGAATTATTAAGGAAAAAAGATACTGTAAATCTTGGTATTAAAACAGGGCTTGATCTTGAAGTATTTGATTATCATACTTATAAAAAAAGAGACACAAAAACTCTATCCGGTGGTGAATCTTTTAAGGCATCTTTAGCTTTGGCTCTTGGATTATCGCAGTGCGTATCCGGGTTTTCTAATACCATAAATATTGATGCTTTATTTATTGATGAGGGTTTTGGTTCTTTGGATTCTGAATCTCTTGATATTGCTCTTGATGTAATTTCTTCGCTCAGTTATAATAATCGATTAATCGGATTAATTTCCCATGTTAATGAGCTGAAATCAAGAATCCCTAATCAAATAATTGCTATAAAAACTCCTTTTGGGTCTAATATTAAACTAACTTTTTAGTTTTTTTGTGATAGAATAATTTATATTTTTTAGGAAAGGTAAAAAAATGCACAACACAAGACAAATAAACAAAGATTTATATTATATCGGCGTGAGTGATAGAAAAATTAGTATTTTTGAAAGTTTTTATCCTCTTTATGAAGGGGTTAGTTATAATTCTTACTTGTTAAAGGATGAAAAAACAGTTCTATTTGACACTGTTGATAAGCACGAAAGAACCCGTTTTTTTGAGAATCTGGAGTTTGTTTTGGGTGATAAACCGCTAGATTATCTTGTGGTTAACCATTTAGAGCCTGACCATAGTGCTTTAATCGCTGATGTTGTCGAAAAATATAATAATATTCAAATTATCTGTAATCAAAAAACTAAAGATATGCTCTATCAATTCTTTGCATTCAACGAACAAAATTCACCCAAGTTTGTTGTCGTTCAAGAAGGCGATGTTTTCAACACAGGCAGCCATGAACTTACCTTTATTATGGCGCCTATGGTTCATTGGCCTGAGGTTATGGTGACATATGATAAAACAGATAAAATTCTATTTTCAGCTGATGCTTTCGGGTCCTTTGGAGCATTAAACGGTAATATTTTTGATTGTGAGGTTGATATAGCTGATAAAATAAATGAATATAGAAGATACTATACTAATATTGCAGGTAAATACGGGCTGCAGGTGAATAATCTTCTTAAAAAAGCTTCCAATCTTGAAATTGAAATGATTTGTCCTTTGCATGGGTTAATTCTAAAGGATAATATTCCTCTTTTAGTTGATAAGTATTCGCACTGGGCTAATTATAAACCTGAAATTAACTCTGTCTTAATTACTTATTCAAGTGTATATGGGGCAACGGAAAATGCATCTTCTGTTCTTGCATCTAAACTTGCTCAATTGGGGGTTAGGAATATAAAAATGTATGATGTTTCAAAAACACACAGCTCCTATGTTCTATCGGATGCTTTTAAATATTCCCATATTGTTCTTGCGACAACAACTTATAATAACAATATTTTTGTTACTATGGAAAATTTTATTAATGATATTATTCACCATAATCTTCAAAATAGAACCTTTGCGCTGATTGAAAATGGTTCTTGGGTGCCTAATTGTGCTTGTTCAATAGCTGATAAACTGGCAAAACTCAAAGGGACTAAGATAATTGAGGATAAACTCACTTTAAAATCCACCCTTAAGTCCAATCAGGAAGCTGAACTTGATAAACTTGCCAAGTCAATTTTTGATGATATCAATCTTAAACATTAATTTAATTCAAAAAAAATATTTTAATGCTATAATTTTGAAGTCATAAAAAGGAGAACTTTAAATGATTGAAATGAAAGTAATGGGTATTGCTCTTGACACAAGAACGGGTTCACCTATTGTTGTGTTGAATGATGTTGAAAATAGACGTGCTTTGCCTATTTGGATTGGATCTGCGGAAGCAAGTGCAATAATTAGAAAAATTGAAAACATCCCTTCAACTCGTCCTATGACGCATGACTTGTTTTTAGATATTGCTGATCAATCAGAGTATCAAATAACAAAAGTCGAAATTAATGATGTTGATGATCAAACTTATTTTTCAACAATCTATATGCATAACAAAAAACTTGATAAAGAATTACAAATTGACTCTCGTCCATCTGATGCTATAGCTATAGCGCTAAGGGCAGATGTTCCGATTTTTGTTACAACTCCGGTTTTAGCTACTGGGCTTATTTCAACAGATGTTGAAAAAGACGAGCAGGAAGCTCAAGAATTTAAAGATTTTATTCAAGATATCAAGCCTTCGGATTTTGAAAAGTTACTCAAAAAGAACTTTGAGTCTGATCAATAGCAGCCTAAGATGCTTTGAATTAAAGCTAAGTTTGCTTTTAAGTTCTCTTTTTTTTATTGACTTTAAACCAATTGAATAAAATGTTGTATTATTTTTATTGTCCATGGTATTTTATTAATGTAAATATTAAAAAAGGCAAAAATTATGGAAAAAATTACAAAAGATCAAGGAATTATGGATATAGTTACAACTCATCCTGAAACACTGGAGGTTTTTGCTCAGTATGGCATGGGTTGCATTGGCTGTGCTGCAGCAAGATTTGAAAATTTAGAAGCAGGTGCTAAGGTCCATGGAATCGATGTTGATGAAATGGTTGAAGCAATGAATGCAATAATTGAAAAAAACGCTGGACAATAGTTTTTTTTTATTGTACTATAATTGAGCGTTCTTTCGCAAAAGTTGATTTTTGCCCTGGTGGTGGAATCGGTAGACACGTCGGACTTAAAATCCGATGAGGCTAATAACTTCGTGCCAGTTCAAGTCTGGCCCAGGGCATTTTTAAAAGGTCTTTTATTTAAAAGACCTTTTTTATTGTATTTTTATAACAATTTTTTAATATTTTATAATGATGCATCTTAAAAAAGTGCATCTAAAATATTTTAAACTTTTATTATTAGTGTCAATTGTACACGAGTGCAAAATAATATTACATTTTATGTTAAGAAATATTAAATTTATTATCCCTATTTATTAGTATTGTTCGGTTAATTTACTTAAATAATTATTAAAATTTAGCTTCTAAATCAAATAATGTAAGACAAACACTTAAAAAAATGCTAATATAACTAAGCAGTGTTCAAGAAAATTTAAATATGAATTTGAAAATTAATTATAAAAAATATTATTCGTTACAAAAATTAAAATTAGCAATAGAAAAAAGTCAATTAATATAAACAAAATGTTTTTATAATATATGTAGGTAATAGTGTGTGAATGTTATTGGAGGAAAACAATGACAATTAGTGTGAACAATCGTAAAAAGTCTGCAAAAAAATCTTTTGATGAGTTGGTTAAGGATTTAAAAACTTCTAATTCTGAAAAAGTTAGATATAATGCTGCAAGAATCCTTGGTGAAATGGGGGATTTTTCAGCTGTTGAGCCTTTGATTGATGTTCTTAAAAACGATAAAAACGGTTCTGTTCGTTTGTATGCTGCTCGTGCTTTAGGTGAACTTGGCGATACTACAGCAACTGAGCCTTTGATTGAATCTTTAAGATTAGATAGAAATGTTGATGTTCGAGTTAGAGCAGCCCGTGCTTTAGGCAGATTAGGCGGTGACATTGTAGTTGAACCATTAGTTGAAGCACTTAATGATGAAAATCCTCAGGTTTGTATTACCGCAACTGAAGCTTTGATTGAAATTGGTGATGTTGCAACTGATGCTTTAATTGAGTCTTTAGACCATGAAAAAGTTAACGTTCGCTGTGATGCTACTCGTGCATTAGGTGAAATTGGCAATCCTAAGTGTGTAGATAAAATTATTGGAATGCTTAATGACGAATGGGTTAATGTTCGAATTTATGCCGTTACTTCCTTAGGAAAGCTTAATGATAAAAAAGCTGTTCCTTCCTTGATTGAAGTTATGAAAAACTCAAAAGAAAACGATCTTGTTAGAGCAGGTGCAGCTGCCGCTCTTGGTGTTTTAAGAGATCAAAGAGCATTGCTTCCTTTAAGAGAGTTGATTATTAATGCTGAAGAATTGGGCGAATTAGAAGATACAGCTTTAAAATCATTTAAGAAAATAATGGCAGCTAATTGGGAAACAATGCAGGCAAGCAACCCGCAAAGTGTTAAAAAACCAAGTTTCTTTTAATTAGTAAAAATGTTTAAAAAAAATCCTCCAAGCTTTTGGAGGATTTTTTGCATCTTAAGCCAATAAATAATTTATTAAACTTCTAATCATAACGCCGGTTGGACCAAAAAGTGTTTCCTTGTTTGATTTATCGAGATATGCTGTTCCTGCAATATCTAGATGCATCCAGGAATTGGATTTTGTAAAGTTTGATAAGAACCATCCTGCTGTTGAAGTTCCGGCGTTTCTGCCGCCTGTGTTTTTCATATCTGCTAATTCTGATTTTAAATTGTCTTTTAATTCATCTAAAATCGGCATTTGCCAGGTATTTTCGCAAGATTGCCCAGCGATTTTTTGAAACCTGTCAATTTGTTCTTGATTGTTGCCTAAAACTCCTGTAATATTGTGTCCTAATGAAACAATTACCGCTCCTGTTAAAGTGGCAATATCTATTACTTCATCGACATTGAGCTTATCGCAGTAACAAAGAGCATCAGCAAGGGTTATTCTTCCTTCTGCATCTGTATTGTCGACTTCAATTGTTTTTCCATTCATTGCAACTAGAATATCCCCTTGTTTATATGCAGAACCCGAGGTCATATTCTCGCATAGTGCACTAACAACATGGAGTTCAATATCGCTTTTTAAACTTGCAATTGCTTGGATTATTCCTAAAACACTGGCAGCACCTGACATATCAGATTTCATTGTAAGCATTGATTGAGCGGGTTTAATATTCATTCCACCCGCATCAAAAGTGATTCCCTTGCCAATAAGAGCAATTTTTTTCCTTGGAGTTGTTTTTGGTTTATAAATAAGATGGATAAACTTTGGCTCGTTTACACTCCCTTGTCCGACTGCTAAAAAAGCATTCATATTGAGCTCTTTTATCTCGTTTTTATTAAAAATTTTGGCTTCTAAATTGTGCTCTTTGGCAATATCTGCTGCAATTTGTGCAATGTAGTCTGGTGTTACAATTTGCGCTGATTCATTAACTAAATCTTTTGCAAATTTCATTGCAAAAGAACTATAAGCTCCAATTTGTGCGTTTTGTTCAATTTCTTTAGTAAGATTGTTATCTACAATTTCAATTGTATCTGTCATTGTTTTTTTATCGGACAAGTATTTCTGAAACTCATACAAACCTATTCTTGCAGCTGTGTAGATGATTCTTGTTGCATCGCTTTTGGAAAAATTCTGTGCACAATCACTAAAAGCATAGTTATCAATTAATTCAAACGTTATTGATTGTCTATTTCTTAGCTGACGAGCACAGCCGGCAACTAATTGGGATAATTTTTTCCTTGTAAGTTCTTCTTTTTTTCCTAAACCTGCAACAAGCACCACTAGAGTTTCGTTTATTGCAATTTTTATTGTTTCTTGAAATTTCCCTTTAATGACTCTATAATCATAAATTTGTTTGGATAATTCATTGTTAGATAGTTTATCAAGGTAGTTAAACAGATCACTTTTGTTTTGGTCATTTTCATAAATGAAACAAACAGCACTATTGGAGCTTATTTGTTCAATCTTGTTGGTTAAAAATCTCAAATCCTGCCTCCTTTTGTTAGTTTATTGATTATTTCAAGCGCTCTTTTTGAGCGAAGTTCGTTTTTATAGTGTTTATCCTTTAATTTCTTTTTATCTCCTGTGATTTCTCTTGTTATCCCCCAGTTGGAGTTGATTGGCTGGAATTTTTTGTGATTTGAAAAGGTGATATATTCAACCAATGCGCCAAGCATTGTTTCATTGTTTAGCTCAATCATTTGTTCGTTGTTTAAAAATTTATCAAGATTTATTGCAGCAAATAAACCCGTTGAAATGCTCTCGCAATAGCCTTCAACACCTGTTAGTTGTCCTGCCAGGAATAAATTATTATATTTTTTTGTTTGCAAAAATTTGTTTAATATCATAGGCGAATTAACAAAAGTATTTGCATGCATCACTCCATACCTTGTTATTGATGCGTTTTTGAGCCCTGGAATTGCTTGGATTAATTTTTTTTGTTCGCCCCACTTTAAGTTTGTCTGAAAACCAACCAAGTTGTACAAATTTGCCATTTTATCATCCTGTCTTAACTGCACAACTGCATAAAACTGATTTTTTTTATAGCTAGTTTCAATTCTTCTATCAAACAGACCTACAGGTTTCATAGGGCCAAATCTGAGTGTGTCAATTCCTCTTTTTGCCATAACTTCAATTGGCATGCACCCTTCAAAGTAAGATGCTTCAAAGTCTTTGAGTGCTATTGTTTCGCTATTAATCAAAGTATTATAAAAATTTTCATACTCTTGTTGATTCATTGGACAATTTATAAAATCAGCCTCCCCTTTATCCCATCTTGAAGCTTTAAAAGCAATATTAAAATCAATTGAGTCTTTTTCGACAATAGGTGCAATAGCATCATAAAAATGGAAATTATCACATCCAAACTCTTCTTTTATTGATTGGGTAAGCTCTTTAGCGCTCAATGGACCTGTTGCAATAATAGTTGGAATTGAAGGGTCAATTTTTTCATACTTATCTGTAATTAGATTAATATTAGAATAAGAACTTATAATATCATTAATTTTTTTGCAAAAACCGAATCTATCAACCGATAAAGAATTCCCAGATGGAACCGAGCATTCTTTTGCAGTTTTTATAAGAACAGAACCTAGTTTTAGCGCCTCTTCTTTTAACAATCCCGAGGCTGACAGCAGATCTAATGAACCAAGGCTATTAGAGCATACAAACTCAGCTGGATATGAAGTAGTATGAGCTCCTGTTTGATACTTAGGGCGCATTTCAATTAAATCTATCAAATATCCTTTTTTGGCAAGATATATTGCAGCTTCAGAACCTGCAAGACCTGCCCCTATTATTCTTACTTTTTTCATATCTTTATTATACAACCTATATATTCTTTTATTTTTTCTTAATATTACTTAATAAAATATAAAGAAATTGATTGATTGTACCGATAAAATAAATAAGAGCAAACTACAGGTTAAATTATGTTTAAAATACTATCAAGCAATAAAAATTACTACAGCTCCAATGCTTTAATTGTTAAAGGGATGTTAAAAAGAAGAAAACTTGCTATGAGTGCAATTCTTAATATTTGCGATAAAAAAACAACGCTTAAGGTTGTTAAGTAGTTTTAGTAAATATAAGGAACTTTGTCAGTTACATCCGAGTTGAATTTAGAAGCAAAGTTTTCGAAGAATTTGATAATTTTATTATCAGGAAGCCTTGAAACTTTAGAAGAATCTTCGCTTGGCTGGTTGATGATAATTAAAACTTCATTTTTAGCAGCCATTTTAAGGTTATTCCTTGCAATCGATTCAACTTTATACATTGAACTAAAATTTTTAATTTCGTTTTTTAAATGTTTGTTTCTTGTTTCAGCCTGGACTTTTAAATCCTGTGCTTTTGTAATTTTTGTTTGATAGACTACAATTTTAGCAAGATTCAAAAGCGCACTGTAGCTTATTTGAAAAACACAAAGCAAAAGTACTATCGTTAGAAAAGAATGATAAAATCTGATTTTTCGGATTTTTTTCTTCTGTTGTTTTTGAACTCTTGATTTTAAATTTAAATAATTGGCACCTGACATAAATATATTCTAACTCAAATACTTCTTTTTAACCTAACTAAATTTGAAATTCGTAACAATATTTTGCAACTTTTTGTTTTTTTTGATTGTATTCCCATTGAGAAACCTCACTTCTAACCCAGCCTAGTTTATTTAGAATATCCAGGGTTATTAGCTTCCGTATTGCATTATTATTCTGAGTTAGTTTAATCAAGAGAATTTCATCTTTACTAAAGTTATACACAATTATAAAACCGCCTGCACCGACTTTTGAAAAAAGTCTTTTTTTGCTTAATTGGATAATTTCTGTATCCAATCTATCATGACCTCCATAAGTGTATGGATTGTTTATAATTGACTTAATAATAATATCATATTTTCTATTATGAAACAAACTATAGTAACTCTCGATTATTTTTTCAAAAGGTAAACCCCATAGTGGTGTTGAACACCCGTCATAGGTAAGTATTGTGCTATTGTAATTTGATAGTTCGTTTTGTTTTTTTAAAATTAATTTTTGGAGCGGATGATTTTCATTAGTGTAGTTTCTTGAATCAAAACCAAGATATTTGCAGACAAGCATCATCATAATATGTTTAGCGCTACAATTATTATGAAGCTTTGTTTTTCTGCCGTTGAATCCCCTTAAATCCAAAGGTTTTGCACAAACGAGCTCCAAATCAGAAACTTTTAGTTTGTGTTTTTTTATAATATTTTTAAGAATCTTGATATGATGTCTGCTTCCTGAATGAGAAGCACAAAAAATTGCTATTTCTTTATCTTCTAATTTATAATCATTAATAATATTACAATCAGCAATAATGCTTGTTTGAATCGGTTTTGCCAAAGAGCGCATAAAACAAATTTTTGTTTTATCATAACCAATTTGTTTATAAATTCCTTTGGAATTAGCAAGAAAAACGCTCCCCCAATAACTGCAATCAACAATTTCGTGTCTTTTTGTTGATAATAATATTTGAGGTTCTAAAATACTAGCCATTGATATTTAAAAGTTTTTTAAGGCGTTTTTTCATAATAAGATTTTCATTCTCAAGTCTTTGCAGTTCTTTTTGCATTCTTAAAACCTGATTTTGACTATCTTGAGGATTGTCGCACTTAATTGAAGTGAATCCGATTCCTAAAGAAAGACGTTTTTTTGCTTCGTCTTTGAGAATTAAAAGACTATCAAGCCCTTTGTCGGTAATAAAACCCATTTTAATTAGAATGCTTGCCATTTTAATATGGCGCCCTTCTTCATTTAATTGTTTTTGGTATCTAATTGCTTGTTCCAGCTGATTAGCGTCAATTTTTCCAATTTTCTTTAAAAACTCGCCTGTTTTAATTTTTCCTGATAAAAACATTGCCATAGCAACATTTTTATTTTTTTGCCAATCAGGAACAGACACAAATTCTTCTTCTCCAAGGCGAATAAACATCTTGGAAGTATCAGCTAGAGTCCAGTTATTTTTGATTGTTGTTTCAAAAATCGTGTTTTCATCCACCAAATCTTTTAAGAATAAATAATAAGCTTCAGATAGGTTTAGTGTTTTATCTTGAAGTTCTTGTTTACCTTTAAAGGTAATTTTTGGTTTTAAATATTGGAACAAGTCATCCATTTGCATAAGTTCTGCAAAATCGGATAATTTTTTTACAATATCATTTGTTATTTCTTTTGCGATAACTTGTTTTGCCCAAATAGGCATGTTTTGGATATTTTGAATAAATAAATCAGACATTTTTTGCATTTTTATAATTCCTTTTGTATTTTATTATACATAATCTGGTTTTTTTTATAAATACATTATATAATTTATTAAGTGATATGTGAAATAAGTTATAATAGTTTACGAAAGAGAAAATCATGGGCTTAGAAGGTATTTCAATAAATCAGCTAAGAATCACTCCTGATAATAATTCCAGCGAGTTGAACAATTCTAATAAAACTAATTTTAGTGAAAAAAAAATAGTTGATGGATTGTCACAAAGTCAAAGGGTGCTGTCTAACAAACAAAAAGACCATGACCAAAATTATAATGAGGATTTTTCTCAACAAGACAAAAATAGTGAAACAAATATTCAGGAATCCACAGTAAAATATGATTTATCTAAAGTTGATAAGTATTCTATTTTAGTGGATGAAGATGAACTTTTGATCGTTGAAAAATCCAGCAATAATATCATACAAAAAATCAATGCATCTGAACTTGCCCGGTTTATTAACTTTTTGCCGGAGCCCAAGGGTGCGATTGTCAATAGGAAATTTTAAAAAATGAACCAATATGTTAAACAGTATCAAAAAGCAAGTATTGAAACAGCATCAAGAGAACAAATACTAATAATGCTCTACGATGGAGCTATCCAGTTTTTAAATAAAGCAAAAGCTGCTATTAATAATAATGAGATTGAAAATGCACACAATAGCTTAATGGGAGCGCAGAATATTATCCAGGAGTTTATTAATTCACTTGATAGAGAAGTTGCGCCCCAGCTTGTTGACAACCTTACAAGCTTATATGAATACTTTATCCGCCGATTGATTCAGGCTAATATGAAAAGAGAGATAGAGCCGATTGATGAAGTTTTGAAGTATTTAAAAAGTTTAAAAGCCACCTGGGAAAAAGCAATTGTTCTTGCTCAAAAAGAGCAGACGCAAGCTCAGAGCATTGATTATTATGATGATGAAGATGAAGAAGACGAGGAAGAATAACTGTGCTTGGAATTAATGATTACAATCATTTAAAACTCCTATACGACAAGTTTTTAAAGGCAAATTTGCAAATAAAAAATTTAGTTAATTCCAACGACTGGGAAAGTGTTGATATTGCAATTCAGCAAAAAGAAAGTTTGCTAAGACAAATAATCCACTTTGAAAAACCTCGTCTTGAACAAATCAAAGAAAATGAGGAGCTTTATAAAACAAGACTCGAGTTAATTGAACTTGAAAAAGAGAATATTCTATTAATTAAGGAATTAAAAAACAAACTTCTTAAAGATTTGGTTAAGGTTAAGAAGGTTAAAAAGGTTTTAAAAACCTATGAACCTTTAATTAAAGATTCTGTTTCTACAATAGATATTAAAGATATTGATTAATTTATTTTTTTCTTAAGTTTCTATAACTAAACCCAAAGTAGATTATAATTCCTATTACAATCCACAAGAAAAACATAAGAACACTGGTTGATAACTGCTTAAAAGAGTAAATAACAAGAGCAGAACAAGTTATAATTCCTAATATTGGAAATAAAGGTACAAAAGGGACCCTAAAAGGTCTATTTAAATTGGGTTCTGTTTTTCTTAGAATAATTACAGCTATACAAATCGCAATTAAAGATGTAAAAGTTCCATAGTTGCATAATTGAGCCGATATATTAAGATCCATAAACAAACTGCAAATAATAATTACCAACCCAACAATTATTGTCATTACATGGGGAGTTCTGTGTTTTTTATGAATTGCTCTTAATGTCCTTGGAAGAAACTTGTCTCTGCTCATAGCATAAAGTATTCTTGTGGCAGCTAATTGACAAATTAAAAACACAGAAGCCAGAGCACAAACAGCAGCAGTGGAAATAAAACCGGATAAAAAGTCTTTGTTTATCATATGAAGTGCTGCTGCAATCGGAGCAGTCGCATTAATTTGATTAATAGGTACAATTCCTGTTAAAACAAGCGCTACTAAGACATATAGTACTGTGCAAAAAGAAAGTGTACCTAGAATTGCGATTGGTAAATCTTTTTGCGGGTTTTTTGCTTCCTCGGCAGCTGCTGAAACTGCATCAAATCCAATATATGCAAAAAATATTATAAAAGTACCCATTAAGATGCCTTCTAGACCATTAGGCGCAAATGGAATCCAGTTTTGAGGTTTAATATAGAAAGCTCCAACTGCAATAAAAGAAAATATTGTTAATAAATTCAAACAAACCATAATTGAAGCAAATCTTGTAGATTCTTTTATGCCTTTAATTAGAATTAATGTTGAAAAAATTGTTAGAAAAACTACAGGTAAATTAATTGCAAAAGGGATTCTATCGAATATAAAAGGCATTTGAGTGTGTACATCTAATCCATATTTTTCACTTATTGTATAAATTGTTCTAATGTCACATCTCAACCAGAGCGGAAAGTTAACTATAAAAGAGGGAAGATGAGCTGAAAATCCTTTTAAAAGCTGTGTTAGATATCCGCACCAAGAACTTGAAACTGTAATATTCCCAATTACATAGTTAAGCATTAAAACCCAGCCTACAATCCAAGCGCAAAATTCCCCTAAAGTAGCATAAGTATAAGTATAAACACTTCCTGAAACAGGAATTATTGAGGCAATTTCACTATAGCAAAGAGCCGAAAAAACACAGGCAAAAGCAGCTAAAACCATTGATATTATAATCCCGGGCCCTGCTCCTAAGCTTTCTGGTCCGCCTTGAATTGCGGTTCCGATTATTGTTAGAATTCCGGTTCCTACAACAGCACCTATCCCTATTGTAAAAAGGTCGCAAACATCAAGTGTTTTTTTGAGTGAACCGGATTTTGCCCTTTCAATAAGTTGTTTTGCGGTTTTTCTGGTTAATAAATTAGATATTAATTTTTTAACCATTATTTACCTCTTTGGTTTCATTTTGGGCTTTTCTTTGTTCTTTATAGCCATATAGAAAATAGAATGCAATACCAAGTATTACCCAGATTGGAAAAAGTATTCTTGATGTCTTTAAAAATTGCATTGAATAAATCATTAAGCCTCCGCAGCAAAGTATCCCCAGAATCGGCAAAAAAGGAGACAAGGGAACCTTAAAAGGACGCGGGCGATCAGGGTCAATTTTTCTTAGGATTAGAACTGCAACACAAACTATTATAAAAGAAGCAAAAGTTCCAAAATTACATAATTCTGCAGCTGTTGAGATATTAAGAAGAATTGAACCTATAATACAAATTATTCCTACAAATATTGTTAGAATACAAGGAGTTTTAAATTTGGGATGCAGTGTTTGCAGAACCGAAGGCAAGAATCTATCTCTGCTCATTGCATATAGAATTCTTGTTGCAGCCAGCATTAAAACCAATAAAACCGAGGTTAAACCTGTTAAAGCACCTATTGATATTAATCCTGCAACCCAGTTTTGACCTACCATAGTCATAGCAGAAGCAATTGGAGCGTGTACATCAATTTTATCAATAGGTACAACCCCTGTTAAAACAAGAGCTACAAGAACATAGACAACTGTACAGACGCCAAGAGAGCCAATAATTCCTATCGGCAGGTTTTTTTGCGGATTTTTCGTTTCCTCAGCAGCTGTTGCAATAGCATCAAAACCAATATAGGCAAAAAATATTATAAAAGCACCCATAAAAATACCCTCTAAACCATTAGGGGCAAAAGGTGTCCAGTTTTGAGGCTTTATATAGAAAGCTCCTGTAATAACAAACATAGCCACTACGCCAAGTTTAATTATAACCATTAAACCAGCCATTTTTGTTGATTCCTGCATGCCTTTAATTAAAAAAGCAATAATTATTATAGTGATTATGATTCCTGGGATATTAACACAAATTGGTATCCCTAAAAACGTCGGAATAACCGTGCTTGGATCAATACCATCACTGCTTAATTCTCTAACCACAGTTGTATAATCGTGTATCAGATAAATTGGAGGATTTACAATAAAATCAGGAAGGAATTTTGAAAAACCCCTTAAAAACTGCATAAAGTAACCGCTCCAGGCGCTAACTACTGCAATATATCCGACAATATATTCAAGCATTAGAACCCAGCCTATAATCCAGGCCATAAATTCACCCATTGTAGCATAGGTGTATAAATAAGCACTACCTGCTACAGGAATCATTGAAGCAAATTCGCTATAACAAAGAGCTGAAAAAACACAGGCTAAAGAAGCAAGAATCATTGAAATAATAAGCCCGGGACCTGCTCCAGCGGACTCAGCAGACCCTGCTGCTGCTATTCCTACTACTGTAAAAATTCCGCTTCCAATGATTGCACCTACCCCGAGGATTATTAAATCGAAAGCTCCAAGTGTCTTTTTAAGCCCGCCTTTTTGGGCTTGTTTAATCATTTCATCTGGATTTTTTATTGTTGTTAAATTTTTTACAAACTTAGATATTGTATTGAGTTCATTTTTATTTGAGAATGACTCAAGTTCGTTGTTATTGCTCATTTTTTATCTCTCTATTTTTTAATTAAAGGGAAGTTAAGACTTTCTCTTTGTTTTACATATAGCTGCGCAACACGAGAAGCCAGTGTACGGACTCTATTTATATAATTGATACGTTCGTCTTTGCTTATAACCCCTCTGGCATCTAGTAAATTAAAGGTGTGTGAACACTTTAAAACCCAATCATAAGCAGGGAGTACAATGTTGTTATCCATGCAGTTATTTGCTTCTTTATAGGCTAAATCAAAAAGTTGAAAAAGACTATCTGCGCTTGAATATTCAAAATTATATTTAGATTGTTCGATTTCATTTTGCAAATAGATATCACCATACTTTAATGCATTATTCCAATTAATATCAAAGACACTGTCAACATTCTGTAAATACATTGCGATTCTTTCCAATCCATATGTAATTTCAAGTACAACAGGCTTTACTTCCAATCCTCCGACTTGCTGAAAGTAAGTGAATTGGGTAATTTCCATGCCATCCAGCCAAACTTCCCAGCCGACTCCTGCTGCACCAAGGGTTGGTGATTCCCAGTTGTCTTCAACAAATCTTACATCGTGTTTGTTTAAATCAATTCCCATAGCTGATAGTGAATTCAAATAAAGGTCTTGAGCATTGTCGCAGGAAGGTTTTAGAATTACTTGATATTGGAAGTAGTGACCCAGGCGATTAGGGTTTTCACCGTACCTGGCATCAGTTGGTCGCCTGCAGGGTTCTACCATAGCACAGCTAAAAGGCTCTGGTCCAAGTGCTCTTAAAAAAGTAGCAGGATTCATTGTGCTTGCGCCTTTTTCAATATCATAAGGCTGTTGAATAACGCAGCCATTATCAGACCAAAATTTGGAAAGATTAAGTATTAATTCTTGAAAAGTTAAAGCCATTTATTTTTTCCTATTTATTATTTTTATTATCATAATCAATTCTTCCGATCAATTTATTAAAAGATTTGGCAATTTCTTTGAATTGATTAATATTTAAACTTTGAGCGCCGTCGCACATAGCATTATCAGGGTCATGGTGGACTTCAAACATTAACCCGTGTGCTCCTGCTACAAGAGCAGCTTTTCCCATTGGTTCAATTAAGTATCTTTTTCCTGTTCCGTGTGATGGGTCAACAATTACAGGTAAATGTGAAAATTTTCTTAGAATCGGAACTGCTGCAATATCTAAAACATTTCTTGTAAAGTGTGTATCAAAGCCCTTAACGCCTCGTTCACAGAATATTACATTAGGGTTTCCATTAGCAACAACATATTCAGCAGCCAATAAAAACTCCTTAATTGTAGCAGCAGGACCTCTTTTTATCATAACTGGTTTCTTTATTCTTCCAAGCGCTTTTAATAATTTGAAATTCTGCATATTGCGGGCACCAACCTGCAATATATCAGCGTATTTGCAAAGAAGTGAAATATCCATTGTGTCCATGACTTCTGTTACAACTAAAAGTCCGGTTTTTTCTCTTGCTCGTGCAAGGTACTGCAATCCCTTTTCTTCTAAGCCTTGAAAATCATACGGGCTGGTTCTTGGTTTAAAAGCCCCGCCTCTTAAAAATTGACAGCCCATATCTTTTGCTGCCTGAGCTACTTGTAATAAACCTTCAAAGTCCTTTTCAACAGAACAAGGACCAACCATTAATACGGGTCGTTCTAAGCCTCCAAGTTTAACCCCGTTTGCAAATTTTATAATTGTATCTTCAGGATGTGCAACTCTTGAAACAAGTTTATAAGGTTCTTGAATTTTTTTTACTTCCCGAACTCCATCTAAAGCAGCAATGCTTTCTTCATTAAGAATTGATTTATCTCCAATAACAGCAACAACATTTAATAGTTCGCCATTATTAACCTGGGTTTTAAGTCCTCTGTCTTCAATGTATTTAATAACCCTGTTCAGCTCATCAATTGTGGCATTGTGCTCCATTACTATTATCATTATTAATACTCCAGTCTTAATATTACTTTATCGCATTTACCATTCAATCATAAATATAAATTTATGTATATAAGTTATTAAGAAATGTTGTTTTATGGTAATATTTATTTATGACAAAACCATTCGTTAAAATTTATACAGATGGAGCATGTGCAAATAACCCTGGAAAAGGGGGGTATGGCGCTATTTTAATTTTTAAAAAAAATAATGGTGAAATTATTGAAAAAGAGCTATCAAGGGGTTTTATTGAAACTACAAACAACAGAATGGAGCTATTGGCTGTAGTTGATTCTCTTAATACGCTTAAAACCCCTTGTCAAATTGAACTTTATTCTGATTCTAAGTATGTGGTTGATGCAATTAATAAAAACTGGCTTTTTAATTGGAAGGAAAAAAGCTGGAAAACGGCTTCCAGGGCTCCTGTTAAGAATGTTGATCTTTGGAAAAAACTACTTTTTGCAATGGAACCCCATACAATTAAGTTCATCTGGGTTAAAGGGCACAATGACAATGAATTTAACGAAAGATGCGATAAACTGGCGGTTGAAGCAAGACTTAAAGAAAACTTAGAAGTCGATCAAGGGTTATAGCATTCTTCGAGCATCGCAGCAGGGAAGAGCTGTTGTGTGAATTACGAAGTCATTAAGCGGTTTAATATATTTAATCATAAATTTTTTATTCTTAATTGGTTCATAACAAAGAGTAGATTCAAATTGCTCTGTAAAAAGAGTGTTCAAATCTTCTTGCGGGGGAGTTTTGATGTAGTCTTTTAATAATTTAACTATTTTCATTTATATTAATAATAATCCCCCAAACGGAGGATTTCATCTCTAAATTATAAAAATTTTACAATTCTTAAACCTCAATTCAAAAAATCGCTGTGAATTTTAATATCATCATGTTTTTTTGCGCTTTTTTTATTATCGAGTTCTATTCCATATTCGCTTAATTTTTCAATTTGTTTAAAAAGAGTATTACTGCGGGTAATTTTCTCGTATTCTTTCATAAATCCTACTGTATTTTCTTCTAATGTGTTTTTGAGTCTAAAAAGCATTTGAGAATGAGCTGCAACTAAAGAATAAATATCCTTTGCAATTGAAACAATATTTTCAACATTTTTATTCTGAGTTTCTTTGGCCCATAGGAGCTTTACAATTCGAATAGCAGATAAAATACCTGATGTCCCTACAATAATGATATTATTCTCATTAGCATTCTTAACAACGCTTAAAAAATCGCTATCAGTATAAATTAAGCTCAAAACAGGTTCAAGCGGGATGTACATTAAAATAAAATCCGGCTGGTTGATATTTAATGCAGTTTGATATTTTTTATTTCCTAAACTATTAATAGTGTTATTCAAGTCTCTTATAAAAGCTTGTTTTTCACATTTATTTTCTTTATATTCAATAAATTTATCAAGATTTAACTTGGAATCAATGAGAATTGCTTTATTGTTAGGAAGTTTAATGAGAAAATCCGGTTTGATTTCTTTATTGTCTTCGTTTCTTGAAATAAATTGTCTTATATAGTGGATGTTTTCAGCAGGATAACAGGTTTTGATAATTGTTTCAAGGCAATCTTCGCCAAAACGTCCTTTTGTGTTTTGATTGGTTGTAAGGGCTTTTGCTAGAGCATTTGCATCTTTAATAGCATTTTTTACTTCTGTTGTATTAATTTTTGATGTTGTATTAAAATTTTCAATTGAGTTTTTAAAATCATTAAGCAAAACAAAAAGTTCTGAGTTGTTGTTTCTTTTGACTAATAACAGCGTCAAAACAACTCCTGATAAAAAACTTAGAACTAGAAGAAGAATATAATTTGTCATTTAATATAATTATAACTTTTATAAATTTTTTTTGCAATTTTTCTTATATAGCAATACAATAATTAAAAGGAGATTTAATGAAAAAAATATTAATTTTATCTATGCTTTTGATTTTACCCGCTCAGGCAATTACCTGGGAGCAGGTAATCTCTCCTAAAGGCAGGGTTGGATTTGTTGATGTAGATAGTATAAAACAAACGGAAGCTTATTATTTTTATAATATCAAATTTGCAAATAAAGACGAGAACGATATTGTCATATTAACAATGCAATCTGGAGTTTCGCATCCTTTTTCGGCAAGACTCAAAGCTTATACGCCTATAGAATACGATTCTTTGGGTGGTGATTATCAAAATATAACAAATTTATCCACAGAGACTCTTGAAGCTGTTACTTTTGATTCTCTTGTCTATGCTTGTTATAAAAAGGTAAAACAGATTCAACAAAGAAAAAAAACCCCTAAGATTACTTTTTAATTTTTTATTATTGTGGTATAACAATCTAAAGAAAATAAAGGTGAATTTATGAGAAAATGTCCCAAATGCGGTTTTAATTATGGCGAATTTGATGTTTGCTGCTCCAGGTGCGGTTATAAGTTTAAAAATATTGATTCTGAAAGCAGTGACATTCAGGCTGATTTAAATGCTTTTGCAAAATTAGCAAAAAAGGATCCAAGTGTCCTTTATTCCAATAACGATAACCCAAAAAAAACTTTTAATTCCAAAAAGGCTTCATTATTTGACAACGCTTCTTTTACAATGATTATTTGCTTTGTTATTGTATCTTTAGCTTTGTCATTAATACTATATATGGCGCTTCAAAGTCATAAAAATAAAAAAATGCAGCTTCAGTTTAAAAACTATATGAATAACCCTTCGCAGATACCTGAATTAAAAGAACCGCAAAACACTAAGGAACTTTCTTCTAATTTAAGCAGTGTTGAGAATTTTCTTCTTCTTTATTTAAAATATTCTCAAGATAGTTCTGAAAAAAAACAGCAGGTTTTTATAGCTTTTTTAAATGAAATGGAAAAACTGCCTCATCTTACAAATGATGATCTAATTCGAGATGATATTGACTCTTGTTCTGTTATTACTGAAACAAAAAAAGCACAGAAGTGTGTAATTCGATTCAATAATAATTTCAGACATCTTGGAATAGTTTCTTTTAATGATTCTAATACAATTTATTTGTATCCTGATTATAAATTCTACTATAAAACATATGGCAAGTATCTTCCAAATAGTATGAATGAATATTTAAAACTAAGAGCAAAATATAACCATCCTAGTGCAATAGGAGCTAATCTGCAAATAAAACCCAAGGTTTTAGCTGATAAAATTGCAGATTTTGAAAAACTATATTTATATAGCCCGGACTCTGATGTTAAAGAGTTGTGTGAAAAAATTCTTTATAATGATGTTAAAAAATTTATCTTCAATTCTTCTGCTTATTCATCAACAACACAGGAGCTGACTTCTGAATTTGAATCTGCATATAAATATTTTATTTCTTCTAAAAGAAATTCAGGGTTAAGACCTTTAATTATGAGCAGTTTAGATAAGAAAAAGAACTATAGCGAGAAAAATTTTGCTAAGGATTATCCATACAAAACCTTTGATTCTAATTCGGCTCATAGTATTGAAAATGCTACTTTTAATGATGCTTTTAGCGCATTTCGAAAAAATCTAGTTACAGGAGATTCCAAAACATCTTTTGCATATATTTACAGCATAACTTCCGGCTGGGATAATTATGAAAAAACCGATTCTTTAAATCCCGGGCGTTTTGTAATAAGCAATCTTGATGAAAATAATAATGCTATAATATACAACAACACTTTTTCCCCTGTTCAAGAATTGAATATCTCAAGATATTCACAATTATTCTTGTATAATAAAGGGCTTTATATTTTCAATCAGGATAGATTAAAGATATCTAAAATTAACTTTAATGGTACAAATTTTAATATTTTAGATTTGTCTTTATCGGATATAACCTCTTTGTTCCCAGGGGTGCAGGTCATTAATCTTGACTCTTATTCTAATTACAATATAAATATTGAAAAAGATAATCAAAAGGCAAGCTATATAATCTTATCAAGATATGCTCAAAACCTTTCTCAATATATTCTAACTCCAATTCAAGGTGATATTAATACTTTATTATTACCTAATATGTTCAGTGTTTCAAGTGAAGAAGATGTTGTTATAAGCTTCCATGATACAAGTGTCAATGCTGCTGAGACTTCTGAAAGTTTTCCTTCATATAAACTTACAATCCACACAAGAGGACATAGAGCTCAAGAGGTGCCTCAAGATACTGAATTTGCAACATATGATGAACAAACCGTAATTGAGGAGCAAAACCAAGAAAACTATGAGCCCAACATTAAACCAAAAATAGAAAATGGGCAGAATACCGATATTGATACTGCCCCTAAACAAAACATTGAACCGCCAAAAGAAAATTAACCAAAATAAAATTAATTTATAACCCCTCGAGAAACGAGGGGTTAATTATTTTTTATGATTCTGTTCTTCTTTGTTTTACTTTTTCTACAATTTCATCAAATTCTTCAGCATTAACACTCTCTCTTTCTAAGAGTGAAGCTGCTAATTCATTTAGAATGTCTCTATTTTCTGTTAGAATTTGTTTTGCCTGATTATACTTTTCATCAATAATTCTTTTTACTTCAATATCTAACTCATAAGCTACTTGTTCTGAGTAATCTTTTGTTTGACCGAAATCGCGTCCCATAAACACATGCTCATGCGGTTCTCCATAGGTCATATTGCCCATTTTTTCGCTCATGCCCCATTGCATAACCATATTCCTAGCCAGTTTTGTGGCTCTTTGCATATCATTAGATGCACCGGTTGAAATATTATCGCCATAAACAAGCTCTTCAGCTACCCTGCCGCCTAATAGATCTGTAATATGAGCTAAAAGTTTTCTTCTGGTTTGATGCTTAGAATCATCCTTAGGAGTATACCAAGTCAAACCAAGAGCCCTTCCTCTTGGAATAATAGAAATTTTTTGCACTTCTTCACAATCTTCAAGCATTTTTAGAATAACAGCATGACCTGCTTCGTGATAGCTTGTTCTTTCTTTATCTTCCTGAGTTAGAACTGTAGATTTTTTTTCAATCCCGGCTATAACTCTATCAATTGATTTATCAATATCGTTCATAGAAATTGATTCTTCATCATTTCTTGCAGCCAGAAGTGCTGCTTCGTTTAGTAAATTTTTAAGATCTGCTCCTGTGAACCCAGGAACTCTTTTGGCTAAAGCTTTTAAATCAACATCATTAGCTAATTTTTTATTTTTAGCATGCACTTGAAGAATTTCTTCTCTGCCTTTAACATCAGGTTCATTGACATATATTTGTCTATCAAATCTACCAGGGCGCAACAGTGCACTATCCAGGATATCAGGTCTATTTGTTGCTGCAATAACGATTATATTTGTGTTCTCATCAAATCCATCCATTTCAACAAGCAATTGATTGAGGGTTTGTTCTCTTTCGTCATGACCACCGCCCATTCCGGCTCCGCGTTGTCTTCCCACTGCATCGATTTCATCTATAAAAATCATACAGGGCTGGTGTTTTTTTGCTTGTTCGAATAAATCCCTGACTCTGCTTGCACCAACACCTACAAACATCTCAACAAAATCTGAACCGGATATTGAAAAGAAAGGAACCCCGGCTTCTCCAGCTACGGCTTTTGCCATAAGAGTTTTACCGGTTCCAGGCGCACCTATTAAAAGAACACCCTTAGGGATTTTTGCTCCCAGTTTTGTATATTTTTCACTATTTTTTAGGAAATCTACAATTTCTTCTAATTCCTGACGTTCTTCATCAATTCCTGCAACGTCTTTAAAAGTAATTTTAATTTTGTCATCAGCAAGCATTTTTGCTTTGGATTTACCAAAATTAAGAGCAGAAGATCCGGTCTGCTGAATTCCTTTAAGGATAAGAATTATCATTATCGCTATAAAAATAATAGGAAGAATTACAGTTCCTATAACGCTCATCCAGGAACCATCCTGAGGTTTTGCTACATTAATTTCAACATTTTTATCCTTTAAAAGCTCAATTAAATCCTCATCATTTTGAGGAATCTGCACTTTGAATTGGGTTTTTGGTGTTTTTTGCTGCATTTTATTGATGTTTAAAGGATTAATTGGAGTTCCTTTTGCTGTTTCAGTTTGTTTTTCTGTATTTTCTACAGGAGTTGCGGTTAAAGTGTCTTTGGATATTACTACACTTTCAATTGAGCCCATTTTAACTTTGTTTAAAAACTGTGTGTATGAGATTTCACTTGTTGAAGTCTGGGGGCCTTCAAAGGCTATTGATAATAGTGCAATAAGTATTATTGCAACAATTACTATTATACCTGTTGATTGATTTTTATTCATAATCTCCTCTCAAAAAAGTAATATATTGATATTATAACAAAAGAATTATAAAATGTTAAATATATAAAAAGGATAATTTTAATGGCAAGAGTTTTTTTATCATTAGGATCTAATATTGCAGATAGAGCGGCAACAATATCCCAGGCTGTAAGTCTGCTTAGTATGTCTGATAAAATAAATATTATCAAAACTTCTTCGTTTTATGAAACAGAACCCTGGGCAAATAAGAATCAAGGATGGTTTGTAAATGCTGCAATTGCAATTGATACAGACTTTAGTGCTATGGAATTATTAAAATATTGTCAGAGTGTTGAAGCTGAACTTGGCAGAATAAGAAAACAGGGCGAAAAATGGGGCGAAAGAACTCTAGATATTGATATTCTAATGTATGATGATAAAATCATTTCTAATGGATCTATACTTACCATACCTCATCCTTTAATGCATCTAAGAGCTTTTGTTTTAGTTCCGATGCTTGAAGTTAAGCCTGATCTGGTCCATCCGGTTTTTAATAAAACAATATCTGAATTATATGATGAGCTCTACAATCCCGAGGATGTTTTTTTGTATGGAACAATACTTCCTAAAAAAGAATAATATTGCAATAATAGGCGGCGGTCCAAGCGGAATTTATTGTGCTTGTCAGCTTCTTTTAGAATTTCAAATACACAATTTTACTAATTTTTCAATCACAATTTTTGAAAAATCTATTGCCCTTAAAACACTTCTTCCGACAGGAAATTATAGGTGTAATATTACAAATTCTATAGATGATATTAAAGAATTTGCCTCTAATTATCCCAGGGGAGAAAAATTTCTATATTCTATTTTTTCAAGATACTTCAACTTAGAAACTCTTGATTTTTTTTCATCAGTTGGTATAGAAACATACAATCAAGAAGATGGAAGAGTTTTTCCGCTTTCTAACAGTTCAAGTGAAGTTAGAAAAAAACTACTTATGCACTTAAGCAAATTTAAAAATTGCAGGATTGTAAATAAAAAAATTAACTCCAATGCTGAATTACATAGTTTTGATAGAATTATACTCTCCGCTGGATCAAGAGGAGTGGATGAGCTAATCCAAAGTTTTGGACATTGTATTATTCCTTATAAAGCTGCGCTTTGTGCTTTAATCGTTGATAATCCTATTTTTCCCCAGGGGGTAAGTGTAAAAAGCCTTGATGGAGATTTTGTTTTTACAGACAATGGAATTTCAGGCCCTTTAGCCTATAGAATTTCTTCAATTAAAGCTTTTGACACTTTCCCTTATGAGATTGAAATCAGGCTCTTTGAACTCGACAAGCTGCTAGATGAAATAAAAAATAATTCTAAAAAATCTATAGGAAATATTGTAAGCAAGTTTATCCCAAAGTCTTTAGCAAAAGTTTTGTTGAGCAATTATGATAAAAAAGCATCCGAGGTATCAAAAAACGAATTATTAAACTATACTAAACTAAAGCTTAAAATTATAGGTGCAAAACCCGAAGGAGAAATTGTGAGAGCCGGGGGTGTTAATTTAGCAGATGTTGATAAAAATATCAAATCAAGAATATATCCCAATCTTTGGTTCTGTGGAGAAATATTAAATATAGATGGTTTTTGCGGCGGGTTTAATCTTCAGAATTGCTGGTCAAGTGCAGCTGTTGTTGCAAAAGATATAGTTAGTTCTATAATATAGGAATAAATATTTTTTTGGAGTTAATTATGTATGATTTAGCAATAATTGGTTTAGGACCCTCTGGATTAGAGGCTCTTAGGATTGCAAATGAGAATAATTTAAATGTTATTGTCTTTGAACCAAGTGAACCCGGCGGAACATGCCTTAATTTAGGCTGTATTCCGACAAAAGCTATTGTTCATTGTGCTCAATTTTATAATGATATGAAAAATTCTTCTAAATTAGGAATAACTCTTTTAGTTGAGCCTAAAATTCGCTGGAAAACAATATTGGATAGAAAAGATGAAATTGTTTATAAGTTTAGAAAAGCTCTCAAACAGACTTTATCTAAAAATGTTACTTTAATTAATAAAAGGGCAAGTTTAATTCTTGAAAATAATACTGTTGAAATTTGCGCGGATGATAATTTATACAGAGCAAAAAATATTATAATTGCATCAGGTTCAAAACCCCGAACTATTAAAGGTTTGGAAGTTGATTCAAAATTTATTATTAATTCAGATGATATTTTTAATTTTACTCAACTCCCTAAAAGTATTGCCATTATAGGCAGCGGAGCCATTGGACTTGAATGGGCTATGATTTTTTCTAACTTTAATGTTAAAGTAAGTTTAATTGAAAAAGAAGAGAATCTTGCACCTGTTTTTGATAAGGATATTAGAAAAAGAGTTGAGAGAATATTAAAGTTAAATAATATTGATTATTATAAAAATGATTATGTGGTTGATATTAAAAATAATACTGTTTGTCTCAATTCTAACAAGAAAATTGAAGTTGATAATTTACTAGTTGCAGCTGGGCGGGTTCCGCTTTTGCCAAAAATTCAAGTACAAGGCTGCAGCGAAGATTATAAACTCAGAATTTTTAATAACAATACAACAGATATTGACAATCTTTTTGTAACCGGTGATGCTTGCGGGTTTTCAACGCTTGCTCACAGCGCAGCTTTTCAGGCAAAAAATATTATGAATAAAATCTTGTTCAATAAAGAACCAGAAAAAAAGGATATTCCAAGTGTTGTGTTTACGAATCCTGAAATTGCATCAATCGGTTTAAGAGAACAAGATATTGAAGATTTTTCAAATTACAGAATTAAAAAAGTTTTAATGTCCTCAATAGCTAAATCCTGGTGTTGTGAAGCTCAAGATGGATTTATAAAAGTCATTATTAAAGATAATATAATTAAAGGTGCGCATATAGTCTCTAAAGAAGCTTCAATATTAATAAGCCTGTTTTGTATTTTAATTGATAGACAAATCAATATTAATGACATAAAAGATATGATAATTCCTCATCCTACACTAGCTGAGGCAATTATGGAGGCGCTAAGAATTGAATAAAAGATTACCTGATTATTTAAAAACTAAAATCGCATCTTTGGATAATAAAAACTATAAAGAAGTTAGGAAAATTTTATCTAAAAATAATTTGAATACCGTTTGCGATGGTGCCCGCTGTCCGAATAAATGTGAATGTTATTCCAATAAAACTGCAACTTTTTTAATACTTGGAAAAACCTGTACAAGAAATTGTGCTTTTTGCAACATTTCAAATAAAACACCACTCAGTGTGGATTTGGATGAACCTATAAGAGTAGCCAAGGCTGTACAAGAACTTGAGCTTAATTATTGCGTTATAACTTCTGTCAGCAGGGATGATTTAGTTGAGGATAATGACTTTGGATCTATTGTTTATCAAAAAACAATTGAGCAGATAAGAAAAATTAATAATCAAATCAAAATTGAAGTTTTAACTCCGGATTTTAAGGGTTCTAAAATTGCATTAGATAGAATAATTAAAGTGCGACCGGATGTTTTTAATCACAATATAGAAACAATTGAAAGGCTTTATCCTAAAGCTCGTCAAATGGCAAATTACCAGTGTTCGCTTGAAGTTTTAAGGTATATGAAAAGTAATAACTTAATAACAAAATCGGGTTTTATGCTGGGTCTTGGAGAAACGCTTGAAGAGGTGTTTGAGTTAATTATTGATCTGGATAAAATTAAACTGGACATTGTAACAATTGGTCAGTATATCCAGCCTTCAAAAAAACATTTAGATGTTGAAAAGTATTACACGCTTCAAGAGTACAAAGCTATAGAAGAATTCATTAAGAAAAATACAAACATTTATCCTGTAGCTGCTCCTTTAGCAAGAAGTTCATACAAAGCAATCGAATCATACAAAGCAGTTATTGATTCTTAGGTTTTCTTCCTCTTTTTGCAGTTTTTTTGATGTTGTCTTCTTGAATGCTGGTATCAATGTTTGATAATTTTGCCATTTTATTAATGTATTCAATATAGTTTTGTGGTTTGATTTTGTTTTGTTCAAGAATAGTCAGAATTATTTTAACTCCGGATAAGTTAAGAGCCAGATTACGAGTCAAAAAGAGTATAAGCTTTGCCTTTTCTAAGTCATTAAGACTGTAATTACGCCTATTTTTATCGGTTCTTTGAGGCGATAAAATTCCTTCTTTGTCGTAAATTCTGAGTGTTCTTTGATGAACATTTAGTGCCGCTGCCATTGAACTTATTGGTAGAAGCGCTATGTCTGAGTTGATTGTTTGTGTATTGTTTTCTTTTTGCATCTTAAGCCCCAAAACTTTTTCTTCTTATAAAATTATACCACACCAAATAAATCATAGCACGAACATTTTTTAATTTTAACATTTACTATATCAGTTGGTGTCAAATATTCCTTGGATTCAATATATACCAGTCCGTCAATTTCCGGTGCATCCTTGTAACTTCTGGCTATAATCTTTCCATCGGAATGTATTTCTTCTATTATACATCGAATATTTTTTCCGATGTATTGTTTATTAATATTAAGAGAAATTTCTTTTTGAAGTTTCATTAACTCACTTTTTCTTTTTTTCTTAATATTGCTTCTAATCTGCGGTTTTAAGTCATATGCATATGTGTTTTTTTCTCTTGAATATGTAAAAATGCCGACTTTATCAAATTTCATTTCCTTAACAAAATTATACAAATCTAAAAATTCTTCTTCTGTCTCACCAGGATAACCTACTATAAAAGTTGTTCTAATTGCAACATTTTTGATTTTTTTTCTTATTTTTGCAATTAATTCCCTATAGTCAACAGCCGGTCTTTTCATTCTTGCTAAAACTTCTTTATTGGAGTGCTGCAAAGGAATATCAATATATTTAACAACTTTATCAAGAGTTGCTATTGCATCAATTAGCTCGTCATTAAAGTTTGTAGGATAAGAGTACATTATCCTTATCCAATCAATATTTTCAATTTCATTTAATTGCTTAATAAGCTCTGCAAGCATTGGTTTTTTATAAAGATCAAGTCCGTAGCTTGTTGTGTCTTGAGCAATGAGGATAATTTCACTAACGCCTTTATTAGCAAGTTCTTTAGCCTCTTGAACAATGTTTTCAATACTTCTTGATTTGTATTTTCCTCTTAAGCTTGGAATTACACAATATCCGCAATTATAGTAACACCCTTCTGCAATTTTTATATAGCTTGAAGCTCCAACAGTAATCTGTTCTCTTTTGATATCTTCCCGATAGCAGTATTCAGGGTTTTTGGAAACGCAATAATAATTTTTATTTTCAATTGCTTGAATAATTTTGTCATAATCGCATGTGCCAATATAGTTTTTAATCTCAGGAAGCAGTTTTTTTAGTTCTTCCTGATGTTTTTGTACCAAACAGCCTGTTAGAATTATCCTTTTTCCTTGTTCAATCATTTGAAGAATCGCTTTAACGCTTTCTTTTTCAGCATCTAAAATGAATGAACAGGTGTTTATTATAACTGTTTTAATATCATCTTCATAAGGATTTAAGCTGTATTTATAGCCATTTTTAACCAATAAGCCAAGCATTAATTCCAGATCAACAAGATTCTTAGCACAACCGAATTGAAGGATTCCAATTTTTTCTTTTTCTTTCATACAAATTAATTATCTATAATTTCCTTCCAAAAATCAACATTTATTTTAGATAAAAAAATAAAATAATTTAAGAGTTTTTACAATACTTTTATAAGGCAATTTTTAACACAAAAAATACTTTATTATAATATGTTTAGGGGAATTTACAGTACAAATAATATGAATAATAGCCAAAGGATATCTGATATTGGTGCAAATAAAGTGCTTAATATGGGAGGATCTATAAATTCCTATATAAGAACTGGAAATCCTTATAGCACTGCTTATTATGCAAATAAGCAAAAAGAAAGTTTTGATGAATTTGTAAAACAAGAAAAAAAGACAAAAAAAGATGGAATCATAGAAAAAGCTATAGGGGCAATTGTTTGCGCGGGTGCTTTATTCGCTGTTTTTAAAGGCAGAAAGCACGCTGGCAATTCGCCATCCAGAATAAAAGGCATTATGACATCTATTACAAAGCCTTTTAGATCAGTTGGAGGGTGGTTTAGTGGTATTGTTAAAAAAATAACTAAAAAACCATAAATAAAATTTTAAATAAAAAATTAAGTCTCTTTTAAGGGGCTTAATTTTTTATTAACATTTCTTAATATAAAAAATCAAGCTATAATTGAATTTCAAGTATATATCTATACAATATATACAGTTTCTTAAAATAATATGGCAATTTTATTGAGGAAAAATACTTTATTAATATATAAAGACGATGTATCAAAAGAGAGATTAAAAAATGTCAAAATTAGCAAGATTAAACGAATTAGAAACTCAGCAATTCAATCCTTTTGAAATTAGAGACAATAGAGAAACTCTAATTGAAAATTTGGATACAATTGACAATCGAGACATCAGATCTAGGTTTAAAAACACGCAGGACCCCATTAACCTTGCCTTTAAAACAATTGAGAATACATCATTGAAAATTCTTGCCAGAGACTTTGTTAAAGAAGCATTCTTTGACTTTGTTTCAAGCGTTAAAGATATATGTAAATAATTATTTAAATTATTTATGCTGAAATGGGGGATTATAGGTAGGTTTAAATAGCATCTTTTAGATGCTATTTTTTTATACAAAAAAAACACCTGATATTATCAGGTGTTTTTTGAATTTTTATTATTTTAAGCTGTAGCAGCTGATTTTGAAATAATTTCTTTTTCAATATTAGCTGGAACTTGCTCATAACACTTGAATTCCATTGAGAATGTACCTCTTCCCTGTGTGTTGGAGCGCAAATCAGTAGCATAGCCAAACATGTTAGCCAGAGGAACAATTGCCCTTACAATAACATTTCCAGTGTTTCCATTTGGCTCTTGTCCTTCAACGCGTCCACGGCGTCTTGAAATATCGCCAATAATTGTTCCTGTAAACTCATCTGGAATTTCAATTTCAACTTTCATCATAGGTTCCAAGATGCAAGGTTGAGCTTTTTTACAACCTTCTTTAATTGCCATTGAACCTGCAATTTTAAATGCCATTTCTGATGAGTCAACCTCATGGTATGATCCGTCATAGAGTTCGACTTTAACATCAATCATTGGATATCCAGCTAGAATACCGCCTTCAAGAGCTTCTTCCATACCTTTTCTGGCTGGTTCAATGTATTCCTTAGGAATTGCACCGCCGACAATTTTATTTTCAAATACAAAACCTTCGTTTTCTCCTGCAGGTGAGATTTTAATTTTAACATGACCATATTGACCCTTACCACCTGATTGACGGATGAATTTAGAGTCTTGGTCTGAATTGCCTCTGATTGTTTCTCTGTATGCAACCTGGGGTTTACCGATATTAGCTTCAACTTTAAATTCACGAAGCATTCTATCAACAATAATATCTAAGTGAAGTTCACCCATACCGGAAATAATTGTTTGACCTGTTTCAGTATCAGATTTAACACGGAAGGATGGATCTTCCTCAGCTAATTTTTGCAGTGCAATACCCATTTTATCCTGGTCAGCTTTTGTTTTGGGCTCAATTGCAACTGAAATTACAGGTTCTGGGAAACTCATTCTTTCTAGGATAATAGGAGCTTTTTCATCACACAAAGTATCCCCTGTTGTAGTTTCTTTTAAACCAACTGCAGCACATATGTCGCCTGCATATACTTCTTGTTCTTCCAGTCTTTGATCAGCATACATTCTAACTAATCTTGAAATACGTTCTTTTTTGCCATTAGTTGCATTAAGAACATAAGAACCAGAAGTAATTTTTCCTGAATAAATTCTTAAGAAAGTTAAACGTCCTACAAAAGGATCTGTCATAACTTTGAATGCTAAAGCAGCAAAAGGTTCATCATCACTTGAGTTACGTTGTGTTTTTGATCCGTCTTCTAATTCGCCTTCAATAGCCTTAACATCAAGCGGAGAAGGCATATAATCAACAACATTGTTAAGAAGAAGCTGAACCCCTTTGTTTTTAAATGCTGTGCCACAGCATACAGGAACAATTTTGTTTGCACAAACCGCTTTTCTTAATACGGCTTTAAGCTCATCTACAGTAATAGTATCAGGATCTTCGAAGAATTTTTCCATTAAAGCGTCATCTTCGCTTGCAATCGCTTCTACCATTGCGTCTCTGTATTCTTTTGCTTTATCTAGCATATCAGAGGGGATTTCTTCCTCTTTAATGTCTGTTCCTAAGTCATTAGTGTAAATTTCAGCTTTCATTGTCATTAAATCAATTAAACCGCAGAATTTATCCTCAGTACCAATCGGCAATTGAATAGGAATAGCATTAGCACCAAGTCTGTTTTTGATTTGGTCTACAACACGGTAAAAATCAGCACCTGTTCTATCCATTTTATTAACAAAAACCATGCGCGGAACTTCATATCTGTTAGCTTGACGCCAAACGGTTTCAGATTGTGATTGAACACCGCCAACAGCGCAGAATACAGCAACTACACCGTCTAATACACGTAAGGAACGTTCTACTTCAATTGTAAAGTCAACGTGACCCGGGGTGTCAATGACATTGATTTGATGACCTTTCCATTCAGCTGTAACTGCTGCTGATTGGATAGTAATTCCTCTTTCTCTTTCTTGTTCCATAAAGTCGGTAACAGCTGCACCATCGTGCACTTCACCAATTTTGTGAGTTTTACCTGTGTAGAATAAAATACGCTCAGTGGTTGTGGTTTTGCCTGCGTCAATATGCGCTGCGATACCAATATTGCGGATTTTATCTAATGCTGTTTTTCTTGGCATATTTGAATTTCCTTTTCTATAATTAGTACCTTATTTATATTATTAATTTTCGCACAAACAAGTCTATTTACAAGTGTTTTCAAATTCATACATTTACTGGTTTTACTTTTTTTAAAAAAACATTAATATAAACTTAAAAAAAGAGGTATTTATTATGGCTAATTTATTAGGTTCAAGTTTATTTACAAGTGCAATTACAGGTTTAAATTCAAACTATCTTTTATTGCTTGACGGCGCACAAGGGCTTACTATGGATAAAATTCTAAATCCTAAAGATGATGCAATAAGATATAGTGTTGATCAAACTTTTAGAAGCTATATGATGACTAACTTCAATCAAATTGATATGGATGGCGATGGACAAATTACCACAAATGATGTTAATAATTATGTAACAAAACTAAAAACCCAAGGGATGACTTATCAGGAGCTGAGCCAGTTATGCTCAAGTAATTCTAATACTATGTCCAGTCTTTTAGATACTGTATTATCTAATTTTACTGAAATTGATGTTAATCATGACGGAAGAATAACTCAAAGTGAAATTAATGCTTATAGAATAAATCAAGATATTAAAGAAGTTAAGGATAAATTCCCCAAGATTGACCCTAATAAGATGTCTATGTTTTATGAAACAAATGTTTCTGACACCAAAGAAACCCAAAATTCTGATAATGAGCGTGTATTTAACTAAAGATGAGAGAAACCGGGAATTTACTCCCGGTTTATTTACCTTCCTTATCTTATGAAAGTTTTATCGTGCTGTTTTGTACTTCTGTGCTTATTGCTTGATCAACTGCTTGGATTTCCTGGCTTATTGCTTCCATTAGTGTTTCTATTTCTACTTTTTGTTCTTCAAGCATTGTTTCTGTATCGTTTGCTTCTTCTTCAATCATTGCAAGTTCTTCTTCCCAGTATGTTTTTGTGTTCATAACATCTTCCTGGTAGTTTTCCTGCGCTTCATTTAGCATTGTGTTGTATTCGGCTAATGATTTTCCTTCAGTATCATAGAATTCATTGTAGGAAATTTTGTCTTTTGTGTCTTTTCCTTCATTTTCACTATCTACAGTTGCTTTTAGTGCTTTTATTCTATCGTTTATTTCATCTTTGCTATTGTTGTAAATACTTTTTAATTCATCTAATTTTTCGTTTTGATCGTTTCTTACAAGTAGTTGTTCATAGTGATATCTTCTTGCTTCTGCTCTTGTTTGTCTTGATATCTGCAGTTCTTGCGCAACATAGTCAGAGTGGGCTCTTTTGAGCTCTTGTTTTCTTAGTGCTAGTATAACCCAACTCATTGTGTGTCCGTCCTCTTTCCTTTAAAAATGGTTAAATTTTAAAGTGTGTGTGCGTAATTTACCTACATATATAAAAAGATATTTTTTTTATGTAAATTGCTTTTATTATATAATGTGTATATATAAAAATTTTACAAAAATTAACAAAAAGAAAGAAAATCAATATAACAACGACCATATTTTTTTGATTTTACAATTTCTAAGTTTAAATTTTCTTTCTTAATAATTTCTTCGATGTTTTGATTATTAGTGTGCTCAACTATTATAATTCCCTTAGGATTAAGAAGTTCAGCTGCTTTTTTGATTATTGGGATGTAGTCATAATTCCAGGGAGGGTCAAGGTAGATAATATCAAACTTATTTTCTATATATTGAAGGGCGTTACATATAGTTAAATCCGGTTTTAGATGAAGTTTTTCATAGTTTTTTTTAATAATCTGTGCGCTTTTTCGATTAATTTCAAGCTCTTTAACTTTGTATCCTCTTGATAGCGCTTCAAGACCCATTATAGCGCTTCCTGCAAACATATCAAGAAAACTATCTCCATAATTGGAGAATTGGGTGAGAATATTAAAAATACTTTCCCTATTTTTAGATAAAGTTGGTCTTGCACTTTTTGCAGTTTCAATTTTATGACCTTTATATTGCCCACCTGTCAGATACATTTTTTATCTCCTTTTTGTAATATGAATTTACCATGAAAAAAATAATAGTTATAGGAGGCGGCGCGGCAGGCGCTAAAGCCGCTTCAAAGGCAAAAAGATTAGAACCAGGCAACCACGTAGAACTCTACACAAGAGAAGATAAAATTGCATATTCGTTGTGCGGGCTGCCATATTTTATTGAAGGCAGTGTGGATGATATCAACAAACTAATAATAAGAACTCCTGAGGATTTTATCAAGAATGGTATTCAGGTTTTTTTGAATCACGAGCTTCAAGAAATTTATCCTGATAAAAACTGTGTTTTAATTAACAATAACCATATTTTCTATGATGAGTTAATACTCGCTCTTGGAGCGCATGTTAATATTCCTAATATTGAAAATGCTTCAGCAGGTAATGTTTTTACCCTGAGAAGCTTAGAATCAGCGGTTGAGATTAAGAAAAAAATGGAAAAATCAAAAAGCGTTCTTATTATAGGAAGCGGATATATTGCAATTGAACTTACAGAAGCATTTTTAAAAAATGGTTTAAGTGTTACTATTGTTGAAATTAAAGATAGAATAGTATCTGACTTTGATGAAGATTTTTCTAAATTAATTAAAAATCTGATTGTAACTAAAACAGGAACCAGGGTTGATATTTTTTGCAATGAAAAAATTGTCAAGTTTACAGTCAATGAAGAGAATAACTTTAAAAGTGCAATAAGTGAATCCGGTAAAGAATACAGTGCTGACTTTTGTGTTCTTGCTACAGGAGCGCTTCCTAATGTTGAAATTGCAAAAAACGCAGGGATTAAACTTGGATCAACAGGAGCGATATATGTTGATACAAAAATGAGAACCAATATCCCTAATATCTTCTCTTGCGGTGATTGTACGGAAGAATACTGCATTATTACAAAACAGCCTACTTATATCGGACTTGGAACTATTGCCAATAAAGAAGGAAGGGTTGCTGCAATTAATGCCACTTCTCTTGAACATTTTGAGAATTTTGACGGGGTGCTAAAATCTGTTATTACAAGATTTTTTGAATTTACAATTTCTAAAACTGGTTTAACTTTAAGTGAAGCTAATTATTATGCTAGTACTATTAATATTGAACCAATAAGCGCTACTGTTGTAAAAAAAGATAAAGCAGGTTATATGCCGGATGCTAATGAAATTACAATTAAACTGGTTGCAGATAAAAGAAGCGGTGAACTCCTTGGGGCTCAAGGGGTGGGAAGGGGTGCTAATGTTGCGCAGAGAATTAATACAATTGCTTCAGCGCTAAAATCAAGAACAAGAGTAGAAGATTTGCTTCATCTTGATCTGCCCTATGCGCCTCCTTATTCTGGATCAATTGATCCTATCCTTACCGCTGCTTATAAACTTAAAGAGTTGTTAAATAAATAGGACTGAAAAAGTTTTTCAGTCCTTAGATTATTTTATTGTTCTATGAAAGTTTTATCGTGCTGTTTTGTACTTCTGTGCTTATTGCTTGATCAACTGCTTGGATTTCCTGGCTTATTGCTTCCATTAGTGTTTCTATTTCTACTTTTTGTTCTTCAAGCATTGTTTCTGTATCGTTTGCTTCTTCTTCAATCATTGCAAGTTCTTCTTCCCAGTATGTTTTTGTGTTCATAACATCTTCCTGGTAGTTTTCCTGCGCTTCATTTAGCATTGTGTTGTATTCGGCTAATGATTTTCCTTCAGTATCATAGAATTCATTGTAGGAAATTTTGTCTTTTGTGTCTTTTCCTTCATTTTCACTATCTACAGTTGCTTTTAGTGCTTTTATTCTATCGTTTATTTCATCTTTGCTATTGTTGTAAATACTTTTTAATTCATCTAATTTTTCGTTTTGATCGTTTCTTACAAGTAGTTGTTCATAGTGATATCTTCTTGCTTCTGCTCTTGTTTGTCTTGATATCTGCAGTTCTTGCGCAACATAGTCAGAGTGGGCTCTTTTGAGCTCTTGTTTTCTTAGTGCTAGTATAACCCAACTCATTGTGTGTCCGTCCTCTTTCCTTTAAAAATGGTTAAATTTTAAAGTGTGTGTGCGTAATTTACCTACATATATAAAAAGATATTTTTTTTATGTAAATTGCTTTTATTATATAATGTGTATATATAAAAATTTTACAAAAGTTAACAAAAATTAAATCACAAAAAATCCGTATATAAAAATACGGATTTTTAAAAAATTAATAACAGCAAATACTTTTTTCATCATCAAAGAAACGCTTATATTCTCTTGAATCTTCCGAGTTTTTTGTAAATTCAGCCAGATTTAAAAAACGCTTCCAATTGTTAATAATTTTTAATTCTTTAAATTTATAGTTAAAAATGAATTTTTCTTTTTTAACTATTGAACTGTTTTCCCCCATAATAACCCCTTTTTTAATATATAACCTCAAATTAATAAAGTTTTTTTGGAAGATAATATTGTCATCAATAAATTTTATTCTTTACAATTGTTAATATTATTTTATCTTATAATCCTATTATGAGTCAAATTATTATAATTTCAGGAAAGCAATACAGCGGGAAAGATACCTTAGCTAAAATACTCTTGCAAAAACTGCAAGGGTTTACAAGAGTTGGCATTGGGGATGCAATTAAAATTGAATATGGCAAAAAACACAATTTAACCATAGATGAAATTGAGAACAACAAGCACTTATATAGAGCCGGCTTAATTGCTCTTGGTAATTCAGGAAGGGAGCAGAATCCTGATTTTTGGCTTGAAAAACTATCCAATATGAATAAAATTATTGTTCCTGATATAAGAGTGGAGCATGAAATTGACTTTTTTAAAAAACGAGGCGCTTTTTTAGTTCGTGTTGAATCCGATGTTAGTGTCCGCTCTTCAAGGGGTATTTTAGCTAATGCTGACGACTTGACAGAAACTGCTCTTGATAACTACAAAAATTGGGATGTGATAGTTGAGAATAACTCTGGTTATGACGATTTAGTCTTAAGTGCGGATTCAGTTGTTAGAAAATTCCTAGCTTAGAGTAATTTTTGAGCTGTCAATGTCTGTTTTAATTTGTTCACTTACTGCTTCAAGTTCTGATTGCATTGCTTGAAGTTCTGCTTCAAGAGTTGTCTTTTCGTCTTCTATTCTGTCTTGTTCTTCTTTTGCTTCAAGTTCTATTTCTTCCATTAAGTCATCATAGTAATCTTGAATATCTTGTTTTTTAGCTTGATAGTCTTCTTGAGCTTCTGCGTACTCAACTTTCCATTGTTGATATTCTTCTGAATCAATACTTGGTCTTTTGTTTCTGATATCCATATACGCTGATTTTGCATCTGCAAGTTCTCTTTGCTTTTCTGAATTATAGCAAGATTTATCATAGGCAAGATGTCTTTCAATGCTGCGAGTTTCACGAGATAATTGGATATCTCTGAATTGAGAATCGCTAATACAAGCTTTTAGGGTTTGTTTTCTTAGAGTGAGTGTAACCCAGCCCATAGTTTACCTCGTTTTGTAGTGTTACCAGCGTAAGTTTCGACCATTATATTACTTACATATATATAAAGTATATAAATGATATGAAATTTCAACATATTTGCTATTTGTTACAAAAGTTAACAAGCTAAAAGTCGCTTCCCATAAGAGAAAACGGCATAGGTTACTGGAGAGTTTTAAATTTTGAATAAAAATTGTAAAGATTATTCAAAAACTAATCTTCGCAAAAATTATTTGTAATTAAATTAATATATTCAATCATATGGGAGAAATATTTTAAGTTGCATTCACCATTAATTATAATGTCGCATTTGTTTTTGTTAACTGCAACATACTTCCTGCCGGCTTCTTGGATATATTCCCAATGTTTAAGAGCATTATTTTTATCTTGATTTCTGCTTTTAGCTCTATCAATAAATCGTCTTTTTCTTTCTTTTTCATCCAAATCAATATACACCTTAATATCGAAAATATTCTCAACTTTATCATAAATTGAGCACATACCTTCAACAATAATAATTTTATTTGATTGGTATTCAATTGATTCAGGAACTGACTTTCCTTCACCATTCACAAGATACTCAGGTGATTTTATATCAAAACCCTTTTGCAGTTTAAGAATGTCGCGCTTCAACAAATCTAAGTCAAAATTAGAAGGAGAATCAACATCATAACCAGCATCTCGCAATAGATCAAAAGAGCCATATTCTTTTATAAGGCGGGAAATATCCTTAAAATAGTTATCAGCAGCAAGTATTGTAATTGGGAGATTAAGTGTTTTAATGCATTCTGTAATCTGGGTGCAAATTGTTGATTTACCACTCGCTGATTCACCTGTTAAAGCAATTAGAATTTTGTCTTTAGGTTTATTTATCAGTCTATTTGTAAAATTGTCTAAAAAATCTTTTTTATAGTCAATAATAAGCTGTTTATCAGATTTTTTGTCATGGTTAATAATCTGTTTGAACTTTGTCTGAAGATAAAAAGCCAATAAAGACCTGCCTGCTCTAGTTGCACAGTCCGGTTTTTGTATTTTTTCTTTTGTTTGTTCTATAAGAAGATTTTTGACTAATGTATTCATATGTTTAATATAATATTTCTAAAGATTTTTTATTGCTAGTTTGTTTATTATTGTTAAGATATTTTTTTCTATATCAGTATAATTTTTGTCCAGCAATCCCTGCTTAGCAATGAAAATTAAACTTTGATAGTTATTGAGAAAACTAAAGGAATTATCCTTAAAAAGCAAACGGATATTCTCTCTTAGAATTCTTTTGATTCTGTTTCTTTTAACAGCTCGTTTATGAACTTTCTTTGAAACAACAAAACCTACCCTTGTTGGGCAGTTTTTGTCGTTTTTAATTTTTCCTAAATATAAAACTAATGAATCAGTGCTAAGCGAGATATTGTTGTGATATGTTGCACTAAAAGCACTTTTTGATTTTAGTCTATTTTCTTTTTTAAGCACGGTTTTTAGCTGTAATTGCTACTTTATGACGACCTTTAGCACGTCTTGCATTAATAACGCGTCTTCCGTTTTTAGTTGCCATTCTTGCTCTGAATCCGCTTACGTTTTGTCTTTTTCTTTTAGTACCTTCTAATGTGCGGCGCATTTTATTTTCTCCTTGTATAATTTTTAGGTTTTAAGGCTTGACATTATCCTTATGTCGGTATTAACTATACTATATTAGACAAAATAAGGTGTCAAGATTATGAATACAAATTTTAATAAAACAAAACTGGGTGTTATCGGCTGTGGTAAAATGGCTGCTGCTATACTGGGAGGAATTATCAAGAACAATTTTTTGAATAACGAAAATATTTTTGTTTATGATAAAAACCCTGAAGCATCAAGCGCTTTATCTAAAGAGTATGGTTTTATTAAAGTTAATACTATTTCTCAGTTGTTAAATGAAGTTGATACACTATTACTGGCTGTAAAACCTTTTGTTGTAAATGATGTTTTAGGTGAAATCAAACAAAACTATAAAAATCAGCTTATAATGTCGATTTTAGCCGGAGTAAAAATTGAAAAGTATCTTTCAATATTGAATAGCGCAAAAATTATTAGAATCATGCCCAATACTCCTGCTCTTGTAAATGAAGGAATGAGCGCAGTTTGTGCTAGTCCTCAAGTTTCAAAGGAACAAATTGATTTTGCTTATAGTTTTATGGCAAACTGCGGAAAAGTTATTATTACAACAGAAAACAAAATTGATATTATAACCGCATTATCCGGTTCCGGTCCTGCTTATTACTTTAGAATTATAGACTTAATGGCAAAAAGTGCTCAAAAATTGGGATTGGATTACAATGAAGCAATTCTTTTGTCTGTACAAACCGCTTTAGGCAGCGCAAAGATGATTCTTGAGAACGATTTTAATATTAATCAGCTGATTAAAAATGTTACAACTCCGGGGGGCTGTACTGAAGTCGGAAACAAGGTTTTAGAAGAGTCTCAAATTGAACAAATACTTGATAAAACCATTCTTGATACAACAAATAAAGCAATAGAACTCGGTTAAGCATTTTTAGTTTTAACAGGCTTTTTTTCAATCAAATCTTTAATTTTTAACATTTCATCAATTGATAAATCATCTTCTTGCACAATTTGTTTATCAATTAATGTTGTAACTTTTTTGATATCCTCTTTTAAGATATCTTCAATTTGAGCTTCGTTTAATCCTCTGTCTTTTAAAAGCATTTTATTATTGTGAAGCTTGATTAAGTTTGCATATATATTTCTTGATATTTTTTTCATGTATTCGTTTTTTTCAATCTTATTAAACGAATCAATCTCATAAGTAAAATATGGAAAATATTTACAATCTTTAGCCAATGATTTTGCACATTTTGCAAAGAAAGTAAAGTAGTCATCTATTAACAATGTGTTATAGGTGCCTACAAACATGCATTCAATAGGGTTAAATTTTAAAGGATTTGTTGATATCCTGTAATTTGTACAATCTCTAAAACCAATCATATCAATCGGTTCAAAACTCTGATTCTTAATATCGATAATCATATTATCGCCGTAGTTATCAAAAAACAAATCGTTCAGATGAACTTCAACACATTTTTTTAAATAATTATCGTAAGCTTCTTGAGAAAGGCTGCTTACAATTTGTACATATTCATTTTCACATCCTTTTTCAAAAACACTTTGAGACTGAAGTCCGTCAATAAGACGCAATATTTTGCAATTATGCAGTGGATCAACAGCAACTACATTATTAAGTTTCTGCTGATTGCCTAAATTTGTCCTAAAATTCGTCATATTCTGCGGATTGGATTTTGATACTCTGTAAGCATAATTTGTATAAGGAATCCTATAGACATTTGAGGTTCCCCCATAGCCCAGCAATTCAAACTCATCTTTTTTTGAAAGCAGATTTTTTGCCTTATCTTCATCAGTATTTCCGGATATGTTTAGTTTATCAGCAGCTTTTGCCAAACTACTAACTACCCCCCCCCCTTCATACTATTAGATTTAAAATTAATATTTAATGTCGGATTAATTCTCAAATTCCAGCCCTCTTTTATTTCTTGCATTACTTAACAATTGAGTAATAAAGATTATGAATTCTCATAGCAAATTATATAAAACAACTGATTGCAAAAATTTGCTTAAGATTTTTGAGTAATAATATTTTCAAGATGCTTAAGATATTTTTTAGACAAATCCTGCGTTTGGAATATTCTATTGTCAATTAAATTAATAAAACCATCAATATTTTTCTTAAGTGTTTTTTGTATCTTCTCTTCGCTTAAACCCTCATTATAAAGTTTTATTTTTTGCTGATGTAAAGATATCAACATATTATACAAACTACGATAAACTTTATAATTATTTATGTTATCAAAACCTTCTAATGGTCTTGTGCAGTATGTAAAATATGGAAAATATTTACAATCTTTTGCAATTGCTTTAAAAACTTTTGCAACAAATTTATTTCCGTCAGGATTGTTTACATCTATTCCTAAACTTTTTGCAAAACAGTCAGCAGGGTTAATTTTGCACCCTGTCATCCCGTCTGTTTCGTAATAATAGCTTGTGCAGTACGGTTCATCTGATAAGTCAATAGGGTTAAATTTCTTATCATCAACATTAACTACAACATTGTATCCCAATGTATCAAAAAAAATTCCTCTTGAATGTTTATCTCCGATTGTTTTTAAATAATCATCATATGCGCTTTGTTCTAAGTTAAAAATCAGAAAATCGTAAGCTTTTTTTTGTTTTTTGTCAAAATCTCGTTTTTGAATTATCCCTTTATTAAATCTTGTAATTTCATAATTGCTCCCTAGCGCTAAAATATCCCTGCTTTGTTCGGTTGCGGTTAAATCGCACTTAGGCATTATAATTTCATTATCTTGATTTTTTTTAAAAATTTTTATAACTAAATCAGTATCAGGAATTAAATATGCCTTTCCTTCCGAGCCTTTTCCTATTTTTTTGCCAACGAGAGCATATTTTAAAAGTGCAATAACTTTTTCTTTATCATTTCCCGTAATTTTTTGTTTATCTGCAGCAACAAGCAGCTCTTCAACAAGAGGCGGATTCTTTTTCTTGTCAAAAACATCATATTGCAGATTTTTAAAACTTAATTGCGAATTATTGGTATGTAATTTTTGAATTGTATTTTTAAAGCCAAAACTTAAAGGAGCTATTCTCATAGTAATTATATAAAACTTATAATTATAAAAACTTGTCTTTCTTTATGATAAAATTTTACTATGAAATACAATAAATTTGCAATAAAATCTGATTTTAAACCCCAAGGAGATCAGCCAAAAGCAATTCAAGCATTAACCAAAGGATTGCAAGAAGGAATGGATTCTCAAACCCTTCTTGGTGTTACAGGGTCTGGGAAAACTTTTACAATTGCAAATGTCATTGAAAGAATTCAAAAACCGACTCTTGTTATTGCGCACAATAAGACTCTGGCTGCACAGCTTTATAATGAATTTAAAGAGTTGTTTCCTAATAACGCTGTTGAATACTTCATTTCCTACTACGATTACTATCAGCCGGAAGCATATATTCCAAGAACCGATACTTTTATTGAAAAATCAGCAACGATTAATGATGAAATCGATAGGCTGAGACACAACACGACAAGAAGTTTGTATGAAAGAAACGATGTTATTGTTGTTGCATCTGTCAGCTGCATTTATGGCTTGGGTTTGCCTGAAAACTACTTTCGAGGAACAGTTACGCTTGTTGTAGGGCAGGAAATTACAAGAAAAGATTTATTAACATATTTGGTTGGAGTTCGCTATGAAAGAAACGATATTGAGCTCAAACGCTCGACTTTTCGAGCCCGGGGTGATGTTGTTGAAATTATGCCGAGTTTTGAAAAAACAATTTATCGAATATCCTTTTTTGGAGATGAAATTGAATCAATAACAAAAATTGATAGTGTAACTGGTGAAATTCTTGAAAAACCAGCTGAAATTGTAATTTATCCTGCAGTTCATTACTTGTCCTATGATGAACAGGTGGATGAAACCCTCGATTTAATTAGAAAAGAACTTAATGATAGATTGGTTGAGCTAAAAAACGCTAATAAAATTGTTGAAGCTCAAAGGCTATCCCAGCGTGTCAATTATGACATTGAAATGATTAAAGAAATGGGCTATTGTTCAGGAATTGAAAATTATTCAAGAATAATTGAAAGAAGAGCACCGGGAACTCCTCCTGCAACTTTACTTGACTACTTTGGAGATGATTTTCTGGTTGTTATAGACGAATCCCACGTAACAATCCCCCAGCTTAAGGGAATGTCTTTTGGAGATAGAGCAAGAAAAGATACTTTAGTCGATTTTGGCTTTAGGCTCCCTTGTGCTGTTGATAATAGACCTTTGACTTTTGATGAGTTTTATTCAAAAATCAATCAAAAGATTTTTATATCAGCAACACCTTCGGATTTTGAAAAAAAACAAAGTGCTCAAATTGTTGAACAAATAATAAGACCCACAGGACTTTTAGACCCTCAAATTGATGTTCGTCCTACAATCGGTCAAGTTCAGGATTTAATTGAGGAAATAAACAAGGTTGTTAATAAAAAAGAAAGGGTTTTAATTACAACTCTAACTAAAAAAATGGCAGAAGAATTATCAACCTATCTTCAAAATCAAGGCTTAAGGGTTCGATACCTGCATAGTGAGGTTAAATCCTTAGAGCGTGTTGAAATCCTTCGTGATTTAAGACTTGGTGAGTTCGATATTTTAGTCGGTGTTAACCTTTTGCGTGAAGGATTGGATATTCCCGAGGTTTCTTTAGTTGCTATTATGGATGCTGATAAAGAAGGGTTTTTAAGATGCGAAACTTCCTTAATTCAAACAATAGGAAGAAGCGCTAGAAATGCACAGGGAAGAGTAATTATGTATGCTGATAAAATTACAGATTCAATGAACCTTGCCCTATCTGAAACAAAAAGAAGAAGAGAGATTCAGCAAAACTACAATAAAGAGCATAATATCACCCCAAAAACAATTAAAAAATCAATTGAGAATAATTTGCTGTCATTAGTTCAAAGCTACAGAAGCATTGAGGATGTTGTAGCCGAGCAAATGGTTGAGCTCAATGTCGATAAAAAGAATTTACCTAAACTATTGGATAAACTTGAAAAAGATATGCATAAAGCTGCTAAACTGCTTGATTTTGAACGTGCAATTCAATTAAGGGATGAAATTAAAAAAATTAAAAGCCTGCTTTAGCTTTTTTCACGCAACGCCTTGTTTTAAAAGGTCGTGGATATGAATAGCGCCGATTGGTTTTTTGTTTTCAACAACAAAAATATTTGTAATTTTTTTATCATTCATAATTTTTATTGCCTGCGCTGCAAACATTTCTTTTTCTACCGTAATTGGGTTTTTTGTCATAATTTCACAGGCTTTTGAGTTTTTTAGGTCAGACTTTAAGCATCTCCTTAAGTCACCGTCTGTAAGCATTCCTGACAATTCCCCTTTTTCATTTACAAAACCAACGCAGCCAAGACGCTTAGAAGTCATCTCAAGAATAATTTCATCAAACAAAGCATTCTCGCTCAACAAAGGCATATCACTACCTGAATGCATTAAATCCTTAACTTTTTGCAATATTGATCCAAGTTTCCCTCCAGGGTGTCTTTGGTTGAATTGGGCTTTTGAAAAACCTCGTCTTTCAATCATTCCAACAGTTATAATATCCCCTAAAACTAACGTTGCAGTAGTTGAAGAAGTCGGGGCAAGACCTAAAGGGCAAGCTTCTTTTGAATTTGGAAGCTTAAGAACAATATCTCCGGCTTTAGCTAAAGAACTATCAGGATTTTTAGTTATTGCAACAAGTTTAATATCAAATCTTTTTGAATAATTAAGAATATCAATCAATTCTTTTGATTCACCGCTATTAGATATTGCAATTATTAAATCATCAGATGTCACCATCCCTAAATCTCCGTGGCTTGCTTCAGCTGGATGCAGGAAAAAAGAAGGAGTTCCTGTTGAAGCAAGTGAAGCTGCAATTTTTTTTGCAATATGACCGGATTTACCCATGCCGGATAGAATTACCCTTCCTTTTGTATTTTCAATTAAATCAAGGGTTTTAGATAAATTATCATCAAGTAAATTTTTAAGTTCATTAATTGCACTAATCTCACAATCAATAGTATGAATTGCATTTACAATATCTAAATTCTGGAGTTTGTTAATCATTAATAAATTTTCCCAATATATAAAAATATGTTAATATAATTGAAAAAAAATATCAATTATTTTTATTTTCTTGTTTTTATTATTGTAACAGGAAGGTTTTGTCTAATATGTTACAAAGTGTTGGAATAGGTTATAAACCAATAATTAAAACCAATTTTTCCAAAAAAACATCTGATAATAAAATTAATCAGACTAACCACCCTGTACAATATTCCTTATCAAGTGCAAATACTGCAATTGCACCAATTAACACAAAACTTTCCAAAAACGATGCTATTAAGTATATTTATCTGGTTAATTTATTAAAAGATTTTCCCTTGAGTGAAAATTCTTTTGGTCTAAGTGCTAATAAACAGCTTGATATACTCTTAAAAACAGGAAAACTCCTATCGAATCAATCCAATGATTCAAGTACTATGCTTAATAATTTGTATGACATTGCAACTAAGCCAAGAGCGCAAGGGCTGGATTCAAGGAAAATCATTTCCAATATTCTTGATACTACAATCAATCCAAGAATTGTAAGCCAGACTTTTGGCGATATTCCGCAAGTTGAAATTGATAAAATTCTATCACAACTAGATGACAATCATCCTGTTAAGAAAAACCCTCAATTAATGGATGTAACAGCATCAGGAACCTGTGCTGCTGCTTCTAATGAAGTTAATCTTGCAGATAAATATCCGGCTGAGTTTGCGCGCTGGGTTTCCAAGTTATCCTCAAATGATGAAAAGCTGTATTTAAATGTTGATGTTAATTCAATTTCCTCAAACAAACTTGAAGCAATTGAAATTCTTAATTTATTAGGAGCAAAAAGAGAAGGGTCTTTTAGCTTTGATAAGTGGAAAATTCACATTCCTATTGATAAAGGAGCTTTAATTAGAGCAAAAATCCAAAACGACCACTGGGATTTAGGCGAGAGAAATATCGCTGATGTTTTAGTCCAGAGTGCAATTATGCAGCTGGGTTCTCAGAATACTTATGATTCTTTAACAGACGAAAGAGGAGGAGAATTTAACTCAAGTTCTCAGGGACTGATTGAAATTGAAAAAACTTTTGTCGAATCTTTAATAAAAAACAAAGAAATTACCTCTCTTGTTTATCAACAGCTTGATGATGAGCAAAACTTAGTCGGATACAATTGTTCTTTTGATAAAATTGAAAAACACATAACAGATACGATTGATTCAGGTGAAGATGTAATCCTTGGTTATGTTTTAACAAACGAAACCGCAGGAAACACAAAAAGCGAACACTACAACCCGATTGTAGATGGTAAAGCCAATAAAGTTATAAACGGACACGAAATTACAATTGTTGACTATAAAAAAGACAAAAACGGACAAACCAAGTTTATTTGCGTTGATACAGATGACAACAACCCCAATTTTGTTGAGTGTGATGCAAAGTGGCTGCTGCCTAAAATTCACCATGCAGGATACCCCGCAAAAATTGTTGAACAAGACGCAGGTCAAATTATGAAAAATTTACTTCAATAAAATAGTAAGAAATTAAAATTATGCAATAAAAAAAAGGCGACACCCAGATTCGAACTGGGGGATAAGAGCTTTGCAGGCTCCTGCCTTACCACTTGGCCATGTCGCCTTGAAAAAGGTTTATATTATTATCCTATAAGATAAAGAAATATTGTCAAGCTCCTGTTATATTATTCAAGCATAGTTTTGCTTCTCTGCTGTCTATGGAAAGTAATTGCAAACCTGTGGGCTTCATCTCTAATCCTTTGGAATAGATGAAGCGCTGCTGAGTTTTGCGCAAGAATTACAGGGTTTTTTTGATGGGGTAAAAAAACCTCTTCTTCTCTTTTTGCTAAAGAAACAATATTGAGCTTTAAATCAAACTCATTAAGAATACCAATAACAGCAGACAACTGCCCCTTTCCTCCGTCAATTATAATTAAATCCGGCGGGGGGATTTGATTATTCTTAATTCTTTTGAATCTTCTTGTAAGAATTTCTCTCATTGACTTAAAATCATCCACTTCGCCTTTTTCAATTGTTTTTAGCTTATACTTTCGATACTTCGATTTTTTCGGCTGGCCGTTTTCAAAAAATACCCCTGAAGCAACAGTATTTGTCCCTTGAATGTGGGAAATATCGTAACATTCAATTGTGTGGGGAAAAGTTGTCAATTTAAGCTTTTCTTGAAGATAACACCCAATTTCATTATAATCATTTTGAATATTCGCTAATTCTTTGAGCTTTATTTGCTCTAAATTATAATTCGCGTTTTTTTGAGCCAATAAAAGCAGTTCTTTATCTTTTTTAGTCGTTGCTTTTATAATTGAAACTTCTTTATTAAGTCTTAAAGAGAGCCATTTTCGATAGATATCGATATCCTTAAAAGTTTCCTCAAGAATTATTCTATCAGGAATCTGCTCATCATTTAGAATAATATAATATTCCCTTATTGTGCTTTGAATAATTTCATCAAGATTTTTTGAATCATCAAGAATCTGGCTAAAGGAAAAATCCTTTTTATTAATCAGCCTTCCCTGCCGGATTTGCAATATACAAATACAGATAAGATTTTTTGAACTCACAATCCCGATATAATCATAATTAGCACTCTGCGATTCTATTACAACACTTTGTTTTTCAAGTGTTTTTTCAATATCTAAAATACTGTTTCGAAAAAGCAAAGCGCGCTCAAAATCCTGTTTTTCACTTGCTTTTTCCATTTCTTTTTTCAGCGTTTTAATTAATTCTTTTCTTTTTCCAGATAGAAAAAGCTCCGCTCCTTTGATAATTTCTTTGTATTGATCAACTGTAACTTTTTTTTGACAAGGAGCGCTGCACTGGCCGATATCATAGTACAAACAGGGTCTTGATTTGTATTTAGGATGATTGCACTTTTTTAAGGGGAAAATTTTATTAATAACTTCTAAAGTTGCCCACATTGCTCTTGAATCCGTGTATGGACCGTAGTATTTTCCTTTAAGAGCATTCTTATTTGCTTTTCTAACTACAAGAATTCTTGGGTAGTCTTCTTTTGTAATTAAAAAATAGGGGAATTTTTTATCATCCTTTAAAAGAATATTGTACTTGGGTTTGTGCTTTTTAATCAGCTCGTTTTCAAGGATTAAAGCTTCAATTTCCGAGTTCACAACAATGCACTCAATACGCTCAATCTGAGGGACCATAACTTGAAGCTTGGGTGAATCCTTTTTATCCCCCACAAAGTAGCTATTCACTCTGTTGTAGAGGTTTTTTGCCTTACCAATATAGATAATTTCATTATTCTTATCATAATACTGATAACACCCGGGTAATTTTGGCATCAGCTTAACCTGCTGTTTAATTTTTTCGTTTTTAAAACCCATATTAAAATGTTAACACATACTTTTACAAAACTAAATATTCTAATAGATTTTTTAAATTTTTTGTGCTATGTTAAAATACCAAGACTTGAGAGGATTTGTATTTTAGAGAGAAAATTCATGAGAATATCACCTATTAGCAATGCTTATTGCAAACCAAGAAGAAAAAATGTTTCTTTTGGTAAATTTGAAAATGAACAAGCAAAAACCAAAATGCGTGAGCTTATTATGTCCAGATGGGATAAATATGATGATGAGTTTAAAAAAAGACCTCATTCAGGTTTTAAAGAAAGCGTAAAAGAATGCAACGATGCTATCAACTTTTTTGATACAACACCATATGTAACAGTGAAACTAAAAAATAATGTACTTTATGCAGCTAAAAATGATAGTGCAATAGAAAGCCATCCTCATAAAGAAGCTTTTGATGAAATGATTGCAAAATGTGAAGAAGACTATAATGATGAAGATTTTTGTTTTGCAAGTAAAAGAGCTCAAGCACTATACAAAACTGAAAAAAATTTTTTAACTGCCTTTGAGACTTGTGGCGACCCTTGTGACATAAAAGAAAAAATTGAATTAGCTGAAATTGGGTATATGGAATCAAAAGTAAAACATCAAGAGCCAAAAACATCGGGTAAGAGCTTTTATGATTCTGCAGATGAACGTCGTTACGACCCTTATGGTTGGGCTTGGGACAATCTAAAAAACTAAATTGATAATCAAGAGGAGAAAAATATGAGAATATCACCAATTAGTAATAACTATTGTAAATCAGGAAGAAAAAATGTTTCTTTTGGTAAATTTGAAAATGAACAAGCAAAAACCAAAATGCGCGAGCTTATTATGTCTGAGTGGGATAGATATAGTGAGGAATATAGAAAAAGACCTGATTCTGGCTATAAAGAAAGCGTAAAAAGATGCAACGATGCTATCAACTTTTTTGATACAACACCATATGTAACAGTGAAACTAAAAAATAATGTGCTTTATGCAGCTAAAAATGATAGTGCAATAGAAAACCATCCTTATAAAGAAGCTTTTGATGAAATGGTTGTAAAATACGAAAGAAACTACAATGACGAAGACTTTTGCTTTGCAAGCGAAGAAGCGGTAGCACTATATAAAAGCGAAGATGATTTTTTAGCCGACTTTGACTATTATAATGCTCCTCATCATATGTATGAGGATATGAAATTAGCAGAAATTGGCTTTATGGAATCAAAAAGAACTAAACAAAAGTCAAGTGATACTGAAGATGACCTTCGGCATTCCGACCCTTCTCGTTGGGCTTGGGAGTATTACAAAAACTAAATTGATAATTAAGAGGAGAATAATATGAGAATATCACCAATTAGTAATAACTATTGTAAATCAGGAAGAAAAAATGTTTCTTTTGGTAAATTTGAAAATGAACAAGCAAAAACCAAAATGC
>CAJTNR010000007.1:0-20387 GCA_910577635.1 uncultured Vampirovibrio sp. | reverse complement strand
TGAACGTCGTTACGACCCTTATGGTTGGGCTTGGGACAATCTAAAAAACTAAATTGTAAATTTTTATTTCAAATTTGAATTATTATAATAAATTTTTGCAAAAAATATTTTCATATGTTTTGTATTTGTTGATAATCTAATAAAGTACAAATACAATCGCATTATGCTATTTTCAGTTAGAAATTTAAATAATAATTCTGACAGCTTGGTTAAAGATATAAAAGACATTAGTTTTAAAGGTCTTAATACAGGCAAGATTAGTCACCTTTCTTCAATTAAAGAATTATCTTTACCAGAAAATGGATTGAGTAACATTTATAAAACAATTAATACTAATCTTCTGCAGGATTTTGTTAAGTCAACCCCTAGCGGTGATTTTTACACAAAATCTAATTCAATTTTAGATACATTTACCTTTCCTTTTGTAAAACTCCCTAAAGAAGCTGCAAACTTTTTTGCTGATAAATTCAACCTTAAAAAAAGTGAAAAGCTTATTGCCTACAATAATGCCAAAGAAAAAGAAGCGTATGAGCGGGCAATGAGAGGGCTGCTTCAAAACGGGGATAAGTTTATTGATGAGTTTTCAAATGATCCTGAATGCAATAAAAAAGTTGTCGAAAAATTCTATGGACTTTTTGACAACAATCTTGCTCCTGATAAAGCGCATTATAATACAGCACATGAAAGAACGATTGTCAAGGTTGTATCCGGTGGTACTGCTGCTTTAATAATGGGCAATGATTTTTACAACAAGGCAATATTAAACGGTAAAACAGAAAAGGAAGCAAAAAAATCTGCTAAAAAGAAAAGAACACAGGAACTTTTAGAAAGCGGACAGGAAGCATTATCCCAATACTTTATGCTAAGTGCGCTTTCAGGTTTTGTTAATAATTCCCCTCTTGCGGCTCCTGTTATAAACACTCTTTTAAGTTTATTATTCAGAATTACTTCGCGTTTATCGACAGGAAGACCCTTAAAAAGAATTAAACCTGACAAGAATTCTCAAATGGCTGATTTTGTTTCAATGAAAGAATTTATGGACTCAGCTAAAGAAGGAAAGAATATAGAAGCTAAAAAAACAATAGATAAAAAGAATAAAAAGCATCTTTTGTGCGCTAAAAATATACTTTTTGCTTGTCTTGCAAGTACTGCCCTGGGTTTTAGCATAAAGGGCATTAAATCAACAAAAGCTTTCAGCTCATTTTTAAATCTTGAATCAATAAAAAAACTTAAAGACAAATACCGTAAAATGACGGTTGGTGAAGTTTGGGTTGATAAAAACGAAGCTTTTGGATTTTTAAAAGCTCTGGGTCCTGAGTTTAGCGATTATAAGAATTTTTATTCAGAATTATTTAAAAAAGCTTTTTGTGATAAAAACCTTGTTAAGGATGGTAAAATTTTACTTGGGGAATATGAAAAAACCGCAGCAATACCTCTTTTTAAAGTTAAAGCTTCAATCCGTGAGCTTTTGCAGGTTCCGCTTGCTCCTTTTAAGCTGATTACAGAGTTTGCAAGTTATCCTTATAAAGCGGTTCATAAGATACTTGAAGGTTTGAAAATAGTTAAAAAACCGTCTGAAATAAAGTATAAAAATGATTACAATATTTTAAATACTTATATGGCTTATAAAGAAAAACTAAAAGCTAACAATAATAAAATTGATGAAAATTTTGTTAAAGAATTTTCTTGTTATCTTGAAAAAAACAGAATTTCAGCACTCAATAAAGAAACAAAGTCATCTTTAAACAATGCTGCAATCGGTAAAACTACCCAGCTTTTAGGGACTTTTGCTTCATTGTATTTTGCAATGTGTGATGACTACAATGAAACCTTGAAACAAACAAATGATACTGAAAAAGCAAATAAAGACGCAAGATTAAGAGGTTTGAATAAGATTATTAGAATGACAACTCAAATAGTATTTTTAAAACTAAACGATATATTTAAAATCCCTTATGCTAAAAGTTTGTTAGGAGCTGGTTTAATAACAGCAGTTTGTACAGTACTAACTGACAGTGTTTCAAGGGTATTATCCGGAATGCCATTTAGGAAAATGGATAAAGCTCAATTAGAACAATACAATAACTCCAAAAAAGAAGGACCGCTCAAAAACTACTATAACCTACTTGATAAATTGACGGATTAAAATTTATTAAATTAATGTTATACAAGAGTTTTTTAGGGGAATGTTACTAATAATATAGTAATAGATAAGCAGGCAGGTTATGATTCTAGAATTTAAAGTTGATGAACTATCAGTCCAGGGGGCATGGCTTAAAACTTTATATGATTTGATTGATGAGCTTAATTGCAAAGCGCAGACTTTTATGGAAGAAAAATACAACACAAACAGGAACTGTTTTGCCCCTGTCCGTGTTGTTAAAATTTTTGGTTCTAACTCAATGTTGAGCTGGTTAAAGCTGAGAATGGAAAGATACAACCACTTTATTGATTCTTTGAATTATCAAGGAACTTTTGCTGCATCTTTTATTGATGAAGAAGATACTTAGCTAAGAACTGAAAACTCAACATTTAAAAATTCATTTGTTGCATAATTTAGCTGCAGCTCTTGAATTTTAGCGTTGAATTTTTCACTGCCCAAGCTTATCTCCCAGGTTGAATCCTGATTCTTTTTGTAGAGCAGCTCAAATTCGTGAGTATTCACCTGGATATTTTTAGCATCCATGCCTTTGCCGTATATTGAACCTGGTAAAAAACCGCTGCGTCTGATTTGGCGGGGATTTTTGCCTTGTTCTCTATCAAGAACTGTAAGTTTTACATTTGACATTTTATTCTCCTTGACTAATTTTTTTGTCTAATCTTTAATGTTGTTTGTATAATAATTATATTTGTTAAACAAAAAAATGCAATTTTTATCAAAAATAGTTTTAAAAAAGTTTATAAATGAAGAAATTTCCTCAATTGGTTTTGACAGTAACTATTTATCTGAGGGTGTTAAAAAGCATCTTTTTTTATCAATTAAAATTTTCAATTTAACTCCTGTTCAAATTAATATCCTAAAACAAACCGCTCTTTCTTTAGGGTGCGATTGTGCTTGTCATAAAAATGTTATCAACTGTTCGATTGACTATTCTAATTGCATTCTATCAGGATCAATTAAACAAATACAAGAGATTGCAAAAAAACTTGAAAAACAGCCGTTTTCACTATCAAAACTTGCAAATGAGCTTTTGAATCATATTGAAATTGAGAAAAAAACAAAAAAAAGTAAAATTATGGGGATTTTAAACTTAACCCCTGATTCTTTTTCAGATGGCGGTGAATTTTTAGCTTTAGATAAAGCAATGAACCATGCTATTGATATGATTGAACAAGGAGCGGATGTAATTGACATAGGTGCGCAAAGCACCCGCCCTGGGGCTGATTTAGTCAGTGTTTCTTTTGAAATTGAAAAAATTATCCCCATTGTAACTGCCTTAAAAACTGCTTATCCTAAAATTGAGCTCAGTGTTGATACAATGAGTCTTGCTTGCACTGAAGCTTCAATTGAAGCCGGGTGCGATATAATTAATGATGTGAGCTTTTTAAATAATCCTGAGTTTGCGCGCATTTGCGCTAAAAATAACAAAAAACTTGTAATTATGCACTCAAGAGGTGATTCAAAAACCATGGATTCATTGACTCATTATGAATCTTTAGTTGATGATATCTACAAAGAACTTGATTCAAAAATAAAAACAGCACTTGAAATAGGTTTAAAAAAAGAATCCCTTATAATTGACCCAGGGTTTGGCTTTGCTAAGTCAATTGAGCAGAATTTTACCCTGCTCAATCGGATTGGTGAGTTTAAATCGCTTGATTGCTCGATTCTTGCGGGGGTTTCAAGAAAAAGATTTTTGCAGGATGTAATTAACACAAAAGAACCTAAAGATGCTGATATTCAAACATTATTAGCTGCAAGTTATCTTATTCAAAACCAAATTGACTACATTCGAATCCACAATGTTGAATTATGCAATCAAGCATTGTTGTTTAATCAAAGACTCAATAATCAGCTTCTGTGAAATTTTTAGGAGGATTTTTTGAGATTTTTTTAAAAACTTCATCAAATTTTTCAATAGGTTCGAAGCTAAAACCACAGTCAGGATTCAAACTTGCGCCAAATGAAAAAATTTCTTCACTTGGATAGTTTTTGCAAATTGAGGGTCTGTTTTTATGATCCTGGCAAAGTTTTTTTTCTTTATCGAATTTATTACAGGCAAAAACAAGCCCGAATTTGTCCTTCCCAATAATGGTAATATGCTTATAAAAGCTGTAGGAGTCTTCTTTTTTGATGTTATCAAACTCAGCTTCGCTTTTAATAACACCACCTTTGTGTCTTATGTAAATATTCTCACAACACGCTCCGCATCTAGCACAAGAGCCTTTTTTGTAGTACTTTTTCTTAAAGATTTTTAGATATAGAAATTTTTTTATCTTTTCAATCAATTTCATTCAAAAAGTCTTTATTATTAGCTAATTCATCAAGGTATGAGTCATCAAAAGAAAGAATACCATCAAAAGCCTGTTTAATAACAAGATCATCAGCGCTTTTTTGGTCAAGATTGAATAAAGCTCCGCTAAATTCTTTAACATCAATCTCTCTTAAGTACTTTTCATAAGCAGCATTAGATATCAAGGATTCGTCTATAAAAAAATTTTTATCATTGGATTCATAAGGATTTTTAGCCCCAATTTTTTCAATTTGGTTTAATGATAAATTGTCAATGGATTCAGAATTATTGTTAATTTTATCCAGCATTTATTATAAACTTACTCCGATTGAATTACTCCAATTATAGTATCTGATATTCTTTAAAAAAAGAAATTAATCTTAAGATTGATTTTAGTTAATATTATACCTTATCCAAAGGAATTTTTTTATTTAAATAATCAATTGACAAAAACTCATAGTTATTAATGTACTCAACTGCTTCAATAGGTGTTTTTGCTTCATAGTAAAGGCTTTTAGAGTTATTTGCAGCGAAGTTTTTGTTTATAATATCATCAAAAAACTTGATTAAATTATCATAAAACCCGAAAGAATTAAGAATAACAATGGGTTTATTTGAATAGTTAAGCTGTTTTTGAACAATCATCTCGCTTAGCTCTTCTAATGTCCCAAAGCCTCCTGGAAGCGCTATAACAGCTTGTGATAGCTCATCCATTTTTGCTTTTCTTTCTCTCATTTCTTTAGTTAAGATAAACTTAGAGCAATTGCCCGGGTTAATTCCAAGGTTGTATAGTTTTTCGGGCATGACCCCTGTAATTTCAGCTCCCCTATTAGAAGCAGCCTGAGTCACTTCACCCATTAAACCAAGGTTAGACCCGCCATAGACAATATTATAGTGGTTATTTGCAATTTCAACTCCGAGTTTATACGCTTCATTAAAGTATTTAGAATCAATGTTATTAGAAGAACTTGCATAAACACAAATTGTTTTAATTCTACTATTCATAATTGAAATTGTACCACAAAAAACCTATGGAATTAACTCAAGATAAATTTGTGCTGTTTTATCTTCTTCGTTAATTTCTTTTTGCACTACTTTAAAACTTGAATCCCTTGCAAGGATAAATTCCTGACCCAATCTGGATCTTGCAAGTGAAATGCTGCTTCCTTTAGGACATAGAATATTGTATTTAAACGACCAGCGGTTTTGAAAAGCAATTCCTTTTTGTGCATATGTATCAAATGCATATTTTCTTGAATCCGTAGTCCAGGTATAACCCTCCATTTGAATTTCATCACCAATTTTTGCTTCAAGGATTTGTTTACACCAGGAAGTATCAGGTTTTATTACCTCGCCTCTATATTGAATCATATCCTTATCAGTTTTTTTAAGTTTTGCGAATGCTTCATCTACTTGTCGGATATTTTCTTTTTCAATACTTGTTAATTCTTTTTTATCTCTAATTTTTTTCGACCAATCCATCATATCTTCACTATGATCTTCATCTAAAAATTCATCCAATGAGGAAAACTCCTGAATTCCCTCTTCTAAGGTTCTTCCCCAGGTTTCAATCTGTTCTTTTTCGATTTGCTCAATTGAAGCAATTATTGATTCGTTGCTTAAACCAAATTCAAGATTCTCAACAACAAACTCAGGGGTTGTGTGTTTTAATAACAGCTCAATTTCAGAATCACTAAATCCAAGATTTTTGAGCTCATTTGTGCCACCATTAGCATCATTTTCCTCAAACCAATCATCATCCAACCAGGTCAAATCCGTGTCATCATTGGCATCAGCTAAAGTTTCTGGTTCAATTTTTGTTTCAATAGAACTTTTTACTTCTTTTTTTGGTTTTTCGGCTTGAATCTCTATATTCTTGGTTTGTTTTTTATAACTGGAAGAATTCTCAACCATAATCAAGGGAATATTTCTTCTATTACAATAATTAAGAACATCTATATCAATTTCATCTAATGATTTAATTGAATTAACACAAATCCCCATTACTTCCGGGCGAACAAGTCCTTCAAAAGTTTTGTTTTCTTGTGTTATTTTTCTTATTGCAGATTCCAGCTCAGAATCAATTGCTTTAATTTCATCAAGTGTTGTGCAGTTTTTGACAGCTTCCATTCTATTAGTGTATTCATCTTGTGTTAGATCAAGTTCTTTTTTTATTAATTCAGGAATATACTTAATAGTTCTTTCACTTGGAGTCATTCGAAGACAGTAATTATCAATACTGAAAATATTTTTTTGAGCTCCAGTCCCGGAATCAATATCACAGTTTGCCTGAATCCACCAGTCATCAGAAAGACGGGGTTTAATTGCAAGAGCATATTCATTACCATAAAAATTGATTTCTTTATCTTTTCCCTTTAGTCCAACACATAGAATCTCATTTTCATCCGTAATTTCCAATGCTTCAATGTTTAAAATTCCTCCTTGCGGGAATCCGTGTGTTGCTATTGCAATATTTTCCTTAGCATCAATGTTTATGATCTTGTAATCAACTCCATTTTTAGATTCAATTCTATAATCCAGTTTAGAGATATCATCCGTCATGGCAGGCAGGGGATTTTGTGCTCTATAATGAGCCAGATATTTTCCTTTATTAATTTGTGTATTAATAGGAACTCTTTCTGATTCAGGCAGTTGATCAAGCAGCTGTCTTAATGTATTTTTATAGTTAGTCAAAAGCTCTTGTGAATTATTTGCTTCAATTTCTTCAAATATCTTCATTCTTGAAGATATTTGAGAATAATTCTTTATAAAATTACTATCAAAAATATCATACTGGCTAATTGAGGAAATATAAGCATTTATGAACTCTTTTTTTTCTTGAGTTGTTAATGTATTAAAATTTTGCGTGTTGATGTCTTTAAACGTATCATAGTTTTTAAACTCCAACATTCTCAATGTTGTTTCATTTATTTGTCCATTTTCTGCAACCCGTCCAACGGATTGGATAGTATGATTCCGTCTTTTTATAATATCAAGCGCTTTTTTTGAATCATATTCATCTAAACCATTAAGGAATTTAGAATAAATTTCTCCGGTTTCGTCACTCCAATAAGGAAGTAAAGAAGGATGATAAACATTATCTAATATTTCATCTAAATATTTAATGTTATCATCATCAACATACTTAAGAATTTCTCGCACAAGCCCTGTTTTATAAGTTATGCGCTGTTCTTCAATACCAACATCTTCTTCCCAATCACACCATTCATCATTATAAGATGTTTTATTAATAGAATCTATATATTCGTCTGTCATCCTGTTAATTGTCGGATTATTAAGAAGTGTTTCAACTTGATTTTTGTTATATTCTTTTATAGTTAAATCCGATAAAATTGAAGGATTATAATTTTTTGCAAGTTTACTTATAGTTTCAACCGAAGCGCTGGTATCAGAAAAAATACTTAGGGCATTTTTAATTATTGAACTTTTGTAGCTATCTCCAATATTAGCATCTTTTAATATGCTGCTCAATTTATCATAAGCTGTTAGTTTTTCATCTGTGTTAATTAAACTCTTGATTTCACCCGGAATATCACACCTTTGGCTGAGTTCAGCTTGAAACTCTGAGGGTTTAACACTAAAAGCTAAAGTAGAAGCTGGTTTTAGGGTTGTATTTGTATTATCCATTAAAAACCCTACTTCATTCTTGCCATTTAGCGCTTTCTCTTCAATCCCGCTAATTGCTTCTTTCCCTTTCAGCGCACTTGTCCCTTGGTTTAAAAGTCCGGCTCCTGCTGCACTTATTCCTCCAATTAGAGTTGCTTTGGTGATTGTATTTGTAAAATCAGCTAAATTGTAGTCTTTTTTATCAACTTCACTTAGATAGTTCGCACTTGAACTTATTGCTCCAACACCTGCTCCGGTTATTGCATTATTTACAGTATTGAAGGTGATATTTTGTGCTAACATTGCGCTTTTTGATACCGCCGCTCCTTCAAGCAGTGCAGTTGTTTGTGCGGCATTTGATAGAATCGCTTTTGAAATTTGGTTTATTGCTGCTTGGTTTGGGAGTTTTCCAAAGGTATCAATTGCAACTGCTTTTATTGCTTGATTGTTTGCTTCAATAAATGTGCATAACGCATTGATTCTTTTTTTGTAAAGTTTTTTATAGCATCTTCCCCAATTCCAATAACTCCGTTTTTTATTCCCTGGTCAAATACCGTTTTTGCTGCATCTTTGCTAACGCTTTTTGAAAAACCTACTACAATTTGGTTTTTGGCTCCTTCAAGGGCTTTTTGCGCTGCTTTGATTCCAAATTTTGCTCCAAGTTTACTTACCCCGACACTGATTCCAGCACTTAGTGCCGCTAGGGGTCCGTTTATTGCGCCTTGTTTAAAATCTTTTAGTCCTTGGTTGAAATCGTATTTTTGTCCCCCGGATTTTGCTTCCAGAGCTTTAATTCCCGTTTTAGCAGCACCGCCAGCCAGACTCGCAGACCCAATCGCAGCTGCAGTTAGAGTTAAAGAGGCACCTCCTGTAAAGGGTGCAGCGATTGCTCCTCCAAGAGCAGCACTGTAGCAGCTAAAAGCAGCAATTCCTGAACTTATCTCAGCAATTGTATCAACACAGGCTTTTTGTCCGTTTGAGTAGTCAATAACACTTTTAATGCATTCAGACTCATAAATTGATGAGTCTCCTTGAATGTATTTTTGAAGTTCTTCTTGGGTGAGATTCTTCCCTGTCAGGTTTTTGTATAGTTTTGCAATGTCTTTTTCTTTTGAGTTATCAATTTGTGCTAGAATGTTATTAATATCATTTTGTGCTTTTTTAGAGCTCGCTCCAATTCCGGTGAGGTTTTTAAATCCATCCCAGGTATCAGCAATTAGTCCATTTTCGTTTTTTGTATTATTAAGATACTCATTAACGCTTAAAACTTGTTCTTTGAGTGATTCTTTAATGAGGTTTTTCGTATTGGAGTCAAGTGAGGAAATAAAGTTTTTGCTATCAATAATTTCAAAGTATTCTTCTTTAGTTAGTTTTTGATCAAAAACTTCTTCCCATACTTCAAGAATCCCTTGCGGATCATTTTGGAGTACTGTCAACTTATTTTGTAGTTGTTCAATTTTTTAAGTTCTTTTTTGTCCCCGAATCCAAAAAACTCTTTAGTCCCATTAAGAAAGTTTCCAAATCCATTCCTTTGGCTTTGTTTTTCCTTGATTTCAACTTTTTTTGCTTCAATTTCATTGTTAATTTCAAGATAAATAGTTTCAAGGTCTTCTTCTTTTATGTTTACTTCCTCAGTCTTGTTTTGGGTTTCAATTTGGGCTTCAAAGGAGTATTCAAGCTCATTGCTTTTTTCTTTAGCATTAAAGCTGCCCAATACTTTACTTACACAACCACTATTTCCTATTTGATTTATTGAAGTCATAAAAGCTTGCCTTCTTTTAGTCTTTATTTGGCTATCGGTACAAAAAGAGCGAAAGTTTAGATATATTAAGAAATATTAAGAAAAAATATCACGCAGTTTTTCTAATTCAATACTTTAGTCCTTCATACTCTTTTTTTAAATCAACAAACTTATGTTTTTCAGGATACTTTAAAACATCTGCTTCAACTAAATCGTGAGTAAAATAAGGGGTTCTGTTTTTAAATTTGCAAGGCAAATTTCTTTGTAATAGAACCTCTTGTTCGTTTCTTTTATTAATTTTTTCTTCAATTTCCGACAAATTTTCCATCCATACACCTTTTGTTCCTTTTGGGACATTAAAGCGCCAAAGAATATCACCATTATTCATAGCGTAATCTTGTGCAATTTTTTTATTCAAAGAAGTGTTTGGATATATTGGGATTGTAAAACATTTACCCTTTTGAAATGTTTTATCCAAAAATTCTTGAGAATTGGCTCGAGGAAGACAAAAATCGCTCTTAGATGAACCTCTGTATAAAGTCATCTTTGGTAATGAAGTTTGACTCATTATATCATCCATTTTTGAAATATTATTATTTTTTTCACCCCATCTTATATAAGTATTTACGTTCAATCCGCAGCTATTTTTTATTTCATGAGATAAAAAAGAACTAAGTGAATGATATTTATCGCAAAAATTTATTTGTGATCGCTGCTGCTCCATTTCTTGAATAATTTTATCATTGTCTTGTTTTTTTTGAGGAATTATTTGTTTAATTTTTGATAATATTGTACTTTTAGGTTTTTGTAAACCGCCTTTGTATGATTCAAATTCCCACAAGGGTGTATTTAAAACTTTTTCTTGAATTTCTGATAAATATTCAAGGATTGATTTTAGGATTAATTAAAAAAGTAATTTCAGATGGAACATCATCAAAAGACTTCCTTCCTCCCTGAGCGCGATATTTAAGCGCCCCTCCAAAATCAATTCTATATTCTTTAACACCATTAGTTTGTAAATTGTTTGAACATAAAGCATCCCAATTTGCAAGCCAGGCATCAACTCCAAAACCATTTGCCGCCATTTTATTTGGGGTTGTAATCGGTGTTAAATTCGCTATATATTCACTTAATAGTCCAATATTACCTGATTCATCGCTAAATGTCTGCATTTTAGAAACATTTACACCCGCTAATTCATACAACTTTGAAGCAAAAACTTCATAAGCTGATTGATCATCTTTACCCATTTTAGCATAATATAATTTTGAATCATCAGGGTTAAATACAAAAAAAACCTTTGTTTGTACCTCTTTGAGTGCCATGGTATGCTTCAAGAGCAGTTTCATTGCCTTTTTGATAAATTTTAAAAGGTTTAACTTCAATTGCTTCTTCTTTTAGCTCTGAAAGCATTGAAGAAAGATCAAATTTTTCATATTTTTTTTGAACAAGTAAAGAATTTTGTGAAGCTAAACCTTTTAATCCATCTAGTCTGGATGTTACTTTTTCTGCTTCAATCGGATTTTGAGCTTTTTTTATAGCATGCGGTAATGTTCGAATTGTTTTATTGACAAAATTTGCAGCAATTTTTGAAATATCCATACCTATAAACCTCCATATTATTATAAAGTTTTTTTTAAAAATAAAATTGCTAATAATAAATTAGTTTCACAAAAAAAGAAAACCTTATTGAGGTTTTCTTTTTTAACTAATTGGTTGCGGAGACAGGATTTGAACCTATGACCTTCGGGTTATGAGCCCGACGAGCTACCAGACTGCTCCACTCCGCGATATTTGTTTTGTAATTATATTATTACTCGAAAAAATAAAAAATCAAGTGTCAATTTTTATATTTTGTTATTAATAATAAATTTATTGATTTTTTATTTGTTTTGAGTTATAGTAATTGTCGTTATGATGAAAAATTATAAAAACAATTTATTCTGGTGGTGCTTGTACTAATTTTTGTACAAGTCCGTTTTAACAATTAATGAGTTTTTATAGAAATAATTTTAAAAATGACTTGTATTATTACAGGTCATTTTTTTTATTAAAAAAGGAAAATTATGAAAATTATTACAGAATCAAAAATAATTATTGATAGAAAAGAAGAAAAACTAGATAATATTCAAGATATTCAATTTTTAATTGAATATCTTGAAAACAACAAAGGAATGTTCCTATCCTCAGGAACCGAGTATCCAGGAAGATACTCCAGGTGGGAAACAGGGTTTATTGCTCCACCTATTGAAGTTAAGGGTTTTTACAATAGAGTTGAATTTATTGCGCTCAATAAAAAAGGGGTCGAGCTATTAAAGATGTTTCTTTTAATTCTTGAAAAAAATAAAAACGATTACACTCTTTTGGCTTCAAAAGAAAAAATCACTGCTAGTATTAATTTTTCTTCCCAGTTTTTTTGCGAAGAAGAAAGAAGTAAACAACCCTCAATCTTAACTCCTATAAAAGATATTCTGCTTGGATTGAAAAATGATACTAAAGATCCTTTAGGGTTTTATGGTGCATTTGGTTTTGATTTATTATTTCAGTTTGAAAAAATTAAACTAAAAAACTTAAGAGACGATAAAAAAAGTATAATAAGACTATTTTTTCCTGATAAAATTTACTGTTTTGATAGAAAAAAAGAAGAAATATTTCTATATCAATACAATTTTGAATTTGATAACTACTCGACTTTTAAAATCCCTTCAATCGAACCTTTAAAACCAACTAAGTTAGAAGAAATTAGAATTGAAGGAGAGATTAAATCAACCTTATCCGATAATCAATACAGTGCTTTAGTTGAAGCAGCTAAAGAACATATGAAAAGAGGGGATATTTTTGAACTTGTCCTAAGAAGAAGATACTATGCTTCCTATAAAGGAAGTCCTTCTAAGCTTTTTTCAAAAATGATTGAAATCAACCCTTCTCCTTATCAGTTTTTCTGTCAATTTCAAGATGAGCAGCTGATAGGAACAAGCCCTGAGATGTTTGTTCGTGTAACTAATGATAAAGTTGAAACTTGTCCTATTTCAGGAACAATTAAAAGAGGAAAAAACCCGCTTGAAGATGAAATCCAAATAAAAAAACTGTTAAACTCAAAAAAAGACGAAACAGAACTTACAATGTGTACAGATGTCGATAGAAACGATAAATCGCGTGTTTGTATTCCAGGATCAATAAAACTACTAGGAAGAAGACAGATTGAAAAGTACAAAGGACTTTTTCACACTGTTGACCATGTTATAGGAACACTTAGAGCTGATTGCAGTGCAATTGATGCTTTTTTATCCCATATGTGGGCAGTAACTTTAATGGGTTCTCCTAAAAAAAGCGCAGCCGAGTTAATAGAACAATACGAAAACGAACCAAGAGACTACTACGGAGGTGCAGTTGGAGTATTATTTTGCAACGGGAACTTAAATACTGGAATTACAATAAGAACAATCCACTTAAAAGATTCAATTGCAAATTATTCAGCAGGCGCAAGTCTTGTTTATGATTCTAATCCAATAGATGAAGCAATAGAAACAAAAATTAAAGCAACATCGTTTTTTAATATATTCAGCCCTAAAGATAAAGTTGAAATTATCAATGAAAATCCTGCTGCTGGTCTTGGAGTAGAGGTTGTTGTTATTGATAATGAAGATTCTTTTGTTAACACCTTATCCGATTACTTTCGACAAACCGGCGCTTTAGTTTCAACCTATCGAAGCGGAGTTAGTATTGATGCAATTTTATCTAAAAAACCAAATTTAGTTGTCCATTCTCCAGGGCCCAAGCTTCCAAGTGATTTTAATATGAAAGAATATATTCTTGCTCTTGATAAGCATAATATCCCTCAATTTGGGGTTTGTCTGGGTCTGCAGGGCATAGTTGAAGCATACAAAGGAACATTAAGAAGAATTGAAACTCCAAGACAGGGTAAAACCTGGACAATTGAGCATAATTCGAAGAATATATTCAAAGGTTTAGATAATCACCAAGAAGTTGGTGCTTATCACTCTTGGGCTGCAAATGAAGCATACTTTCCAAAAGAACTTGAAATTAGCGCAAAGAGTGAAAATGGTTTAATTATGGGAATAAATCATAAAACAAAACCAATCTGGGCAGTGCAGTTTCACCCTGAATCAATTATGAGTGCTAGTAATAATTTTGGCTTAAAACTAATTGAAAATGTTATCAAATTAAGTAAGGAAAGCTTTAATAAATGAAAAAAATATTGATAAAAGCCTTTAAAGGTAAAGATCTTGAAGAAAATGATATTGAAAAAGTTATAAAGGGAATTGAGCTTGGAACAATTAACAAAGCACAGGTTGCAGCGCTTTTAGGCTCCGCTTCAACCAAAAAAGGAGGAGTTAGCGCAAAAGAAGTTTTTTATTTTGCCAATTGCTTAAAAAAATTCTCAAAAAAAATCAAACTTCATCACAAAAAAGGATTAATAGACCTTTGTGGAACTGGAGGGGATTGTCTTAATACTTTTAATATTTCAAGTGCGGTTTCTTTAGTTGCTGCAAGTTTTGATATAGGAGTTGTAAAACACGGTGCAAAAAGTGTATCAAGTAAATGTGGAAGTGCAGATGTTTTAGCTGAGCTAAAAATTAATTCTTTAATTGATGAAAAAGAACTTCAAAAAAGCCTTGATAAAACAAACTTTGCGTTTTTAAATGCGCCTGATTTTAATTCAATTATGGCAAAAATTAAGTCGATTAGAAACGAGATTGGAGTTCCTACAGTTTTTAATTTACTGGGTCCTTTATTAAACCCTGTGGATCTTGATTATCAGCTTGTTGGTGTTTATGATAAAAGTAAATGTATTACTATGATTGAGGTGCTCAAAAAAACAAATATCAAAAGCGCAATGGTTGTACATTCAGATGATGGATTAGATGAGCTTTCAACAACAAGTGCTAATACAATTTATCATCTTAAAAACGGAGTTATTGAAAAAATTGAACTTCCAAAATTATCTTATCTTGGATTAAAACCAGCTTCAATAGAAGATATTCAAGGAAAAGATGTTAAAACCAATGCTTCAATAATAGTTGATATTCTAGAGGGAAAAAAAGGACCCAAAAGAGATATTGTATTGTTAAACGCTGCTGCAGCTTTAGTTTGCGCGAATATTGCCCCTGATTTTAAAATTGGAGTTGAAAAAGCAAAACAAGCAATAGATTCTAAATCAGCACTTAGAGTTTTAAGGAGACTACAGGGATGTTTTTAGATAAAATTAGAAAAATAAAAGAAAAAGAACTTATTAGCGCAAAAAAACCAAAAAAAGATGTTTTTTCCCTCTTTCGCGCCAATAGAATTAATATTATAGCAGAAATTAAAAAAGCAAGCCCCTCAAAGGGTGATATCGCGCCTTGTATTGATATTATTAAAACCGCAAAAGATTATATCAATGCTAATGCCCGGGCTTTATCTGTGCTTAGCGAAAAAGAGTATTTTAAGGGCGATATTGAATACATTGAAAAAATAAGAGCAGAATTTAAAGATGCAATTATCCTAAGAAAAGACTTTATAATTGACGATTATCAGCTCTATGAAACTAAACTTAAGGGAGCAGATATGGTTCTTTTGATTCTAGGTCTAACTAAAAATAAAACAAAAAGTCTTATAAAAAAAGCTAAAAGTCTTGGTTTAGAAGTACTTCTTGAGGTGCATAGTGAAAGCGAAATGAAACAGGCGCTGAAACTTGATACCAATTTTATCGGTATTAATAATAGAAACTTAAAAACTCTTCAAGTTGATCTTGAAACTTCAAGAAAACTAGCTAAGTATATAACAGAAGACAAGATATTTGTCTGCGAAAGCGGATTGGAAACTGCAAAACAGATAAAAGAAATGGCTCAATTAGGCTACAAAGCTTTTTTAATCGGTACAAGTTTTATGTCAGCAAAAGACCCAGGCAATAAACTGAAAACTTTGCTTAATGAGGCAGAAGTATGACAAAAATTAAAATTTGCGGCGTTACTTTAGTTGAAGATGCTCTTTATTGTGCTCAATTAAAAGCAGACTTTCTTGGTTTTATTTTTTATCCTTTAAGCAAAAGGTATATTGAAGTAAAAAAAGCTGAAAAAATTATTGATTCACTTGATAACAACACTAAAACAGTCGGGGTTTTTGTTAATGAAAAAGCAAGTGTAATTAATAAAATTGCAGCTGATCTTAACCTTAATTATGTTCAGCTGCACGGGATTGAACCAGTTGAAACCTGCAACAAGATAAAAGTTCCTTATATTAAAAATATTAGATCAATTAAAGAAGTTGATATTTACAAAAATGCTTCTTATTACCTTGTTGATGCAATTGATACAACTAACTGGGGAGGGGTGGGAAAACTTTCTGATTGGAGTTTAGCTAGAAAAATTAAAGATAAAGGAAAAAAGCTTATCCTATCCGGCGGGCTTAATAAAGACAATATTAACCTTGCAATTGAAAAAGTAGAACCAAATGTTGTTGATATTTGCTCATCATTAGAAAAAATCCCTGGTATAAAGAATCATAGTTCAATTAAAGATTTTTTTGATAGAATAAAATTAGCTAAGGAGTAACTTTATGACTAATACATACCCTGATAAAAACGGATACTTTGGTGAATTTGGAGGAATTTTTGTAGCTGAAACCCTTGTTCCTGCTATAAAAGAGCTGGAATCAGCCTGGAGTGATACTAAAAATTCCAAGGAATTTTGGGATAAGCTTAACTACTACCATAAAAACTATACAGGACGACCATCACCGTTGTATTATGCTAAAAGACTAAGCGATTATCTGGGCGGTGCAAAAATTTACCTTAAAAGAGAGGATTTAAACCATACAGGGGCTCATAAGATTAACCATTGTTTAGGTCAAATTCTATTAGCTAAAAAAATGGGTAAAACAAGAATTATAGCTGAAACCGGTGCCGGACAGCACGGAGTTGCAACAGCTACAGTGTGCGCTTTGTTTGGTCTTAAGTGTGTTGTTTATCAAGGAGAAGTGGATATTGAAAGACAAAAACCAAATGCCTTTCGAATGAAGCTATTAGGAGCTGATTTAGTTCCTGTTAAAAGCGGTTCAAGAACACTAAAAGATGCAGTTACTGCTGCAATGCAAGATTGGGTTTCTAATATCGATAATACCTACTATTTACTAGGCTCTGTTATGGGTCCGCATCCTTATCCTGAAATGGTTAGGACTTTTCAATCGATTGTTGGTTTAGAAGTTAAAGAACAAATACTAAAACTTGAAAACAGACTTCCTGATTCAATTGTAGCTTGTGTTGGCGGGGGGTCTAATGCGATTGGAATTTTTCATCCTTTTATTGATGATAAAGAAGTTGAGTTAATTGGGACAGAAGCAGCAGGACTAGGGGTTAATACAAATAAACACGCTGCAACCCTATGCAAAGGTAAAAAAGGGATATTCCATGGGATGTTATCCTATTTTATTCAGGATGAAGATGGACAAATTATAGAACCATACTCAATTTCAGCCGGATTAGATTACCCAGGGATAGGACCTGAGCATTCAATGCTAAAGGATACAAAAAGAGCAAAATACACTTCAATAGAAGACTGCGAAGCACTTGATGCTTTTTATAAGCTTTCTCAACTGGAAGGAATTATTCCGGCTCTTGAATCTTCTCATGCTCTTGCCTATGCAATTAAAACTGCTCCTAAGCTTCCTAAAAGCCATATAATGGTTGTAAATCTTTCAGGCAGGGGTGATAAGGATATTTTTACAGTTGGAAAAATCAAAGGGGTTGGACTATGAATCTTTTAGAAAAAACATTCAACAAACTAAAACAAGAAAACAAAAAAGCTTTTAGCGTTTTTCTAATGTCAGGATACCCTGACTATACTACAAGCCTTGAATTAATGCATTTATGCTCTAGGTGCGCTGTAGATTTTATCGAACTTGGCATGCCTTTTTCAGACCCAAGCGCAGATGGTGCTACAATTAAAATGGCGGGGGATATTGCGCTTAATAGAGGCGCTAAAATTAAAAAAACACTTGAATTAACTAAGGAGTTTAGAAAAACCAATAAAACTACTCCAATCGTCTGGATGGGCTACTTTAACCCGATTTATAACTTCGGGGTTGATAAATTCTTGCAAGAACTCAATAATTGTCTTGTTGACGGACTTTTAGTTGTTGATTTGCCTTTTGAAGAACAAAACAGGCTGAAAAGAATTGAGGAGTATAATATCAATTTGATTCAACTGATTTCTCCTGTTACTGATAAAACAAGAACTCTTGAAATTATAAAAAAAGCACAAGGATTCATATACTTTGTTTCAACTAAAGGAATAACAGGAGAAAAAGAGGCTCTTGAAGAAGAAATTGGAAATAAAATTGAATTTATTAAATCTAACACCAATATTCCTGTTATTGCCGGTTTTGGAATTAACAATGCAAAAAAAGCTGCTGAAATTAATAAATTCGCTGACGGTACTATAACTGGAAGCGCTTTAGTTAAAATTATTAATGAGTTTAAGGATGATAAAAAAGAGATGTTTAAACAAGTAGAAAATTTTTTATTAAGTTTTAACAAATAGCCCTTTTTATAAAGGGCTATTTACATTATGCATTAAAAATTTTAGCTTATAAAACTTGAAACACCCCACATAACAGCGGTTAATACAATTGTATAGACAATAGTTACCATTATTCCCTGAGTGTCAGTTGAGTAATAAACTTCACTGTTTTCAAGTGGTTTTTTATCCATATTTTTTCTCCTTAATTATTGATATTCGTTTTTTTATACAATAATTAAGGTTTTAAGGAGCATTTGGCTGGATTTGCAGCAAAAAAGCACTAAGCGCAATTCTATCTTTTCTAGATAGAAAACTCTTATTATAAATATAGCTTATTAATCCCTGTTTTTGACTCCATTCGGGCTCAAAAAAAGGATTGTTTGAAGAAAAAGAAGAATTTCTGCTAACAGAATTAGAAAGCATTAATTCTTGTCTTAGTGCTTTAATTGAATTGTTTTTATGTGCAATAACACTGTGTTTTGGATTAGAATAGCTAAAAATTGAATTTTGGTGATTAATTGTCGTACTATAATTAGAATTACAGTTTTGCTCACTCAAAAAAACCGTAAATAAAGCAAAGAATATTAAAACTAAATATTTCAAATACTTCATTGTTTAATTATACACTAAATTCAATTTTTGAAAACTGCACTTAAGTAGAAGTTTTTATTTTAAAAAAAGAGGGTCTAAAACTAAAAACGACCCTCAAATACCAAAACACAAAAATACATTATATAATTCTCATAAACTAAACCCAAAAACCATTAGCCAAGCGGGTTATTTATGGAATATCCATTACACAGCGAACCGAGCGGGCATGGCTCAAATCAAATTCAATCCAACCATTATTATAATCATATACGCTCACTTGATGACCATTGCTACTACTGCTACTACCCTAGAGTTGATGCGGGTAGCAGTAACCATCGTAGGAACCACGACAAAGATTACTGCCTGTGTGGCATGATGCAACAGGAAAGCCATAGCCAGCTATGTTCCAATTGCAAAGCTGTAATCTTACGTTTCTTCTATATTCAGAATTATTTTTGTATTGAGAACGCAAAGCATCCTGTTGAATCGGTGTGGGTAAATGCCATTTTTGTCCGTTTTTGCTTAGATTAACTGCACAGATTGTATTTGCAGCCCACCAATTGCAAACCGTTCTTGTACAACCGTTATAATCCCAAGTAAGTCCAAGATCTGTCGGGGTTATTGTTGAAAGTTTATCCTGAGTAGTGCATGAAGTTGGATCAGCTGTTGTAGCACAGTTGTTTGGTTTTGTATTATCATAAGGATAACAAGCGTCAGTTCCGCCTGCTTGCCAGCAATGAAGTTCATTATCAGGAAAAGTTACCCATCCATGTCCACCAGCTGCATTTGTCCCTCCTTTTTGTTGCTGCCCTGTTGAAATACCTATTAAATCAGAAGTATTCTCATCCCCGGCATTATACTTTTTCATACAAAACTTAGTTTTACCAGCTTTAACAAAAATCGCATTGTACTTAATACAAGGATCTGGCTCACAAGTATTAGTGTTTACCCTATAATGGTCATCCTTACATTCAATACAGCTAACATCTGTACATTTCATACATCCAGCTGTGCAGTCGGTACATATACAGCTATCCTTCAAGTATTGATTTTCCCTGCAGTCACTTGCAGTTTGACACTTTGAATCACACCCTGTATGAGTAGAATTAGGAGCTGAATTTGTTGAACAGGTTTTACATACAGTTTGACCTAAAGCATCTTGATATTGATTTATTCCATTACAACTTTTACAACTTGTTTTTCCTGTTTCATCCTGATAAGTACCTAAAGGACACTGTATACACCCTGTAGCAGAAATAGCAGAGTTAGCCATTGATCCTTTAGGACACTTTTGACAAGTTCCTCCTTCTAAAGAATAATATCCGCTCTGACAGGGTTCACAAGCACCATCTTTTTTTTGATAACCTGATTTACATTTACTGCATCCTAATTCAGTACAGCTTTCACAATTGTTAGGACAAGAGACACAATTACAATTATCTCTATCAAGGTATT
>CAJTNR010000006.1 GCA_910577635.1 uncultured Vampirovibrio sp. | reverse complement strand
ATTAATAGCTCGATTAAAGAAAAGCCTTTCTTTTTCATAAAAAATTCCTTATATTATATATTTTTGTGTAGTTTTTGTGAAAATTAAGTAGTTAAATTTCTATTTTTTTAATAAATACCTAATTTAACTTACATTTTACTAGTTAAACTATCTTTTGTCAAATTAATTAGGAAGTATAACTGGGTTATATAATTAAAATTATAAAAATATAATGCAATATAGGCGTTATTTGGGGATTTTATGAACAATTTAAAATTATTCGGCAAAAGAATTAAGGAACTAAGAAAAAAGAAAAAACTAACCCAAGAACAACTTGGAGAACTTGTAAATATTGATTATAAACAGATTGGAAACATTGAAACAGGGACTTATTTTACAACAATGCCTACTTTAGAGCGCATTGCAGCAGCGTTAGAAGTTGAAATTAAAGAACTTTTCAATTTTCAGCACAATAAAAATAAAGAATTGATTCTATCTGAAACCATAACTCTGCTTGAAGAAGCGCCGGAAGAAACGCTGAAAATTATCTATCGAATTGTAAAGGATATTATTAAATAATAAAAAACAACCCCTAAAATTAAGGGGTTGTTGGTATAAAAATTAATCAAAACTATTTTTCTCAAGCGCCAGAAGCAGTCTCAAAGCTGCAACCCGCTGCGTTTTAGGGTCTGCTTGTCTTAACATTTCTACTGCTTTAATCATAACAGGGTCATTATCATACCAGCGGTTCCCTCTGCCCTGATACTGCGTTACTATTTCATAAATTCTCTCAATTACATCTTGTGCAACGTCTTGCTGGAGTTTTAGCATAAAGTCCTTAGCGTGTTCTTTTTGCTCATCAGATGATAGTTTCAAAAGCTCTAATGCTTCTTTTAGAATCGGGTCTTTATCATACCAGCGTTTGCCTTTTCCTGTATATTCACTCATAAAATCCGCCTTTCTAGTTATCAGTATAACAAATTTTTAAAAAATTTGAAAGTATAGTTATAATTCCACAAATTTTTTAATTATACCCGATTGACTAATATCAATTTATATTCTTAATTTTTACAATAATTGAAAATAGGAGAGAAAATAATGCAGAATCAACAAATTAGTTTTATGACAGCACCAAAAGTTGAACTTGAGGAACTAAAAAATCTTTTTTTTCAACTTTGCACCAAAACCAGCAATTCATCTTACAAGAGTTGTTATATTGAAAAAAGCAATCAAAAAAACAAAGAAGATTTTATAGGAATTGATAAAATTAAACAGAATTTGAATTGCATTAAAGATAAAAATTTAAACTCAATTTATCTAATGGGCGCTGAACCCTTAATGCATCCTGATTTTAACCAAATTCTAAGGTTATGTTTAAAAGTTTGCCATACAACGATTCTAACAAGCGGGGTCATGATTAACGATAAAAAAGCAAGATTCTTAAGAAAAATTGATGATGAAAGCAAATTTGAAACAATTTATCGTATAAGTTTAGATTCTACAGATGAGATAAAAAACGACCAATACCGCTTTAGAGGAAGTTTTAGAAAGGCGCTAAGCGCGATTTTTGCACTATTAAAATATGAGTTTAATCCGATAATTAGTGTTGTTAACTACGAAAACAAAACAAAACAAGAGTTATTTGAAGAGTTTTCAAGTTTCTTTTTAAAAAAAGGGTTTGAACTGGATGATATTAACTTAAAAGTAATTCCTTACTTTCCTCCAATGAATCCAAATTCGCAGGAAATTTCACATCAAGAAGATTTTGATAGAATAGATTGCAAAACTTCAAGGGTTATAAGCCAAAAAGGAGTTTATTCCTGTCCTATGCTTATTGATGATTATAGAGCACATTTAGGGACAAGTTTAGACAACAGCTCCAGAGTGAATTATTTGGATTGTGAAAAATGTTCAATCTGCACTTCTTTGAATCAAAAAGTTCTAGTTAATGATTGGATGTAACAATCTTATGTTATAATTGTTCTATGGAACAAGATTATATTACTATTGGAAAAATTACTAATTTTTTCGGGATAAAAGGTGAGGCAAAAGTCGGCTATTCCGACAAAACAAGGCTTTTGAATACAAAGTCTGTCTTTATGCTTGATAATATCGAAAAAGTAAAGTTAAAAATAAAATCTGTCCGATTCCAAAAAAACTTTGCTATTGTTAAGTTTGAAGGCATTAATGATATCAATGAAATTGTTAAATTTAAAGGGGAAAGACTTTTTGTTTTAAAACAAGATGCCATAAAAACACTTTCTAAGGATGAGTTTTTAATTGAAGATTTAATAGGCTGCAGCGTTATTAATGAACTTGGAGAAAAACTTGGAACCGTTGTTAATGTAAGCACCAATAATGCTCAGGATATATTGAATATTAAAAATTTAATAGGAAAAATCGACCTTGTTCCTTTTGTTGGAGAGTTTTTCCCTAAAGTTGATATTCAAAATAAAACAATAACAATAAAACCCATAGAAGGGTTGTTGTCTTGATTTTTGATATTATTACCCTGTTTCCTTCTATTATTAATTCTTATTGTTCTTCATCAATTACATTAAGAGGAATTGACAAGGGAATAATTAAAGTTAACGCACACAACTTAAGGGATTATTCGACTGATAAACACAGAAAAGTTGATGATACTCCATACGGAGGAGGCGGCGGGATGGTTTTAAGCTGCCAGCCCGTTTTTGATTGTTTTGAATCCATTAAAAAAGAGGATGATTACGAGTTTATAATGCTAAGTCCTCAAGGAGAGAGGTACAATCAAAAAACAGCTGTTGAACTATCGAAAAAAAAGCAGTTAATACTGCTTTGCGGACACTATGAAGGATTTGATGAAAGAATAAGAATAGGTTTATCTCCAAGAGAAATTTCAATAGGAGATTATGTTCTAACCGGAGGAGAACTCGGAGCTTTAGTGATATTAGACAGTGTTTCAAGGAATATTGAAGGGTTTTTAGGGTTTGATAAGTGCGCTCATTGCGATAGTTTTTCTCTTGGACTTAATGGATTGCTTGAATATCCCCAATACACAAAACCAAGAGAATTCAGGGGTCTTAGTGTTCCTCAGGTTTTATTGAGCGGCAATCACAAAGAAATTGAACAGTATCGAGAACAAGAAAGCATCAAAAGAACGAAAAAAAGAAGACCGGATTTACTCTATGATTAAAAACCGGTCAATAAAAACTGACCGGTTCATAAGTTTTTTTGAACTTAGACCATCACTCCTTTCGTCTATCTAATTTTTAATGGGTGAGAAATACATTGGGTATTATAACAGGTTTTTGGCAAAAAGTCCCGTTTTTGGAGGATTTTTTGGACGATTGTCCAAATTTGACCCCATTTTTATTGACTTTTTTTGGAGTTTGTGGTATAATATTGCTCTTTTAAAATTTTCAAAGTATTAACTTTGTTTTTTTCAATTAAATCAACTTTTTTTTCTCTTGTAAGTTTTTTAATCCTGTATTCTTCTTGAAGCGCACTTGATTTATCCTCAAGTATTAAAACAAAAACAATTTTTTCAGGTTTATTTTTTTTAGTATACTTAGCGCCCAATCCTTTTTTGTGGGCAATAAATCTTTTCATTAAATTGTTTGTTATTCCGCAATAGAGGGTATTGTTAATCGTTTTTATAATATATAGATAATATTTCATCTAAAACTTCTATAACTTCGCTTTCTTTTTTAAGAGTTACAAGAATAGAGCGATATTTTGCCGCATTTTTTATTGAGGAAATATAATAAGAATAGAATTTTCTTACAAACTTAACCCCGTTTGCTTCCCCTAAGCGCTCAACTTCAAGCCTTAAGTGTCTTTTTAGCATATCAATTCTAATTGCTAAATTAGGAGGAGGAAGAATCTCTCTTTTTTCAATATATCTTTCAATTCGATTAAGAAGGGTAAAATCCCCTAAAATTCCTCTTCCTATTGAAACCCCCTGAGCTTTTGTTATTTCAAGACATTGAATCGCATCATCAAGAGTTTTAATATCGCCATTTGCAAAAACAGGGATAGATAGTTCCTTAACCAAAAGTGCAATTTTTTCCCAATCAGCACTTCCTTCATACATTTGCGCTCTTGTTCTTGCATGTAAAGTTACAAAAGAAGCCCCTGCGCGCTGTATAATTTTTGCAAAGTCGATAAAATTTTCCTCCTGTTGATTCCAGCCAAGACGCATTTTAACACTAATCGGAAGTTTTGTTTCTTCCTTAATTGATTGGATAATATCAAAAGCTAAATCAGGGTTTTTCATTAAACCGCACCCATCGCCTGAGAGAGCAACTTTTCTAACCGGACATCCGCAGTTGATATCGATTATTGAAGCATAAGGAGCAATAATTTTTGCAGCTTTAGTCATTATATCAACCTTGTGTCCGACTAATTGAAAGGACAGCGGGTATTCAAAGTCGCTAAACTCAATAATTCGAGGATTAGGATTCTGAACCAAAAGTTCAGATGATATCATCTCAGTTGTCATAAGACAATTGGAATAATATTTTCGAATTAAATATCTAAAAACCTTATCAGAGACCCCAGCTAGGGGAGCCTGGATAACTTTAATTTTTTCAATATCAATTTGTTTTCGATTTTCCATTTACTTTTTGCAAATACTCCTTTAATTCCTTAACCCGAGAGCGCGAAAACTCGGTCAGCTCGTCTTTTTCACTACCTTTAAGGTTGATAAACTTTTCATAGTTTATAACCGCTTCTTTATAGTTTTCTGTAGTATCAAGACTAAGAGCGAGATTATAATATGCATTCAAGAATTGAGGGTGTTTAAGAATCAATTGTTTATAAGTTTTAATTGCTTCTTTAGGATTTTTCATCTCATCCAGATTTAGACCCTTGTAGTAAAGTCCGAATTCATCATCCGGGTTTTTTTGAAGGACTTTATTTATTAAATTCATTGAAGTTGTGTAGTCTTTTTGCTCATACTTTTCAATTGCAGTCTGTAAAACACTTGAAAACTCACTTTCCTGTATTGAATTAAGTAAATCAAGAGCTTCTTTATTTGTTTTATCGAGTGCAAGAATCTTATTAGCACTCAGTTTAGCATTTGTATAATCAGCAAGTGAATAATAAGCCCAGGCGCTATTGATTAACACTTCTGTATTATTAGGATCAGTTTGCAAAACTTCAAGATAGTATTTATTCGCGTTTTTAAAGTCATTCAAAGACCAATAGCAGCTTGCTATTGCAAGTTTTACTTCTTTTGTTTTATTGCTGATTTTCAAATACTCACTAAGCGCTGCTTTGTAGTTTTTCTGCTCGAAAAGTTTTGTTGCACTGTTGTATTGAGAACTTGCTTTATAATTTTTCGAATCTTCAAGATATGAAGTCAATGCTTTGTTATTAGGCAGAACAACAAGTCCTTTTTGACAAATTTCATAAGCTGAATCAAACTTATTCTCCTCAAGATAAATTTGAGCTAAATTCAGGTACACTTCTTCTTTAGAGGGGTTGATTGAAAGAGCTTTTTTATAGTAATCAATAGCTTCTGTGTAATTTTTTTTCTTATGAAGTTCAAGAGCGTAGTTAAACTGAGCTTCATAGTTATTAGGGTTCGATAAAGCCTTTTGTTTTAAGTAGTTTTGGAGTTTTTCACCTGAAAAATGATTGAGGATAATATCATCTTCATTACTTTTTGCAATTTGATTATTAGAATCAATGCTAAGAATTGTTTGATACTGATTAAGAGCTTCCTCATATCTTTTAAGCTCCTTAAGTGCAGAAGCTCTATAAGTCATAACTTCAATATTTTTAGGATTTTTTGTCAAAAGCTGGTCATAAACTAAAATTGCGCTGCTGTAGTCTTTCTGGCTTGTATACAAAGAAGCAAGGTTGTATAGGGAAGTTTCATCATTAGGATTTAGCTGTGAAGCCTTTAAGTATTGTTTTTTTGCTCCTTCTAAGTTTCCTGTTTTTTGATAAATTGCCCCTAGGTTAATATATCCATTGGAATCATTAGGATTATTAACAATCATTTGAGTCCATTTATTCTCTAAGATACCCATCAATTCAGGGCTTTTATCCCCATATTCAAGTGCAAGGTTGTATTGTTCAATACTTGCTTCAAAGTTTTTAGCATCATCCAGCATTACACCGTATAAAAAGTGGAGTTTCGGGTTTTTAGGGTTAATATCAATTGCAGTTTTAATTGAATCAAGCCCTTTTGAAATATTATTCAAATTTTTGTAGATATTAGATAAATTCTCATACGCACTTTCTTTGTATTGTACTTTAATTAACAAAGAAAAGTCATATCCGGCTGCTGCAAGTTCTCCTTGGGCTTTTAAGGTTTTAGCATTGGAAAAGCGGGTTTGATCGTTTTGTGCTATTTGAAGTTTTTTTTCTAAATCTTTAATTTCACCAAGCGCACTATTAGCTCCTTGGGCAATTGTAGTGCTCATTTGTCCGTCTTTCCAGTTTTTAGCGTAAAAATAAGCACTTTTATAGTCATTAAGAGCTTTTTTGTATTCTTTTGTTGTTTTATTGTAATAATGAGCGCGCGCTAAATAAGCGTTAATTAAAGCATCTTGCACTGTTATATCATAAGGAGAAAACCTTAAAACTTTCTTAAACTCGACAATTGCAGAAGAGAACTGGGCGTTTTTAAAATACTGCATCCCGTTAGAATAATACGCACTGAACCTTTGGACATCCTCTTGCGTTGGATTGTAAGCGTAGGATGATAAGAACAAAAATACCGATAATATAACTATTAATTTTTTCATAAAACTCCTCAATAGATTTTATTTTATTATACTACAAGAGTTTATAATTTTAATAGCCTAAAGTTGAACATTCCTCATCATATCCTTAAGAGCTTGAATTGTTGTTTCCATTGAAACAATATCTGTTGTTTTTTGCTGCAAAAAAGCATTAATTTGAGGCATAAGTTCAATTGCAACATCAAGTTTAGGGTTAGACCCTGCTTGATACATCCCGACATCAATTAAATCCTTGTTTTCTCGATACAATGCCATTAAATTTCTCATTTTTCCTGCTGCTTCTTTGTGTTCAGAATCACAAATTGCGCTAAAAAGCCTTGAAATTGAACCAAGCGAATCAATTGCAGGATAATGATTCTGCTCCGCTACTTTTCTTGATAAGAAGATGTGTCCATCTACAATCCCGCGCACAATATCAACAATAGGGTCGTTAACGTCATCCCCTTCCATTAAAACAGTGTAAAGCGCTGTAATTGAGCCTTTTTCTGAGTTTCCCGTCCGCTCAAGAGCCCTTTGCAGCCAGGAAAAGATACTTGGAGGATAACCTTTCATGGTAGGAGGCTCTCCTAAAGACAAGCCTACTTCACGTCCTGCCATAGCGCAGCGGGTTACTGTGTCTGTCATTAAAAAAACTTTTTTTCCCTGGTCTCTAAAGTACTCGCAAACAGTCGTTGCAGCAAGTAAACACTTCATTCTGATTAACGGAGGTAAATCCCCTGTAGCACAAACTAAAACAGATTTTTTCATCCCCTCTTCTTTAAGAGAATCAACAATAAACTCCTTAACTTCACGGCCGCGTTCTCCAATTAAAGCTACAACATTAACATCAGCATCCGAGTTTCTTGCAATCATCCCTAAAAGAGTGGATTTTCCGACTCCTGATCCTGCAAAAAGCCCCATACGCTGACCTGTACCCATTGTCAAAAGCCCGTCAATGACTCTGACTCCTGTAGACATTTGTTCGGTTATAATCGGTCTATGAAAAGCATCAGGGATTGTTCCGTTGATATTCATATACTTAGCCCCTGTTGTATCAAGAGGTTTTCCATCCATGGGCTCACCCAAAGGATTAATAAGGCGCCCCAGTAAAAAGTCTCCAACAGGAAGAAGAATTGGAGCTCCCGTTGTTTCGACCAAAGACCCCTGACCGATTCCTTCACCATCATATAAAAGCAAAAGCTGAGCAGCATCTGCTTTAAAAGCCTGAACTTCAGCAGCCTTTTTTTCACCTGTATAGGTTTGAATATAGCATAAATCCCCGACTTTAAGCCCTGGGAGCTTAACTTCTACAGTTAGGCCAAGAAGCTTTGACACAACTCCTTTATACTTGTACAAGTCAGCGTTTTCAATAGTTGAAAACGCTTTTTGTTTTAAATTATGCAGTTTTAGCTCTAATTCTTCTTTCATTTATCTTACAACGCTGGTTTGCTTCCCTGCTTTTTGCTGTAGAATTTCACAAGCCTTAGCTAATTGAGGGTCTTTATTAGCTTTGATATCTGCTTCTGTAATTTCAACATCATAATCAGGAGTTATTCCTTTTTTGTGAATATCAACACCATTTGGGGTTAAGTATTTTTGAATTGTAATATGAAGCGCACTTCCGTCGGGGAGTTTGTTAATTTCTTGCACTAAACCCTTTCCAAATGACTTTTTACCTACAATTGTTGCTCTTTTGTTGTCTTTTAGCGCCCCTGCAAGAATTTCAGACGCACTTGCAGACCCGCCGTTAATTAAAACCACAATCGGCTGATTGGTAGTAGTTTGCGATAAAGAATTCTGCGTTTCTTTGTATCCGTCTCTATCAACGGTTGAAACGATTGTTTTAGAACTTAACAACATATCAGCAATATAAATTGCATTGGTTAAAAGTCCGCCGGGATTAGAGCGCAAATCAATTATAATCCCGTCTTTATCTTTAAGCTGATTAAGAGCACTTTGAAACTCACTCGATGCATTCCTTGAGATAAAAGAACTTAAGCGGATATAGCCCAGATTATCGTCAACTTTACCTAATTTAGGAGCTTTTGTTGAAACTGATTTAAGTTCAATATTAGCCCTTTGGATATTATAAGTTTTAGCTTCTTCGTTCTTTCTTTTAACTAAAAGCTTAACATAAGTTCCCTCAGGACCTCTGATTTTATCTGCTGCAGCTTCAACTGTTATCCCTTTAGTGGATTTTCCATCAATTTCTAAGATTTCATCTTCGCTCTTTAACCCTGCACGCTCGCCCGGGGTATCTTCTAAGGGTGCTATAATTAAAAGCTTTCCGTCTCTTACTCCAATTTGAACACCAATTCCTTTTAAGGAGCCTTGAATGCTTTCTGATTCTTCTTTATATTCTTTAGGAGTTAAGAATTTTGTATAAACATCCCCCAAAGAATCAACCATGGTTCCTATTGCAACATAAGCATCTTCTTCGTCTTTAATAACATTATCGTACTTATGGCGCCAGCGGTTCCAGTTCTGGTTATTCTGGGTTTCATCCACATATTTAGAGTTGATTAGTTTCCATGCTCTATCGTACAAATTCTGCGGAGTGAGCGCTAAAGCCGGGTTTGAGATATTAGTAACGCAAAAAAGAAGCATTATTGCAAAGAATATTGATAATTTTTTTAACAATTGTTTAACATTCATAAAATTTTTCCTTACCTTAGTTGTTTATATTATAACAAAATTAATTTCAATTTCTACATATAAATTGATTATATTAATTAAACAATTTGCCGATTTTTTAAAAAAATGGTTTAATTAAGTTAATTATAACTTAAAAACAGGAGAAACCATGAGAAGTGATAAGATTAAAGAAGGAATTGAACATGCTCCTCACAGAGCTTTATTGTATGCAGGAGGATTATCCGATAAAAATATTAAAAAACCCTTTATTGGAATTGCAAGTTCTTTTACTGATTTAGTCCCGGGTCATGCGGGAATGAGGGATTTAGAACGTCAAATTGAAAAAGGAATCCACTCAGGCGGCGGACAAGCTTTTATCTTTGGAGTTCCTGCTGTATGCGATGGAATTGCCATGGGTCATTGCGGCATGAGATATTCTCTTCCAAGCCGCGATTTAATCGCTGATTGCGTTGAAACCGCAGCAGGAGCGCACCAGCTGGATGGATTAGTCCTTCTTACAAATTGTGATAAAATTACCCCAGGGATGTTAATTGCTGCTCTAAGACTAAATATTCCCTGTGTTGTAGTAACGGCAGGACCCTCTTTAGAAGGAAGCTGCAAGGGTGAAACCCTTACTTTTATAAGAGGCTCCTCAGAAGCTGTCGGAAGATATCGGGCAGGACAAATAACAAAAGAAAAACTTGAAGAAATGGAACACTACGCTTGTCCTACCTTCGGATCCTGCCAGGGTTTATACACGGCAAATACCTTAGCCTGTCTTACAGAAGTCCTTGGTATGAGCTTACCCGGGTGTGCAACAGCGAGTGCGGTAAGTTCTAAAAAAAGAAGGCTTGCTTTTGAATCAGGATATATAATATCTGATTTAGTTAAAAATAATATATTACCTAAAGATATTGTTACTAAAGATTCACTTAGAAACGCGATTATTGTTGATTTAGCTCTTGGAGGCTCAACCAATTCAATTCTTCATTTGCTTGCAATAGCAGCAAGTGCAGGAATTGACTTAACTTTGGATGATTTTGAAGAACTATCGGCTAAAATTCCTCAAATAATTAAACTTGACCCTTCAAGCACCTTAACTATGACCGATTTAGATAATGCAGGAGGAATCAGCGGAGTATTTAAAACTCTGTATGAAAAAACTCCTGAATTTAAAAACACTAAGAATATCCTGGGTCAATCAGTAAGTGAAATTGCTAAAAATGCCTGGGTGGATAGCAATGTTATCAAACCTCTTGATAATCCGATTACCAATAACCCGGGGCTTGCTATTCTCCATGGGAATTTAGCTTCAAAAGGTGCTGTTGTTAAAATTTCCGGTGTTGATAAGGATATTTTCGAGTTTAAGGGAAAAGCAAAAGTTTATAATCACGAAGAAGATGCAATGAAAGCAATTGTTGATGATATTGTTAAGGCAGGTGATGTTGTTGTTATCCGCTATGAAGGACCAAAAGGAGGTCCCGGGATGAGAGAGATGCTTGCTCCTACTTCGCTTTTAGTCGGGAAGGGCTTAGGGAAAAAATGTGCTCTTATTACAGACGGACGTTTTTCAGGAGGAACAAGGGGTCTGTGCATTGGTCATATCTGCCCTGAGGCTATTGAAGGGGGAATTATAGGACTAATTGAAGATGGTGATGAGATTGAAATTAATATTAATAATAGAACAATTAATCTTTTAGTTAGTGATTTAGAACTTGAAAAAAGAAAACAAAACTTCAAACCCTATATTAATGACGTTAATAACGGATACTTGAAAAAATATCAAAAAAGCGTATCAGGAGCAGATAAAGGAGCAATAGCGCAGTAAATTTTCTATGAAAAAAAGGGCGATATTAATTGAAATAGCAATTTGGAGTGCAATTTTATCCGTTATTTTTACCGGTATAATTTTTGTCTATTCAAAAATTTTTGTCGAACCTAATATATATACAATTCAGTTTAAAGACATTGACGGCATTACAAAAGGCTCTCCCGTACGTTTTATGGGCTTGAATGTCGGATATGTTACAAATTTAAAATCCAGGAATAAATATGTCAATGTTTCAATTCTTATAACCAGAAAGAATATGAAAATTCCAAACGGAACTCTTGCAAGAGTTGAGTTCTACGGGCTTGGAGCGTCTAAATCAATTGAACTTATGCCGCCTGAGGGGTCTTGCGATATTGGGATTCTAACAGGCGATACAATAAGACTTAAAGATGTTGTGGATGAAACTAAGGGTTTAGTTGAAATCATTGAAATGATTGAAAAATATGTTAATAATATCGACAAAAGTACGATTAATACGGTTCTTGATAGAATCAAAGATTCCAATGACGGAGAAATTAAAGCCTTAGAAACTCAAATTGAGGATCTAAACTCTCAAATATCCAACAAAGCTGATAGAATCAAAATTGAACAAAAGGATTTGAATAGCAAAATTAAAGATATTAACAAAAATGTTGAAAAAATTAATAAATTAATTAAAAAATGATTTTTGTGGTATCATTTTTTTGAAAGGGTAAATTGATTAATGCCAAGAGAATCAAAAGCAAAAAACAAAGAGATTGAAGTTGTAATTGATGTTGAAACTACAGGTTTAGATTACACAAGAGAAAAAATAATTGAATTTGCAGGAATTAAACTTGTTAATGGCAAAATTAAAGAAAAATTTGAAACTCTAATTAACCCTAACCAGCATATTAGAAAGTCTTCGCAGGCAATCCATGGAATAAGCGAAGAAGATTTAGTTGATGCTCCAAAAGAAGAAGAAATTTACCCTAAAATTTTTGAATTCATAGGCGATGCTCCAATTGTTGCACATAATGCCATTTTTGACTTTTCTTTTCTAAATAAAACATCCAAAAGGCTTTATTCTAAACCATTAGAGAATAACTACATTGATACCCAGATGATGTTTAAAGAGGTTTATCCCCAGTATGAATCCTGCGGATTGGATTGTCTTGTAAGTGTTTTTAAAGGCTCTAATAAAAAACGTCATAGGGCAATGGGAGACGCGCTTGCACTGGCACAATGCTATCCTAAGTTAAAAGCACTTTATTATCAAAAGTACAACTGGCAATTGTCGCAAATTGACCATGTTGAATATCTTTTTGAAAGATACTTAAGACTTCAATCTGCAATTAATACCATGCAGTCTGAAATTCAAGATTTAAGGTCAATTTTTAAAATTTACTTTGAAAGAGGCGGTAAAGCTGTCACTTCTAATACCGGTGAAACCTTAACTTATAACCACAAAAAAACTTTTTCTTATGATTTTTCACAAATTAAAGATATCCTGGATGAAACAGGTGCACTTGAAAAGGCAGTTAAGCTAAACAATGCTTTTGTAGATAGATTGGTTTCAGGAAACGCACTTAGTCTTGAAGCTAAGGAAAAAATCAAACTTGCCCGGGTTGAAATTAATGAAAACAAATCCTTTAGTGTTACTAAACCGGATAAAACCAAAACAAAATAATAAATATCATCTATTTAGACTAGCTTTTAATTTATTTCTTTTGTTAGAATTAGAATATAAAATTTAATTTAGGTGAATATTTATGGAATTTCATATAGGCGAGCACTGGAGTGCAAATATTCTAGGTCTTAATGTCCACTTGGATACTTTAATTACCCTTTGGATTACAATGGCAATTGTACTTGTATTCGCTCTTATTGCTGTTGGGAAACTAAATATTATCCCTAATAGAATGCAGGCGGTTTTTGAAAACATTGTAACGATTTTTTCATCTTTAACTAAAGATTTAGGAGAACAAGGAAAACGCCACACTCCAATTCTTATGACATTATTTTTGTTTATTATAACAGCAAACCTAATTGGACAGCTTCCCTGGAAAATTCTTAACTTTTTTCCTTCAATTAAAGCAACAGGAGCTGAATTTGCTTCTCCTACCAATGATATTAACGTAACTGCAGCTTTAGCTGTTATCGTTTTATTATATTATATTATTTCAGGGATTAAAGTTAAAGGCTTAAGCTACTTTAAACACTACTTTCAACCCGTATGGTTTATGACTCCTTTTAATATGCTTGAAGATATCGTTCGGCCCTTGACACTTGCACTTCGACTTTTTGCAAATATCTTGGCAGGGGAAATTCTAATAATGGTTTTAGGAGGATTAATCGCTTCTTTATTAAGTCCTGAATCAATTAATGCTTTTTGTCAAAACAACCTCTCAGGAGTACTTCCTTCTGCCTGGGTTTATAATATCGGTTTATTTTTAGGGTCATTATTGCCATTACCTATAATGTTTTTTGAAATATTTGTAGCATTTATCCAAGCCCTTGTTTTTACACTATTAACAAGTGCATATATTAACGGAGCTGTTGCAAAACACTAGTATAAATAATAGTAAAAAAGGAGAATAATAATGGATTTATCAGTTTTAAAATTTATCGCGATGGGTTTAGCTATAGGTTTTGGTGTAATAGGACCTGGAATCGGTCTTGGGTTAGCAACTAAGGCAATTATTGAAAGTATTGCAAGACAACCTGAGGTTGAAGGTCAAATTTCTAAGTATTTCTACATTGGAGCAGGTTTAATCGAAGCTTGTGCAATTTATGCTCTTTTAGTTGTAATTCTGATTGGCTTTGTTCTTAAGTAAGAATAACAGGAGTTTCAATTTATGTTAATGCAGATAGACGGAACTTTTGTTTTTGTTGTTATAAGTTTTCTGGTTTTTTTGTTTATATTAAAAACCGTGCTTTTCAATCCAATTACAACGATAATTGAAAAAAGAGAAGAGTTCTATAAGAAAAATTCCAAGATTAAGGAAAAATCAAAAGAAAAAACAAAGACTCTGATTGATCAAAAAGAAAACTTGCTTAAAGCTGCAAAAACAGAGGCTTTAGATATCCTAAAAGAAGCCAGGGAAGAATCCGCGATTGAGAACTCTATTGTTCTTAAACAAACTAAACAAGAAATTGCAAATTCAATTGCTGATAATAAACTTGAACTTACAAAACAAAAAGATATCGCAAAATCTGAAATTAAAAAAGAGGTTAACTCAATTGTTGAATCTATAATTTCCAAGGTTTTAGGGGAAAGTGTAGAAGTTAATATAAGCGATAATAGAATTAATGAGTATCTTAAAATTTAAGGAGTTTTAATGAGTCTTTTTGAAAAAATTCTAAATACAAATATAATAAATTTCCTAATTGTAGTTCTTAGCTTGATGTGGATTGCAAAAAAGGCAAAGTTAGCTGTTTTAATTGAGAACCTTGCCCTGGATATCAAACAAAAAGTCGAAACAAGCTCGAATGAGACTGCTTATTCAATTGAGGAGTATAAGAAAACAAAAAAAGAAACAAAAGATACCCCAAAACTTCAACAAGCAATTATTGATAAAGCAAAAAATCAGGCATTAGAGCTAAAAGACAAATACAGTAAAAAAACACAGCTTCAAAAAGAAGAACTCAAAAAAAGTTTAGAAAAAATTATCTCATTAGAACAAGAAAAGTTCAAAAACCTGACTGAAAAAGAAGTTTATAGCGCTTGTATAGATCTTGCGCAAAAAGAACTTATACAAAAGCTGGATTATGAGCTGCAAAAAAAACTAATTAATACTTCAATTGAAGAACTCGATAGAATTGAAGGAGGATTATGCTAAAATTCGATATTAAGAATCTAAAAACCGCTAAAAGATACGCTCTAGCGTTAATTGAGGTATCCAGGTCAAATTTAAGTGAAACAAAAAGTGATTTAAGCACAATTAATGAAATAATTTTTAATAATGAATCCCTAAAAGCGTTCTTCCTTCACCCTGTTGTATCTTTGATGGATAAAAAACAAACTTTTATTGAAGGGTTCGAAGGAAAAATCAATCAAAAAACGCTTAACTTTATTCTAACCTTACTGGAGGAAAACCGATTTGGTATTTTTCCTTTAATTTTTGAACTATACATAAAAGAATCGGATAAGTTGAATAATATTGCATCAGTTGAAGTAATAAGCGCTATTGAACTTGACAATACCCAAAAAGAAAGTCTCAGTTTAAAATTAGGTCAAAAACTGCAAAAAAGTGCAAATATTACTTATTCAATCGACAGTTCAATTATAGGAGGACTGGTTGTTAAATATGAAGACAATATTATTGATTTAAGTTTGAAAACAAAATTTGAAAATCTAAAAAAACAAGTAATTTAAGAAAGGTGAATTATGCCACAAAGTATAAATAGTTCTGAAATAACCGCTATTATTAAATCAAGAATTGAGAATTATTCAAATAAACTTGAAGTTACAAATACAGGATCAGTAATTGAAATTTCAGACGGAATTTGTCGAATTTACGGATTAAGAAACGTTATGTCTTCTGAACTTGTTGAATTTGAAGACGGACAAAACACCCTTGGAATCGCACTAAACTTAGAAGAAGACAATGTTGGTGTTGTAATTTTAGGGGATTATACAAAAATTAAAGAAGGAACAAAAGTAAACGCAACAGGAAGAATCGCTTCAATTCCGACAGGAGAAACTCTGATTGGAAGAATCATTGACCCGACAGGGATTCCTCTTGATGGTAAAGGAGAAATTGAAGTTCAATCAACAAGACCAATTGAAAGAATTGCACCAGGGATTATTGAAAGAAAATCAGTCCATGAACCCCTGCAAACAGGTTTAACTGCAATTGATGCCTTAACTCCAATCGGCAGAGGACAAAGAGAACTTATAATCGGCGATAGACAAACAGGAAAAACTGCAATTGCAATTGACACTATAATCAATCAAAAAGGCAAAGACGTAATTTGCGTTTATGTTGCAATCGGTCAAAAAACTTCAACTGTAGCACAATTAGCAAAAACGCTTGAAGAAAAAGGAGCGCTTGATTATTCAATTATTGTTAGTGCAACTGCCGATAATTCAGCACCCCTTCAATACATTGCCCCTTTTGCAGGCTGCGCTATAGCAGAAGAATTTTTAGAACAAGGTCGTCATGTATTAATTGTTTATGATGATTTAACTAAACACGCGCAAGCCTATAGAGCTATGAGTCTGCTTCTTAAAAGACCGCCGGGACGTGAAGCTTATCCAGGGGATGTTTTCTACCTTCATTCAAGATTATTGGAAAGAGCCTGCAAACTATCAGACGAGCGTGGTGCAGGGTCAATTACCGCACTTCCGATTATTGAAACCCAGGCAGGAGATGTTTCAGCTTATATCCCGACCAATGTTATTTCAATTACAGACGGACAAATTTTCCTTGAGTCAAATTTATTCAACTCAGGACAGCGTCCTGCAATTAACGCAGGGGTTTCAGTTTCTCGTGTCGGCGGAGCAGCGCAGACTAAAGGGATTAAACAAGTTGCAGGGCAATTAAGACTGGATTTAGCTCAATACAGAGAATTAGCTGCTTTTTCTCAATTTGCCTCAGACCTTGACCCTGCCACTAAAGCTCAATTGTTAAAGGGTGAAAAACTAACCCAGATTCTTATCCAGCCTCAATACAACCCCCTATCAACAGCACAGCAGACTGCAATTTTGTTCCTTGCGAACTTGGGTTTTGTTAATGATGTTAAAAACGAAGATATCCAGGAATTCAAAAAACAATTCTTTGAGTTCTTTGAAACCAATTGTTCTCAACTGGAAGAAAAACTAAACGCAGGAGAAAAACTTGAAGATAGCGATAAGGAATTCTTAATAGAAAAAATTAAAAACTTTAAGGAAACACAATGGCGAACTTAAGAAGTATTAAAGATAGAATAAACAGTATTAAAAATACTCAAAAAATAACCCGTGCTATGAAAATGGTAGCTGCAGCTAAAGTTAAAAAAGCAGAAGCCATGACAAAAGCTTCAAGACCTTTTACATTGGAGCTTTATAAGATGTTCTGCTGGGTTTATAAAGAAGCAATGAAAAATAAGTGTGATAAGATTAAAACAACTAATAATATTGAGAATTATCCGCAATTGCTTGCTTTGAGAGAAATTAATACTGTAGGAATTGTTGTAATCTCCTCCAATAAAGGTTTAGCAGGTGCTTATAGCGCTAATATTATTCGATATACTATTAATTTAATTAAGAAGTATAAAGAAGAAGGGAAAAAGACTAAAATTTACTTTATTGGTCAAAAAGCAATCCCTGGGATTAAAAATCTGCAAAAACAACTGGGTTTTGAAATAAAACGAACATATATTAATGTTTTAGACGGAATAAACTCAAGCAGTGCTTATGTTGTAGCTTCAAACTTAGCAGATGACTATATAAATGAAGAAATTGATGCTATTGAACTTGTAACAACAAGATATAAGAATATGATGAGCTATAAAACAGAATCCTGGAGGCTTTTGCCTGCAAGAATGGATAATGGAAAACTTAAAGAGTTTCATTCTAAAGAATTAGATGAAGAATTGAAAATTGAGCACAAAGAGCACAAAATTGAGCCTTTGAGCGAATATTTACCAAGTCTGAATAGTGTTTTAGCAAATATTGTCCCAATGTTTATTACAAATGTTCTATACCAGGCGTTTTTAGAAGCCCAGGCAAGTGAATTAGCATCACGAATGACTGCAATGAGCGCTGCAACCAATAATGCAGGGGAAATGATTAATGGATTAACAATCGAATACAACAAAGAACGACAAGCAAAAATTACACAGGAACTAACAGAAATTATAAGCGGTGCAAGCCAGGTTGGATAAAAATTGTCCTTTTCTCTAATTGAATTTCCTTATCAATGGTCAATAATAAAATTGACATAGATAAGGAGTATTTTTATTATGAAATCTAATGAAAACAAAAAACCATTAAAGGAAAAAATCGAAGATACAGCACACAAAGTAAAAGATAAGGCAGAAGAAATTAAAGAAGATGTAAAAGAAAAAGTTTCTCATGCTAAGGAAAAAATTAAAGAAAAAATTGATGAAGAAAAAGAAAAAAAGCACAAAGCATAAGTAAACTAAAAGCTCCTATGAATTCATAGGAGCTTTAAAGTTATTCTATAAGTCTTTTTTTGGAATCCGCATAAAGTAAAAAGATCGAATTACAAATACAAGCGCTATAATTAAAAACACTATTCCGACAACTTGTGAAATCGATCTAAACTGCTCACTTAGAGCAATTTCCATTGCTAAAAGCCCAAATAGGGTTGTGAATTTGATTATAGGATTAATAGCAACACTTGAAGTGTCTTTAAAGGGATCTCCAACAGTATCACCCACAACGGTTGCATCATGAAGAGGAGTTCCTTTTTGCTCTAAGTCCACTTCAACAATCTTTTTCGCATTATCCCAGCAGCCGCCTGCATTTGCCATAAAAACAGCCTGAAATAAGCCGAAAACAGCAATTGCAATTAAATAGCTTACAAAAAAGGATACAGGAGCTGTTGTTTTAATAGGAGAAGACAAAAACGCAAATGCAAGAGCGAAAGAAAACAAAGCACTAAAGATATTAAACATACCCTTTTGAGCGTACTTTGTGCAAATCTTAACAACTTCTTTGGAGTTCTCAAGATTTGCTTTTTTATCATCGGCTTCACCAAGTTTAATGTTATTTCGAATATACTCTACGGCGCTATATGCCCCTGTTGTTACAGCCTGCATTGAAGCTCCGCAGAACCAGTAAATTACCGCACCGCCCATAACAAATCCTAATAATGTATAAGGATTCAACAAATTAAGAATACTTTCAGGTGTAATATTTAAAACATCTTTAATTACAAGTATTAAAGAAAATATCATAGTTGTAGCACCAACTACAGCTGTTCCTATTAAAACAGGTTTACTTGTAGCTTTAAAAGTGTTTCCTGCTCCGTCGTTTTCTTCAAGATATTTTTTTGCATTCTCAAAGTCGGGTTTAAATCCGTATTCTTCTTCGATTTTTTGTTCAATTCCTTCTTGTTGTTCAATTAAAGATAATTCATAAACCGATTGAGCGTTATCTGTAACAGGTCCGTAGCTATCTACTGCAATGGTTACAGGACCCATGCCCAAAAAGCCGAAGGCAACAAGCCCGAAAGCAAAAACACTCGGATAAATCATAATTGAGCTGATATATTGACTGGATAAATAAGCTAATCCCATAAGAAGTACAATTATTGCTCCTATCCAAAAACCTGAAAAGTTTCCTGCAACAAGCCCTGATAGAATTGTAAGAGAAGCCCCGCCTTCCTTTGAAGCTGTAACAACTTCCTGGGTATGTTTTGCTTTAGGACTTGTAAAGAACTTAGTTGCTTCAGGAATTAAAGCAGCCCCTAAGGTTCCAAGAGAAATTATCGAAGCTAAAGTCAGCCATAAGTTATTATCAAGAGTACCTAAGAGCCATTTGCTTACTGAGAATGTCATTATTATCGATAGAATGGAAGTAAGCCAGACAAGGTTAGTCAAGGGAGTTTCAAAATCAAATCTTTTATTGTTATTGTCACAGTTGCTGCAATAAAGTTCTGTTATTAAATTATTCATCCAATAAGCAGCAACGGAAGTAATTATCATCAAAAATCTCATTGCAAAAATCCAAGCCAGAAGCTGAATTTGATACTGTGGGAAAACTCCAAGAAGAATAAAGCTTACAAGCGCAACTCCTGTTACTCCATAGGTTTCAAAACCATCTGCAGAAGGTCCAATAGAATCCCCTGCGTTATCTCCTGTACAATCGGCAATAACACCAGGGTTTCTGGGGTCATCTTCTTTAATTCCGAATTGAATTTTCATTAAGTCAGATCCAATATCGGCAATTTTTGTAAAAATCCCCCCTGCAACCCTAAGTGCACTCGCTCCAAGGCTTTCTCCAATTGCAAAACCGATAAAACAAGCTCCTGCAAGGTGTCCTGGGACAAAAAGAAGAATTACAAGCATAAGAATAAGTTCTAAAGATACCAAAAGCACTCCGATACTCATTCCGGCTCTTAAAGGAATATTAAGACAATTAATCGGTTTTGATTTAAGAGCTAAAAAAGAAGTCCTGGCATTTGCTAGTGTATTCATTCTTATTCCAAACCAGGCTACAAAGTAGGATCCAAGGATTCCTATAACTGACCATAAAAGAATCAATCCAACACCCTTGCAGCCCAATCCCTGCAAATAGCCAAAGTAATATGCAATACATAGAGCAATTAAACCTTCAAGCAGGATTAAAAATTTTCCTTGCTGGATTAAGTAGGTTTTACAGGTTTCAAAAATTGTATTTCCAACTGATTCCATTAAAGGGTGAACTTTTATTCTTTTAATTTTTATAAACTCAACTAACCCAAAAACTGCACCCAATAAAGCTACAACAATTCCTAACAAAAGTAGTTTATAGCTGAACGAGTGAGCTTTAAAATCAGGAACAACCAGATTAGCTTCACTTGCAAAAACCAAGCTATTGCAAAGAAGCAAAACCAAAGTGCTTTTTGTAAATTTTTTCATTAAAAAATCCTTTTTATATCTTATTTTAAGCCTAATTATACACTCTTAATACAAAAACAGACTCCCCTAATTAATCCAGATTAACTAGCCGGGGCGGATATTTAAATTTATATTCAAATGATAAAAACTTCTTATATGAAAAAATTGGCAATACTTATAATCCTTCTATTTGAACAAGTTTTTGGGTATTATTCTTTTAATACCGAGTTTTTTTCAAGATTTAATGACTGTTACTTAGAACAATACGTAAAACAAGCTCTTTATAACAATCATTCTCTTAAAGAAGCAAACTACAGAGTAGATCAGTATAGAAGTGAAGTTAAAAAGAGTTTTTCAAAAGAACTTCCCTCTTTAAGTGTTGCAAGTAACTACTTAGGAACGCACTTTCCCAAAGGAGACAGCAACTTTTTTATTAGAGAAAACTCTTTTATTCTTCCTTTTTCTGTAGCTTATGAGCCTGATTTGCTTTTAAAAACCAAAGATAAGATAAACAGCACCAAATACTTATACAAAGCTTCAGTTGCCAATCAAAAAGGGACTTATATCTCACTTTTATCTGATTTAGGATCAACTTATGTTAATCTTTTGCTTTATGATTTTTTAATTAAACAGCAAGAAGAGATTCTTAGTGCTAAGGAAAAAAATCTTTCCTATACTTTTAACAAATTCAACTTCGGGGTAGTTGATTTAATTAATTTGAATAATTCTAAAGAAGAACTTAACGCACAAAAAACAGTTTATCAGAATCTTATTAAAAACAGGAATCAAACTCTTTATAACTTTTCTGTTTTAATTGGTGAAAGCGCTTATAATTCGGATGAAATTGAAAGAGGAAAACTTGAAGACTTTGAGTACCAGGGAATTATACCTGATTGTATCAGCTCAGATATTATCTATCAAAGACCAGATTTAATTGAAGCGCAGGATAAACTAAAAAGTGCAAAAATCGATATAACAGTAGCAAGAAAAGACTTTTTCCCTACTTTTAATATTCGAGGATCTTTAGTCTTTGATACAGCAGGGCGCGGGAACTTTTTTTCCTGGAATTCTTCTTTTGCATATTTATTACTTGGTGCAACCCAGGATATTTTTAAGGGAGGAGAAAAAATTGCCAATTTAAAAATCAAAAAAGCCCGCTATCAAGAACTCTTAGAAAACTACAAACAAAAAGATTTAGTGGCAATTAAAGAAATTAACAATGCGCTTAATATTATAAAACAGGATACAAAAACCCAGGAGTTTCAATTAAACCAGCTGGAATTAGAGAAAAAAAACCTGAATGCCCAAGGAAAAAAACTAAAAAGAGGGACAATTTCAAAAATCGAATACTTAAATGACAAAAACTCCTATCATCAGCAAGAGCAGCTTTTTGCTGCTTCAAAAGCACTGAGGCTGGTTGATTACTTTACTCTATACAAAGCCGTTGGAGGGGAATTATGAAAAAAAAGATAATAATTCTAACAGCTTCAATCCTTGTTTTTGTTCTTATTTGTTGTTTTGTTTATTTTTTATTAAAAAAACCGGCAAAAACAGTAATTAAAACCTATGGCAACATTGAAATTCGAACAGTAGATTTATCTTTTCAGGTTTCAGGAAATATTAAAAAAATGTTTGTTGAAGAAGGGGACTATGTTAAAGAAGGACAGCTTCTAGCACTTCTTGACGATAGAGATTACAGAGCAAACTACAAAAAAGCTCTTTATCAGGAAAAAGAATCCCTTGCTAAAGCAAAGGATGATAATTCCAAGTATCAAAGGAATTATCCTCTTTGTTTTGATGACACACTATCAAGACAAGAATGCACAACTTTACTAAATCAGAAAGATTTATCCAATGCAAGTTACTATAAAAACGCTGCTAACAGAGAATATCAAAAACTCCAATTGGATTACACAAAACTCTACAGCCCGCAGGAAGGAATCATAACAACAAGAGTTCAGGAACAAGGTGCCAGAATTAACGCTAATCAGCCTGTTTTTGTTCTTAGTCTTACAAAACCCGTGTGGGTTAGAACTTATATTAAAGAAGAGGATTTAGGCAATATTAAATATGGAAAAAAAGCAGATGTTTATACAGATTCAATTGACCCTAAAACCGGCAAAAAAAGGCAGTACAAAGGGTTTGTAGGATATATCTCCCCGATAAGCGAGTTTACTCCCAAAACAGTCCAGACAACAGATTTAAGAGTAGATTTGGTTTATCGAATAAGGGTTTATATCTACGATATTGACGAATACCTGCGTCAAGGAGCCCCTGTTAGTGTTGAAATTAGTTTGAATGATGAATAATTGTATTGAAATTAAAAATTTAACTAAAACCTATGGCAATATTAAAGCACTGGATAATATAAGCCTAAACCTTGAATCCGGCAGACTAATAGCCTTATTAGGAGCTGACGGCGCAGGAAAAACCACGCTGTTAAGATTGATTACAGGGTTAGTTTGTGCTGATTCAGGCTCAATTATTACCCTTGGGTTGAACCCTCTTAAAGATAAAGAAAAAATTGTAAGTTTAACAGGATACATGCCTCAAAAATTTGGCTTGTATGAGGATTTAACGGTTGAGGAGAATCTGGATTTGTATTCTAAGTTAAAAAACACTAAAAACGATTATTCAGACCTTTTAAAGTTTACAACTCTTGAACCCTTTAAAAAAAGACTGGCAGGAAAATTATCAGGAGGCATGAAACAAAAACTCGGGCTTGCCTGCGCAATGTTATCCAATCCAAAACTTCTAATTCTTGATGAACCCTCGGTCGGAGTTGATCCTTTGAGCCGAATTGAGCTATTAGAGCTTGTAAAAAAATCAATCAGCGATAAAACAACTGTCATCTGGTCGAGTTCATACTTAGATGAATCCTACAACTTTGACTTAAGTATAATTCTTGATAAGGGAAAAATAATTTTTGAAGGAGACACAAAAACCTTAGGAAACAATCTTGAAGAATTTGAAAAAAAAGTAATAGATTTAATGGGAGGCTATATTGAACACCCCTCAGAAATTGCAAAAAACTACAATATTGTTGATTACAGCGAAACTTGTGTTGTTGTAGCGCAGGATCTATCAAAAAGATACGGAGATTTTTGGGCGGTTAAGAATAATTCTTTCTGTATTAAAAAAGGAGAGATTTTTGGACTCCTGGGACCAAACGGAGCGGGAAAATCTACTACTTTTAAGATGATGTGCGCACTTATTAAACCAACAAGCGGCAAGGGTTTTATAAGAGGAGTTGACGTTGAAAAAAACCCGACTAAAGCAAGGAGTTATCTAGGGTATATGGCTCAAAAGTTCTCTCTTTATTCAAGGTTATCAGTTCTTGATAACTTGGAGTTTTTTTCAGGTGTTTATGGTTTAAGCGGGCTTGATAAGAAAAAAAGAATTGATAAAATTATAGAAATTTTTTCTCTTGAACCTTATAAAAACACTCTTAGCGGGGATTTACCCCTCGGGTTTAAACAAAGACTGTCTTTATCGTGCGCTTTAATTCACGAACCAGGCGTGCTTTTTTTGGATGAGCCCACCTCAGGGGTCGATGCCATTCAAAGAAAAGAATTCTGGAATCATATTAAACTTCTATCTAAAATTGGGGTTAGTGTGCTTGTTACAACACACTTTATGGATGAAGCAAGGTTTTGTGATAATATCAGCTTATTTTATCAAGGAGAAATTATCGCTCTTGATACTCCAATGAATTTGGTCGAAAAAACAGGAGTAAAAGATTTAGGTGAAGCTTTTATCAAGTTAATTAAGGAGAAAAATGATAGTTTTCGCATTAATTAAAAAAGAATTTTTTCAAATTGTAAGAGACCCTTCAAGTATTCTTATTGCTTTTATTCTCCCTTTAATAATCCTTATTCTTTATCGGTATGGAGTCAATTTGGATACTGTAAAAATTACCCTTGGAATTAAAAATGATGATATAAATCCTAAAATTTCAACCCTTATAAACTCTTTCGATCATAGTGATTATGTTAGAACAAAATTTTTTTCCTCAAAAGAAAACATGTATAAAGAGATAAAAAATTCAAAACTTAAAGGAGCAATAATTCTCCCTAATGATTTTACAAAAAAACTCCTAAGAAACCAAAGCGCAAGTGTTTTTGTAATAACAGATGGATCTGAAGCCAACCTTGCTAATTTTGTTCAAAGTTACACAAACTCAATTGTTACAGACTGGCTTTTTAATTCTTCTGATTTTAAGTATGACATAAAAAAGCCCCTAATCACCCCTGTTATTCGTTTTTGGTACAATCAGGACATAAACTCGCACTACTTTATCCTTCCCGGGTCATTGGCTGTTACAATGAATCTTATAGGAATGCTCTTAACTGCCCTTGTAATTTCAAGAGAGTGGGAAAGAGGAACAATTGAAGCACTTTATTCAACAAAAATTACAAAACTGGATTTTGTTGTGGGAAAATACATACCCTACTTTATCTTAGGAATGTTATCTTTTATCTTTAATGTTTTTTTATGCATCAAGGTTTTTAGAATCCCTTTTTTAGGATCATTATTGGTTTTGTTTTTTGTCGGGGGTTTGTATCTTTTTTGCTGTCTTGGGGTCGGACTTACGATAAGTTCTTGTTATAAAGAACAGTTTTCTTCTTCTCAAATGGCATTGTCTTTTGGATTATTGCCCGCTTTAATGCTCTCTGGATTAATTTATCCAATTTCTTCAATGCCTCTGTTTTTTCAATACTTGACCGCGATTCTTCCTCCAAGATACTTTATAACTTTTATCCAGAGTGAATTTATGGCAGGAACAATCCCTAAAATTGTAATAATTAACTCATTGTTTTTAGGCATCTTGGGAATTGGTCTTTTTTTTGTTGTTTTGAGCAATATTAATTTGAGGTTAGAACCATGCAGGGAAGTTTAACAAGAATTAAAGCTTTAATTAAAAAAGAATTTTTGACAATTTTTAAAGACCCCAAAAACCGTGCTTTAATTATAATGCCTCCGATTCTTCAGCTTTTTGTCTTTGCCCAGGCAATTACTCTTGAAGTTCGAAATATTGATATATCAGTTCTTGACTTTTGTTCAACAAAAAGCTCAAGAGAACTTGTGTCAAGATTCTACAACTCCAATTGGTTTCGAAAGGTTTATTATCCTCAAACAATTGAGGAATTAAAAGAAGATATTGACTTAAAAAAATCGCAGTTAGGAATTATTATTCATAATGATTTTGAAAAAAAGATTAATCAAAGAAAAACAGCGGCTGTTCTAGTAATTGCAGACGGAAGACAGACAAATTCAGCTTCCATTGCATCGAATTATATTAGTCAGATAATTGCCGTCTATAATTCAGAATTAGAAAAAAAATATAACCTAAAAAGCGCAAAAATTGATATTATAACAAGGAACTGGTTTAATCCAAACATTGAATACAAGTGGTTTTTAACCGTTAGTTTAATTGTAATGCTGGCTTTGGTCTTAAGTCTTTTATTGTCTTCTTTATCAATTGCAAGAGAAAGGGAACTTGGAACCTTTAGTCAATTGAGCGTAAGCCCCTTGTCGAATGATGAAATTCTTGTGGGAAAAACGATTCCGCCTTTAATTGTTGCTTTTATTTCAAGTATTATTATAACTTTAATTATAGCTTTTGTTTTTAAAGTGCCTTTTTCAGGATCGATTTTTTTATACTTAACAGCAACTTTTATATCCCTATTCTCAATAATCGGAATCGGGCTTTTTATATCCTCAATTTCCTACACCCAGCAGCAGGCAATACTCGGAGTTTTTGCATTCCAGACCCCTGCTGTGCTTTTATCCGGGTTTGTTTCACCAATTGAAGATATGCCCTTATTTTTTCAATACATTAGTGCTCTTAATCCTCTAAGATACTATATGCTTATAATTAAGGGGATTTATTTTAAAGCAATGGATGTAAAAACAGTTGTTGAAAACCTCATCCCTCTAATTATTATAGCATTTTTAGCTCTTTTTATTGCAAGGTTAACTTTCAAATTAAAAACAAGTGAATAGTTTACTTTTGTCAACTAATTATGAATTTAGTTTTATATAATAAAGTATAAATTGATTTTTAATTTATTGCATTAATTTTTTTATAATGTTAGAATTATTCCTATGAAAAAACTTTTAATTATACTTTCAATACTTCTATTTTCAATATGCATTGCAGAAGAATACACAACCCAAGAAGAAATCAAAAAAATTGCAGATGAAACACAAGAATGCATTGACAAAAACTACCAGACAGACTATGCAATGATGCAATGCACGATAAAAGGAACAAACAAATACAAAGAAGAAATTGAAAGAACAATAAAAGCAACAAAGAATTTTCTATCAGAAGATCAATACAAACAATATCTAAAAACCCAAAAACAATGGGAAAGCTTTATGAATGAATATGACAAGTTACTAAAACAAACCTATGAGAAAAAGTGTCCTCCGCATTTAGCGTGTTTATGAGCTTCAGGCAAAAGACACCACAGAATTAAGGATAGAGCCGAAGATTTAAGTGGTTTTATAGATATACTCCAGCTTTTTAAAAAAGATGGAGTAATTGATGATGAACTAAACATTGTTCCTTTTGATTATTGATTGTATAAAGTTCTGGTTCTTTTTTGTAAAGTCATCATAATTCCATTTTTTTGAATTGTTTTGTATACCAGACTCATTAATGATTATTTTATGCAATATACTTTTTAATATTAGAACTAATCGTGCTTTTTGGCATTAAACCTGCTAAGACTTCTTTTATCTCACCTTCTTTAAAAATTAAAAGACAGGGTAAACTTGCAACCTGGCATTCTCTTGCAGTTGTCTGGTTTTTATCAGCATCAATTTTATAAACCTTAATTGATTCAATAAATTCGTTCTGGATTTGCTCTAATATTGGAGTAAGCTTTCGGCAAGGTCCGCACCAGGGCGCCCAAAAATCCAGAAGCACAACAGAGTCTGATTTTAAGACCAGTTGATCAAAGTTATTGTCATTAATTTCTTCAATATTTGCCATTTTATTATTTCCTTTTTATTGTAATATTGTATCACAATGATAATTGATAATATAGTTCTTAACCTAACAAATGATTATTTAAACAAAAAAGTTTTCCATAGTGAATTTGTGGATTTTATGGAGAATATAAAAGATCCTTATATTGTTTTAATTTGCTGTATCCTATCTTTAAGAACAAACGATAAAACTACTATAGGAGCATCAAAAAGGATGCTCAAACTTGCTAAGACCCCTTCAAAAATGTCTAAAATTGATTATGAAACTCTCAAAGAAGCAATTTATCCTGTCGGATTCTATCAAAACAAAGCAAAACAAATAATCGATTTATCAATTGAACTGGTTGAAAAGTTTGATTCCAAGGTTCCTCAAACTATAGAAGAATTAATAGAGTTCAAGGGTGTCGGAAGAAAAACTGCCAATCTTGTTTTAGCTAAAGGCTATAATATCCCTGCTGTATGCGTTGATGTCCATGTCCATAGAATCTGCAACCGCTTAGGTTACATCGAAACAAAAAACCCTACAGAAACCGAGTTTGAACTAAGAAGGAAACTTCCAAAAAAATATTGGATAGATTTTAACACCCTCTTAGTCACCCACGGACAGAATATTTGCAAACCATTGAAACCAAACTGTTCAATTTGTTCGATTTCTAAGTATTGCAAAAATACTAATTTGCAATAGTTTCGAATTTATTTAAAGAAGTTGCGCTAAAGAGCAAATCCAAATGTTCAATATTAGGAGATATTATATTAGAATTCTTTAGTCTAAAAACAATCTTTCGAATATCACTCGTATTTTTAATTTGTTCTGTTACAATTGTAGAAACATATTCAGCTGAGGCAATATCATCCACTTCTTTAGTAATTCTATAAAGCTCCTGGATTTGGTTTAGCATAAACTCCTCATGGGTAAGGGCGGTTGAAAAGACATCTGAAACATTAATCCAATCGATTGTGGGCTCTTCAATTCTTGAAAAAGTAAGTTTTTCATCCCTTAGAATAATATAATCATAAATTTTTTGCGCCATTTTGAGTTTTTGACCTGCTTTGTGCTTCATAAAAGAACAGAAGCCCTGCATCATGATTTCATCAAAATATGTTGACATTGCAAAGTATAAATAAGCGCTGTAAAACTCCTGATTTATGTGCTTATTAAACGCTTGTATAAGTTTTGTTTCCATTTTTAACCCCTAATCTATTTAGTTACCCAAACTCCGTCTAAGTTGCAATAAAGTCTTACAAAGAAGCCTTCTTCGCAGTTGCACTTAAAGGTAAGTTCAGCTGGTTCTGTCATAGATAAGAATTTTCTTTTAACAAATTTTTTATCATTGGAAATAACTTCAATAAACTCAATATGATGCTCAGGCGTCATAACGTGTTTAATTACTACTTTTTTTGTAATGTCATCAAGAACTTCTACATAAGCATAATGCGCATTTTCAACATCCGGGATATTTTCTTTAGCTAAAGTCATATCAGCTTTACAACAAACTAAAGTTCCAACACCCTCGTGTACAACTTCAACAACATTGCTGCAAGTTTTGCACTTGTATAATTCAAGTTTTTCTGTCATTTATTTTCCTTTCTTAACTACACCTAAATTTTTGCATAGCAAAAAAGGAAAGAAAATTAGATTAAAGACCTAGCCTACATAGCGCGATATTTTGCTAAACTAATTAAATAAACCTGGATTTCTCTTGGTTCAAGTTCAACATTAATAAGGTTTTTATCAATTTTAGGATGTTTTTTAGCTGATAATATAAGCTTTAAATAATCCTTATTCAAATAGTTTGATTTAACCACTGCACTTTGGTTTTTGTTATCATCTAAGGACCCTATTACAATTAGTTCTCTATCGAAAGTAGTTATTGAATAGGCGAAAACTTTATTATTGTTTGTTTTAAGAAGCTTAAAATCACCCTTTGTAATAAGATCCTGATTTCTTTGTTTAAAGTCGATTGCCTTAAGGTAAATTTTCTTAAATTCTGGATGTTTTTCTCTTATTGGTGCAGTCGGATTAAAAATATCAAATAAACCTGAATGAACAAAATAATACTCATCATCTGTATAGGTTTTATCTGCTTTTTTATTTTCATAAGGATAAATAAAATCATCCCCTGTGCTAAAACCGTCAAGAAAGTAAGTATTCTGCGGTAAAGTTACACTAAGCCATAAAACCATATTCCAGTAGTTAAAGCCTTTTAGAATAGGGGCTCTTTGATCATGCGTTGCAAGAGCAGAAATTATCGAACTATCTTTATATCGATTAAGAATTCTCAGATTAGATAGAATTCTATTATCAAATTCTTGTTTGGTTGTAATTGTTTCAAAATCACTCCAGGAGCCATAATAAGAATCAAACCCGCTTGATAATAACTCCTCAATTGTACAATAATGACTAACAGCACTCTTAGCAGGATTCGACCACAAAGGGCTTGCTTCTGCTAAGAATAAAAAATCCGGGTTTTTGCTTCTTGTATAATTAATTAACTCTACCCAGAACTCCTTGGGTTTAATCGCTGCAACATCCGCTCTAATTCCATCTGCATTAAGCAAAAGAGCTAAATCAATGAAACTTTTAAACTGCAATAGGGTTTGTTTGTTAAGAGTTTTATCGTCATTTAGAACTTTAAAAATCCGAACATCTGTCCAATCGGCAGGAGTTAAGGTTTTCTTGTTCTTATCAAGAGCAAAAAGCGAAGGCTTTTTAATGCTTAAATCAAAAGATCCGCAGCAGGGCAAATCTAAAATAACATTCATATCAAGCTTATGAGCTTCATCAATAAAAGCACAGGCTTCTTGTTCAGCTGATAAATCATTATTAGGATAATCAAGCACAGGATCAATTTCAGAAAAACTATCAAGCGAATATAATGACCCCAAGGTTCCAAGTGCTTTTAGTTTTCCTGTTTTAGTAATCGGAAGAAGATAAATCGTATTAATTCCTTCGTCTTTTAAGTCTTTTAGCTTTTCTTTTGCTAAAACAAAGTTTCCCATTGTATCTTTTTTATCAGTGTTGATTATTCCGTCTGAATCACTGTCAATAGCAGCAAAGTTTCTTATATTGATTGTATAAATAATAGCAGCGTTGTTTTTAAACAGCGTTCTTAAGTTTTCTCTTGCATAAGTCAGGGAGCTGGATAATAAAGCAATAAAAATTATAATATATATTCTTTTCATATATAAAAGTATATAGTAAAAATAAATTTATTGTATAATAATTCTAGTATTAACTTGCGGGTGATTTTTTTATGAAAAATTTTTCTGATATTTTTAAAAACGAAGATATTTTCCCTTCCTCAAAACCGATTGCAATGAGTGCTTTTTTGCTTGTTGCAATAATAATAAGCGCGCTTCTATCTGTTCGGTATTATTTATATCAGAATATTATTGAAAACGGCATTGCCCAAAAAACAATTATTGCAAAAAACAGCTTCGAAGTAATTGACAAACAAAGAACAGAACTCATTAAACGTGAAGTTGCAAATAAAATCCGCCCTGTGGTAGCTCCTGTTGAAGGGGATTATATTAAAGTTGATCTGCAGAAAACTTTTGATGAAATTGAGCGTATAAAAAAAGAAAAAACCCCTTATTCAACCAAGCAAAAAGCTCTTTTTGATCTAATTGAAATCAATGATTCAGAAAGAGAAACAAGGGCAGTTTCATATATTCTATCGGCTTCTGAATCCAATTTATCAAGTGCTTTTGTTAATACCAAGTATATTCTAAACGAATTATTAACAGTAGGTTTTTTTGATACAGATATTAACAACTTCCTGACTGAAAGTTTGATTGATAAAACCCTTGCAACACATGTTAAAAGAAGCCAATATCCTTTAATAATGGCATTAATCGAACATTGTGTTGTTCCTAATCTTATAATTGATGAATATGCAACAGACGTTGCAAGAAAAAACGCTAAAAACGCGGTTAAGCCTTATGTTGTAACGTTCAAAAAGGGTGATAAAATCATTGAAACAGGCGATAAAGTTACCCAGCTTAAAAAGGATGCCCTGAAACTATCCGGCTACAACGCTTTTGAGCTCAACAGAGGCGGGGTTTTTGGGATATTTGCGCTTGTTTGTCTTACAATGTATAGTCTGGTGCTTTATATTAAAAGATACGAAAAAAAATTCTACACACCGCGCTATATGCTCTATGTTTCCCTATCAAGCATTCTTCTAACCTATATTTGTATTATAGTTTCAAATTCAAGTTATGTTTCTAATTATATGATGCCTTTTTGCGCGTTTACAATAATTCTTGCAATTTTTACTAACTCAATTCTTTCTTTTCTTGTTTCAATATTAATGCTAGCTATACTTTCTGTTACTTTGTTTTTTGATTCTCAGTTAATTTATGTTTTTGTATTAGCTATATTATCAAGCAGTTATCTGGTTTCTAAGATGTCTTATTCTAAGCGTTTTGATATTATCTGGTGCGGGTTTCAAGTTGGTTTTGTAATGTTTCTTGCAATGTTTTTCGTATCATTTTTCGAAGTCCAATCACAAGCAATTCCAAGACTAATCCAGGCTAATGTTCAAAATCCCTTCTTAGGACTTGCAAACGGTGTAATTTCAGCTATGATTGCAATGTTTTTTATCCCTATAATTGAAAAGGTTTGCAAAATCGTATCTCCTTATGCTCTTATTGAACTTGCGGATCAGAATCAGGAATTATTATCGAAAATGAGATCCTCAGCTCCTGGTACCTTTCATCATTCTTTAATGGTTGCAAACCTATGTGAAGCAGCAGCAAGTGCTATTGGAGCAAACTCAATACTTGCCCGGGTCGGAGCTTTTTATCATGATATCGGCAAATTACAAAGACCTTTGTTTTTTATTGAAAATCAATCCTATTTCGGGGTAGAAAATCCACATACAACACTAACCCCAAGACAAAGCAAGATGGTTATTACGCTGCATACTAAAGACGGGGTTGAAATTGCAAAGAAACACGGTCTTCCACAGGTTGTAATAGACTTTATCCAGCAGCACCACGGGGAAAGTCTCGCAGGACACTTTTACACTAAAGCTCTTGAAGAAGAAGGAGCTAACAATGTTACTGAAAGCCAGTTTAGATACCCGGGACCAAAACCCAAAACAAAAGAAACTGCAATTCTAATGCTCGCTGACGCACTTGAAAGTGCGGTTCGATCACTAAAAAAACCAACTCAGGAAGAAATTGAACAAATGGTTAATAAAATTTTTACAGACAGATTAAACGACGGGCAATTATCAGACAGCCCCTTAACTTTAAAGGATATTAAGACCATTGCAATGACTTTTAATAAAATCCTAAGAGGCATGCAGCACGAAAGAATAAAATACCAAGAAAAAGTCATTAATGAGCTGAATGATAAAAAAATCAATCTTCAAACCCCGAATGATGAAGAGTTTGAAAGAAAAATCCAAAAGCTGCAAGAAAAATCAAGTGATAATGATGAAAAGTAGTTTTACCTTAACAAAACTGGATAAGAACAATCTTGTCCTAAAGGATTATAAGAAGAAAATAAAGAAAATGCTTGAAATTTTCCTCCAGCTGGAAGAAATTAAAACAAGCAGGGTTTTTTGTCCTGAAATCACAAGGGTAAGATTCTGTATTTGTTTTTGCAATGATAAAACGATTCAAGAAATTAACAAACAATACAGAAATAAAGATTGTCCCACCGATGTTATTACCTTTAGTTTGTTTGTTGATGATGATAATAGTGTTGTTTATCGAAAAACAGCCGATTTAGGTGAAATTATCGTATCGATTGAAACCGCTCAAAGACAAAAAAAAGAAAGTTTAGAAAAAGAAATATTGACTTTAATTCTACACGGAATTCTTCATCTTTTTGGATTTGACCATTTAACAAAAAAGGATTACGATTTTATTGTTAAGATACAAGATAAAATTATTGGGGAATTATGAACAAATTTCAATCAAGAAGTTTTCAAAAAAGCGTAATGTATGCTCTTAATGGTTTAAGATTAGCTTTTCGCTCACAAAGGAATTTTAGAAAGCACCTTTTTATTGCCTTTGTAACTTTAACTTTTGCAGTATTATTAAAAGTCAGCGTTATAGAGCTTTCTATCATTCTTTTTTCTAATACCTTTGTTTTGGTTGTTGAAATGCTCAATTCTGTAATTGAGTTTGTAATTGATGCTTATTACAGAAACAAATGGGCAAAACTTGCTAAACTTGCAAAAGATATTGCAGCCGGTGCCGTTTTACTTTCAGCTGTTGTTAGTGCTATAATTACAATATTAATTTATGGAAGTAAAATTTATCAGATTCTGAGGTAAACGTGGAAAAAAATTTTCAATCATTAGCACCAAAATACTTTTTAGAAGAAGGCTACTCCTGTTCTGAATCAATTGCCCGTGCTGCTGTTGAACTTGGATTAGCGCAAGGTAGTTTAGTATCAATCGCAACAAGTTTTTCAGGGGGCATTGGAAACGGGTGTTTATGCGGAGCAGTGAGCGGATCTTTAATGGTTTTAGGACTATTGCATGGTAAAAACAAGGATAATATTGCAAGATCTTTAGCTAAAGAATTCTATCAAAGATTTACAAAACTTCACAAAGTAACCTGCTGCAGAGTTTTGACTAAAGATTATAAGGATTTTCACTCTAAAGAAAGAAAAAATCATTGTTCTAACATGGTTTATGACTGCGCTAGAATCCTAGATGAATTGCTAGCTGAACTCAAACAAAAAGTTTAGTGTCTTGAAAAGACTTCAAACAGCAAAGAATCCTCGCTTTGAATAGGATTATAATAAGCACAGCTTGCAACCATTGAAGCATTATCTGTACAGTATGCTAATTTTGGTGCACTAACTTTAAACCCTTGTTCTTCAAGTTCTTTGAGCCTTTTTCGTAGTTCTGAATTAGCAGCAACACCGCCTGCTAATACAATTGTTTTGCAGTTAAGTTTTTTAGCATGAAAAAGCGTTTTTTTAATTAAAGTATCACAAATTCGGTATTGAAAACTTGCTGCGATATCTTCTTTTGGAATCTTATCGGATTCAAATTTTTTAATTTCTCTTAAAACCGCTGTTTTTAATCCCGAAAAAGAAAACTCATTATCCCCAACTTTAGCTTCTGGAAAACAAAAAGCGTGCTTATTTCCCTTCTGCGCTAGTTTATCAAGCAAAACTCCGCCGGGATATGGAATTGAACATAATCTTGCAACTTTATCATAAACTTCGCCAACCGCATCATCAATTGTAGAAGCAAGAATTGTTTGTTTATTGTAATCTTCAACAAAAATAATCTGGCTGTGTCCTCCTGAAACAAGCAGACAAATAAAAGGAGGTTTTAATTGAGAATCAATAAAATTAGCGCAAACATGGGCGCTTAAGTGATTAACAGGCAAAAAAGGCTTATTGTAAACCAAAGATAAAGTTTTAGCGGCATTCAATCCCACTAAAAGACACCCTGTTAAACCCGGTCCTGCAGTTGCAGCAAAAGCATCAATCTGGGTTTTTTTAATATCTGTTTTTTTAAAAACTTCCTCTATTACAAAACTTATTGATTCTAAATGATGTCTTGCGGCAACTTCAGGTACAACACCGCCAAAATTTTTGTGAATTTTTATTTGGCTAAAAACCGCATCAGATATCACTTTTCTGCCATTTTCAACTAATGCTGCTGCGGTTTCATCACAACTTGATTCAAGAGCTAGAATTAACATTTATATCCTTTTTTAAATTTTTTGTTGTAGTTTGAACTATTTTTGTTATATATTAATGTTATCATGGTAAAAAAATTAATTACAATACTATTTTTAGTTTTAGCTTTTTCAATCCCGGCATTTGCTGATGACATTCAAGATGCTACAATATACTACAACGAAGCAATTGATTTATATTCTAATGAAGAAACAGATAAAGCAATTGAATTATTTGAAAAAGCAGTAGAGTTAGATCCCAATTTTTATGAAGCTCATTATAATCTTGCTCAAATTTTGATTTCAGTTAATAGATATGAAGAAGCACTCAAATCTTTAGAAAAAATTGCAAAACTAAAACCTGATGACACAGAAACTCTTTATAATATCGGCAAAATCCAATATAAAAGAGGATATTTATCCAAAGCACACAGCTATCTTGCAAAAATCCCGACAACAGCTGCACAGTATCAATCGGCAAAAATTTTAATTGAAAAAATTGAAAAAAGGCAGGCTGAACTCAACTTAGAAACCAAAATCAAAGACCATAAACCCGTTTTTGATCCGCAGGGAAAAGCAAAGAGTATTGAAATGACCGGTTTTTCAGCGCCATCCGGGGTTACTATTGACAAAAACGGAAATATCTTTGTTGCAAGTTTTACTGAAAGCATTATCTATAAAATTTCATCCTTCGGGCAAAAAACCCGATTCAATCACTCCGGTTTATTAAAAGGACCTATTGGTCTTGTTTTTGATAAAGAAAACAATCTTTATGTTGCAAACTATAGTGCTAATACTATTGTAAAAATCACCCCTGAAAATTCAGCTAGTGTTTTTGCTTCAATTAACAAGCCTTATTCTATTACTTATGATGAAACTAATAACAGGCTTTTAGTAACTGAACAAAGCACCAACAAACTTGTTAAATTTGACTTATAATGTGGAATATATTGAATAGGAGAAAATAAGGTGTAATTTTCCCTATTTACAAATATTATAAGTGAAGGAAAACAACAATGTTTGCAGCACATTCAGCTATACAGCTATATAAGGCGAAAAAGTCCGATTTAGAAGCACAACTGCTTACAAATTCGACTACTTTAATGTTGAAACATAAATATAGCGCAAATGACATAGCAAGAATAGATGACAAATATCGAATCGAAGAAGATTTAGTTAGAAACGAGATGGATGGATTAGACGATAAAACAAGCAATGAATATCTTGATTTAATGGCTGAACTTCAAGAACTTAAAGACGACAGGGAAAGAGAAAAAACAAGAGTTGAAGAAGCCGCAAAAGAATTTGAAGACACAATAAACAGGCAAAACACTACAATGGAATCACAAATTCAAGCAATAGATGCTGATTTAGAAGGTCTTAAGGAAATGAGAAAACAAGACATTGAAAGTGAGTTCAACTATTTCCAAAACTAGAATAAAAGAACCCCCCGTTTATAAAAAGCGGGGGTTTTAAGTATAGAATATTATGTTAAATTCTTATATTCTGCATTTATTTATCTTTATATAAAGGGGCAAGTTTTTTTTCTTGCTGAGGAATAACTCCTTCTTCAATTGGAAGATAAACTCTATAGTCAATATCTGAGAAACAATTGTCAATAGATTCAATTTTTTGAAGTTCAGAATCATTAATTGAACCACTCTCAATCATATCAGCGATTTGCTCAAACCTTTGTACGTGTTCTTTGAATCTATCTGTTGCATAGTCTTTTGCCTGCCAGGTTGTAATTAAGAATGGCCAATCTGAACTCTGCAGCAGTAATTCTTCTCTTGCCAGCTGATTAAGAGCCCTGTGAAGCAATTTATCCTCAGGTATTTTTTCATATTTTGCAACAATATCAATAATTCTTTTTTCAGTTGCATGGATTATAGGCCACATCCACTCTGTTAAGTGATTTTGCCATACCCAGAAGTGACCGCCTTGCCCCCAGCTTGATTCAGGAATTTGAATAGCTTCAACTGGAGGGTGAGCTTTTAAATATTCTCCTGCTGTCATCATTTCAACCTCAGGAACATATTTATTTAGTTTTTTAATCACCTGTTTTATAAACTCAATTCCCTCAAACCACCAGTGACCGTATAGTTCGGTATCAAAAGAAACCATGACAAGTCCTTCTTTGTTGTTGGCTTTTTTATAATCATTCAGCAAGTGATAAATCAGATTTGTATAATGATCAGAGTTAGAACCTACCTGATTCTTTGCTAAAACAGGATCATAAAGCATTTTATCGCCTAAATCAGTGGTGCTTGAAGTTATTCTCCAGTAATGCATGCCTGAGTTGCAATCTTTTCTGTGGAATTCTCTGTAGCATCCGTCTCCTGGGTATCCGTCAGCTGCGGACCAAACTTGAAAACCTGCCCTGTCGTTTCTTCCCATAACAGCAACCTGTGCATCGGGAAGCCAGTATGCACTATAAGTATCATACCCTGTTGCTTCTCTTTTAGGCAGCGGGATGTACTCAATATTTCCATAAACACCAATGTTTCTTCTATTGCCGATTGAATTTCCGCCTTCAATTACGTGGGATTCAGTAAAGAAGTATTCAATATCATTATTTTGAAGCGTTACTTCAATAGCAGGACGCCATTTTTTCTTACCATCTTTGCCTGTGAATTCATATCCTTGACGATAAGCACATTCTGGCAGCCAGCAGCCTTTTGCTTTTTTTCCGAATAGTTTTTTAGTAGTTTCAGAACCAACCTTAAATTGGGCATTGAGATTGGTATCAGTTGCTAAAAGCGGTGAAAATCCGTGCGTTGCACCTGAAGTTGTAATTTCAATACACCCTAAATCCTGATACTTTTTGAATCCTGCAATTAAATCTTTATTGAATTTGTTGATAAACAAATCTTTAATTTTTGTATACCAATCAAAGTAGTATTTAGCTAAATACGCTAAGTGCTGGCTATGAGCAACTTCAGGGTCTGGGTATCTTTCTAAATCTTCACTTACCGCTTTTAATCTTGAATCAAGATAATCAATAAAACCCTGTTTTAAGTGTTCATCGTTTAACTGCTCAGCTAGAATCGGAGTAATACCGATAGTTAGTTTTGCTTTAATTCCTTCTTCATATAATTCTGAAATCATATTAAGCAAAGGAACATAGGTTTCTTCCATACATTCATATAAGCACTCTTCACCAAATGGCCACATTCCTGCCATTCTGTAATATGGAAGATGTGAGTGCAGCATAAAGACAAACTGTCCGATTTTTTGCACCATGGTTTACTCCGCCTTTCGATTTTTTTCCTACGTATTCATTTATACCATATAATTATAATAGAAAATAAGTATTTAAGATTAGTTCTAAAGTATAAATTTACTAAAGTTAATAAAGAAATTTTCAACCAAATTAATATAATGTGATAAAATAAATTTATGGAAGAAAAAAAGACAGTTAAATTTGACCCCGGCTTTGCCCCTTTGGTTATTGATTCAATAGGGGCTGTAGGATACACATACTATATGTTCAATGCACTTTTAGATATTAGAATCAAAAGAGCAAATTTTCCTCTTGTTCTAAAAAAACTTGAACTTAACTTAAAAATTAATATTTGCTTCTACCTTGGCTGTTTAATGTGGGCAAGTTATATTAAAAGCATTAAAAACGCAGCTATCGAGGGTAATAAGCTCTTAGGAGAAAAAACAAGCGAACAAGAATACACTAAAGAAATCGATTTTTTAATAGATTTTACCTCTAATCTTCTTGTTAAGGAGTATAAGTACTACAAAAACAAATTCTACCGAATTGATGAAAGGTACTTAGTGATTCTTGAAACTTATAAAAATTTTCTTATTCTTAATCAAGGTTTTGTTAACTGCGCATCTACAGATGACATAATCCTTCCTGATAACCTTAAAACTTTAAATAAAGAAGATTTGGATCTTATTGTACAAACAATTGAAAATTCAATTAAAGAAAAAAACCTTAACAATTTATTCAATTGCTACAATCTACTTTTTTAGTGCAACGAAACCAAAAATTGAAGAATTATTCTTTTGCGATTGAGCGATTATATCCCAGTTGTGGGCTTTAATGAGTTTTTTTGCAATATTGAGGTTTAAGCTCATCCCAAGCTGGTTAAAATCGCACAGATTTTTTTTCTCCTCAAAAAGGCTTTTTATTTTTTCTTTGGTCATATAAATCGATTTGTTTTTTGTTAGAAAAGAAACAGAGTTTTTATTCTCCTTGACTGTAATTTCAATTCTTGAGTTCTCAAAACCCAGACTGGAAGAACTCGATAAAAGATTAAAGATAATTTTTTGAATTAATTTTCTATCAGCATAAAGCTTAATTTTCTTTGATTTATTGGATTTTACGACAATATCCTGACCTTTATCTTTTGTGTAGTTTTGAATATTAATACAACAATCCCTAATTTGTTCGATAATATCAATATCTTCTAACTTTAGCTTTGGTTTTTCATTTTCATATTTGGTTAAGAATATCGTATTAGTGACAATTTCATATAAAAAACAATTAGAATTAAGAATCTCACTTACAATTTCTTTTAAGTTTTGATTCAACGCTCCAAACTCTCCTTTCAACAAAAGCTCGAGACTCTGAATCTGCGCTAAAAGGGGCGTTTTAATATCGTGCGTTAGAATACAGTTGAATTTGTTTCTTTCAGCCTGCAATTTTTTTTGATATTTGCTATTAATTCGTCTAATTTTTTCTTTATAGACTTTTCTTAATCTTTTTTTTGTAAACATAGCTTCCTTTTTTAGAATAAATTAGCTCTTACTGCCTTGACTACAGCCTGGACTCTGTCATTAACGGAGAATTTAGTTAAGATATTACCAACATGAGCTTTTGCGGTGTTTGTTGAAACTATAATTTCATCTGCAATCTGAGAATTAGTTTTTCCTTCAACCATTAAACCCAAAACTTCAAGTTCTCTTTCGGTTAACAAATTCTTAAGTCTTTGATATTCATAATAATTTTCAAAATCATAAATATTACCTAATGGAATTTTAGAAAAAGCACTTTTTGCCAGTTCAAGATCAACACAGAAATTCTTCTGCACTACTGTATTTTCTATTATTTTATTCAAATTAGAATAATCATTCTTCAAACAATACCCGCTGGCACCGCTGGACATTGCAGCAAGGATTCTTTCATCTGAATTAAAAGAAGTATGAATTATAACTTTAATATTAGGATATTTTTGAGTTATAATTTTCGTTGCTTCCAATCCATTAATTCCAAAAAGCTCAATATCCATAAGAATTACATCGGGCTGGAGTGTTTTTAGCTGATTAATACAGTCTTTAGCATTGGAAAAATCTCCTATAAGCTTCAAAGAACTATTGTTGTTTATATATTGCCTCAGGGCAATTCTTGTTAATAAGTAGTCATCAACTATAAATACTGTAACAAGGTCCATTGTTTAGCCATACCCGGTTAATTACTTTATAATGATATTATTAAATACAGCCTCTTTTGTATATTACCCGCCTGGCTAGTTTATTTCTTGAAGTTTTTGTATAGTTTCTTTAAGCTTTTCTTGATTTTCCTCTAAAAAGTAGATCTTTATCTTCTCAATGTATCCTCTTTTGCTATTAGGATATTTCTTAATCATTGAATCGAGTGTTTTAATTGCACTTGGAATATTTTTTTGTTCATAGTTAATTTGAGCTAAGTCAATATAATCCTGTTCAGATACAGGTTTTTTACTTTTAGCGTCCTTTAGAAGTGCTTTTGCTTTTTCATTTTCTTTTCTAATTGAATAAATTTCATACAAATTGTATTTATATATTAATCTATCTTTATCAAAAGGCACTTCAAGAGCGCTTTTTGTATCTTTTAGTTTAATGTAGTTTTTAATCAAATACTCTTTAGCCTCATTATTCGAAGAAACAAACTCCAAATTATTCAAGGATTCTTTAAAGTCTGCTAACAAATAGTTAATTTTTGCAAGCTCCAGGTAATAAGATGGATTATTCTCTTTTTTAATAGCTTCCTCAAGATAATCTTTAGCACTTATAAACTGCCCTTGATTAATGCAGATTTTCGCTAATAAAAAGTCGATTTCGCCATTTTTTTGTTTAACATGGTTCATTTTTCTAATATAAGTTTGAGCTTTGCTTAATTCTCCCAACTCAACAAGAGAATAGATGTATCCAAAGTATCCTTCATAGGAAGTGTCATCAATAGTTATTAAATTCTCAAAGTATTTTTTAGATTGGAAAAAATCTTTTTGCAGCAAGTAATAATTACCCAATTTTAAGATAACTTCTTTATTATTAGGATTGATTTTGTAAGCCTTAAGAAGGGTAGGTTCAACTTTAGCAGGATTATTAAGCTCATAAATTTTTGCTTCGTTTAAATATGCCCAAATGCTGTTTGGTTTAACCCTAAGAGCTTCTTCAACAGTGAGTTTTGCTTTGTTTAATTCCTTATTCTTGATATACAAATCAGATAAAGAATTAAGAGCATCAATATTATCTGGCTCAAATTCCAGAAACTTTTTATAGTTAATAATAGCATTGTTAATATTGCCGCTATAAAGTGATTCCAGCGCTAATATATCATACATTTCCTTAGTTGCTTTAGGAGCAGTTTTTACTCCAAGACTTTTCGCTAAGTTGGTATATAAAAAAGTATTATCAAATAAAACTGCCTTGTTCAAGTACTCAATTGCTTTATCTTTGTTGCCAAGAGCCTTTTGCACCCTTGCTTTAAGATAATATGCGCTTTTGGATTTAGAATCCAGTCTCAGCATTAAATCGGCATAAAAATCCGCTTCTTTGTAGTTTTTCGCTTCAAAGTATGATACTGCCATATCAAAGTAATCATCAATGCTTGAATCATCCTCTTGGGAAATATTTATTTTTTCAATATTTTTTTGAATACTTGCTAAGTTATAAGCCTTTTTAAAGTTAATTTTAGCATTTTTAGTATCATTCAATGCATTATAGCTTTTAGCAAGCCAGAAATATCCGTCTTTATCAGAAGGGTTAGAGTTAATGTAGTTGATAAAGTAGGTTTTGGCTTCCTGGGTTTTGTTTTGATAAAAAAGCGAAACTCCTGTGTTAATATCGTAAAAAAGGCTTCCTTGAACATTGGAAGTGAATAATAATAAACTTAATAATAATGTTATTTTTTTCATAGCACCTTATCTATTATTTTTCTAACCTCAAAATGAATTTTTTCAATTGATTGGGTTGAATCTATTACTTTTATCCTATCAGGATATTTTTTTGCTAAATCCAAATACCCTTCTTTTACTTTTTTGTGGAACTCAAGTTTTTCTTTTTCCATTCTGTCTTTGGTTTTTCCGACTCTTTTTTGCGCTGTTTCAAGATCAATATCAAAAACAAAAGTTAAGTCAGGAACTAAACCTAAAGTTGCAGCTTTATTAAGATAATCGATTTTTTCAAGATCAAACCCGCGCCCGTATCCTTGATAAGCGGCGGTTGAATCAATGAATCTGTCGCACAAAACAATACTTCCTTCCTTTAATCCTTTTAGAATGACAGTATCTGTATGCTGGGCTCTATCCGCAAGATAAAGAAAGAGTTCTGCAGTATCATTAACATAGGAATCATAATGAAGAAGAATTTGTCTTATGTTCTTGCCCAGCTCACATCCTCCCGGCTCAAGTGTTAAGAGCGTTTTTAGGTTTTTTTCTTTAAGATATTTATCAACAAGTTCAAGCTGGGTTGTTTTTCCAGATCCATCTATTCCTTCAAAGGTTATAAAAAGACCTTTTTTCTTTTCCATTATTCTAAACTCCTCATTATTTTAATATAATACTACAAATATTAAATTTTATGAAATTTTTGCAACATATTTTCTTTTTTTAGGTTTCTATTCTATAATAATAAATATATTTATTGGTCGACAAGGGGGAGAAAGATTCACAGTGCAAGAATCACTATTCAATACAGTACAAAAACTGCAGCAGGAACAAAAAGTCAATGTAGAGGAACTTGAAGTTATCCTTAATACAGATATTGAACAGGTTGTTTCTTTATGCAAGAAAGCTTGTTTAAAACCCAAAACAGATTCCTTTGGAAACGCTTACTTTACAAGGGATGATGTTGATATCTTAAAAAAAATGAAGGAATTATACGAGCAAGCGCAGCATATCGCAAAAAAAGAGGAATTTATCCAGCAATCAACCATTGAAGTTGCTCCTGAACCTGAACTTGACACCAATAAAAAAATCAATTTTTTGCAAAAAGCAAAAAACAGAATTAAAACAGAATCAATTTTCCCTATTGCAAACAACAACAATCAAACAATTCAAATACAAAACAGTCTTTTGAAACTTGAGAATAATTTAATTAAAAAAATGAGTGAAATTCTAAGTGAAAAGATGGATGGATTCGATGAAATTATAGTTGAGCTGATTCGATCTAAAACTGAGAATGAAAACTTGCGAAACCAGGTTAACTCACTCAACAAACAGGTTTTTGTATTAAAAAACGAACTTGCAAGTTTCCAACAGCTTCCTTTTGGTTTGTATACCAAAAAAGATAATCAAGAACTATAATGAGCAACGCTTTAATTAACTTCTACCATAACTTAGAAGAACCGATTATAATTTATGATAAAAAAACAGAAGTTTTATATCATAATATCTCTTTTCAAAAAATTTTCGGTGATTATAGTTCGCAAAAAGGGACTGAGTGTTTAAAAAAACTCAGCTATAAGTTTTCATATCAAATGTGTTTTTTAAAATCTGAAGATTTAAGAACTTATAACCCCATAATTAGTGCAATCAATAAGAATATTAATTTTACAACCTATGTAACTTATCAAAAAGAAGAAGACAGATTCTACCACTTTACAATCAAGGCTTTTAGCGTTAAAAACCGTTTTCGGATTGTTTATTTTTACGATATTACAGATGAACTAGAAAGAGAAAAACTAAAAGAAGAAAACGAAAGATTAAGGATTCAGAATATTGAGTTTGCTTCAACTAATTCTAAAGCACAGAATCAAGCGGTTAAAATGGCTCTTTTGAATCGAATTTCAATTAGTATTAAAAACGAGCTGGATATTAAACAGTTGATTGAAAAATCACTAAAAGAGCTGAGTATTGTTTTTGGAGCCAATAAAGGCTATTTTGCCGAATATAATAAAGATAATTTTATTATAAAGTACACTTATCCTAATGTCTATGCTCCTCAAATAGGAGAAAAAGTTACATATTCAAAAAAACTGACAGACGAATTGCACGCAGGGATTAATTCAATTCAGCCCTGTTTAAAAGAACACGAAGGAGCAAGTATTCCTCTTCTTAATTCAACAATTCGAATTATAATGCCGATTCTAAAAAACTCCCAGCTTTATGGAATTGCTGTTATTTTTACTCCCAAAAAAGATATCCAGGCTCAAGAACGCGAACTTTTAGTCGGAATTTCAATGGTTGTATCCTCTTCTTTAATACAAGCCAGCTTGTTTCACCAGATATCGCAAAAAAAAGAAGAACTTGAAAGTACAATTAAAGAACTAAAAGAAACCCAGCTGCAGTTAATAAATTCAGAAAAAATGGCTTCTTTAGGACAATTAGTAGCATCCGTTGCACATGAAATTAATACCCCCTTAGGTGCAATTAGTGCTAATAATGAAATGATGAAAAAAGCTTTTGAAAACTATAGTTCTTCTCAATTAAAAATCCTTAAAGAAATTAATTCAGTTGATAAAGAAGCCATAAAAAGAATTACAACCATTGTTCAATCACTAAAACGCTTTGTAAGACTAGATGAAACCACTCTTCAAGAGGCAAATATTAACTCAGAACTTGATCTAACCCTGGATTTAATTCACCATAAAACTAAAAACGGTTATGAAATTATTCGAGACTGGGGGGATATTCCTCTTGTTAATTGTTATCCTAATATGTTGAATCAGGTTTTTTTGAATATTCTTATGAATGCGCTTCATTCAATTGAGGAAATAAAAAACAAAGATAATAATTACTTAGGAAAAATTAAACTAAAAACAAGGACGAATAATGACTCTTTGGTTGTTGAAATTCTTGATAATGGCGCAGGAATCAGCGAAAAAAATAAAGACAATATCTTCCAAGCCGGTTTTACAACAAAAAAGAAAGGGCAGGGAACCGGTTTAGGACTTGCGATTTGTAAAAAAATTATTGAAAAGCATAAAGGTGAAATCTCTTTCACTAGCGGCATTATAGAAAACGAAGCTGATTATAAAACTATTTTTAGAATTACAATCCCAATAAAAAATCAAAAAAATACTTGCGAATAACAATTTATCTGATAAAATTAAATTGGACAATTGAATAACTTAAATTATGCGTCCGTAGCTCAGCTGCCATTGAAAGCGATAGCTTTCAAAAAAATAACAGCAAAATGCTCTATTCAGCTGGGAAATGACAATTGAATAACTTAAATTATGCGTCCGTAGCTCAGCTGCCATTGAAAGCGATAGCTTTCAAAAAAATAACAGCAAAATGCTCTATTCAGCTGGGAAATGACAATTGAATAACTTAAATTATGCGTCCGTAGCTCAGCTGGATAGAGCATTTGCCTTCTAAGCAAAGGGTCGCGCGTTCGAATCGCGCCGGGCGTATTTTTTGTGCCTATTTTTGAAAATACTACAAAATTACTACAAAAATTTTTGAAAAGATGAAAGAAATTGAAAATTTAGATAGAATAAGGCTAATTAAGTTCTTAATTGAAGAAAAAAATATGAACTATGAAAGCATAAAAGCTGTTATTTCGGACATAAAAAAGAATAATATTGATTCTGAAAATTACGTTAAATACGTTAAAAAATTAGATATTGAATCATTCAGAAAAAGTTAAAATATGAAGTAATTGTTAATTTTTTTCAATAATTTAATTTTTATAGCAAAAAAAATAATTCACGAGTTTTATATGATAAAATATTGAAAGTAGCAATATTTCAAGAAAGATATAGTAATGCAAGTTCAATCTATCGGCTCTAATTTACAAACAAAAAATATTTTCAAAAATGGAACAAATTTTAAAATATCCGATTACAATACAATGTCAACAGAAAAATATAATCAGGTTGATATTTTTGAAAAAAGAAATGTTTCATTATCTTTCAAAGGCAATGGTAAAAAAAATGAAGAAGAAAGCCTTGTTGATAAATTAAGCGTTATTGGAATGGTCGGTGCACCATTCCTTTTAAGTATAACAGCAGGATTATTAATAAGTGATGATAATTTTATTGACAGTGCTCTTACTGATGCTCAAATAGATGTTGATACATCAGAAAAATCCCTTTCTTTGGGTGTTTTATCAGCAGATGCAGATGATGGTATTTTTAGCATAAAAGGTACTCCTATTGATATTCGACCTGAACGCTTTGACTATTGTGATCCTGAAAATGGTATCTATACAAACTTTGATGGTAGTGTAAACATTGATTTGCTAAACGGAAAATACATAGATAAAGAAAATGGAATATTTGTAGATCAAGCAGAAGGTATTTCCGCTTTTATAGATAGTTCAGGCAACGCAAAGCATTTTGCATTGCCTGCATTTAAAGGAAGTTCTATGAGTGGAAGCAATTGGGGAACAAGTGCAATAAATGATACGCCGGTTTCAGAAGATGAAGGTAGGGTTTTACCAGATTTATTACATACTATTAAACATTCACCATTGTTTGCAAAATTTTTCGGTTCTGAAGAAGAACAAATAAAAGATATGTTTGGTAGAGATATTACAAAAGCTATAGGTGACAGTGGCGAAACTTATATTTCTACCACATTGGCCGGTGCAAACGGAATATTATCTGGTATAAGCGGGCAAGCGATAGAGGCTTTAAATGACGGCAGATTCCAAAAATATCTGAACGAACAGATTGCTCAGCACGGTTTTAGCGGCGAAGTTAGTTTTGGAATTGATTTCAATGGTGATGGTAAAATAGATGCAACACTCATTGATACTGATGGTGACGGCAAATTTGACGGAATTGATCTTGACGGTGACGGCAAAATAGATGGTACATTAATTGACATAGATGGGGATGGACAGTATGATGGAATTGACATAGATGGGGATGGAATACCTGATATTATGTTTTAAGGTGCTAAATTGAAAGTTAATTTATTAAATAAAGTAAATAAGTTAAATCAATGTGATAACTTTAAAAAATCACAAGAATTTTGTTCTGATTTTACTTCGCCAGGCGCTAACAGTATTTCAAAAAATAAATTAATAAGCATTAAAAATATCAAAAATATTCCGATGCAACATTTTTCAGGCATAAAAATCTTTGATACTTCGTATAGTCCTCTATCTGTTGTTGATGTTTCTCAAACCGATATTAAACAGCAACTTATGCAGAATATAAGCGAGTTTTATAAGCAAGATAGGCAATTTATAGATTCTGTTTATTTTGAAGAACAAGATAAAAAGAATTATTCTTCATTTGCATATATTCAAAAAATACTATCAGACAATTCAGAAATTACAGAATATTTTCAAAATCAAAATTTAAGATTAATTAAACAAAAATACGAAGAATTTTATAAAAATAATCTGTTATCCTTAGAAGATGTTGCAAAAGACAAAAGAACATACACTAATTCTTTTTTAGATAAAAAAATAGGCGACAAACCATTAATTGATTTATGGTTAAGCCTTCTTAATCAAGACCCAAAACAAAAAAAAGATAAAATAGATTTACTAAATCAATCTATAAAAGATTATTATACCCGATATGGTGATATAGATATGCTTTATTTAAATACCATTTTGGCATATTTTTCACACGAAATACACAATCCTTCTGATTTTGTTCCTAATTATTCGGATAAAAACTGCAATGTAGATGGATTTAGACAATTATGCGATAATGTATCCAATACACAAGATTACCATCTTGCTGATTTAGAAGATATTAAAAATAAAATAGAAGAAATATCACAAATTCAAGATTCTTCTTTGCAAGAACAAGAATTTTTTAAATTTATCCAAAGCAGCGATATAGATTTTAAAATTAATAATATAAAAATATCTGATATGTTTCTTTTACCTATAGAAGCTATGGGAATTGACATAACCGATTTTTCTGAAGATACAAAAAGAGATTATTTACAAGAAATTGCAAAAGATACAACATTAAGAAAACAATCACTTGCGCAAACACTGTCAATAATTAGAAAACAATGGTTTTATGAAAAATCTCAACAAGAAAAAAGAACAAATGCAAAAAGATTTGTTGAAGAAAATAAAGATAGAATAGATAACTTTAATCGTGAATTAGTAGAAAAAATATATCTTCAGGAAGGAAATAAAAAAACAGAAGCGATAATCGGCGAACTGAATAAATTTGAAAATGAATTATCAAGAGCATTTTCACTTGCTATAGTGCATCAATTACATTTTTCGCAAACTCCGATAAATGAAAAAACAATGGATGGCATTAATATAATATTTTCTTTATGTTATGAAAGACTAAACAGAATAAAAGATAATAATGAAGTGCAGCAAATCCATGATTATATTGGAATTTTGTCTGATATGTTATATACTCCCACATTAGAACCTAAAGAACAGTTAAATGAGAATGAAATTAAGGCAATAAATGCAATTTGGACAAAATTAACTGCCATAGCAAAAAAAGAGTGGATGGAAGTTCATTATAAACAGATTGTCGAACAACAACAAAATCACTATGTTTCGGTTGGCGAATATTTACTTGGAACTAAAAGTAAACAAATTGAAAATACAAATATAATTGATACATTCTTTTCTTCTACAACCGTACCTATACATCAAAAAGCATATCTTGCAAATATTGCTCAAAGTGATATTGGATATGATTTATGTAAATTTTTATCTGATTATGTTCCAACAAATATAGCTCGACAAAGAGTTCTTGAAAATATGACGGATAGTGAGCAAACCAGTATTGAAATATATAATGACATAAAAGAAAGTTTTATTAGTGCAACTGTAGATAATGATTATCAAAACCCGGTCTTTGTTAATAAAATCAATAACATATCATTGCTAGATTTAGTTTTATCCAAACTTGATGGAAACAATGAATCCGAATTTAATAATATAGAGCAAAAAGTTAAAAAAATAAATGAATATCCGCTAGAGGATTTATTAAGCGTACTTGATGATGTTAAAAAGATATATATAAAAGAACAAACTGCAAAAGCATTTCAATATGAAGCAAATAAGTATGATATGGCCAGTCAATTTGACAGACTATTCAAAGATGTTGAAGTTGAAATTGACGGCAAAAAATACAGCATTATTGATATTGTTGAAAATAGAAGTTTTGAATTAGAAACTTTGATAGAAAAATTCCATAAAGCTGATATAGCACAATTAAATAAAATGTTTGCACACCTTCAAAATAATACTTCTAAAATTAATGAAATGTATGTTGCAATGGGAGTATTGCTCGATAGAATACAAAATTCGAATCCAAGATATGCAGCACAATGCAAGCAAGCAAAATCATTATTGCAAAAATTAGTACAATGTTCTTTAAATCCACTTGTTGCAGGCGCAGGCTTTGATACTGTTTATGGAATTTTAAATAAAAAGGGAGTAGGAAGAATTGCACGTTCTCTCATTGTTGTTGCTTCTTCTCTATTAAGGTCGGTAATATTATAAGGAAACACTATGATCAATAAAGTTCAAACACCACCAAATATTACATTAAATTCTTCTACAAATAATAAAAAAAATATTGAAAGAATTAAACGTGACTTATTACAAAGAAAAAGTAATGAGAAATTTCAAAATGATGTAAAGTATAACAAGGTCGAAACATATTTCTTTGGCGGAGCTGGTGCTATTGCCACTATAGCAACTATGTTTATGGAAGAACACAAAAAAGAAATGGGATTTAATGCTATAGTCCTATGGTTATTAGCTGCGACAGCCTTTATTTTTAAACCTCAAAAGGAAAAATATGATGCACAGGTTGAAATTGATTTAAAAAAGGAAATGGAAAATGACAATACAAGCAATAAGTAGCGCAAATGGAGCATATCCTCAAAGCATTATAGAAGCACAAACAAAACAACTAATGCGTGAGAACATGCAAGAAATCGCCAAGCAAACCATTACTAGTGTTTCAAAACAAATTGATGCACAATACAAAGACGAGTTTTTTAAAAAAATTAACTCCCAAAGCAAAGAGATAAACGATAATGATATAAAAATTATCTTAACCGATTTGCAAGAAGCATACGCAAATGCCGGAATGGAAGAAGATTCTAAAGCTATACAAAGGCACTTAAATACAGTTGCATAAGCGCAAAGAAAGTCAAATATGCTAATAACTCCAATTAAAAATACATTTCATAATAAAAATTATAACTACAAAAATCAAATTTCTTTTGTTGGTTCAAAAACACCGAAAGATAATAGTACAGCATATTCCAATGAAATTGTTTCATCAACAGTTAATCAATTTTTCACAAATAACAGACAATTCTTTATTGAAAAATATAGTTCTGCCGCATTAAACGATTTTAAAACTACTGTAGAACAAGAATTAAAAAATTATACAAAAACAAATGATTTCAATGCTAGAATTAATTTACTTTTAAAATTGGCTGATTTCTATAAAGATGTAGATGTTCCAAGTTGGTATGGATCACATCCTAAAGAGCAGCGTGGTGACTTTGAAAAAGTTGGGGCAATAACTGCGCATGTAATTAATTTAATTTATGATAACCCTAATATAACAAGTACCGAAAAGCATTCTTTGATTACTTCAGACAGAGTATTAGGCAATATAAAATATTTATTATCTACAAAAAATAATGGTGAAGTCTGGAGTTATGTTATGCATACATTAAATAAAACCGGTTATAAAGAATTTTTGCCATTTGCAGAACAAGTATGTGACAATAGATATTTAGAACCTGATTATCCGGAACTTTTACGAGATGCAAGATTACTCATAAATAAGCATTATAATCTAAGAAATTTAAGTAGTTTTGCTTCTATGAATAGTTATTATCAACGTGGGGCAATTCAACTTATTGCAAGATGGGGGTTGCCGGAACATGCGGATATGTTAAGGGGTTATTTAAACAGTTCTAATGAAGATATCATAAAACACGCAATAGTTGCATTAGGAGCAATAGGTGCTAAAGAAGATACTGATAGAATTAAAATTATTGGCTCACAAAATACGAATCGAATGGATTCACTAGCTATTGCATTGGCAAAATTGCATTATCCTAATAATTTACAACAGGCATTTTCTCTTGTAAATTTTAAAAATGTTGTCAAAACACCTATATATAGCGCAATGGGTAAAAGCCATAATCCTACATACTTAAACTTTTTAAGACAACAATATGAACTTCATAAAACTCCACCTAGGTTTGAATTCGATCATAAAGAATCAATAAAAAAGGCACTGATTGAACTTGGTGGCGAAAAAGAATTTGATTATTTGGCTGTATCACCAAGTGAGAGAGATGAGATTACAAATAAAAAGGCATTTAGTCTTGAAAGTCCTGATTATATATATAATTTTTATGATGAAAAAAAATTGAGAGAAACCTATGAATATCATAGACCAGCCACAGGTTTGTTTAAAGGTAACGATTATAGCGATATATCGGGTTACCATTTTCATGCCGCCGCTATGGGCGTAATGGGTAAAACCGCAGATGATGCAAATAAATTCACTTTTGATAGTTATAATAAACAAAAATCTTATGTGAGGATGCATAATAAAAATCACGGAAGTCTTGCTTTTGCTAAGATATTTATCCGTGGTGGACTTGTATGGAAAAGTTAAAATAGTTTGTTAATTATTTTTAATTTGCATACCTTGTTTTATGGCAAATAATTTTGTTTTTGTGTATTATACATAAGCACGATAAAACTTTAAAAGGATAGTCATGAGAATATCACCAGCAAGAAACACTTATAAACTTGCCTTGCCAAATAAACAACAAAACATCCATTTTGGAAATTTTGATAATGATAAAACAAAAGGGTTAATTGTAGAAAAAGGCATATTAGACTTAAATGACGACACAGGCATGCATAAAGTGGTATTCAATTATTTTGATACAACTCCATTTACGACCATAAAAAGCACGAAAGCACAAGATGGCTCTGATGTTGTTTATGCTATGTTGAATAGAGAAGAAACGAACAAACACCCAAATAAGACTTTTTTGACAAATTACTTGATAGAACACAGCTAACAAGACGATTTCAAAATAAAAGAATTAAAATCGAAGAATCAAAAAATCCAAATTATCTTATGGCCATAAGAGATTTTGGTGATGCTCATACACTCTTTGAAAAAATTGTACAAGCCGAAGCCGGATATATACCTTCTTCTAAACCTTCAAAGCCTGAAGTCAAATACAAAGAAGATCCTATATGGAAAGCTTTGGATTTATACGGTTTTAAATAAATGTAAATTTTTATTTCAAATAGTAAAATTGATTTTAAAAAAGGCAAAAGTTTTTATTTACCTGCGTTTAACCCTTAAAGAAAAGGGAATGGACAGGCAAATTAAATGCGATACAAGATTGGCCAAAATAAATGCGCTAATACTACTGTTACCTTGCCAAACAAAATTAGTTTTAAGGGTATTGACACAGGAAAAATTGAACGCCTCTCTGCGATAAAAAAGCTATCTATGTGCCAATTGGATGATATTTATAATAATCTTTCAAGAAAAGTCGCTCCTGATTTTATCCAATCAACCGGGAACGATTTTCTCTATAAAAAGGGTAATTCATTAATAGACACTCTAAAATTCCCATTTGTTGATATGCCAAAAGAGCTATTATCACTTATTGCTAAAAAATTCAATATTAGGAATCAAATCTGCATAAGAATTTAATTTTCCAAGCCAAAGACTTGCATCTTGCAATAATGGTGCAAGTTCTTCGATATTCCAATCGATATCATCATTAATAAATGACGGATTAAATGGCTTATAACCTTTGTGTAAATATATGTTCCTGCATTGAATTCTTCATTATAGATTGTCCTTATTTTAGGAAAACGATTTTTCCTATATTATAACATGCTTTTTATTATAGTTTGTTGATTTTGTAATAAATAATTTACCTTGTGTAAACTTTCAAATTTGAAAATTTCGCTGGGAGTTTTTCTAACTCTTGACAACATGTTAAATTTCAACTTTTCCCCTGTAGGGCGGGGCTAACTTATAAATTTTTAACTTTTACCACATTAATACTACAAACTTCTTGCAAAAATCCTAATAAAGATTGACAAAAGGAGGTAACAGTTGAGAGAAGAAACAAGTCCGAAAGTAATAAAAATAATACCTTCTGATAAATTACAATAAAACTTGAAAACCCTTGCATATAAAGCAATAAGCTTCTTCTAAACAGAGGGTCGCGCGTTCGAATCGCGCCGGGCGTAAATTTTTAGAAAAGAGGGCTTTAAGCCCTCTTTTTTGTCAATTTTTCCCTCAAATTTGTTTTTATATATTCATAGGAATTTTTATGAGTATAAAAGCAGTTCAAACATTAATGGATATAAAAGATGTTGGAACAAAATTAAGATTTGAGATTGACTAAATACTTTGGATTATCAAAAGGATATTTTTTACGCTTACAAAACAATTTTGAACTTCTTGCAGCTGAGCAAAAAACAGATTTATCAGCTATTGTACCATTCAATTATGATAAACATAAAAAAGCTATGTAAGTTTAGTTAAGCCGCATTTTCAATCAACCAAGGTTCGAAACCCGGCAATTCTTTGGTAGATTTTAAAAAAATAGGTATTATAACTTTAATACCATCTAAAATTCTTTTTCCACCATTCAATGAATTTATTATAAGAATTTTCAATTAAATTAACAATATTTTTAAAAGCAATTATATCATCAAATTTTTGAAGAAAATAAAATTTCTTCAAAAAAGACAATTTAGGATATTTATTAACCAAAAATCTCATTGATTTATATGCAACAAAAGTATAAACAAAACCTTGACCATATTTAATATTTCTTAGAATATTTAATATTATTCTTTTCCATTCATGAATTAAATATAAATCAATTGATTCTTGACTTATGTTTATCGGAAATGATATAGTTAAACTTACCTCATAAACAACCAAAATTAAAACAACAAGCCAAATTGGGGACTTATCAATAAATTTTACAAGTCCCAATTTTTTAGCTGCAAAGTATGAAAAAACTATATAAAGGTAATGCGCAACAATAAATGTTATATAAAATAAAATTAAAGACAATATTTCAGATGTTATAACAACTTCGCCAATTAAAATTATCAAAAAAAGCAATATAGACATACAATTAAAAAATGGTTTTTTTACAATCCACAAAAATATTGCTGATTTAATAACAAACAAAATTATTTCTTTAATACCATTTTTTTTCATTAATCTAATATTTGCCCCACAATTTTTCAAGATTTTCTTTAGGAATTATAACATGTTTTATTACAAATTTTGGGATTAACCAATCTTTTTTCATCGCAATATCACCTGCCTGAACAAGTTTATTTTCGTCATTTTCGTTATAATCGTTAGTATCTGATATAATAAGCTCTAAATTATTTTCAGAATCAAATTTTTACATTTACATGAGCATACCTTCTTTTTGAAGCTATAACGCTGAAATGTCCCAAAATTTTCTATTCCGGCTTTTCATTTTCTTATACTTTTGAATACAAATAATATATTAAAGCCATAAACAATGAGCTGGGGTTAAATCTTGTCAAAGATATAACTAAATCTCAGGAAATACTATCGTCTTGTAGCATTCTAACTTTAATGCTAGAATAAAATTTATGAAAAAACCAATCAAATTCTTATGGGAAGACCTGTACAACAAACGCTCAATTATGATTGTGAATATTTACAACATAATTTCAACAGCGTGTATTGTCTATTTAATTAAACATGCATCCATTAATTCATATGACACAGAAATCGCTTTTGCCCTTTTATTGCTTAAAACATTTCTTTTTAACTTTTTTGTTTATGTTATCTGTCACATTATTTTTATCATTGAAACTAAAAAGAATAAAGTAATGAAAGATAACCCTATAATTAAAAGTGGACTATATAAAGTTATCTCGATTTTTTCGATAATTATAGCTTGCATTCACTATATAATGTTTGTAGTTTTATTTATATTCTTTTTATCTTTTCAATGTACAATGGTTTTTTTTAGATAAATTGCTATGTACAAATCCATACTTTTAAAAAATATGGATATATAATGTTGTTGTGTTTCTGGTTTAATGCTAGAATAAAATTTATGAAAAAACCAATCAAATTCTTATGGGAAGACCTGTACAACAAGCGCTCTATTATGATTGTGAATATTTACAACATAATTTCAACAACATGGTTTACTTGTTTTACTGTATATACATCCAAACATTCATATGAAGTTGGAATGGGCTATCTTGCTGCGTTACTTCTAACGATTATCCTTAACTTTTTTGTTTACCTTATCTGCCACATTGTTTTTATCATTGAAACTAAAAAGAATAAAGTAATGAAAGATAACCCTATAATTAAAAGCGGACTATACAGGGTTATCTCAATATTTTCGATAATTATTATTTGTTTTCACTATTTTTTGTTTGCTATTTTTTTACTTAACCGGCTTGGGATACTTATTTAAGTATAATTTTGCTCCAGCATCGACCTAAAGAAAGACTAGGCATTACCTTTGCAAATACTACTATCAAATAAAGAATAAAGTAATGAAAGATAACCCTATAATTAAAAGTGGACTATATAAAGTTATCTCGATTTTTTCGATAATTATAGCTTGCATTCACTATATAATGTTTGTAGTTTTATTTATATTCTTTTTATCTTTTCAATGTACAATGGTTTTTTTCAGATAAATATATTTTTAGAAAACATAGATATATATAATGTTGTTGTATTTTAGCTTCAATGCTAGAATAGAAATTATGAAAAAGCTCATCAAATTCTTATGGGAAGATCTGTACAACAAACACGCTACTTTAGTAGTACATATTTATAACTTAATTTCAGCATCATGGCTTACTTTTTTATTTGTATTTATGCACAAATACCCATATGATGCAGGAATGAGTTCTGTTTTTCTACTATTTATAACACTTTTCTATAACTTTTTTGTTTACCTTATCTGCCACATTATTTTTATCATTGAAACTAAAAAGAATAAAGTAATGAAAGATAACCCCATAATTAAAAGTGGACTATACAGGGTTATCTCAATATTTGCAATAATTATTATTTGTTTTCACTATTTTTTGTTTGCTATTTTTCTCGCATGTGTTTTTCTTGGTCGGCTTGGATTTTAAAATTTGATATATCATGCATAAAATTTTACAATTTACTCAAAGCTTTTAGAAAACATAGATATATATAATGTTGTTGTATTTTAGCTTCAATGCTAGAATAGAAATTATGAAAAAGCTCATCAAATTCTTATGGGAAGATCTGTACAACAAACACGCTACTTTAGTAGTACATATTTATAACTTAATTTCAGCATCATGGCTTACTTTTTTATTTGCATATGCATCCAAACATCCATATGAAGCAGCAATGAGTTGTTTTTTTCTACTGTTTATAACACTTTTCTATAACTTTTTTGTTTACCTTATCTGCCACATTATTTTTATCATTGAAACTAAAAAGAATAAAGTAATGAAAGATAACCCCATAATTAAAAGTGGACTATACAGGGTTATCTCAATATTTTCGATAATTATTATTTGTTTTCACTATTTTTTGTTTGCTATTTTTTTACTTAACCGGCTTGGGATACTTATTTAAGTATAATTTTGCTCCAGCATCGACCTAAAGAAAGACTAGGCATTACCTTTGCAAATACTACTATCAAATAAAGAATAAAGTAATGAAAGATAACCCTATAATTAAAAGTGGACTATATAAAGTTATCTCGATTTTTTCGATAATTATTATTTATTTCCTTTATTTTTTGTTTGATGGCTTGGATTTTAAAATTTGATATATCATGCATAAAATTTTGGAATTTTCCTAAAAATATCTTGCCAAAAAAATTATCATCAGCATTTGCATAATTAGGGTAATTATGATTCTTTACTCTTGCAGTATCCAAATCACCCATGTTTTCAGACATATGAGGTTCTTCAAATTTATTCAAAGATTTTGTTCTAATTTGCGCATCTGTTTCTAATGATAAACCTACATCATTACCATGAGCCCAGTTGGTCAAAAAGTCCTCCTTGTTTCTATAATTAACAATATTATGCGGATGAATTATTTTAGTTTGGAAGCTATTAGTTGCTTCTTTTCTTAATGCTTCTTTAGTACCGCGAAAAGCATTAAATGTTGCGGATTTTAGATTATTTTTTGCTGCAATATATTGAGCCAGGTATCCTCCTAATGACTGACCCGTTGTTTGAATTTCATAACCCTTGAATCTTGGGTCTTGTTTGATTTTTTCATAAACTGCTTCTGCTGATTTTTGCTGGGAAGTATAGTTAAAAATCCATGTCCTTACCGTTGAGGGCACATCTCGTATGGGTTCCATGCCTCTAAATGCAATAACTATTTGTTTTTTAGAATCATTCTTCACAACAACACAGTCAAAACCGTTGTTTTTGCTTTCAAAATGACCTACTCTTTCATATCCTTTTGGGATAGCTTGATGTCCGTTATCGTATGAATAGATGGATAGTTGTCTTAAGATTTCGTGTTGTTGTTTATCTTTTGAAAAAGGTTTTAAGCCGTATTCTTTTATCTTTTTTCTTAAGGATTGTTCATCTCCGTATAAAATATCCGTGCTGGTTGCTTTGTTTCCAAGAATATCTAACAATTCATCTTTTATTCTTTGTTTTTCTATATCAGCCTTTTGCTGTTTTATTGTATTTTCATACAATACATCAAGGTGGGGGTTTTCATTTTGGAGTTTAGATGTGTTTTTAGATGACAATTCATCTGTTATGTTATTGAATACGTCTTCTTGCACATAACCATTAAGTAAATTTTTAGGATTGGATGTATCCTTTTGAACACTACTTGATCCTCCTCCGTCTTTAAATGTAAATTTTCCATCCTCATCCCTTGGGTGGTCTTGTTCGTTCCAAATCATTTGCTACTCCTTTCTATGAGCTTTTTTAGGGGAACATATATTCCAAAATAGCACATTTTAAAAGGGTTTTAAAGGGTAGGAATGAAAAAAAGGTTGATTTTAAAAGGGTTTAGGGTGCTTGAAATCATGACCCTATCATGATTTCAAGGATTTTGTAAAGATTTGTAAAAAATTTGAAATTTGGACAACTGTACAATTTTCAAAGCTTTATAACTTATAAATAAAGCATAAGAAGAAGAGTTCTAAATTCTCTCATATCAATTTGATAACCATAATAAATTACAGTTCCAATAGTTCCAAATTCTTGGGATTCAAAAACCTCGTAATAATCCTCAACTTCCTTAATCCATTTTTTCTCACTTGCTTTTAGTTTCTCAAATTCCTGAGGGGAAATCTTTGTCTTAACCTCTTTATAAACTTCATTTAATAAACTATCAACTTTTTTATAATGCGCTATAGCATAATTATCCATTTGCACTGTTGTTTCAAGTTCAACCTTAGGATTTTCATATTCGTGTTCGTTTTGTTTATATTTTTTGTAATAAATATTATTAGAATCAATTTGTTTTATGACTTCTTTATAGAGCTTATCCAAATCTTTTCTATCTTGTTTTGAATATTTTTCTGAATCCACAAAAAGGTCATTTCTTTTTATAATTGTAAAGTATCTTTGCTGGTAGTTGTCGATTTGTGATAAAACATCAACTTGTGCGGTATTTTTTTCAGGCTTGTAAATAAAAAACAAAGAACCAAGAACTATTGCAGCAATTGTGCTTAAGATTAAAAATTTTTTTTTCATATAAAATTTCCTAAATTAATTATAATTTTATAATAACACAACTAAAAAAATTAAAAAAACCGAAGCAATGCGCTTCGGTTTTATATAAGGATTGGAAGTTTTTCTTACATCATACCCATGCCGCCCATGCCTGGCATACCGCCGCCCATAGGCATTTCAGGAGCTTTTTCTTCAGGAATTTCAACAACTGCTGCTTCTGTTGTTAATAACATTGAAGCAACGGAAGCTGCGTTTTCAAGCGCGCTTCTTGTAACCTTGGCAGGGTCAACAATTCCTGATTCAAACATATCAACATATTTATTAGCCATAGCATCATAACCATATGCGCCGTTTTCTTTTCTTATTGCATCAACAACAACTTCGCCTTTTGCTCCTGCGTTGTTAGCAATTGCAATAACAGGAATATCAAGAGCTGCAGTTAGAATCTTGAAACCGGTTTTTTCATCATCGTTATTGAATGTTTTAGATTCAAGTTCTTTTTGCAATACTTGTTGAACTCTTAATAGTGCAACACCGCCGCCTGGAACAATTCCTTCTTCTTGAGCAGCACGTGTAGCGTTAAGTGCATCTTCAATTCTTAGTTTTGATTCTTTAAGTTCAACTTCACTTGCTGCACCTACTTCAATAACTGCAACACCACCAGATAGTTTTGCGATTCTTTCTTGAAGTTTTTCTTTATCGTATTCACTATCACTTGCTTCAAGTTGTTTTTTAATTAAATGAACACGTTCTTCAACTGCTGCTTTAGTTTCATCACCAACTACAATGGTAGTTTCGTCTTTAGTAACTGTAACTCGTTTTGCTCTTCCAAGCATTTGAACTGTCACGTTTTCTAGTTTAATACCAAGTTCTTCAGTAAACATTTGACCGCCGGTTAGAATAGCGATATCTTCTAACATTGCTTTTCTTCTATCTCCAAAACCAGGAGCTTTAACTGCAACTGCTCTTAGAACTTTTCTCATTGTATTAACTACCAATGTTGCAAGTGCTTCACCTTCAACATCTTCTGCGATTAATAACAATGATTTGCCATCTCTTGCTACTTGTTCTAGAATAGGTACTAAATCAGCAATTAAGTTAATTTTTTTATTTACACAAAGAACATAAGCATCCTCTAAAACTGCTTCCATGCGCTCAGCATCAGTTATAAAGTAGGGAGAGATATAGCCTTTATCAAACTGCATGCCTTCAACGATTTTTTTATCAGTTCCAAAAGTCTTAGATTCTTCAACAGTAATAACACCGTCTGTTCCTACAACTTCCATGCAATCTGCGATTAAATCACCGATAAATTTATCATTGCCGGCTGAAATTGCAGCAACCTGAGCTCTCATCTCTTTAGAATCAACGGATTTAGACATTTTTTTAATTTCAGCTTGAGCACTCTTAACTGCAAGTGCAATTCCTCGTTTAATTCCCATTGGATTAGCACCTGCTGTTAGGTTTTTAATTCCTTCTTTAAAAATTGCCTGAGCCAGAACACTTGCTGTTGTAGTTCCATCCCCTGCAACATCGTTTGTTTTGGAAGAAACATCTTTTAATAATTGAGCTCCTGCATTTTCTAATCCGTCTTTAAGCTCAATTTCTTTAGCGATTGTAACACCATCATTTACAATCTGCGGACTTCCGAATTTTTTTTCAATAATTACATTGCGGCCCTTAGGTCCTAAAGTTACCTTTACCGCATCAGCTACCGCATTCACGCCTTTTAGCAAGCTTTCTCTTGCGGTTGTATCAAATACTACTTTTTTTGCCATGGTTATTTTCCTTCCTCAATTAATTACTCAATAATTGCCAAAGCGTCTTTTACGCTTATAATTTTGTATTCAACATCATTAATTTTTACATCTGTTCCTGAATACTTAGCAAATAAAACAACATCTCCAACTTTTACTTCCATTGGTTCTTTTTCGCCTGAATCCATTGTTTTACCTGCACCAACAGCTACAACTTCGCCTTTTTGGGGTTTTTCTTTAGCGCTATCAGGAATAAAAATTCCTCCAGATGTTTGTTGAACATCATCAATAACTTTAATTACAATTCTGTCTGCTAAAGGTTTAATCATAATATCCTCCGTTCATTATTTTTATTTGACAATACTATAATATAAGAAAAAATTTTAATTATTAATTATATTAACAAAAAATTAATATTTTACTTTTTTAGCTGCTTAATAACTTGACTAAGTCAGTATCAGACAATATAATTTATTAAATGAACACTATAAAATTTTTATTGCTGTCTTTAATAGCGCTATTATTAACTGGATGTGCAACACTTAACTATATTGGTGAAGATTTTGATGAAAACAACATTCAAACCATAAAAACCCAGGAAGAGTTTGTTTTTAACACATACAAAAAAACGCTTGATAATACTAATTTTAAAATTGGAATATCAAAAACCCCTGTGGCTGAGATTCTTGCATTGTTTGTTCAGGTTGAGAACCTGTCTTATGAAACTCCTTATGTTTTTCGGGTTGAAGACTTAAGAATAGCAGACCCAAATAAAGAACTGCTTTTTATAACAAGTTCTAATTATCTCAATATCTTCCAAACCCAAGAAGCAAGCTCCATGGCAGCTTTAGGTGCAATGAGCTCGACTTTAACTACAATGACAGGAATGAGCACTAATTATAATGATTTTAACCAGACCATGGTCCAAAACAGCGCACAGGAAACCAACAAAAGCGCGTTTTCAAGAATTGAACAGATGGGAAATCAGATTCTAAACCACTCAATTAAGGTTTCATCTACAATAAGTCCAAGAAAAAGCCAGTATTTCTACTTCTTCTTCGAAGATCCGGGAAATTATCCTATAAAAGTAAGATACAAAGATTTAAGCTATGAATTTAATTTATAAAATCTTTATTTGAAATAAATTAATTTACGTATTAAAATTAATATAAAATTAAAAACAGGGAGTGTTTATGTGTGGAATCATTGGATATATTGGTGATAAAACAGCCAGTGATATATTAATTTCGGGATTATCTCATTTGGAATACAGAGGCTATGATTCTTCTGGTGTTGCACTTATGAATAATGAGGAAGTCAATGTTTTTAAGGCTTCAGGGAAATTGATTAATTTAATTGAGATTCTAAAAACAAAACAGAATATCTGTGCTAAATCAAAAATCGGAATAGGCCATATCCGCTGGGCAACTCACGGGCTTCCAACAACACAAAACGCGCACCCCCACACTTGTAACTGCAAAAATTTGACTTTAGTGCATAACGGAATAATTGAAAACTATCAGGAACTAAAAAAAGAACTTGAAAAACAAGGGGCTGTTTTTGCTTCACAAACTGATACAGAAGTTGCAGCACACTTAATTGCATATGAGTATGGAAAAACCAAAAATTTACTTAATGCAATGCAAAACGCTGCTAAAAAGATTAAAGGGGCATTTGCATTCTGTGCTATTCACAAAGAAGAACCAGATAGAATAGTAGTAGCAAAAAGAAACGCACCTTTAATAATAGGTGTTGGTCAAGGGGAAAACTTTATAGCTTCTGATATTCCGGCTATTATTGAATATACTAAAAAAGCAATTTATCTATCAGATTATCAAATAGGAGTTATAACAAAGGATTCAATTGAAATTTATGATGAAAAAAATACATTAATTCCAAATAAGATTGAATATCTGCCCTTTGAAGCTGTTGCAATATCAAAAATGGGCTATAAACACTTTATGTTAAAGGAAATCCACGAACAAAGCGATGTTGTTCGAAACGTGCTTGCAGGAAAACTCTTATCAGCTGATAAAAAGGTTGTTTTGGATGAGTTTAAGCTCACAAAAAAAGAAATCAAAAATATTAAAAGAATTCAGATAATTGCCTGTGGAACAAGTTATCACGCAGGATTAATCGGGAAATATGTCTTAGAAAAATTTGCAAAAATTCCTGTGGATGTTGAAGCTTCAAGTGAATATATATACAGAGATACAATTGCAGATAAAAACACACTTGCAATTGGAATTTCCCAATCCGGAGAAACTGCAGACACAATAACAGCAATAAAACAAATAAAACAGGATAATTCCCATGTTGTAATTATTACAAACAGAGCAGATTCAACAATGGCGCGCTTAGCGGATAGTCTGCTCCCTGTGAGTGCAGGAATTGAAGTTTCAGTTGCGGCAACAAAATCCTATATGGCGCAGCTAATAAGTTTATACTTACTTGCAATTTATTTATACGAACAAAAAGAAGTTGAGCAGTATAAAAAAGAAATTGCAACCCTAAAACAAGAACTGCTTGAGCTTCCAAGTAAAATTGAAGCGATTGTTGAGAATACTTCTAATATTCAAAGAATTGCAAAAAAATATTCCTCTTATAAAGATTTTATTTTTATAGCAAGAGGAATTAACTATCCTAACGCACTTGAAGGAGCGCTAAAGCTTAAAGAAATCAGCTATATTAACGCAACCGGATACAGTGCAGGGGAGTTAAAGCACGGACCTATTGCAATGCTTGATAACAATATGCCTGTTCTTGCAATATTGAATACAGGAAGTGTTTATGATAAAGTTTTATCAAACTGTGAAGAAGCTAAAGCCAGACAGGCTAAACTCATTGGAGTAACCAATTATATCGAGGAAAAAGACGCTTCTTTGTTTGATGATATAATAACGATTCCTCTTGGATCTGAAACGATTGGACCAGCTATAAATATTGTCGTATTACAGCTTTTAGCTTATTATATAGCAGAATATCTGGGAAAAGATGTGGATCAGCCGAGGAATCTTGCAAAGTCAGTAACTGTGGAGTAAAAAATGTTAGAAAAATTATCAAAAAAAACAAGTGTTAATTTAGGCTCAATTCTAGGATACCTCTTTATTCTAATTTTCCCGATTCTATATAAAGTATGTTTCAGTACTGTTCCTATTAAGTCCTACACAATTGTTGCAAGTTTGTTCTACTGCGTTATTTATACAATTTTATTCTTTAGTGTTCTTGCGGTTGAAAGTTTGTTTAGACTTAACTTAAACTACAAATTATTAGAAAAAAAATCCTGGCGCTATATTGTTCTATCAGGATTCATTTTTTCTCTTGTTTGTTTCTTATATGGACTTTTTTGCATCACTGCCTATACAAACTTTAACTTAATTCTAGCTTGTATTATTCTTTATTGGATTGTAGGGATTATTACAATTCTTGCTTCAATTGTTGGTTTTATTTATAAGCTGCAATTTAACAAGATTTTCATAAGAGTTTTCCTTGTTCTTAGTATAATTTCTGTAATCGCATTTCTATTAGTAATAAAAGCGTAAAAACGTGGTATTATATTAATAGGATTTTAAGAATAAAGGTTTATTAATGAAAATTTTAATTTCTAATGATGACGGCATTGCTGCTCAAGGCATAAAAGCTCTTATTGGTAATTTAAGCAAAGAAGGACACGAAGTTTACGTTGTAGCTCCTGATAGAGAACGCTCAGCCGCAGGGCATTCTTTGACTTTACACTCTCCAATAAGAGTAGAAGAACTTGAGTCTCAGTATGGCGCTAAAAGAGTCTGGGTGACAAACGGAACACCCGGTGATTGTGTTAAAATTGCAATTTGTTCGCTCTTAGCGCAAAACGAACTGCCCGATATTGTTATTTCAGGAATAAACCACGGACCAAACCTGGGTCAAGATATTCTCTATTCAGGAACCGTAAGCTGTGCTTTAGAAGCTGCAATGCTTAATTATCCTTCAATTGCAGTGTCTTTATCTTCAATGTCAATTGATTCTGCTTATTTTAATTCAACAGCTAAGTTTGTCTGCAGACTTTTACCAAAGCTTGAAAACATAGTTTTTCCAAAAAATTCTATTTTAAATATAAACGCACCCGCTCTTGAAGAAGAAGATATTGCAGGGATTGAAATTACTAAACTCGGAACTAAAATGTTTACTAACAACTACGACAAAAGAATTGACCCTAGAGGAAAAGTCTACTACTGGATGGCAGGAGAGCTAACCTCCAAACACGAAGAAGACGGAACAGACATTGCCGCAGTTCGTGCAAATAGAATTTCAATCACTCCGGTGACTTTTGAAATGACCCATCAGAATGTTATGGCAGAGCTTGAGCAGGAACTGTGCAAAAACGGAAAATGCAGCTGGTATGGCTATGAAGCATTAAAGGGCGTTTAGCTTTTTAAATAATATTAACTAATTTTATTTTTTTGTTATAATTTAAATATATCCTGTCGATATGGTGAAATGGTAGACACGCACGTTTCAGGAGCGTGTGGAGCAATCCATGGGGGTTCAAGTCCCCCTATCGACATTTAACTTTTTAGAGTCTCCATGATGAGGCTCTATTTTAGTACTTAAGTTATTCTTACGGGTTCCAAATAGATTTAATTTTCAATATTTATAAATTGTTCCCTGTAAAGGGAGTCTAGCATACCTGTAGCCAAATCCTTAGACATCAAATTTAAAACATAAATTCTATTATTAGAATGGTATCTCTGTAATAGTTCAGTATCTAGCATTTTTCCAATAATATGGCTTATTTGTCTTGGTGTTTTATCTTTAATAATAGTTTGAATATCCTTGGATTTTATTGTTCCGTCCTCTTTATTTAATGCCAATTCAAGAATTTTTTTATATTCATCATTGATAAAGTGTAATTCATAAGCTCTATTTATGGCTGGCTTAACGATTTTATCTACAAAAAACTGTTTATTCATAAGTTTTGATAATTTTGATATTTCATTATACAATCCGTTTAATACATACTCACACCAAGCCAGTTTACCCTCATTAGTGTTTTTGTCTGCCAGTTTTAACATTTCAAAATATTTTTCCCTATTAACACAAAAAACGGTCGTTGAATTTAATAAAAACGCCATATCAAATCCATATTGCCTTAAAATCGCATAAGTCAATATTCTGGACATTCTTCCATTGCCATTATCAAATGGATGAATCCAAGTAAAAGCATGATGAGCAATTGCAACTTTTAATAATTGTTTTTGTATTTTATCTGTTTTATTAATCCAATCTACCAATTCTTCCATAAAACCAGGTACGGCAGTCGGATTTGGTGGAATGTGTTCAGCTTTATTGATTCTAACATTGCAACTTCTATATTTACCACTTTCTTTGCTACCCTCCGACTTTAAATCATTGGTAATAATATAGTGTAACTCCTTTATAAACTTATTAGATATTTTAAAATTTTCATCTTCCAAAAAGCATTGATTGACATAATTTATTGCTTTTTCTATATTGTTAATCTCTTTAATATTATCAACATTATCTTTATTTTCAAATTTTGAAGCAACATAATCTGAAATCGTTGTTCTGTTGCCTTCAATTCTTGCAGACTGCAAACTTTCTATCATATAAAAAATTTGCTTTACCTGTGCAAATAATCTTATATCAATTTCAAGAGGTACAATTTGATGTCTTAATACTTCAAGCTTAGTAATTAATTCTACAAGATTACTATCAAAAGAAATTTTGGGCAATTCTAAATTTAATTTATGGCACATGTTTTTTCCTTTTTGTAATTAAATATATCATAATATTTACATTGCTGCAAATGATTATTTACATATTTATCTCCAAAATATCATATTTCACTGCATTCTAATAAAATTAATTTTATTAATTATTTACACATATGCATGTATTTTTTTACATATTAAGTTTGCATTATTTACACTCTAATCCTAATGCTATTTTCATATTATAATAAACTTGTGTTGACTCTTTCATTGTGATAATAATGGACTTATAAAGTTCCAAAGTCGGGAGCTTATTGACATTTAACTTTTTAGAGTTATCATAAAAGGACTCTATTTTAGCAACTAAGTTAATTTCTATTCCAATCATAATGATTTTACTTTATTCTGTATTTGCTCAATAAGTGTTAGTCCTTTGTCATCTTTCTTTGTTGCCATTAAGAATAGGCACTTGCCATTGCTGGATTTTTCCCAAAGTTGTCCTATTGTATCTTTGTTCTTTGAGTCATCATTAGTAACTAAATGCTCTCCTTTATATTCGACTATAAGAATCCTGCCATCTTTTAATAGTGCAACAAAATCCGGGTAAAAGTTAGCATTAGCCATAGGTAAGAAAAATGAGTATGAATGTTTTTCAATATTTCTAACCCAGTATTCAACTTCTAAAAGATTGTCGATAATTCTTGCACATTCAACTTCTTCTTTATTCATATCTCCAACTTGAGAAAAATAATGCTTATTGAATGCCGTTCTTCTATACACTGTTGCAGGAACATAATATTTGCCGCTAAAATCTATACTGTAGTTAAAATCTGTCTTAACTTTTGCTCCTGTGTCAAATAAGGTTCTTTGCATACCGGTTTGTTCAGCTTTATGTTTATACTCAGCTATCTTATCTCTAATGGCGTCTTTAAGAATAAATTTTGTTCTTAATAAATCATTTAACGCAATACCTCTATTAATACATAGATTTTCTATAAGTTGCCTTACGAACTGTACTTGTATTTGTTGAGCTATTGAATTATCTGGAATCTGTTGAGTTAGCCAAATTGCCAGTTTAGGAATAGTCCAGTCCGTTTGAGTGTCCCCAAAGTTCAAAGCAAGAATTTCTTGAATATATCTATCTTCAATGTGATTGCCATTAATATCAATAGATATTGTTGTTCCTGTGCTCCTTATTCTAAATTCACCTTCCGTTAATGCTGCTTGGTATTCAAGCAGCCACTTGCCAATTGGGTCTATAAAGTATTCATCATAATCTTTGGTCCAATCGTCATCAACAAATAATTGTAATTGTGGAACTTTAAAAGGTTTACCAGCTTGTGAAGGATATGTTCTTTCATATACAACACGATTTCTTAATTCAACTTGCAGGGTGATTTCTACAGATTTTCTCTCTTGTTTAGGTGTAGCTTGAATAATTTTTTCTTCAAATTCTGGGGTAACTTCAACATCTTCTTTAATAGATACCAATTTACCAATAGCTGTTTGTTTAACTTCAATTTTAGTTTGTTCTTCTGGTGTGAATAATTTTAAATCAAACTCAGATACATTAAGAGTAATAGGTTTCTTTTCTTCTTTTCCACCTAGCAAAATGGGCAATCTACCCTGAATAGTATCTGGAATTTCTGTTTCTTCAAACCCCATTTTAACAAGTCTATCTTTAAGTTGAGAAACTCCATCTTGCCATGTTGTATTAGATACAAAAGCATATGCTTTATTTAATTCTTCTTGTTCTCTGGTTTTAGCATAAGGCATTCTTAATACTCTACCCAATAATTGTTCAATATCTTTAGTTGAATGTCTGCTTGCAACAGAGCAGAATACATAAGCAAAAGAGCAATCCCAGCCTTCTTTTAATGCTTCAACTGTAATAACATATTCTATTGGACACTTAGGGTCAAATATATTAATACCATCTAATTCTCTTTGGTCTCCTGTTGCAACAGCAATAGGCGCATTGCAAGGCTTCTTTATATTCTTTACATTTAATATTACTTCTTTCTTTAATGATGCCTGCAAAGTAACCTATGATGCTTCCGATTATTTCAATTTTTTCCTGTGGAGTCATCTTCACCTTGTCTTTATATCGTACGGGGTTTGCTTAAACACAATATTATTTGCTTTAAGTTTCTCTGTATTCATTCTTGTAGCTTCACCGTATATTACTTTCTTGTCTTCAAATTTTGGCAATGAGTCCAGTACTTTTTGAGTTAAGACATTTCCTCCGTTTGGTTTCTTATCTCCCAATATTCCATTAAATAATAAATAATATGCCGCTTCGTTATATATTCCAAGTAACGAAGACTTTTCATTATTACTTAATGGTGTCTTGGTTTCGATAAACCATATATGGCTTGCTAGGGTTTTGAAATCAACTTGCTTATTAATATTACCATTCTCATCAAATATCGTTTCACCTAAATCATAGAAGGTGTAACCACCCCCGCCTTGCCAATTAAGGGTTTTAGATATTCCACCTTGTTCACCGTCAATAACAGCTTTCATTCTTGGTACACAATGTGTAATTGCATGTTCACCCATTTCAATTCCAATATATAGGGGTTATGTTTCATTAATCCTTCTTCTTTATTTGCTCAGGTTTCTTGCTTGCAGGAAGGAAATTATTGCCTGTTGCAGCTTTTGTGCCGGTTCTTTCTTCATATTCTTCTTTTGCGTGTTTGGCAATATTTCCGCCGACTTGAGCTGCTTGAGCATTCTCAATCATGCAGTGGCATTGCTATTTTCAACAACTTGCCTTGTTGAAAGTTCGGCCAATGCTGTAAAAATAAGTTCAGCTTCACTCATATGGTCTCTTAAGTTCTGAGACTTTAATCCTTTTAGGCTCTTATGTTCTTTAACACTTAACCCACTCCGCTCTTGATGAATAATGTTAATAAGAATTGCATATTCTTCACCTTCTTTTATCTCATGGACTTTTTCAGTAATCAGTCAACTTATTTCTGGTTTCTTGACCTGTCATTCTCTGCTGAATCCACTTGTCAGACCTGCCGAGTTTCTTATATGTTTTTCTTGCTTGTACAATAGTAGTTGTTGGGTCTGACATTTCTTTCATTCGTTCGTATCCAACTTTAGCAAGCCATTGTTTAACAGGTTCAGCTTTTAAACTTAGTACAGATTGATCAAGTCATATACCCATTCTTCCTTTTCAAAGAATTTTATCAAGATATCTGAGAATATTCTCTGTTCCAATTTCATAACTCTTGCAACAATTTTGCCTTAATAATGTTTATCTTTTATCAACAGTCTTTCCTATTGTATTAATTTATCTTATTATACCATAAATTTGAATATAATAAATTACCCTTAACGCTTGAGCCCGGAGGATTTTGTGTATTATAAGCAATAGCGATATTCTTTTCTTTTATTAATATTAAATCAATACAAGAGGCTGCTCGCGCAGCTTTGAGCGGGTTTAACAATTCGTTTTAGAAAAACTTGTTATTTCTGTTTTCTTTTATGCTTGCGCTGCGCACTATATCACCAGCACAGTACCAGCAAAAACATACAGACAGAAAATAACAAATATCAAGGTGATTCACACATGCCAAAAAGGAATGGTTTTGAGTATAGTTCTCAAACAAAATCATTTTATTATAAGGTCTTTTTGTAGTTTGTCATTTTTTATTCTTACTTAGTCTTGTGATAATGTATCATAAACTTTAGCTACGATTCTCCATTCACCTTGAATTTTATTCATAACAAGTAAATCTGTAAATTTGTATCCATGCCAGTTGTCTTCAATAATTCTTACTGTTGCAATAGTTTTTTCGATATTTAAAACATCAGCTCTTGCAACATAGTCATCACCAACTGCTCCCATTTTATCAATTGTTTCATAAAAAAGTTGAATCGAACCTGATTGATATTCTTGTTCATTCAATTGACCAAAAAATGAAGCTTTTTCGAAAAAATAAGGTTTTACTATCTCGCTGTTACCGTTTTTAACCGCTTCAATAAATTTTCTTGCAATAGCTTCAACTTTGTTAAATTCTTCAATTGCCTCTCTCATCTTGAACTCCTTTATTTTGTATATCTATTATGTTAATCTTTAAGTATATTATTTGCAAGTACGGTAATTAAGGTAACTGTAAGTATGAGAAAAAATGCAAAAGAAACGGATTGTTTAAAAAGAGTTGAAAAATTTGAAAAAACAGGATTTAACTACACTTTGTCCCTGGTTAGCGGTAAATATAAGCTGACTGTTTTATATGCAATTTACAGACACAATGTAATCCGATTTAATGAATTGCAAAGGTATCTAAAACTTGTTTCGCACAAAACATTAAGCAATACTTTAAAAGAACTTGAAAAAGATAAACTAATAATAAGAAAAGAATATGCTCAAATTCCGCCTAAAGTTGAATACAGTCTGTCTAATATTGGAAAAACATTTATTCCAATATTATATAAAATGTGCGAATGGGGTGAATTACATCAAAAGTAGTATGACACAGCCACTACTGCACTTTTAACTATAATAACAAAATTTAAACTGCATTTTAATATCCTCAAAAAAACAAGAAAAACTTATCCTTTGACTGCTCCGTCATTTGAGTTTTGGATAAAATATTTTTGCATGGCTAAAAAGAAAACAACAATTGGCACGATAGAAATTATTGATCCTGCTGCAACCAGTCTGTAGTCGGAACTAAAAGCACTGGATAAGTTATTAATCCCGACAGGAAGAGTGTATAGCTTTTCGTTTGTTAAAACGATGCTTGGCCACAAAAACTCGCCCCAGGAACCGATGAAAGTAAAAATCGCCAACAATGCCAAAGAAGGTTTAATCATTGGAAGGAGAAGTTTTGTAAATATCTGCCAGGAATTACACCCATCAATAACAGCACTCTGTTCAATTTCTCTTGGAATTGTCAAAAAAGCAGCTCTAAGTAAGAAAATTCCAAAAGCATTAACTGCAAAAGGTGCAATTAAGCCTAAGTATCCCATTGCAAGCCCGTATGTATCTACAAGATGAAGTTTTAAGGTTATTATATAACTTGGAAGCATTATTGCCTGAAAAGGAACCATGATTGTTGCAAGAATTGCAAAAAACATTACTTTTTTACCTAAAAAATTAAGCCTTGCTAAAGGATAAGCAGCAAGAGCGGAAAGAATAACATTCAAAAAAACAGTTGTAAGCGCAACTATAAAACTATTAACTGCATATTGAATTATAGGAACTAAGCGCAAAACTTCCCTAAAATTGTCAAGCGTCAGCTGCTGTGGAATAAAAACAGGAGGATAAGCAAAAATATTCTCACTTCTTCCCTTAAGAGCAGTCGATAACAGCCACAAAAAAGGAATTAGTGATAAAACACAAACAAGAATCAATATCAAATGAATAAATAAATTTTTTATTTTCATATTCTGTATTTATCCTTTTCAAAAACAAAAATATTGATAATTGAAAAAACCATAACTATTATTAACAAAACAACAGAAGCACTTGAAGCAATTCCCAAGTCAAGATTCTCAAAGGCTTTTTCATATATATAGTAAACTATTGTTTTAGTGGAATCCAAAGGACCGCCTTTAGTCATAACATAAATTTCAACAAAAACCTTAAGAGCAGAAATTGAACTTATAGTGCTTACAAGTGCAATAACAGGAGCAATATGGGGAATTGTAACAAGCAGGTGTTTTTTTAGACCAACTGCTCCGTCTACTTCTGCTGCTTCGTATAATTCTTGAGGGACGCTCATTAGAGCGCTCAAATAAATCATCATATAATAACCGATTCCTTTAAAAATTGTAGTTAAAGAAACAGATATCATTGAAAAACGAGGATCATACAACCAGCCGATTGAAGGAAGGTGAAGTTTATTAAGAAAGTAATTAAAAAGCCCGTCTTGCGCATAAAGCCACTTAAAGGCAATTGCCACAACAACAATTGAAACCACAACAGGAAGATAAATTACAATTTTATAAAAATTTTTAAGGATAATTTTCTGATTAATAAGAATTGCCAAAAACAAAGGAAAAATAACCAGAAAAGGAACGCAGAGAATAAGAAAAAAGAAAGTATTGAAGATTGTTTTAATAAACAGCTTAGAATGAATTAAGCTCCAATAATTGTCAAAACCAACAAAAACAGGGTTGTAGATATCCTTAGAATAATCATAAAAGCTCAAGTTAATAGTTTGAAAGAAAGGTATAAAGAAAAATACCACCAAAAATACAAGTGCAGGAACTAAGAATAGATATGCTACCAAATTTTTGTTTTTATCCATAAATCAATGTTACTAGGGTTTCTTTAAAAAGTCAAAAACAATTTATTTTAAAATTTAGCCTAAAATTCAACAATCCGTATTAGATAATAATTCATAATTAGTGCTAGAATAAAAAAATGAGGAAAAAACATTGTTTTTACTAAGACTAGCAGCAATGATAATCTTTTGTACGGCACTAGGGTTGAATAGTGCTTGTTTTGCCGAGTTAAAAATCGGCAACTTGATTATTGATAACTCAGATAGAATGATCCTTCTTAAAGGATCCGGAAGCTATAAAACCCAGAGTTCTTTTTATATTCCTATTGCTGATAGTAAAACTAATACGATTAGTATTATTACAAACCCTGTTAATACAAATGCTATTAAAACCTCATCGCTTACTGATCCTAAACGATATATAATTGATATTCCAAATGCTTCTTTGATTGGACAAAAAAGAACTTATGAATATATAAACTCAAAAAAAATCAAATTAATCCGCTTGTCTCAATTCTCAATTAATCCTAATATTGTAAGAGTGGTTATTGAAGCAAAAGAAGACGCCAATCTTGCTCTTTTTAAAACATACACCAATGGGAAAAATATCATAATTAAATATGACTCTGACATTATCGATAATTCAATTCAATACAAGTTTTACACTCCCTCAGGAGACGGGGATAAAGGGGCTGTTTTACAAAACACAAAAGCAAAAATAATTTACAATAATAATCCCAATGTTGTTGAAGTGGAGCCTAAAATGCAGGGGAAATATTATCTTTCAAAGGTAACCCAAGGCTCAAACGGGCTTATTCTAAGAGGGGTAGGGGCTTTATCAATGCAGAGGGTTACTTATAACCCTGAAGGAAAAAAGGCTGAAATCATCCTTGATAATGCGATTCTATCCAAGAATTTGGAGAATAAGACTTATGATATTCCAAATCAAAAAGCCACTTTAACTCTTGAAAAATTTAATGAAAAAAAGATTAAACTAACGCTTCTTGCAGATAATTACAAGGATTACAGATACATTATCTCCCCTGATGGACAAAGTCTTTTTGTCGCAGATAGAACATTTATCATAAACACTGCCTTTAGTGCAAATCCTGCAAGAGTACTTTCATACAAACTAACCAAAACAAAAACTGACTATGTTTTATTCAATATCAACTTTGATAAACCAGCAGCCTACAATGTTTTTGAGCTTAATGACAATTTTTATTTAGATATTGACAATTTGTCCGATTATAATATTTCCTCTTTTGAGCAAATGTTAAAAAACCAGGGAATAAAAATCGAAGCACTAAAAATCTCCAATGATAAAACCCGTTTTATCATTCCCACTTCTGATTTAAATTTTTCCTATGCAAATGTTGAATCAAATGCTAAATCCATTACTTTGTGTTTCAAGAATAAAACAGTTGAGCAAAAACCTGTTGAAAAAATTGAAAAACCAGAAACCAAAAAAGAGAATATCAATGTTATTTATGTTCCAAAAAACGAAGATATAGACAAGAAAAAAGCAGAAAAACCAAAGAAAAAGAAAGAGAACCTCTCAATCAGCACAATGAGAAAAGTTGTAATTGACCCAGGACACGGAGGGGCTGATACAGGAGCGGTTAACAATAAAAATTATGAAAAAACGCTTAATTTAATTGTAGCAAAACTGGTTTATGACAAACTGATAAAGAAAAATATTTATGTTCATATGACAAGAACAAAAGATGTTTCAATGAGCTTAGAAGAAAGGGTTAATTTTTCTAATGAAATTAGTCCTGATATTTTTGTCAGCATCCATGCAAACTCAACTGTTGCAAAGGATCCTTTGGGTCTTGAAACTCACTACTTTAAAGATGACAGCCATAAGTTAGCTCAAACTATCCACAAACACTTCGCAAGTGAAAAGAATGTTAATAAATGGCAAACCAAAGACAGAGGCGTGATAAAATCTCGTTTTTATGTTATAAATCATACAGAAGCACCTTCGGTTCTAATTGAAATGGGCTTCATTTCAAATGACGAAGAGCTTTCAAAGCTAATAACAAAACAAAGACAGCAAGAAATTGCAGATGCTATTGTCAAAGGAATTCTGGAGTATTTAAAGGCGAAATGACAAACATTGGAGTATTAGATAGCGGAGTAGGAGGATTAAGTGTTCTTTGGGAGCTAAAAAAAGCTCTTCCTAATCAAAACTTTATCTTTTTTGGAGATACAAAACACGTTCCTTACGGGACTAAAACCAAAGAGGAAATTTTTACTTATACAAAAAATATTCTTGAGTTTTTTTTGGAAAAAAACGTCAGAAACGTGGTTTTTGCCTGCAATACTACCTCTGCTGTTGCATATTTAGATCTTAGAGAGTATTTCCTAAATAAAATCAATATTTTCCCTCTTATTCAATCCGCTGCTCCTTATGCGGTTCAAGGATTAAAAGAAAACGACACAATTGCTGCTCTTGCAACCCGAGCTACAACAAAATCTGGGAAATATGAAGAAGAAATTAGAAAAATTAATGATAAAATTAATGTTGTATCAATTGATTGCACGGGTTTTGTTGAAATTGTGGAGAATAGAACATATGATGACAAAAAATCTATTGATTTAATCAAAGAAAAACTCCAGATTGCAAAGGATAATAAAGCTAAAAGAATTATCTTAGGATGCACCCATTATCCTTATTTAGCTGCTATCATGAAAAAAATTTACAATGTTGATTACTTTGATCCCGGGTATTATCTTGCAAAAACTGTAAAAAACAGTCTTGAAAATAAAGGGGAAGGAAAACTGGAATTTTTTGTATCAAAAAACCCGAAAGAATTTATCCTCAGCGCTAAAACTTTTTTTGATATTGAAAAAGCACAATTGGTTAACTTATAGGTTCCTCTTCACCAATAAGAAGATTCAAGTTGTTTATAGCTTCTTTATGGTTCGAATCAACCTCAAGTGCTTTTCTGTAGTATTTTATTGCCCTTTCAATGTCTCCTACAAGGTCATATGCTAAAGCAAGGTTATAGGTTGTATCAGCATCATTGGGATTAGTTTCAAGTATGATTGAGAACTGCTCAATGCTTTGTGCATATTCAAGTTCTTTAGTTAAAGAAAGCGCATAGGCAATTCTTGCACTAATATTGGATGGATCAATATTAATTGCATCATAAAAAGCCATTTTAGCATTTTTTACAAGTTCAAGTTCATCATAAGCGCAGCCTAATCCGTAATAATACCTTGAATCCTGCGGTTTTATTGCAATTGCTCGCTTAAAATGGGCTATTGAATCTTGAAAACTTTTAATATAGTAGTTGCAAACCCCGAGTTGATAATAAACTTCATCATTTTCTTCATTGTATTTAAGGGCTTCAAAAAACTTGTCGAAAGCCTGATTATAATCTCCTTTTTTGAATAAATCCAAAGCCCAGGAGCAAATAAGATTGGAAATATATTTAATTATAATTTCACTTTGATCAATCGGCAGATCCTCCAATAGTTTTTTGTATAAATTAACTCCTACTGAAAAATCACCAATTAAAGTATAGGCAGAGGCCAAACTAAAGGCAAAAGAAGTTTCTTTAGGATTTTTAATAAGAAGATCTTTCAATCTATCGATTGCTTCTTTGTATAATCCTTCCTTAAGCATTTCATTGCACAATTCGTTTTGATGATACAAATAATTAGGACTTGAAGAATCCTCTAAGGATATAATTTTTGTATAAGTTTCAATTGCATCTTTGTGATATTGTAAAGTTACCTGCAATTGGGCAATTTTTTCCAATATTTCAAAGTCTTCACCTACGATTGAAATTATTTTTTGATAATAACTTAAACAATCAACCCAATATTTGTTTTTATAAGCTAAATCAGCAAGCAGAATAAGAATCTCCAGATTCTCGCTCTCAAGAGAATGTATTTCCTTATAAGCTTCAAATGCTTTATCGAATTGGGAAGTTTTTGAGTATAAATCCGCAATTATATACTTAAGTTCAAGAATTTCTTTTTCCTCTACCTGAGCATCAAGTAAAACCTTGTACATTTCAATTGATTTTTGATAGTTTCTTGTTTCATCATAAAGTTTTGCCAGATTCTCAGCAGCAACAATAGAGCCTCTATCAAAAAGCAGGATTTGTTCATAGAGCTCTATTGCTCTTGTTTTAGGTCCGTTTTCACAGTAATAGCGCGCAAGAAGTTCTTGTGTTTCAATATCAAAAGAAGCAACAGCTAAAATTGCTTCATAGTGAGCAATTGCCATTTGTTCATTCCCGCTTGCCATTAGGGATTTAGCCAGTATTCTTCTTAGTTCAATATTTCCATAGTTTTTTGATAATTCCTTTTGCGCATACCTTTGAAGCTCCTCATGAAGCCCTTGTTCAAATAGAGTTTCACAGCGCTCAAGAGGGTTTTTATAAACAACCTCGGTTGTTTTTTTCTCTTCTTTTTTGGCTTTTTCATTAATTGAATTAGTAATAAAAAGAATATAAACCCAGATGAAAATAAGGGCGAATATTACTAAAGCGCTTACAAAAAGAATATTCATAATTATTATTATACTATGAATTTTTAATATAGAAAAATAAATCCTTAGGTTTAATTTTTTTCCACCTTTTGATTGATAGATTTATTCAAAACTTAGACTAATATTATATTATTAGACATATGGTAAGAGGATAACTGTAAAAATGACACAAGGGATAGGTGCAAGTCTTAACCTGACCTTAGCGAGAATGAGCTCTATTGAGCAAAACTTCGCTCTTTTAGAGCGTCTTAATAGCCCAACTGACAAACTTCAGCAAATAGATAATGAAAGCACAATTGAATCTGATTTTAAAAAGATTCTAGATGGTAAACTCAGTGATAAAAAAATAGATGAGATTGTAGAAGCTGAACCTGTTGTTGAAGAAAAAGAGCCTGTTATTGAAAGTGTTAATTTAAAATCCAAGCTTGATTTAAAAAGCCAGAGTTTAAATATTGATGAAATTATTGAAACTTTTTCTAATAAATACAATATCGACGGTGACTTTATTAAAGCAATAATAAAACAAGAATCCAACTTTAATCCTAAGGCAACAAGCAAAAAAGGAGCAATGGGTCTAATGCAGCTAATGCCTAAAACCGCAAAAAGCCTTGGGGTTGTGGATGCTTATAATCCTTTAGAAAATATTGAAGGGGGAGTTAAGTACTTAAAAGGCTTATTGGATAAGTATGATAACAATAAACAATTAGCTCTTGCTGCTTATAATGCGGGAAGCGGAGCTGTTAAAAAATACGGGGGAATTCCTCCTTATAAAGAAACTCAAAACTACGTTAATTCAATTATGAACAGCTACAATAAAATTAAGGAGGTGAACCTATGATTTCAAGAGGAATTGCGTCTTTAGCCAAAGGCATGGAAGCATTAATCAACTTTGAAGATGTCACCGCTCATAATATTGCAAATGTTACAACTGCAGGATTCAAAAGAACAAATATTACTTTCCAGAATATTCTCAATTCAAAAGTTGAAGCAAAAAACGCACTTGGAATAAAAACAGAAGCAGGCTCACTAAGCATTGGACCAAGGGTTGATAGAACTTATATCGACTTTTCTCAAGGGGGGTTAATGGAATCCAATAACAAATTAGATGTTGCTTTTCAAGGAGATGGATTCTTTAAAGTCCGCTATCAGGATATCCCCGATAATGCCCCTTATGATGAGAGGAACTACTATTATCAAAGAACAGGAAATTTTGCCCTTACTGATGATAACTTTCTTGTTAATAAAGACGGGGATTATATAATGGATGTTCAAAACAGAAGAATTCGAATTACAAGAGACCCTGATAGTCAAGACAAGAATGAAATGAACAGGTTAGAAGTTGAAAAAGACCTTATAATAGCAGAAAACGGGCAAATAAGTCTGAATAATCCTAATTTTAGTGCTAATTTACAAAAAATTCAAATTTGCGACTTTGAAGATAAAACAAAAATTTCAGGCGTGGGAGAAGCTAAGTATCTGCCGATTTACGGTCAAAACCCCGGAGTTTATACTAAACAAGATGGAACTTTTTCTCTGCAGCAGGGAAAAATTGAAATGTCAAATGCTAATACGATTAAAGAAATGCTTAATTCAATTAATATCTCAAGAGGATATGAATCAATGAGTACAATACTTAAAACAGAAAGTGAAACACTGGGTCAAGGAATTGCACTTGGAAATATTTCAAGATAAGGAGAAGAATAGAAGATGTTAAGAGCTCTAACAACAGCAGCAACGGGTATGATTGCCCAGCAAAACAATTTAGATGTCATTTCTCATAATATTGCCAACTTATCGACTTATGGATATAAAAAAGTGAGAGCAGAGTTTCAGGATTTACTGAGCCAGGTTCATAGAACGCCCGGTGCTCAAATGGGACAAGGAACTTACCAGCCCGTAGGTATTGAAGTTGGTTTAGGAGTTAAAACCAGCGCTACAACAAGAGTTTTTACAACAGGAACGCTGCAGAGCACCGATAGACAACTTGATATGGCAATTGCAGGAGATGGATTTTTCCAGATTACACTAGATGATGGGTCAATTGCCTATACAAGAGACGGAGCCTGGCAAATGGATGCAAACGGACAAATTGTAACCTCAGACGGATACCAGCTGCAGCCCCCGATTACAATTCCCGTGAATGCTAAGGATATAACCGTATCTCAAGCAGGGATTGTTTCTTGCACAACAGGAACAAACTCAGAACAAACGCAATTAGGACAAATCCAGCTTGTAAAATTCCAGAATCCCTCAGGACTTTTAGCAATTGGACACAACTTATACAGAGAAACGCAAGCCTCCGGAACTCCCCTGCAGGGAACCGCGGGAGAAGACGGATATGGGACAATTGAGCAGTGTTTTATAGAAGGATCAAATGTTCAAACAGTTGAAGAATTGGTTAATTTGATTAAAACAGAAAGAGCTTATGAAACAAACTCCAAAGTAATTACAGCAGGGTCGGATATATTGCAGCAAACTAATCAGATAGTATAATGAACAAACTAACTAAAAACTTAATACTTATTTTCTCGTTTCTATTGTTGAATAGCACTGCTTTTTGCTATGTTCTTACAATGGATAGTATAAATAATGAAATTAAACAAAAAATTCAATCTGAATTGGATTTTAAGGATTACAGAATAAAAATTACAGGTATTCCGCAGGAAAAAATAATTACTCTTGATAATCAAAAGCCAAGAATTGAAATTAAGAACGATAATAAAGGTTTTGAAACAAATTCTTATAGAAGGGTTATTGTTAAGGATTCTAAAAACAATATTGTCAAAACTTTTGCGATTAATGTTCAAATTCTTGTATATAAAGATGTTCTTGTTGCTAAAACCCCTATTAATTATGATAGTTCTATTGATTCAACAAATACAATTATTGAAAAAAGGGAGGTTTCAAGATATCTTGATAAAATTATCGAAACCACACCAAAAAACGTTAATGCGACGAGGAATTACCAGAAAGGAAGTTTAATTCTATCCAACGGGATTAAACAAAAACCTTTAATCGATAAAAACTCAACAATAGATATCGTTTTTCTATCTTCTAAAGGATTAAAGATCACTTTGCAGGGAAAAGCCTTAAAAGAAGGAGGATTAGGAGAAACAATACAGGTTAGGACAAACAAATACAACAAAGTTTATTCAGCTAAAGTAAGCTCGTACAATCAAGCAACAGTAAGGATTTAAGTATGAAAAAAATATTTTTATTATTAATATTATCAACTTCAATTGCAGGCGCTGAAAGTCTTTTTTCGCTCAACGCCACACAAAACGCACTAATTGAACCAAGAGCGCTTTATTCTTCTGTTCGTGCAAGAGGAGTCGGGGATTTGGTTTCAATTGTAATTGATGAAGCTCCGACAATGAGTGATTCAGGGACATATTCAACAAATAAATCGAGTTCTTTGCTTGAAAATTTTACCAATGCAATGAATATTATATTCAAAACAAAACTAAAAGGGGCTCTTAATGGCACCACAGGAGATTTGGATGTTTCAGGAGGAACACAGACAACAAGAACTCTTAGTTTGTCAGATATTGTAGTAGCGCAGGTTGTACAGGTTTTACCTAATGGCAATCTTTTAGTTCAGGGCAAAAAGAGTCTTGTTAATCAAAACGAAAGAATGGATTTAATAATTTCAGGAATTGTTGATCCTAAATGGATTAATCAGCAAGGAAAAATTAATTCAAGCCAGGTTGCTAACTTACAGTTTGCAATGAACGGAGCAGGAACGGTTTCTCGCGGTCAAAACGAGGGTATATTAAACCGTGCAATAAGAACAGTATTCTAGGGTATGATAAAATGATGAAAAAATTAATGATTCTAATAATTCTTATAACTTTGGTTCTTCCAATAGAACAAGTTAGAGCAATTTCTGAACAAACCGTAAGAATTAAAGATATTACCCATGTTAAAGGGATTAGAGAAAACCAGGTTGTAGGATACGGGCTTGTTGTAGGGCTACAAAATACCGGGGACAATTCCCGTCATACGCAAATGACAAGCCAGCAAATGCTCCTTGCATTAGGAACAGTTATTGACCAATCTAACTACATTCAAAAAGGAACATCAGCAGCGGTTATTGTAACTGCTACAATTCCGCCTTTTGCTAAGGAAGGAGATAAAATTGATGTTACAGTTTCTGCTATGGCAGATGCTAAAAGTTTAACCGGAGGGGTTTTAGTTCAAACCCAGCTGAGAGCTCCAAATGGAGAAATTGTTGCTATTGCACAAGGTCCTGTAAGTACTGGAGGAGTTAAAGCAAGTTCAGGAGGCGCAAGTTCTTCTAAAGGAGTTACTACAACAGGAAGAGTTCCTAATGGAGGTATTATTGAAAGAGATATACTAACTTCAATAGGAGATGAAACAACCTTAACTCTTTTATTGGATAAAGCAGACTATACCATGGCAAGCAGGATTTCAAAAACCATTGCAACAAGAATTGCCCCTTCTAAAGCAATTGACGGGGGAGCGGTTGTTGTTACAATCCCTCAAAGATACATAAATGATAGAGTAACTTTTCTATCCTTAATTGAAAACCAGATAGTCGGCGCTGTAAGTGAAAAAGCAAAAGTTGTAGTAAATGAAAGAACAGGAACAATTGTAATCGGGGGAAACACAAAACTATTGCCTGCTGCAATTGCCCATGGAGGAATTACAATTACAATTACTGTTGATAATGAAATTGTCCAGCCGAATCCGTTTTCCCAAGGACAAACAGCACTTGAGCAAAACGCAGGAGTGCAGATTACAGAAAAACAGGCTTCTTTAATTGAAATGCAGGCTAATTCAAGTTTATCTGATTTAGTTAGCGCACTTAATAACATTGGAGTAACTCCTCTGGATTTAATTGCAATTCTACAGGCATTATCAAGCGCAGGGTCACTTCAAGCTGAAATCGAGGTAATATAAATTATGAATAATTATATTGAAAACATAGGCTCAACCCATTTGCAAAATAGTTCGGATTTTTCAATCCTCAATCAAATTAAACAGGGCTCTAAAAACGAGCGTGAACAACTAAAGAAAGTTTCAGTTGAATTTGAATCAATTTTTGTATCTAAAATGCTTAATGAGCTTGATAAAACAGTAGATAGAACAAACTCATTGTTTCAAGAATCCAAATACCTGGATAACTTAAAATCGTTTATGTATAACGACATAGCAAGAACCATAGCATCTAATCCTAAGATGAGCCTAGGAATAGCTAAACAAATGTATACACAATTAGAAAAAACCGTTAAAGGATAAAAAGTGGATATCAATAATACAAACTCAATTTCATCAATTAATTTAAACAGCGGCCTTCGCGCTTTTGAAGCATCAAAAAAACCGCCTCAAAAAGAAGTTCCTATTGAAGATTTCAAACAAGAGGATATTAACTTAATTGATAAAAAAAGTGAAAAACTAAAGGTTGATGTTAAAGAAATTCAGCAATATGCAAACCAATTAGGAGAAAACCTCTCAATTGATGATATCAACTACGGTTTAATGTATGGAAGAAGCGTTATAGCGGATTATAGCGCATAAAAAAGGAAAAATTATGACTTTTGATGAAATTTATTCAACTTATAAACTATTAAAAGAGAACTTGATTGAAAAAAAACAATCAATCATCCAAAAAGACCTTGAAAAAATGCAGGTTTTAGATGAGAATATGATTCAGTTGTGTGAAACTATTGCAAAGTTCGATTTTGACAAGTATAACTTAAAAGAAACTGAAAAAAACGAACTTAGAACAATTGCTAAAGAGATTAAAGAACTTAATAAAAACAACGAAATCTTAATAAATCATTCACTAAATGTTATAAATGAGATGTTATCTGGAATTTTAAATATAGCGCAAAGTGAAAAAAGTTCATACAATGAAAAAGGAATAAAGACTAATCAAAAAAGTCTTGATATTTCATCAATTACTAAAGAAGCTTAAATAAAAGGATTTATTTATGTCATTAAACCAATCAATGAATATCGCTCTTGGATCAATTAGGAACCACCAATACGCTCTTAGCGTGGTTTCACAAAACATTGCTAATTTAAATGTTGAAAACTACCACAAACAAAGAGTGAATTTTGCAACTAATGAATACACAAGTGATTGCGATAGTGTTTTATCAACAATAAGAGGAATGAACGGGGCTTCAATTTCTTCTTTATCTAACTACATTGATAATGGAAAGTTTAAAAACCTTCTTAATTCTAAATCTGATGCTGATTACTATAATACCCTTGCAAATCAGCTTTCAGGTTTAGAGGATATCTCAGATGACTTAGGAGAAGGAGGGTTAAATGCTCTTTTAAATGAATTTTTTAAAGCTTCAGGCGCACTTGAGCAAATGCCAAGTGATATTTCAACAAGGGAGCAATTTGTAAATGCTGCGCAGAATGTTGTTGATAAATTTGGCGATATCTCAGCTAAATATGATAAAATTAAAGATAATTCAATTGAGGAAGCAAAAACCGCAACTGATAATGTTAACAAGCTTTTAGAAGAATTGGTTGAAATTAATAAAGCTCATATTAAAAATGGCGGCACAACTACAACACAAGCTCAAATTAATACGATATTAGAAGAACTATCAACCTATATTCCAATTACAACAGATACAAACCAGAACGGTTCAGTTAATTTATACATTAACGGGATTAATGTTGTTGAAGGCGCAAAACAACGCTATAGTTTGGATTTAAAGGTAGATAAAGACGATATTAACAACACAATTAGTTTTGGTTTAAAATCAATTGAAAATCCGGATTACATTATAACCAAAGGAGTTACAGAGTCCTTAACCAAAGGATCTTTAAAAGGGTATGTTGACTTTTTGAATGGTGAAAACTCTTCTTTTTCTAATGTTAACAGCTTAAAAGCTTCCCTAAACAGTGCTGCAAATGCTTTTTGCACTGAGCTTAATAAAATTCAGAACTATGATGATGGAAAGTCTTTTGCTGCTTCAATTACGACAGACAATGACGGTAATTTAATCTTAGAAAAAGCAACAACTCCTTTTATTGATACAATAGACGGAACAAACGACTTTAGGGCTGATAATATTAAAATTAATGATGATATCCTGTCCAATCCTTATAAAGTTAGTGCCGCAAGGATTAATTTGGATGATTTCAACGGTTCTGACTGGACAAAAGCCATTGGAAACTCTGATAATGCCATTGAATTCAGCGCTCTTCAGAACAAAAATATCTGCTCTGTTGGAGATGGAGTCAACAATGCAACCCTATCACAGTTTTTAATACATTCAGCTTCTAAAAGCGGAGGAGATTTGAATAAAATTAACTCCAAAGCTAAAACTTATAATGATATTTACCAAACAGATGCCAATAACTACGCAAACTTAATCGGCGTTAATTTAGACGAAGAATTATCGGATATGATTCGCTATCAAAGGGCTTTTGAAGCCTCAGCAAGAGTCTTTACAACAGTTAATGACCTTATGGGTACAATTTTATCAATGGTTTAAAAAGGATTTTTAATTATGAGAATCGCAACAACAACATTATCAAAAATGTTATCGAGTTCAATGGGAAGCTCTTACAATAACTATGTCAATCTTCTTAATAAAATTGCAGGCGGTAAAAACTTTACTAAAGTCTCTGAGAACCCGGCTGATGCTACCAAGGTTTTAAAGTTAAAAGACGAACTTGCAAAAATGAATGAATATCAAAGTAATATTAAAGCTGCCAATGCTGAAATGAATCTTGCTTATGACACTTTAGGAGATATTGTAGATGAATTGAGCAATATTAACTCAAGCATTGCTGCAGCTTCAACTGGAACCACTACCCCTGATGCTGCTAAAGCTTATGCGGATGAGATTAAAGAAAAAGTTTCAACTATTCAAGATAAAATTAATGTTAAATATCTTGATAACTATATTTTTTCAGGAACATATACAGCAGTAAAACCTTATGATGAAATCGGGGGGAATATTACCTATCAAGGATCTGTTGATAGTGCTTCAAATCGAAATATTACAATTGCTGAGGGAAAAACCTATACCTACAACTTATCAGGTGATAAGATTTTTGAACTTGACAACAACAATAACTTTTTTAATGAGATGAAAGACTTAGATAACCTGTTAAGACAAGAGCCTTTGGACCATGATAAAATTCGAGAAAAACTGGATGTTTTAGACACTGTTTCGAAAAACATTTCCCAAGCGCAAGGGACAATAAGCGCTAAGGTTATTAAATTAAGTTCACTTGAAGAATCAAACGCAGGTCAAATTACCAAATTGACCCAGGATAGAGTTGATTTAGAAGAAGTAGATATCATTAAAGCAGCTTCTGACTTAATGAGCGCCCAACAAGCTCTTCAAGCAAGTTACATGGTCGGATCCCAGATAATGTCAAGTGTTTCTTTGCTTGATTATCTATAAAAAAATATAAAAAATAATTCTTACCATTCGTCCTCTTATAATTAAGGGGTCTTTTTTTTAATTATTTGAAGAACAGAGAAAAATTACTTCTTCGCAAAAAAAGTTATCAAATAAACTAAAAAACAATCCTTGTTTGATTTTTGCTTTATTTGAACAAATTTTCTTTTCAATTCTAAAATTATTGTTTTTTGCAAACTCATAAAAGTCTTTAATAGTAAGAAGATGAATATTAGGAGTATTGTACCATTCAAAAGGAAGAATATTAGATTTAGGCATTTTTCCTTTAATTAGAAGATAGAATCGCACTCTCCAATAGGCAAAATTGGGAAAACTAACGACAATTTTTTTTCCCACTCTAAGCATCTCTTTAATTACATAATCCGGTTTTTCTGTTGATTGAAGAGTTTGATTCAAAACAACATAATCATAAGATTGACTGGGATAATCATTCAAACCCTCATCTATATCCCCTTGAAAAACGGATAAACCCTTTTGCAGACACTGGACAATATTTTTTTGCTCAATATCAATTCCCCTTGCTTTAATTCCTTTATCTTTGAACATTTTAAGCAAAGTCCCGCTCCCGCAGCCCAAATCGAGCACATTGGATCCTTTTTCAATCATATCAAGAATAATTGAATAGTTTAAGTGTAATCCTTTTGATTCAATGTAGTGTTTATCCAATGTTGTTATTCACTCCTTAAAAAACTTGCAATAATTTTTGTCTGTGTTTGATATTCAAGCAAAAAAGCATCATGTCCGCAAGGAGATTCAATTTCACAATAAGAAACATCCTTTTTATTGTACATTAGAGCACGGCAAAGCTCCTTTGATTGACTTGATGGAAAAAGCCAGTCGCTTGAAAAAGAGATAATAAGATATTTAGCTTGCGTATCTTTAAAAGCAGCTTCCAAAGAACCGTATTTTTGTGCAATATCAAAGTAATCAACCGCTTTAGTTATATAAAGATAGCTATTAGCATCAAACCTATCGACAAAAACCTTGCCTTGATGAGCTAAGTAGCTTTCAACTTCAAAATCGATTCCAAAGTCAAAACTTGGAGTGTCTTTGTCTTGAAATCTTCTATCAAATTTATTCTGCATTGCTTCCTGGCAAAGATAAGTTATATGACCGACCATTCTTGCTATAGCTAAACCTTTATCAGGTTTTTTGGAGTGGTAATAATTGCCCCCTTGAAAATTGGGGTCTTGCAGAATTGCGTTTCTGCCAACAGCATTAAAAGCGATACTTTGAGCGGACAACTTATGAGTTGAAGCAATTACAATAACCCTATTAACAAGTTCATTATAATCAAGCGCCCATTGTAAAGCTTGCATGCCCCCCATTGATCCACCCGCTACGGTTAGTTTTTTAACACCCAGGTAATCAATTAGTTTTTTTTGAACTTTAACAACATCTCCTATTGTAATTACAGGAAAACTTAATCCGTACTCCCTGCCTGTCTGAGGATTGATTGAATTAGGTCCGCAGGTTCCCTTGCACCCTCCTAACATGTTAGAACAAATAACAAAATATTTGTTAGTATCGAATGCTTTATCTATTCCTACCATATCATCCCACCAGCCGGGACGACTATCACCCTTATGATACCCTGCAGCATGCGCATCTCCTGTCAGCGCATGCAGTAAAAGAATCGCATTATCCCCTTTTTCATTTAACTTTCCATAGGTTTCATAAGCAACTTGAATATTCCCTAAAGACCTCCCCGATTCAAGTTCAATGTTATCTTCAATTGTATAATACTTTGTTTCAACTATCATTTTTGAGATTCTCTAATTGCATTATCTAAGTCATCAATTATATCATCAATATCTTCTAAACCAACTGAGAATCGCATTGTATCCGCCCCTATTTTACAAGCCTTCATTTGAGCTTCACTCAGTTGTCTATGAGTTGTAATATAAGGATAAGTTATAATGCTTCTTGTATCTCCAATATTGGTTGTAAAAATAGGAATCTTTAAAGCTTCAATAAACTTAACCCCGGCACTTGCGCCTCCTATTAACCCAAAACCCACAATTGAAGAGCATCCCTTAGGAGTATATTTTTTTGCTAAACTATGATATTTATTACTTTCAAGCATTGGATAATTCACCCAGGAAATATACTTATTATCCTCTAAAAACCGAGCAACCTTAAGAGCTGATTCACAGTGTCTTTGCATACGAAGACTAAGAGTTTCAAGACCTGAAATTGTTAAGTAGGAATTAAAAGGACTAGGAGAGCTTCCTAGGTCTCTAATTAACTGCGCTCTTGCTTTAACAATAAATGCTGCATTTTTAAATGTTTCAGTATAAACTATCCCGTGGTAAGATTCATCGGGTTCTGATAATTCAGGAAATTTCCCTGCTTTAGCCCAATCAAAGTTCCCTGAATCAACAATAGCCCCGCCCATTGCATTGCCGTGTCCTGATAAGTATTTAGTTGTTGAATGAACAACAATATCTGCCCCCCATTCGATTGGTTTGCATAAGTATGGAGTAGGGATTGTATTATCAACAATTAAAGGAATATTATTTTTATGCGCTAATTTAGCCAATTTTTCAATATCAATAATATTAAGAGCGGGATTGCTCAATAGTTCGATAAAAATACAGCGGGTTTTATTGGTTATTAGTTTTTCAAAGTCTTCAATATCATCTCCTAGAGCAAATTTTACCTCAATCCCCAGTTTTTTTAAAGTGTGGGAAAAAAGGTTGCAAGTTCCTCCATACAAGGTAGAAGAAGCAACAACTTCCTGATTCGCACTTGTAATATTTAAAATCGCAGCGGTAGTTGCCGCTTGACCTGATGAAAAACAAAGCGCCCCAACTCCTCCTTCAAGGTCTGCAAGTCTTTTTTCTAAAATATTGCTTGTAGGATTAGAAAGTCTTGTATAGATATCACCTTCGCACTTAAGGTCGAATAAATCCGCCCCTCTTTGAACAGATCCGAAGTCAAAAGCGGTTGTAGGGTAAATTGGAACATTAATACACATATTATGTTCTTTAGGATTAAACCCTGAGTGCAGTAGTTTAGTATCAAATTTCATTATTGCTCCTCCTTGTTTTTATAATTAAAACATATTTTTAATTTATTCACAAATTGGTTTTATTTGGTTACAATAAAAAAATGTTTTTAGATGCAATATTAAATCTTATCTACAATCAAAAATGCGTTATTTGTTCTTGTTCAAAAACTGATGAATTACTGTGCAAAACCTGTGTAAAACAAATTAATTATTTATCAGGTTTTCCACATAGAATTTATAAAGGAATAAAAATATACAGCTGTTTTAACTACAGTGGAATTATTAAAAAACTAATCCAATTATTGAAATTTTCTCATCATAAAAACTGCGCAAAAGTCTTAGCACGACTTGTTTTTAACTATATTCAAAAAATAGAATTAGATAATTCCATTATCATCTACCCTCCGAGTTTTTTCCTAAAAAGTGCAAGCAGGGGATATAATCATATGGGTTTAATTGCAAAAGAGCTAAAAAAGCTCACAGGATACAAAGTTTTAGACAGTTTAATTAAAAAAACCAAATACACAAAACCCCAGTACAGTGCAAAAAACAGAAAAAAGAATATTAAAGGGAGTTTTGAGGTTGATAATATAATTGTTGATAAAATTAAAGGACAAAAAGTCTTATTGCTAGATGACATTACAACCTCAGGAGCAACGGTTGAGGAACTTATTGATTGTTTATTGGATAAAGGTGTAAAAGATATTGTTGTAGTAACTATTTCCAAAGTAAAAAGATAGAATTGTAATTTAAAAATAATATTTATTATGTTTGGTGTAATGGAATTATACATAAATTAATCTTACCATTGTCTTTGTAAATATTGACTTAATAAGGTAAAAAAATGTTAAATAAAAAAACTTTTAATGAAAATTTATTCAATATCAAATTCAATAGTATTCCCTTCCTTTTGTCTTATATATGAACATATCAGAAATATTATTCAGTATATATTAATACTGTTAACATTATTAGCTTAGAAACAGAGGGAATTGTGGATATAAAAATAAATGAGGAAAGATTTAATAAAAACCATAAAGCAGCAAAAAGAATCCATGGCTATTCTATTCTACTACTTTGTTTTTGTGACAAACATCAAGATGAAGATATAGTATACTACATACTTTCAACTATTGAAAACATACACAAAGAAGCAGACAAACTATGCTATGAATTTTTCAACATAGAAAATGGACTCAATGAAAAAGGAGAAGAAGAATAGCTATTAACACAACTTGTTTATAATTATTCTATTTAATTATAAATTTGTAATCTTAAACATTGTATTAGCTGATATTATGATATAATATCAATATGCAAAAGCAAAAAAAAACATTATATATTATTGCCGGGGCTAATGGCAGCGGTAAAAGTACATTAGCGACACTTCTTCTTAAAGAAAAAAATCTATTATTTCTTAATGCTGATGAGATAGCGAAAGAAATCTGTCCTAATTCTATTAATAGCGTTCCGATATCTGCAGGAAAGCTTTATTTTAAAAGATTGAGTGAATATTTTAAAAATAATAAGTCTTTTGTTGTTGAATCAACCTTATCAGGTAATAATATAGTAAGAATTATAAACAAGGCAAAACAAAAGGATTATAATATAATCTTAATTTATTCTTTTCTTCAAACTTGCGCACTTTGTATTGAACGTGTTAAACAAAGGGTAAAAAACGGCGGTCATAATGTAGCAGAAGAAGATATTATCCGTAGATATTATAGAAGCATTGTAAAGTTTTGGGATGAATATCGATTTATGGTTGATGAATGGACAATGCTTTATAACGGATATGTTTACACACCAGCCGTTGTTTCTTTGGGTGTTAAGGATAACTTTAGTATAATTAATAAAGAAATGCAAGATAAGTTCTATGGTATTCTTAAATTAGCAAAAGGAGAATCAATTGATATATAAACGTGCACTTGAAATACTAAGTATAT